>NZ_CP062231.1:1363571-2045357 GCF_024707525.1 Rhizobium sp. TH2 | reverse complement strand
AAAACGGACGACAGTATCTGGATGCACTGCTCGAACACCGCGATACGCCGCGCGGCGCGCCAGCTCGGCCAGCTCTATGACGATTGCATGGAAGGCAGCGGCCTGAAGGGCACCCAGTTCGCGCTACTCTCGCAGATCGCATCGACCGGCGAACCGGCGCTGAAGCAGCTTGCCGAGGCCATGGTCATGGACCTCTCGGCGCTCGGCCACACGCTGAAGCCGCTGATCCGCGACGGCTATGTGGAACTGGTGCCCGATGCGGACGACCGGCGCGTCAAGCGCGCGCGGCTGACAGTGTTCGGGAAGAAAACACAGCAAGACTTGCTTGCCAATTGGCGCGATGCGCAGTCAAGGTTCGATCGGGTGTTCGGGAAGAAGAGGTCGGAAGAAATCCGCGAGGCGCTGGCGTTTGTTTCATCGCCGGAGTTTGCCAAGGCGTTTAGAAAGGATGGCCCGTAAGAGGCGTCTTGCCAGCACGACCCGGTTGTGCGACGCTTAGTTCGTTCGCTCATGGAGAAACGAGCATGGCTAGATCTGGGCGCCAAGAATCGAAATCGACTGGCTCGCAGACATGGATTGCACGCGACGCAAAATCCGGGCGCTTCGTCGAGATCAAGAGCGCAAAAGGCTCAGCAGTAGCTGAAGGTCAAGCTGCCAAGCGCAAAGCAGTGCCCGATCGTCGTCCTGGCCGTTTCAAGGGCGTTCTATCGGTGGGACCTGAGTTTTTCGAGCCGCTTTCCGAGAAGGATCTCGAGGAACTCAATGGTGCATGAGGGTGCTTCTGGATACGCATGCATTGCTCTGGTGGTTGGCTGATGATCCAAGCCTGTCCGCTACCGCGCGGCGAACGATTGCGGAAGTCGACAATACAATCTTTGTCAGCGCTGCGTCCGCCTGGGAGATTGCCACCAAATTCGCCAAGGGCAAACTACCCACAGCAGAGACCATCATACCAAACCTTGCCCAGATTGTTGCGGAAGAGGGCTTCCTCCATCTGCCGATCACGATCGACCATATGATCCGAAGTGCTTTCCTGCCCGGTGATCACCGTGATCCGTTTGACCGAATACTCGCGGCTCAAGGTATCATCGAAGAACTGGTTCTACTTTCAACGGATGAGAAAATGCGAGAGCTTGGGGTGAGCGTGTCCTGGTAGGCCTCATACCCTGATCACATAATCTTTCCGTGTGGTTTCAATTACTTCCCACGTCCCCTTGAAGCCCGGGCGAAGTATCAGCCGGTCGCCTGCCCTTAGGTGAATTTCCTCGCCGCCATCCTCGGTCACCACGGAATGGCCTTCGAGGACGTGGAAATATTCCCATTCGTCATAGACGATGCGCCACTTACCCGGCGTCGCCTGCCAGATGCCGGAATAGATGCCGCCTTCGGCCTCCTCGATGTTCCAGGTGGTGAATTGAGGATTGCCCGAGATCAGCCGGTCTGGCGCCGGTGCGCCAATTTCCGGAGTGATCTTGGTCGCGTCGAAGCCGACTGCCTTGTCCGTCATGCGTGCTCCAGAGCCTGTTCGAGATCGGCGATGATATCCGAGAGGTCTTCGATGCCCACCGACAGCCGCACCACATCCGGACCCGCGCCGGCAGCGATCTGCTGTTCTGGAGAGAGCTGGCGATGGGTGGTCGAGGCCGGGTGGATGACAAGCGAGCGGGTGTCGCCGATATTGGCGAGATGCGAGAAGAGCTTCAGGTTCTCGACGAAATTCTTGCCCGCCTCGTAGCCGTCCTTGAGGCCGAAGGTGAAGACCGATCCGGCGCCCTTTGGAGAGTATTTCACCTGCAGTGCGTGATTGGGGTCGTCCTCGAGGCCGGAATAGTTGACCCAGGCGACCTTCGGATGTGTCTTGAGCCATTTGGCGACGCCCAGCGCATTGTCGCAGTGGCGTTGCATCCTGAGCGGCAGCGTCTCGACGCCGGTGAGAATGAGGAAAGCGTTCATCGGTGCGAGCGAAGGCCCGAAATCGCGAAGGCCCAGTACGCGGGCTGCGATCGCGAAGGCGAAATTGCCGAAAGCCTGGTGCAGCACGACGCCACCATATTCCGCGCGCGGTTCGGAGAGCATCGGATACTTGCCCGACTTGGACCAATCGAAGGTGCCGCCATCAACGATGGCGCCGCCCATGGAATTGCCATGGCCGCCGATGAATTTGGTCAGCGAATGGACGATGATGTCAGCGCCATGCTCCAGGGGCCGGATGAGATAGGGCGTGGCCATGGTGTTATCGACGATCAGCGGCAGGCCACGCCGATGAGCGACCTCGGCGATGGCGACGATATCGACGAATGTGCCGCCAGGATTGGCGAGGCTCTCGATGAAGACCGCCTTGGTCTTGTCATCGATCAGCGCCTCCATGGTCGAGGGATCTGAAGTGTCGAACCAGCGGACGTTCCAGTCGAAATTCTTGAAAGCAGTGCCGAACTGATTGATCGAACCGCCATAGAGGCGGCGCGCGGCGATGAAATTGTCGCCCGGGCGCATGATATTGTGGAAGACAAGAAGCTGGGCGCCATGACCGGATGCAGTCGCGAGGGCCGCCGTGCCGCCTTCTAGTGCGGCGACGCGCTCTTCCAGCACGGCGCTCGTCGGGTTCATGATGCGGGTATAAATATTGCCGAACTGCTGCAGGCCGAAGAGAGCGGCGGCATGGTCGGAATTGTCGAAGACATAGGCGGTGGTCTGGTAGATCGGCGTGATTCGCGCCTTGGTGGTGGGATCGGGCTGCGCGCCGGCATGGATGGCGAGCGTTGCGAAGCCTGGATTGTCCTTGCTCATGGTATCCTCCCTCATGGTTGCCGGGATGATAGCGGTTTCATCCCAAGAGGACAGCCCGGCGCGGCAAATTTATCCGTCCAGTCTTGGAACGGCATTGACAGATTAGCCACCCTCAGGCGCGTTGGATCGACACGGCAACCCAGAGAAACCGCGCTTTTATACAATATCGATCTATTTTGGAGATTCCAGTGCGATGCCCGAAGTTCTGCACGCCCGGTACCAATAGAAGCAAACAAAAACACCCTCTTTCGAGGGCGGCCCGTTACATCACCAAGTCACTCGTCGCGATAGACCTTTTCACGGCGCTCGTGACGCTCCTGCGCCTCGATCGACAATGTCGCTATCGGCCGCGCATCCAGCCGCTTGAGGCTGATCGGCTCGCCGGTTTCCTCACAGTAACCGTAGGTGCCGTCGTCGATCCGCTGCATCGCCGCGTCGATCTTGGAGATCAGTTTGCGTTGGCGGTCGCGAGCCCGAAGCTCGATGGCCCTGTCGGTTTCGGAAGACGCCCGGTCGGCCAGATCGGGGTGGTTGGCGCTTTCTTCCGCAAGGTGATCGAGAGTCTCGCGTGCCTCGCGCAAGATCTCATTCTTCCATGCGACCAGCTTGGACCTGAAATAGGCCCGCTGTCTGGTGTTCATGAACTCCTCGTTTTCCGAGGGGACATAGTCGGCAAGATCGATATTCTCACTCAACGCGATTCTCCTGAAGAACATCCCGCACGCGCTGCCCTATAGCCCTACAAATGTGTTAATTCAAGCCGAAAGCGCAGGTAAGGTTATTTTTAAAACTGTTACAAACTTGCGCTAAGTGATTATTTTTTTATCAGTATTCAGAATCGACCCCTACTTCTCACAGGTCAGAACCGCCCCGTGGGGCCAGCCCGAGGCACCAGCGCGATTGACGTTTCAGGACGCCCCGTTTACGCAAAACGGGACACATTTGTCCTTCCCGCACCGGATTTGATCCATGCCGCCTGATAGCGCCGAAACATTCCGCCTCTATCTCATGAGGCACGCGCACGCCGGCTGGGCCACGCCCAATACAAGCGATTTCGAACGACCGCTCGACGAACGCGGACGGTTCGAGGCGCGCGATGTGGCGGCGCAGGCGCTGATGGCCGGAATAAGACCAGATGTGCTGATATCTTCGCCTGCGCTGAGGTGCCGCGAGACGACGGCCGCCTTTCTCGACGTGTTTCGCGACCTGAGATCGCAGGAGGACGAACAGCTTTACTCCGGTGGTTCGGACGCCTATCTCGGCCACATCGTGGCGCATCGTGACGTCGGATCGCTGATGATCATCGGGCACAATCCGATGATCGAGGCGCTCGCCCATCATCTTGCGCGGCCGAGCGCCATCATCGCCCCGATCGCCATGGGCTATCCCACGGCGGGGCTGCTGGCGCTCTCCTTTCCCAAGCCATTGCCGCACAAGATGCTGCATGCGGGCGAGGCCCTGCGCCTCATCGTTCCGTCTTTGACCTGAACGATTTCGTGCCTATATTGCGGGCTCAGATTTCTCTCGACGGACATCGCGATTGCCGCCCTCGCCCATCAATATCGCCGACGAAGCGCTGATCGCGCTTGAAAATCTCGCCGACCGGGCAACGGGTTTAATCAATCCCACCTTGCGGCTGGGCGTGACCGGGCTCTCCCGCGCCGGCAAGACGGTGTTCATCTCCGCCCTGATCCACAACCTTTTGAATGGTGGGCGCCTGCCGCTTCTCGAAGCGCAACGCTCCGGTCGCATCAAGTCCGTTCGGCTAGAGGAACAGCCCGATGACGCCGTGCCGCGCTTCCAATATGAAGATCACATCCGTGCGCTGGTGGAAAAGCGGCTATGGCCGGATTCGACGCGCGCGATATCCGAACTCAGGCTGACGATCGAATATGAGAGCGCATCGGCCTGGACCCGGCTGCTTTCGGCGGGCAAGCTGTCGATCGACATTGTCGATTATCCCGGCGAATGGTTGATGGACCTGCCGTTGCTGGACCAGGATTTCAGGACATTTTCCGAACACGCCGTGACACTGGCCCGTGGAGGGCGACGCGCGCCGCTGGGCGAAAAATGGTTGAAGCTCGCGGATGGCATCGCAGCGGATGCCCAGGCCGATGAAATGCTGGCGCGCGACCTGGCCGTCGAATTCACCGCCTATCTCAAGGCCTGCAAGGAGGACAAGCATTCCTTCTCGGCGCTCGCGCCGGGCCGCTTCCTGATGCCCGGCGATCTCGAGGGATCGCCGGCGTTGACCTTCGCGCCACTGGTCAATTTCCGTGAGGGCAAGCAGGCGCGGGGCAGCCTGGCGGCGATGATGGAGCGGCGCTTCGAGGCTTACAAGACCCATGTCGTGAAACCCTTCTTCAAGGAGCATTTCGCACGGCTGGACCGGCAGATCGTGCTCACCGACACTTTGCAGGCGCTTAACCGTGGGCCGGAGGCGCTGGCGGATCTCGAAAATGCCCTGGCCGATGTGCTGGGCTCGTTCCGGCCGGGCACGAATTCCTGGCTCTCCACCTTCTTCACCCGCCGCATCGACAAGGTGCTGGTCGCGGCAACCAAGGCCGATCATCTGCACCACGAAAGCCACGATAGGCTGGAGGCGCTGACGCGGCGGATCGTCGAGCGTGCGACGGACAAGATCGGCCGTTCGGGGGCGTCGATCGATGTCATCGCGCTGGCCTCGATCCGGGCAACCCGCGAGGCTGTCGTCAATCGCGACGGCGAGACGCTTCCCGTCATCGTCGGCACACCCATTCTTGGCGAGGAGATCAACGGTGAAGTCTTCGACGGCAAGCGCAAGACGGCGATCTTTCCCGGCGACCTGCCTGAAAAGACGGATATCTATTTCCGCGCTGAGAACCCTGAAAGCGGTGCGCCCGAACTGCCGCATATCAACATCGTCCGCTTCCGGCCACCCGCGATCGAGGAGACCGGCGGCGGCATCAAGCTGTCGCTGCCGCATATCAGGCTCGACCGTGCGTTGCAGTTCCTGATCGGAGACCGGCTGGCATGAGCAAGGAACCGCGCAAGCCGCAGAGTTTTTCCTTCGACGAGCCCATGGGGCCATCGTCGGCGACCCCGCGCCGGAGGCCGGAGGCTTTCGAGAGCGGCATCATGCTCACGCCGGAGGAGGACGATCCCTTCCTCAAGAGCCCCGAAGATGATCCCGCGCTGGCACCAGTCGCCCGGTCGAGGCGCAGCTTTCCCTTCTTCAGCATATTCGCTGGAGCGCTCGGTCTCATCCTGTCTGTCGCATTCGGGCTTTGGCTCGATCAACTGATCCGCGACCTGTTCACGCGGGCGGATTGGTTGGGCTATACGGCGATCGGCGTGACGGCGGCCGGTGTTCTGGCAGTGCTCGGCATGGCTGCGCGCGAACTCATCGCCATCCGCCGGCTGGCTTCGGTACAGGTGCTGAAGGACGAGGCGGAAAAAGCGGGTCTCGACCGCAAGCCAGCGCATGCCCGAGCGGTGGTCGCCAAGCTTGTCAGATTGTCGGAAAGTATCCCGGAAACAGCGGCCGGGCGTGCCGCGCTTGCCCGCACTGCAGACGAGATCATCGATTCACAGGGCCTGATGAGCCTCGCCGAGCTGGAACTGCTGGCACCGGCCGACCGCAAGGCGCGGCAACTGGTGCTCAACGCCGCCAAGCGGGTCTCGGTGGTGACCGCCGTCAGCCCGCGCGCACTGGTCGACCTCGGCTATGTGATTTTCGAATCGGCGCGGCTGATCCGTGCGGTGGCGGAAACCTATGGCACGCGTCCGGGGCGGCTCGGCATGTTCAGGCTGTTCCGTGATGTCATCGCCCATCTTGCCGTGACCGGTTCGATCGCCGTCGGCGACGGCATCGTGCAGCAGCTTCTCGGACATGGCCTTGCGTCGAAAGTGTCGGCGCGATTAGGCGAAGGCGTGATCAACGGGCTGATGACGGCGCGCATCGGCATCGCCGCGATGGACCTGCTGCGGCCCCTGCCCTTCAAGGCTCTCAGGCGTCCGGGCGTGTCGGATTTCATCGGCGACCTGACGAATACATCCGGCGGCAAATAGCGCGTCTCAGCTTGTCGTTGATTCAACTCTGGAAATTGCACCCGAAAAAGTGTAGCTATTTTGCAATAGCGGATTCAATCCCGGACCGGCTATCGGTTCTTAGGATTGCAAGCAGTGTACTTCATGTCTAATAGAAACCACGCATTAACCATTCTCGGCGAAGACTTGCCATCGAGTTGATCGCTGGCCCAGGGGAAGTTCTATGTTATCGCGCCTCAAGATGATTGCCACAGGCTTCGCGGCAGTTGCCATCACAACCCTGGCCGCTATCGGACCTGCCGAGGCAGCCAATCGCGACAAGGCCTTCTTCGAAGGCGTCCAGGGCCAGTGGACCGGACCGGGCGAAATCGTCGCCGGCAAGTACAAGGGCACGAAGTTCACCTGCACGCTCGCAGGCTCGTCCGACAATAACGGCAGCGGGATGACGCTCGACGGCTCCTGCCGCGTCGGCATCTTCAAGCAGCCGATGAAGGCGACGATCCGGAGTGCCGGCCGCACCTACAAGGGCAAGTTCCTCGACGGCGCGGAAGGCAAGGGCCTCGATATCGTCTCTGGCAACGTGACCGGCCAGAAGATCGTCGTCGGCATTACGCGCGCCAAGCTGAACGGCGCGATGATCGCCCGTCTCCAGGGCAAGAACACGATGACTGTCACGATTTCGGTCAAGGTCGACAACACGATGGTTCCGGTCATCGGCATGAACCTGAACCGGGAAACCGACGAGATCGCGGTCGGCTCGGTCGACTGAATATCGGTCAATTGAATGACGGGAGCCGGGCAATGCCCGGCTTTTTCATTTTGTGGCTTTCCACCAATGGCGACTTTCGTCAGCGACTTCAATGCCTGACGCATCGACCTCGGCAAGCCATTCCCGGACTGTCTTCCCATTGACTGTGAAATCAGGGGCGAAGTCGGCGAGCGGCATCAGAACGAAGGCGCGTTCGGTCATGCGAGGATGCGGGGTGGTCAGCTGGTCGGACTTGATCGCCAGTCCACCGAAATCGAGGATGTCGATGTCGAGCGTCCGCGGCCCCCAGCGCTCGGCGCGTACCCGGCGATTGACCTGCTCGATGCCGAGCGCCAGCCCCAGCAGGGGCACCGGGGAAAGCGTGGTCTCAACCTCGGCGGCAGCATTGAAAAACCATTCCTGGTCGGTCTTGCCCCATGGCGGCGTCTTGTAGAGGCGCGAAACCTGCGTCACCCGGCAGTCCGGATGCTGTTCCAGCATTTGAAGTGCCGACGACATGGCGGCGACCGGATCGCCGATATTGCCGCCAAGGCCCAGAAGTGCCGTGGATATGCGATTATTGTCCTGCATGATGCTCGATAGTGACCTGAACGTAATCGAGCACGCCGGCGACCGGCGCGTTCGGCTTGCGCAGCGTGATCTTGGCGCGGCGAATTTCAGGGAAACGCTTTTCGAGCGAGCGGGCAATTTCCATCGCCAGTGCCTCGATCAGGAAATAGCGACGCCCGATGACGATCTCCTCGATCACCTTGAAGGCCACGCCGTAATCCACGGTCGACTCGATCGAATCGTCTTCCAGCGGTCCCGCGGGCTGCACTTCGAGTTCGGCATCGACAAAGAAACGCTGACCGAGCACCTCTTCCTCGCGCATGAGCCCGTGGCGGGCGAAGAAGGCACAGTTGGCGAGCAGGATTGTGTAGGTCCCAGTCATGTCAGTCTCCCTGCCGGCCACTTATTTGCCGGTCGTTTCTGGCGCGCAGCATAGCATCCGCTACGATCAACGCATCCCTGTTGATTGCGACATTGTGGACGCGGAATATCGCCGCGCCAGCGTAACGCAACAGCGCGCTGGTCGCGGCCGTGGCGATATCACGATCAGGCGCCTCGCGGCCTGTCAGCGCGCCGAGGAAGCGTTTTCGCGACGTGCCGGCCAGCAGCGGGAAACCAAGCGCGTGAAGCTCGGCGAACCGGGCCGCCAGTTCGATATTTTCGCGCGGGGTCTCTTTGTTGAAGCCGAAACCGGGGTCTAGCACGATCGCTTGATCGGCGATGCCGGCGGCCTCAGCAATCTCGAGCGAATGGCGGAGGAATTCGAACTGGTCTTCGATCACATCAGGCAGCTTTTCGCGGCCCCGGCCCGTATGCATGATGCAGACGCCAGCGGATGTGCGGGCGACAAGGCCGGCTAGCGCCTGATCGCGCTGCAAGCCATGGACATCGTTGACGATATGGGCGCCGGCAGTGACGGCGAGCTCGGCCGTGGACGCCCGGTAGGTATCGATCGAAATCAGCACATCGGATCTGGCCGCCACCGCCTCTATCACCGGCAGAACGCGATCCTGCTCCTCTGCAGTAGAGACTTCAGCCGCACCCGGCCGGGTGGATTCGCCGCCGATATCGATGATATCGGCGCCGTCGTCGACAGCCTGTAAGGCGTGCCCGATGGCATCCGACGACGACGCATTGAGCCCGCCATCGGAAAACGAGTCCGGCGTCACGTTGATGATGGCCATGATGAGGCCTCGGGGGCCGAGCGTGATCTGCCGGCCATGCGCGAGCTTCCAGGCCACCGGATCGAAGGGCGTGGGCAATTCTGCGCCTTTCATGGTGCGAGCGAATTTTCGTGCTGATTGCATATTGCGCCGGAGGAGACAATGTCACAAGGATATGAAAGTAAGCCGGAGCGAAACATGAAGTGGTATCAGGACCATCTCAAGACAGTCATTGTGGCGCTGGCGCTTTCGGCGATCGCCCTGCCGGCGGCCAGCGAGACCATCATCCGCAAATCGATCACCTATTTCTCGATCGGCGGCAGCACCGCGTCCGATCTCGACCGGGAGATGAGCCGTCGTGGACCTCTGTCGCAGACGAGCGGCCGCAGGCATCCCGGCGCCACGCAGATCAAGTTCAACGGTTCGGCGACCTTCATCGGCAAGGACGGTCGCTGCCATATCGGCGGCGCCAAGGTCTCGCTATCGACCAAGCTCGTGCTGCCGCGCTGGTCCAACCGCCGCAAGGCGACCAAGGAAATGGCACTTCTCTGGGACACCCTGGCATCCGATATCAAGCGCCACGAGGAACGGCATGCGGAGATCGCACGCACGCATGCAAGGCAGTTGGAAAAGACCATAGTCGCCTTGCCCACGACACGGGACTGCGCGACGCTGAAGGCCAGGGTTAATCGCGTCTCACAGGAAGCCCTGATCGCCCATGACAAGGATCAGCAGCGCTTCGACCGCATCGAGGCAGCCAATTTCGAGAATCGGATGATTCGATTGCTGCGCTACCGAGTCGCAATTCGGCCGGTGAATTAATCCGGCGCCCCCGGCATTTCCGGATGATTTGCGTGTTTTTCCCGCAACGAGCCGCCAACCTTGTGCCAAACCTGCGCCCAATCCTGTGAATTGACCCTTTATATTCGCCCATTGCACTTGCGGTGTCGCTGAATTAGCGTTCTCATATCAATCGCGAGTAGCAGTTCGAGTGTTTCTTGGTAGTTTGGTTTTCTGTGGTTTCCCAAGGCGCATGTGAGTGGCTGCAGGTGTCTCCTCCCTCGCCTGTTGACGATGCGTCTCACTAGCCTCGCTCAAGAACAGAGCGAGGCTTTTTTTGACCGATAGGTCAGGGAATTGCCGCTCTCTCCCTATCAGCCCTGCTTTTCAGGAATATGAACGGTCAGCCCCTCAAGGGCATCCGTCATTCTGATCTGACAGCTCAGCCGCGAGGTCGGTCGCACGTCATAAGCGAAATCCAGCATATCCTCTTCCATCGGGTCGGGCTTGCCGGCCTTGTCGGCGAAAGCCTCATCCACATAGACATGACAGGTCGCGCAGGCGCAGGCACCGCCACATTCCGCCAGAATGCCGCTGATCGAATTGCGGATGGCGTTTTCCATGACCGTGGAGCCGGGGGCGGCGTCCAATTCGTGGCGCGTTCCGTCATTTTCAATGATGATGAGCTTGGGCATTATGACCTGAATTTCCGTTGGGGGAGGCTGGCGCATGTCGCGCAACAGCCTTTTCCAACAAAATCCATAGCGCGTCAACCGAAGGCAAGTATCGCCTCGAAGCGACGCAAAATGTCACGTCGCGGACGCGTGATGCGGGGCGAATACACCCCGCTGCCGTCCATTGTCAGGAGCGCGAAAGCGTGTTGATGAAGTTCTCGGCTTCCGTGATCGCATTGCCGAGCTGGATGATACCGGCCGCATCACCCGCCCTGCTCTCCACCTTCTCGGCGGCCGAGGAGACGTTGAACGCTCCGATGGCCAGCGCCGCACCCTTGAGCTTATGGGCAGCCTGGGTGATGATGTCTGCCTCGCCGCAGGCCAGTTCATTCATGCAACTGCGCGCCTGCCGGGCGAATGTGTGAAGAACCTCGAGTTCGAGGGCCTTGTCACCGGATGTCTGCTTGGCGAGATGAACGAGGTCGATCGGGCGATGCTGGGAAGGAGTGTAACCCCGGTAATTGTCGGGGGCTTCGAATGCGATACTCAACGCTGCCATTGTCTGGGTATTCCCTTGTTATGTTTGATTGTGGGACAGCCACTTTTCGAATAGACTGATCATCACATCCGCTAACGGAAAAATGCTTAATTGCGGCAATTTCACGGGCGGGAAACTACACTCATGGTTAATACGTTTTAAATCGCTATTTTCATTGCGTTTTCAGACTTCACTTCATGGCACGAGCGTTAATTTTCTGTTAACCATCATACCTTTGAAAACCCAAGCGATTGTATCAAAACGGCTTCTGTGCCACTAAGTTACGAGGTCTGGAGTGGCTTGCCTTGAGGCAGAGCACTTCTTTCCATGCGACAGTACGGCGTTTCATCGAATGGATCCATTGATGGATAAGCCCCCGTCGCGACGGATAAGCCGCCCCGGGGGAGCAGGCGCCGGTTCAGCCGGTTCCCTTCGCGGCTCACAGAATGAATGAGGCGAACGGGAATGGCGACGAAGCGCGACAACGAAGCGGTTGAGGAAAACGCCTACAAGGCGCTTGAGGATGCCCTTGCCATCGACTTCCAGGACGACGGCCGCAAGGGCGAGGCCCAGTCCGGCCGCAGCCCCGACGAGGCGCGTGCTTCCCAGGAAGACAACGCCCGGTCACTGGCACCCGAACAGGCGCCGAAGTCGCCGCAGCTCCGCGCCGCCAACGACCAGCGTTCCAATCTCCAACCGCAATTGCTGGGTGGAATGGACGCCTCCTCCAAATCCCCGATGCGCATGGCGGCCATCGCTTCCGTAATCTGGGTTCTGCTCGGCATTGGTGCCGCGCACCTGTTCTATGCGCCGGCTATTTGGGAAATCCGTTCGTTCCAGCAACTGGCCGCCCTGCCCGGCGCCTTTGGCGTGCTGGTTGCGACATTGTTTCCGATCGCGATCTTCTTCGCTTTCGCCAATATGATCGCCCGTGCACGGGAATTGCGCCAGGCCGCCCGTTCGATGGCCGAGGTCGCACTCAGGCTCGCGGAGCCCGAGAGTGCCGCGACCGATCGCATCATGAGCGTCGGCCAGGCGGTGCGCCGCCAGGTGACCGCCATGAACGAAGGCATCGAGCGCACCATTGCGCGTGCCTCCGAACTCGAGACGCTGGTTCATTCCGAGGTCAACGCGCTGGAGCGCAGTTATACGGACAATGAAATGCGGGTCCGCACCCTCGTGCAGGAGCTCGGCTCCGAGCGCGAGGCGATCGTCGGGCATGCCGAGCGGGTGCGCTCGTCGATCTCCGGCGCCCATGAACAGCTGAAGGAAGAGCTCGCGGCCGCAAGCCTCAACATCTCGCGCAATATCGCCACCTCCGGCGAAGCCGTCGCGAAGATGATCGACACTCAGGCGGCGATCTTCATGGAACGCTCGGGCATGGCGTCGAACTCGATCGAAAGCCTGCTTTCGGTCAAGACCGAGAACCTGCTGTCGGCATTGAGCGCCAGCGGCGTCGCCCTGGCGAACGATTTCGACAATCGCATCGACGCGCTGTCCTCGACGCTGCGCGAGCGCGGCAAGGCACTTCTGTCCGATTTCGAGACCCGCGCCTCGCTGCTCGACGCCAACACCGACAAGCTGAACAATGCGCTGCAGGAGCGCACCAAGCAACTCAACGAGACGCTGATCGCGCGCACCAAGCAGATCAGCGAGTCCCTCACATCGGGCGGTCAGGCGATCACTTCGGGCCTCGATGATGTCCTGAACTCACTGAATTCCGCGCTTGACGAAAAGGGTTCGACCTTCCGCCAGTCGATGCAGTCGGCTGCCGACGACGCGGTGATGGATCTCGATGTCCGTTCGAGCTTCTTTGAAGAGAAGCTGCGGTCCTCCGTCGAGGTGGTGTCGTCGGCTTTCGACGGCCGCCTCAATGAATTCGCCGCCGCCTTCGACCAGCGCTCGGGCACGCTCGACGCGAAGCTTTCCGAGAGCCTGGCACGGATCAACGATACGGTGGGCGGCGCGTGCGATGCGCTCGACAGTATCCTCGCCTCCTCGGTCGACCGCATGACGTCGTCCTTCGCCGGCCAGTCGATCGCGCTGGAGACCGCGCTCAGCACGGGCCAGGATATTATCGAGACGGCACTCGAAAGCCGGTTTGTGGCGATATCGGACGTCCTCGGCAAGGCGCACCAGCAGATCGAGGTGGGCTTCGGCGGCAAGGCCGACGATATGATCGCCAAGATCACGGACAGCGCCGAAGCGATCACGGTCGCCGTCAATTCCGGTCACGAAAAGATCGCAAGCGTGCTCGACGACAAATCGGCGCGGATCGAGGCGGCTTTCAGCGACAATCAGCAGCGGCTGGAAACGGCGGTTGCGCGCGGCACCGAACTCATCACCGGCAATGTCGAGGATGCCCGCACGCGGCTTGCCCGCACGCTTGGCGAAAATGCGATCACCATCGCGGCTACCTTTACCGAACATCAGGAAAAGCTGGACGAGAGCCTGCAGGCGCGCGCCGCAGCGGTATCCGACCTCATCAACAGCGGCGCCAGCAATCTGAAACAGGTGACGGACGAGTCGACGCGCCGCATCGCCGACGCGCTCGCCATGACCGACAGCAATATGAGCGGCGCGGTAACCGCCGCCGCGGACCGGATCACATCGACGGTGCAGGCCGCCGCCGGTGAGATCGGCAGCCGTGCGACCGGCGCCAGCAACGAGATCAACGAAGCCCTGCTGACGGCCACATCGGGGCTTTCCACTTCGGTCGAGCTTGCCGCCGACGAGATCGGCAGCCGGGCGGCTTCGGCCAGCGACCGGATCAGCGAATCCGTCATGTCGGCGACATCCGGTGTTTCGATTTCAGTCGATATGGCCGGCACCGAGATTCTCGAAAAGGCGACGGAAGCCACCAACAGGATCAATGAATCCGTGGCCCTGGCGACATCGGGTTTTTCCATCTCCGTCGATCAGGTCGCCAACGAGATCACCGACCGCGCAGCGGCGGCCGGCGACAGTATCACCGAATCCGTATTGTCGGCGACATCAGGCATTTCGGCCTCGCTTGACCTCGTGGCCAGCGAGATCGGCGAAAAGGCCGCGGAAGCCAGCAGAAGGATTGATCAATCCGTACTCTCGGCGACATCAGGACTTTCCGAGTCCGTTCTTTTGGCGGCGTCAGGGCTCTCCACATCCGTGGAACAGGTCGCCAATGAGATCAAAGTGCGGGCAACGGAGGCAAGTGGCAGTATCGGCGAATCCGTTTTGTCCGCCACATCGGGCATTTCGGCTTCACTGGATCAGGTCACCAGCGAGATCACCGCGCGGTCGACGGAAGCCAGTGGCAGGATTAGTGAATCCGTATTGGCCGCCACGTCAGGCATTTCGGCTTCCCTTCACCAGGTCGCCAGCGAAATCAACGAGAAGGCTTCGACGGCGAGCAGCGCAATCGACAATTCCGTTCTCTCCGCTACGACGGGGCTTTCAGCGTCTATCGGCCTTGCCGCCGAGGAAATCACCGGACGGGCGTCGTCCGCGACAGATCAGATCGCCGCCACCGTCGCGACGGTCACGGGCCAGCTTTCGACAGCGCTTGCCGCCACCAGTGGCGAGATCGCCCATGCCCTGTCGACCACGACGCAGGAAATCGGCAGCGTCTTGGAGAACGGCAGTTCCGACCTCTCCTTCCAGCTCGCCAACACGCACGAACTGATCCGTTCAACGCTGGAAGACCGCACCAACGCGATCACCATCGCGCTCGACGAAGGCCGCAAGCAGATCGACGAGACGCTCGCCGACCAGGCGACGAATATCGGCACCTCGATCGCGATGGGCGCCAATATGCTGGAAATGTCCTTCGAGGAAGGCGAGCAGAAGCTGCGCGAGCATGTCGAGCGCAGCGCGAAATCGATCAACGACTCGGTCCAGAACGCCGCCGTCGGCATGACCGGCGTCATCGTCGAACACACCAATGCCCTTTCCGATGCGATGGCCAAGAGCGCCGAAGGCCTCGGCGAGAGCGCGATGAGCTTTGCCGAGAAGATCGAGGCGCGTGAGAAGAGCCTGCGCCAAGTGCTGGACGCCACCGCCGACACGGTCGATGGCCGGATGCAGGCCAGCGCACTGGCACTGGCCAGCAATACCAGGAAGCTCGAAACCACGCTGACCGAGCGCGAAATGGCGCTGGGCGAAGCAATCGAAAAAGCCGCCGCCCTGCTCGAAGAGAAGCTGATGGCGACATCCGGCGCCGTGCAATCGCGACTGGAGAACGACCACGAGGCACTGCGGATCGCGCTCGATCACTCGGCGCTGACGCTATCGGAACAGACGGGAAGCCTGATCTCGCAACTCGACGCCAGCCGCGAGGCGCTGCGCGACGTGATCGAGACCGGCGGCAGCGTCGCAAAGGCAGGCATCGAACAGAGCACCATTGCGCTGAACCGGCAGGCCGAGACGCTGATCGCACAGATCGTTGCCAATCGCGAGGCGATCCGCCAGACGATCGAGGCGAGTGCTGAATCGCTCGACGAGCGCCTGCAGTCCGGTGCCGGCAACATGCTCAGCAATATCATGACGCTGGATATGAAGCTCGAGGAGCGCGAAATCGCCCTCAAGGAAGCCGTTGCCGAAAGTGCGACCAATCTCGACCAGATCATGCAGACGACGACTGCGGCGATTGCCGGACGCTTCGGCGACAGTGTCGGCGAGATCGCCCGCGCGGCCGACTCCTTCGGCACCCGGCTCGACAGCACGCTCGCCCAGATGGCCGAACGCTTCGACGCCACCGGCGGCAGGATCGAGTCGAGCATTACCCGGCTCGACACCGGTCTGCGCGACGACGCCGGCCGCTTCGCCGACAAGATCGACCTGGCAGGCCGTGAACTGTCCAGCCTCATCGACCAGCGCATCCAAGGCTTCGACAGCGCCACCGAAACCGCCGCGACGCTTATCGCGGAGACGTTCGACACGCGCACGGCGAAGATCGACGAGCGGCTCTCGACCATGGACAAGGCGCTCGGCATCGGCCTCGACAACGTGTCGAAGATGATTGATGGCAAGGCCTCTGGCCTCGCGACCTCGCTGCGCAGCGCAGTGATCGACGCGACCACCAATATGGACGAGACGGCACAGCGCGCGATCGAGAACGTCGCGAGCAAGGGCCTCGAATATACCGACGAAATGGCCGCCCGTAGCGCCGGCTTCTCCAACAGTCTCGCGAGCCATTCCGAAGAATTCGCCCGGACGCTGGCCGAGCGGGCCGAGGAATTCGCAGGCAAGCTCAACAGCCATTCCGAGGGTTTTGCGAGCACCGCGACGAGCCGCTCGGAAGAGTTCGCCCGCGCAATGGCCGAGCGGGCCGAAACACTTTCGGGACGTCTCACCGGCGATGCCGACGCATTTGCCTCGATGCTGGCCGAAACCAGCGCCAAGGTCACCACAGAAGCCGCCGCTGTCCAGCAAAGCCTTGACGCGACCGAAAAGGCGCTCGGTGCCCGCCACGAGACGATCCGTGCCACGCTCGATGACCGCACCCGCGAACTCAACTCGATGCTGGCGGCACGCTCCACGGAACTCGCACGCCTGATCGACGAGAAGGCGCAGCCGGCGCTCGACAGCTTTGCCGATCTCGGCCGCGAAGCCGCCGAAAAGATCGGCGCCGCCGCGCTCCAGGGCGCCGCACAACTCAGGTCGGAAAATTCCAACCTTGTCGCGGCGATTACCGCTCGTACAGAAGAGAGCGCACGTGCGCTCAACTCGACCGAACAGACGCTCAAGGACACGGTTACCGGGCTGATCGGCGCACTCGACCAGAGCAACACGGGCATCCAGAAGCTGGTGGAGGACGCCACGACCAATCTCGGCGCCGTCGACCAGAGCCTGAGCGCCGTGGCGTACCGCTTCGCGGAATCCACCAACAAGGTGTCCGACTCGATCCATGCCTCGACCCGCCTTCTTGAGGGCAAGGCCGACAGGCTGTCGTCGGTATCGGGCGATACGCTGCAGCAGATCGCCAACATTGTCGGCCGGTTCGACGACCATTCCAAGGTTCTGGGCCAGGCATCCGACCTGCTCGGTGCCGCACAATCGAACCTCGTCACAACGCTCGAAGAGCGCGAGGACGCGCTGCAATCCTTGGCCGTCGGCCTCGTGCATCGTTCCGAGGAGATCGAGAACACGATGCGGTCGCTCGCCGGACTGGTGGAAGCCGCATTCGACCGGGCGGAGAGCCGTTCGGGCCAGGTGTACTCCAACCTCAAGGGTTCGGTGCAGGCCTCGTTCGTCGACATCGGCAAGATCCTTGCCGATACCGAGAAGCGCGCATCCGACATCGCCGACAACATGAAGGCCGCCGTGACGGGTGCCGCGGAAGAGGCCTCCGCTGCCGTCGAAAGCACGCTCGGCAGGGCCAATGAACGCGCAGAGGACGTCGCCTCGCGGCTCCGGGCCAGCGTTTCGAACTCGCTCTCGGATGTCGATCGTCTGCTCGGTGAAACCGGCAAGCGTTCGATCTCCACCGCCAGCCAGATGCGCGATGCGCTCAAGGAAGCCGTCGAGGATGCGGTCAACCGCTTCACCGGTGCCACCGAGGAAATCCGCCGCACCGCCGGCGAAATCCGCAAGGAACTGAACGACACGCGCGCCGAACTCAAGCGTGGGGCGTTCGACCTGCCCGAGGAAGCCAAGGAGAGCGCTGCCCAGATGCGGCGCGCCGTCGCCGAACAGGTCAAGGCGCTGCAGGAACTTTCCGGCATTATCGGCGTGTCATCGGCGCATCTTGAGACACCGCGCGGCCGTTCGGAACAGCTGCGCGACGACAATTTCGGACCGACATCACTGCGTGAGCCGGAACCCGTCGTTCGCCGCCAAGCCCCTGTGGTGCAGCAGCCGGTGCAGACCGCAGTCGCGCGCCAACCCGAACCGATTGAAACCTATCAGGCGCCTGTCGAAGAGCCAGTTTTGCGCGCCGAACCGGTTCGCCGACCGGAGCCCGAGCAGCCTGCTCGCCGGGTAGAGCCGGAACAGCCGGTACGCCGCCAGCCCGAAGCGGACCAGAGCCGTGCCGAGCCGACCGGATTACGCGGCAGCCTCGGCATCGAGCGGCAGCCGGTCGCAACACCCCCTGCGGCAAGCCAGCCGGTGCGTGCCGCCGGCACCGAGCGTGCCCAGCCGGTCGAGCGCGCCGCTCGCCAGGAAGCCCCGCGCCTTTCCGAGGGACAGGGCTGGATCACCGACCTGCTCCGCAACGCCTCGATGGGTGATGACGACGGTGAGGACGAACCGCAACCACGTCGCGCAGCTACGAGCCAGGCCACTGTCCAGCAACCCGAGGCCCGCAATCCGCGCCATGTCGTGGAATCGCTCAACTCGCTTTCGGTCGATATCGCCCGCGCGATCGATCACGACGCCTCGGTCGATCTCTGGCGCCGCTACCAGCGCGGCGAGCGCGACGTGTTCACGCGCCGGCTCTACACGCTCAAGGGCCAGCAGACGTTCGACGACATCAAACGCAAATACGACAACGAGGCGGAGTTCCGCGTGGCCGTCGATCGTTATATCAGCGACTTCGAAAAGCTGCTTGCTGACGTCGCCCGCAACGATCGCGACCGCGTGCTGACCCAGTCCTATCTCACCTCGGATACGGGCAAGGTCTATACGATGCTCGCACACGCCGCCGGACGCTTCTCGTAAGGCAATCGCGCAGGCAAAGCTGCAAATTGGTGAGCCCCGGGCATTCCATTGTCCGGGGCTTTTCCGTTTAGGCAACTAACCGCAGCGGTCATGCGACGGCCGGCCGCCAGGCAATGACGCCTTCGGTCCGCGCACGCACCTCCGGCGTGGCGAGGCAGGTGGCGACGGCCTCATATCCGGGCGCGCCCGGATATGGCGCCACCCTGACAGGCGGACTGTGGTTTGCGGGGCAGAGAATGATCGCCTCGTCCGCCGTCACAGAGCCGAGGTCGAGGATCGCGCTGGAGCGGGTCATCAGGAACAACGGCTTTGCCTCGGCACCTTGACGCTTGAGATAGGCAGCAAGCGCTTCCTGCGTGGTATGATCGAGCCCCTGCTCCACCATGTCGATGACGAGAACGGACGCGGCTTGGACTTCCATTGCAACGAGAAGTGCCGTTAGCGCAGGCGACACCGTCGCGCCGTCTTCGATGAGCCAATCCTTGATCCGGCTGACGCACGTGTTCAACCCCGGGTCGGCCTCAAGCAGACGCACGGCCTCGCGGCCGCCGTTATCCAGCCTGTCCAAGCCAATGAACGCTGCATCGGGCAATGCGGCTGCAATTGCCTGCGCCAGCCGTGTCTTGCCACTGCCCAAGGGGCCGATAATGTAGTTGAGCGGGCGGATGTCGGAGAGTTCAAACCTTTCGCCGCCCCACGGCCACGGAAGATCGAATGCAGCGACGATTTCGGCCTCTGGACGGATAAGCCGCGTGAGGTCTGCGACGGAGGGAAGGCGGCCGGCAGCGATATCCATCCGGACGGCGCGCACTCTTTCGACGGTATCAGCTGCTTGCCTGATCTGCCCTTCGAGCCTTTCCTGATGCGCAGCCAATGCTGATTCTAGGCAATCGTGGTCGCCTCTCAGGACGCGCGCCACCTGGGCAAGGCTCAGGCCAAGACCCCGGAGCGCGACAATCTCGGCGGCACGCGCCATTTGCTCGGGACCGTAGACCCGCCAGCCCGCTTCAGTACGTTTGGGCGCGAGTATGCCGCGCTGCTCATAGAGACGCAGCGCTTTCGCGGAGACGCCGAGCCGCCCAGCGGCTTCGGACGCATTCAAGAATTGGGCGGAACGGTTCACGACTCACCTCTTGTCCTGTTGACCGTCCCGCTTATGGGATCGGTCCCAGGGGCAAGGTCAACAGGCTGACGGCGTAAACAGATAAGATCGCGTAGAATTGCGGAGGTGCGCCGCCTTCAAATCTGCTTCAAAGTCCAGATAACGATCTCGCTTGTAACCTGGGCGAAGGCAGCATCCAGCGCCGCGACATAAGAGCGATTATCCGATCCGCTGACAGGCACCGTGGCAGCGAACACCTTCTGCGACCTCACCGTGCCGTTGCGATCGTTCAGCAGCTTTGCCGAGATTTCGATGCTCGCGTGGGTCGCGCCATTGGTTTCGACCTGGAAGGCACGGATATCGGTGACGATCTGGAAGTCGATCGCCAGCCCCTCGCCCGGCTTGCCGACGCCGCCGAGACGGCCGGTGTTTTCGAACGCCTCGACCAGCTTGGCCTGCACCATCTTCGGCAGGCGGTCGCTCCAGCGGGCCTTGGAGAGATACTGGATCTCGACGCCGGAGAGGCGGATGACGACCTGTTCGGAATCGAGCGCCTTGAGCGCTGTCGGCTCGGGGATCAGGATCTGGCGGTTCTTGGCGGACGGGCCGGTGACCTCGGGCATCGCGGAGAGCGAGAACGTGTCCTTGTCGGCACTGCCGCCAAGGCAGCCGGTCAGCGACATCGCAGACGTGGCCAGCACCAGGGCTGTCACCAGGCGTTGCATGCCGCTCATCGAATTACCCAAGGCAAGCCCCCTCAACGCCGCACCCGACCCTTATATTCCTTGACTTCCTCGCCGCCGAAAATCAAGCGCTGCGGGTCCTGATCGAGCCGCGATACAGCATTGTTCAGGGTTTGCATCGTACGGCGCGTGTCGTCGACCAGCGCTTCGACATTTTTGAGGCCCGAACCGGTGAATTTCTGCAGATTATCCGCGATCGGACCAATCCTGGCGTTCAGCGTGTCAGCCACCTTTTTGAAGGATTGCAGCGTCGCCCGCGCATCGGCGAACAGCGACTTGGAATCGCCCGAACCCAGGAAGCTGTCGACCTTGGCGAGGATACCGTCAACCCGGCTGGACGCCTTGTTGATCTTCTCGGCGGTCTGGCTGACATTGGCGATCGTCTTGTCGATCTCCGGCCGGCGCTTCTCGATGTCGGCGGATATATTCTTGAAGCTGGAGATCGCGGTGCGCGCATCAGCCACCGCGACGCGGATGTCATCGAGCGAGGCGCCAACCTCCTTAGGGTCGATCTCGGCCATCAGCTTGTCGACATTGTCGAGCGTCTTGGAGACTTTCTCGCCGACCACCTTGTAGGCATCCGCCGTTTCCTTGAAGCTCTTGACGGTTGACGCCATGTCGCCGGACGCGAGAGCGAGGTCGCCGCTGACCTTTTCGGCATTCTTGAGGATATTGTCGATCTTCTTTGGATCGATCGCCTTGACCAGGCCATCCACCGAGGCAAGCGTCGAATCGAGGCGGCCCGAGAGATTCTTGATCGTGCCGGAGAGTTGGCTGACGCTTTCGAGGAATTTGTCGATACCCGGCGCATTGTCGCGCAGCGCGCCGGAAAAGGTCTCGACATTGGCGATTGTCTTGGACAGCGGCGCGCGATTATCCTTCACGAAGCCGGTGATCTCGTCGATGGCGCCCTCGGTTTTCAGCATGATGTCGCTGGCGGACGATACGAGATTTGTGAGGCCCGACTGCGCAGCGATGATCTTCGCCTCCTCGCCGCCATTGGCCTGGGTGACGAGAAGTTTCTCCTTCGACGTATCGCCACCGGAGAGTTCGATATAGGCCGCACCTGTCAGACCCTGGAGTTCGACCACCGCACGGGTGCCGGGATAAATTGGTGCCGTGGGCAGGACTTCGGTGACGGCCACCGAATATCGGGGGTCCTTGTCATCGAAGGTCAGCTGGCGAATCGAGCCGATCGGAATACCGTTGAAGCGGACGGGTGAGCCGACGCTCAGGCCGTTTGCCGAACCTTCGATCACGATCTTCAGCGGCTCCATCCTGCCTTCACGGCCATAGGCCTGCATCCAGTAAACAAAGCCGAATGCAGCCAGCACCACAAGCACTGTAAAGAAGCCGACGATCGCATAATTGGCCCTTGTTTCCATGGATTAATGTGTCTCTTGTCCGGCCTATACTCTGGTTGGCTTCGTCTTATCGTGCTTCGGTATTGAGCGGGCGCGTTTGCCTTGAAAATAGGACTGTACCCATTCATCCTGGCAATCAAGCATGTCGTCTATTGTTCCGGCGACCAATACACGTTTTTGTCCGAGAACGGCAATCCGGTCACACACGGAAAACAGGCTGTCGAGATCGTGGGTGACCATGTAGACGGTCAGGCCCAGCGTGTCGCGCAGCTTGGCGATCAGTTCGTCGAATTCGGCGGCGCCGATAGGATCGAGGCCCGATGTCGGCTCGTCGAGGAAGACCAGCGCCGGATCGAGTGCCAGCGCGCGGGCGAGTGCGGCGCGCTTGATCATACCGCCCGAGAGTTCCGAGGGGTATTTGTCGGCCGCTTCCGGCGCGAGACCCACGAGTTCGATCTTCAGCTTGGCAAGCTCGTCCATCAGCGACTGCGGCATGTCGAGATATTCCCGCATCGGGAACTGGATGTTCTCCTTCACGGTGAGCGCCGAAAACAGCGCGCCATGCTGGAAAAGCACGCCCATCTTCATGTCGAGCTCGAAGCGCTCGTTGTCGGCCAGGCTGCCATAGTCGGCGCCGAGGACTCGGATTTCGCCCGCCCGCCTCGGTATCAACCGCAATATCGATCGCATCAGTACCGATTTGCCAACGCCGGACGCACCGACGAAGCCGAGGATCTCACCGCGATAGATATCGAGATCGAGATTGTCGAGCACGACGTGGCTGCCGAAGCCGACCGTGATGCCGCGCACCGACAGCACGACCTCGCGCTCTTTTGTGTCCGCCGTTTGTTTTTCCAGGATCACTGGGCCCGCCTCAGAAATCGATCGCCGCGTAGAACATGGCAAACAGCCCGTCCACGAGGATGACGACGAAGATGGCCTTGACCACCGATGCGGTGACGTGTTGGCCGAGCGACTCGGCGCTGCCGCCGACTTTCAACCCTTCTACGGACGCCACGACGCCGATGATCACTGCCATGAAGGGTGCCTTCAATATTCCTGAAATCACCGTCGACAGATCTATGGCGCCCTGCAGGCGAGAGAGAAACACCGGATAGGTCACGCCGGAATAGACATTCGCCACGACCGCGGCACCAGCAAGTGCAGCGAAATTGGCGATGACCGTCAGCAAGGGCAATGCCAGTGCGAGCGCGAGCAGGCGTGGGAAAATCAGGACACCCACGGGGTTGAGGCCCATGACCTGCAGAGCGTCGATCTCCTCGCGCATCTTCATCGAACCGATCTCGGCGGTGATCGCGCTTCCCGTCCGGCCGGCGACCATGATCGCGGTCAGCAACACACCGATCTCACGAAGCTGGAGGATACCGACAAGATCGACGACGAAGACTTCCGCGCCGAAGTAACGAAGCTGGAAAGCGCCCTGCTGGGCGATGATCGCGCCGATCAGGAACGACATCAGCGCGATGATCGGCACGGCATTGACCGCCATCTGCTCGAGCTGGGTGAAGACCGCCGCCGGTGACAGGCCGCTGCCCCGGCCGAGCTTGAGTTGCGCGCCACGAACGGCCGATCCGATGATGTTGAACGCCTGGACAGCGTCATCGGCGATATTCATGACCTGCGCGCCGAGTGGCGTAAACGTCCGGTCGAACAGCGTCCGCTTTCCGTCCTCGTCCGCGGCTACCGGCAGTTCCTCGGGCAGCGCAGAAATCAGGTCCATCATCTCCTGATGGCCACCTGCGACCTTTACGTCCTTGGAACTGCGTCCGAGCGCCGTGGCAAGCCGCCGGATCAGCCAGGCGCCACCGGTATCGAGGCTTTCGATCCCGGTCAGATCAAGACGGACGGGACCGGAAAAACCACGCTTCTCGATGTCCTTGAGTTGCTTGTCGACCGCAGCGATGGTCGCGTTCAGCCACGCGCCGTAGAGCCGCAGGTTCGCGCCCTCCGCCGGATAATCGACCTCGAGTCCGGCCCTGAGCGCCGTCTCCGCCATAGCATCCTCTACGCGTTCACATTCAGTGCCGGCGATCAAACTGTTTTACTGTGCTAAAACAAGACGATTCGACTGGCTGGGTGGCATCTGGCATCATTCCGGGCGAGGGTTCAAGATAAAGCAGTGGAAGAAGCATCGATCTGGGAGCATTGGCCGTGACGCGTCACCTCGAAACAACAATCCTGACCTATCCGATCGCAGGTGTTTTCACCATTTCAAGGGGATCGCGGACCGAGGCGCAGGTGATCGTCTGTACGATCTCGGACCGGGGCGTGACCGGCCGCGGCGAGTGCGTGCCCTACAGGCGCTACGGAGAGACGCTCGCCAGCGTGGAAGAGCAAATCCTGGCGCAGCGCGATTTCGTCGCCGATAGCGGCAGCCGTCACGAACTGGTCAAGCGCATGAAGCCGGGGGCGGCCCGCAACGCCATCGACTGTGCCTTCTGGGATCTCGAATCCAAGCTCGCTGGTGTGCCGGTGGCGCGCGCGCTGGGACTGGCCGCCCCCAAGGCACTGACGACCGCCTATACGATTTCGCTCGGCGAGCCCGAGGTAATGGCCGAGAGCGCCGCCAAACACGCGGGCCGGGCGCTGCTCAAGATCAAGCTCGGAACGACTGATGACGAAAGCCGGATCAAGGCGGTTCGAGCCGCCGCGCCGAATTGTAGGCTCATTCTCGATGCCAATGAAGGTTGGACATCCGACAATATCGAGCACTATCTCAAAGTGTCGGCCGATTGCGGCGTGGACCTTATCGAACAGCCCCTGCCCGCAGGTAATGATGCGATCCTCGGTCGCATCCGCCACCATGTTCCGCTCTGCGCCGACGAAAGCGCTCATGAGACCGCCGATCTCGAACATCTCCGGGGCAAGTATGACGCGGTCAATATCAAGCTCGACAAGTCAGGTGGGCTGACCGAGGCCGTCGTCATGAAGCGGGAGGCCGAGCGACTTGGTTTCTCTATCATGGTCGGCTGCATGGTCGGGTCGTCGCTCGCCATGGCACCGGCGGTGCTGCTGGCGCAGGATGCGGCCTTTGTCGATCTCGATGGCCCGCTGCTGCTCGCCAGGGATTGCGAACCGCCGCTGCGCTACGAAGCTTCGCTCGTCTATCCGCCCGAGCGCGCGCTCTGGGGCTGAAGCATCATCGCGGCGACGACGAAGCCGACGCCGGCGACGGCCACGAGCGTCATGGCGTGGAAACCCTCGACGCCATAGGCCTGGAAGATGAAGCCCGACGACCAGGCCGTCAGGACGTTGAAGAGACAGACGAAGAATTGATAGAAGCCTTGCGCGGAGGCGCCGCGCTCGTCGCCCACCCTTGCCATCATGAAACGCTGGATGCCGACATGGATGATGGCGAAGGTGAAGGCATGCATGCTCTGCAGCGCCAGATGCGGCCAGAAGCCGTGGATCATCGGAAACAGGCTCCAGCGAGCGACGGCGGCCACCGAGCCGAACAGGATCAGCGACCAGATGCTGAAGCGCGCGAGATAACGCCCGGAGATGAAGAAGAGCAGGATCTCCGCCACCACGCCGGCGGTCCACAGGAAGCTGATCTGCATCCCCGTTATGCCATGTGCCGTCCAATAGTTCGTGGCGAAACCGAACAGCATGCCGTGGCTGCCCTGCACCAGTGAAGCGCCGATGATGACGAGCAGGAAATCGAGACGCCAGAACGGGCTTTTGTTGCCCAGGGTGTTTGCCGTCTGGTCAGCGGCGACAGGCACCGGCCTGCCCAAGCGCGGGGCGGACGCTGCGACCAGGATGGTGAGGACAAAGAAAAATGCCATGGATGGCAGGACCATCGAGCCGCCATAGAGATCCAGCAGCCAGCCGCCGGCCAATGTCGAAAAGACGAAGGCGACCGAGCCCCACATGCGCAGATAGCCGTAGTCGAAGGCCCAGCGCCGAACGCCGGTAACCAGCAGCGCCTCGGCAATCGGCACATATGGCGCGTAGAACAGGCTTTGGACGCCATAGAAGAATATGACCGGCCAGAAGGAATGGGTGAAGAACATCATCACTGTGGTGATGAAGGACACCACCGCCGACCAGATGAGAATGACCGCCCGGTCGCTGACGCGATCGGCGAGGAAGGCACCCAGGGGCATGCCGATCATGCGGACGAGAAAGGGGATCGAGACGATGATGCCGATCTCGATATCCGACATCTTGAGCTCTTCGAGATAGACCGGGAAATACAACAGCCCAATGCCGTTGACCATCATAGGCGCGCAGAACAGCAGTGCCGCCCGCCACGCAAAGAGGCGCGGCGCGTCAGCACGCGAGAGGGCATTCGTCGATTGCAGCATTTCAGTGCCTGGAACTTCCCGGACTGTCCCGATGCACGTCGCATCGGGATGAGAGACTCGGCGAATGGCTTCACCCGCCCGGTGATTCACCGCTACCACCTGGAGGCACGTACGCCAAGGACATCGCTACACGCATTTGCGGATAGTGTCCGGGCCATGCAATCATGCAACATCAGGGTCTCTATGAAAGCGCATGCATGTCGGTAATCTACCTGCTGGTGAAGATCGCAGCCGGGCTCGCGGTGGCGGCCTATCTGGCCATCGGCCTGCTTCTCTATGTCAATCAGGCGCGGTTCCTGTTTCCCGGCGCTTACATGCCCTTTCCGCCTGAACTCGATGGGTTCGCCTCGGCGGCCGGGCTGGAAACGCGGAAAATCAGGGCCAGCGATGGCGCCGAGCTTTTCCTGCTCCTGCACGCCCCGCAGTCCGGAAAACCCATCGTCATTACCTTTCACGGCAATGGCAGCTATCCCGAGAGCTATAGCTTTCTCTATGCCGGCTGGATCGCGTCGGGTTACGGCGTGATCGCGCCGGCGGCGCGTGGTTATCCGCGATCATCGGGTGCCGCCGACGGCGAAATGATGCAGCAGGACGCATTGGCCGTCCATGACTGGGCGGTGAAAGCCTATCCCGGCCATCCCGTCATCGTCTTCGGACAATCGCTCGGAACCTCGCCGGCGATCCGTGTCGCCGCGCATCGCAAGGTGGCTGGCGCGGTGCTGGTTTCGCCATTCAAATCCATGCTGTCGCTGGTCCAGGAAAAGATACCCTACCTGCCGATTTCGCTGCTGCTCAAATCGCCCTTCCGGACAGATCTCGATATCGGTGCGGTGACAGTGCCGATCATCATATTCCATGGCGATCGCGACACGCTGGTGCCGATCGCATCGGGCAAGGCGCTCGTGGCCATCGCCAAGACCGATGTCAGTTTCGAGGTGATCGCGGGCGCCGGTCATAACGACGGACTGTTCTCTCCCGACATGGTCGAAAAGATTGCCGGGTTTATTGAAGCGACATCGAGTACATCGCGCTAAAATTGTACTCGACGCAGCCAATATTCAGCTTTCCTCATTTCAGGAAAATGCAAAAACTAAACGATTTTTGCCGTAGAAAGTCATACGATTTGAATTTTATCGATTTGATTTTTCCAATCCTGCACATTCCATATTGATTTTCGCCAAAATCTCGCACTTTGTGCGATGCGGGATCGATCGCGATCCCGCCCCCAAATTCTTCCGACTTCATCCACGCAGATACAACCAGTGGATAGGCCAAATTCCTCGCCGCGGGAGGCACATGTGAATAACATTTATACCGGTCCGGTCTTCGAAATGGCCCGGAGCCAGTTCAACAGCGTCGCCGATTATCTGCAGATTCCAGACGGTCATCGCGACCGCCTGCTCTACCCCAAACGTGCCATCACGATCTCCGTGCCGATCAACATGGACAATGGCGAAATGGCCGTGTTCCAGGGCTACCGGGTGCAGCATCACCTGACGCTCGGGCCGACCAAGGGCGGCACGCGCTTTGCCCCGAATGTCGATATCGGCGAAGTCTCGGCGCTGGCGATCTGGATGAGCTGGAAATGCGCGCTGGCCGGTCTGCCCTATGGTGGGGCCAAAGGCGGCATCACGGTCGATGTCAACAGCCTGTCGCGCCGCGAACTCGAAGCGCTCTCGCGCCGCTACATGCAGGAAATGATCCCGTTCGTCGGCCCGCATATCGACGTCATGGCGCCCGACATGGGCACCAACGAACAGGTCATGGCGTGGTTCATGGATACCTATTCCATGTATCAGGGACGCACCGTCAACGAGATCGTCACCGGCAAGCCCGTCTCTTCGGGCGGCACCGAAGGCCGGCGCGAGGCGACGGGCCTGGGCGTCGCGCATCTCATCTTCCGGTCGATGGAGCGCTTGCAGCTGAAGCCCTCGGATTCGACCGCCGTCATCCAGGGCTTCGGCAATGTCGGCTCGTTCGCGGCCATTGAGCTTGCGCGACAGGGCGTCAAGATCATCGGCGCCTCGGACCACACGTCGTGCTATTTCGACAAGCGCGGTCTCGATGTGAACGCTATGGTGGAATACGCGGCCAGGAACGGCTCGCTGAAAGGCTTCTCGAACGAGCTTGCCTTCGACCCGGCCCAGCTTCTCGTGCAGCCCTGCGACATCCTCGTGCCGGCTGCCATCGAGAGGGTGATCGATGCGGACGTGGCGGCAAAGCTGCAATGCCGCATTCTCGCCGAGGCCGCCAATGGTCCAACCACGCCGGATGCGGACGCGGTGCTCGACCAGCGGCGTAAGGAGATCTTCGTCATCCCCGACATCCTGTGCAATTCCGGCGGCGTGATCGTGTCCTATTTCGAGTGGGTGCAGGATCTGCAGCAGCTGTTCTGGGGCAAGTCGGAAGTGCTCACCCGCCTCCGGGGCCTGCTCGACGACGCGTTCAGCCGTGTCATGGAGCGGGTCGAGAAGGACGACATCTCGCACCGGACAGCGGCGATGGCGATCGGCGTCGACAAGGTCGCAAAGGCCAAGGCGACGCGCGGCCTGTTCCCCTGATCATGCCAAGGGCGGCCTGGATATGTTTCAGGCCGCCTGGATTTCCGCTTCGCGGGCCTGCGGTATCATGATCGGAACCATCGGTCCGGCAAGTGTTTTGGGTAGTTCGACATTCTGCCAGCGGATCAGTTCCATGCGGCCGTCGAAATGCTCGACCACCGCAGTGCAGCTTTCCACCCAGTCACCGGTATTGATATAGGTGATGCCGTCGATATCCTCTATGACGGCATGATGGATATGGCCGCAAATGACGCCATCGACATCGTTGCGTCGCGCCTCGTCGGCGACGACACGCTGGAACTCGCCGATGAAATTCACCGCGCGCTTGACCTGCAGCTTGGCCCAGGCCGAGAACGACCAGTAAGGCAGGCCGAGCAGCCGGCGCGCCCGGGCAATCCAGATATTGAGCGCAATTGCCGTGTCGTAAGCCCAGTCGCCGAGATGGGCGATGAAACGGGCATTGCGGACCACGACGTCGAACTCGTCGCCATGCAGCACGAGGTAGCGCTTGCCGTCGGCGGCGACGTGGATCATGTTGCGGGCGACTTCGATGCCTCCGAAATGGATGCCGGGAAACTCGCGCATGAAGTCATCGTGGTTGCCGGGCACGTAGACGATCCGCGCGCCCTTGCGCCCCTTGCGCAGCAGCTTCTGGACCACGTCGTTGCAGTTCTGCGGCCAGTACCAGGAGCGCTTCAGCCGCCAGCCATCGACGATGTCGCCGACCAGGAAGATTGTCTCCGCTTCATGGACCCGGAGAAAATCCAAGAGGAAATCCGCCTTCGAGGCCTTGGAGCCCAGATGGATGTCGGAGATGAACAAGGTCCGGACCTTTAGGGCGTCGCGATTGTCAAGTTCGTCAAGCATGGCGATCCTCGTTTTGTCATCAACGGGAAAGCAGAGTCACGTATCACCTTTATGACAAAGGGTGCGTGAGGGCCGATTAACTCTGAAAGTTAAAGGCGTTTTCAGCTTTTTGCATCATAGGTTACATTAGATCCGTACCGATCACCCCGATTGCCCCATGCTCAAGACAATGATGACCGCCGCACTGCCGTTTGCGCTCGCTCTGGCTTTGGCCGGAGGTGCTGCCGCATCGCCCGTCTGCGACAGGCTGAACAGCGAACTGACCGTGCTGTCAGAGACATACAGCGCACCCGCCAAGGTGCGGAAATATGCCCGCGCCATCGCCGAGCAGAAGATGAGCATCCGTGACCTGCGCTCGCAATTGCGCGACACCGGCTGCTCCCAGGGCAGCCTATTCGTCATGGGCGGCGACAATCCCGATGAGTGCCAGGAGCTCGAAGACAAGATGGCGCGGATGGAAACCAATCTCGCCATTCTCCATGAAAAGCGCATCAGCCTGATGACCGGCGAGACCGAGGACGCCCGCCGTCAGGAAGTGCTGGCGGCGATCGACGAAAACAGCTGCGGCGACGAGACATTTCTTGCCAGCACTTCGCCTGGCGTGTCGCCGGAGGATTCCTTCGTGAGCGAGACGCCTGACGGCGTCGAAACGATCCGCGTGCCTTCCGAAGCCAATTATGACAACCAGCAATTTGTCGATCTTGGCGGCAGTGCGATCAATGGTTCGTACCGGACGATGTGCGTGCGCACCTGCGACGGTGCTTATTTCCCGGTCTCATCCCAGGCCTCACCGATGAGCTTCCAGCGCGACGCACAGGTCTGTTCGATGATGTGCCCCGGCACCGAGACCGAACTCTTCTATCACTCGATCCGCCAGGAGAGCGACGCGATGCGCTCGGCATTCACCGGCCGGCCATATGACGAACTCGACAACGCCTATCGTTACCGTACGCAGACGAGCACCAAGAACAAGGCTTGCGGCTGCGATTTCTCGCTCTACTACAAGGAGATGATGAAGCGCGAAGCCTTCATCAACAATCCGGAAAAGGTGCCCGAGAAAAAACAGAGCTCGATCGTGTGGATCAAGCCGGAGCTGCGCGGCCAGCTTAAGTCAGATGTCACTGTCACGCCGCCAGTCAAGGAAGCGAAGCTGCGCGACTACAAGCCTGATGGCCACATCCGCCAGATCGGTCCGAAATTCCTGCCTGACAACGAAACGCTCGACCTTCGCAATCCCGAAATGACGCTTCAGAACTGATTTCCTGCCCTCGCATTCGAGGCGGCAAGTCTCTAATGTCGGATCATGAGAATCGTGGTCTGAGGGAACAATGCGCCAACCGGTCGTCCTCCATTGGGGAATTTCGAGTTTTTTCGGCTGGGGCGTCTACGGACTGAACCTCGCGCTCAACTGGGCGGGCGATCCCGACATCGAGCCGCGAACCTCCTTTCCAATGCCCCCGGACCAGATCGTGGTCGATCCGCTGCGGCGGCTTTCATTAAGGTCCTTCGAGATCCAGAGCCGGCAGTTCATCGAACAGCTCAAGGCGCGCGCCGAGCAGAAGGTCAGCGTCGAGGCACCGGTGCTCGTGGCGCTGGGCAATGATTTCGGAACGTCGAAGGGACCGGCGAATACGGAACTCGTGGGCAAGCCATCGATCGGCGTGGTCTTCTTCGAGGTGCCGCATCTCTCGGAGGCAGTGCTGGATCGCGCGCGGGCTTTCCCCCTCGTTGTATGCGGTTCGACCTGGAACGAACAGATTCTGCGTGCGCACGGGCTGACCAATGTCACGACCGTGATCCAGGGCGTCGATCCGGCGCTGTTCCATCCCGCGCAGCGGCAAGGCGTGCTCGCAGGTCGGTTCATGGTGTTCTCGGGCGGCAAGCTGGAACTGCGCAAGGGGCAGGATCTGGTGATGGCGGGGTTTGCGCGCTTCGCCAAACGTCACCCCGAGGCGCTGCTCGTCACCGCATGGCATAGCCCCTGGCCGAAGCTGGCGGCGACGCTCGACCATTCGAGCCGTGCCGCCAAGCTCACTTTCGGCGAGAACGGCAAGCCGGATCTCGCGCAATGGGCGCGTGACAATGGCCTCGTCGACAACCAGTTCCTCGACCTCGGCTCGGTGCCCAATGCCCTGATGCCGCCGATCCTGCGCGAGATGGATGTGGCGCTGTTCCCCAACCGCTCAGAGGGCGGCACCAATCTGGTGGCGATGGAAGCGATGGCCTGCGGCGTGCCGACGATCATTTCGGCCAATACCGGTCATATGGACCTGATCGACGGCAACAATTGCTACGCGCTGGAACAACAGGCCACTGTTGCGGGTGAAGGTGGAGCGGTGGGCTCCGTCGCCGGCTGGGGCGATTCAAGCGTCGACGAGATCGATGACAAGCTCGAACAGGCCTATCGCGACCGCACCGACGCACGACGTCGTGGCGAACGTGGTGCGGCGAAACTCGCGGGCTTCAGCTGGTCACGGACGGCGGACCAGATGAAGCGCGTGGTCAAGCGGGTCACTGCTTGAGTATATCGCGGGCCTTCTCAACCGCCCGCGCGATCGCTGGCGCATAGGCTTCACCTGGCTTCTGCCGGCAAAGCGTCATGGCGGGATACCAGGGTGTGTCTTCCCCTCGCATCATCCAGCGCCAGTCGGGTGCCGACCTGAGTAGCGCGATCGCCGGACGGCCGAGTGCGCCCGAGAGATGCAGCGACGCGGTACAGACCGATACGACGAGGTCGAGTGCGCTCATGATTGCTGCCGTATCGAGGAACGCGTCCGCGCCGTCATCCATATCCGCTCCGGGATGCTCCATGGTGAAGGACAGGCCTTTGACGCGCCATCCGGATGGTGTATCGGCGGGCTCGAGGTCATCGGGTCCGAGTTTCTGGAGCGCGATCAGCCTTGTGCCGGAAAGCGCCGAGAATGGCGCCAGTTCCTCCGGCGACTTCAAGCTGCGTCCGCGTTCGGCTGGCGAATTGGGATTGCCCTGCCAGACGAAGCCGATCGCCTTTTCCGAGCCGCCGAGATGCAGCTTTTGGCGCCAGTGCGCCACCCTCTCGACATTTGCGGCCAGATACGACTGCATGACCGGGATCGAGCCCGGCGTGAGCTTGAGCCGATTCATCAAGCTCATCAGCGGAATCTGGAGATCGCCGCCGGAGGCACTGTGCTGGCCAACCACTTCGATTGGGAATGGCAGGGATTTAAGCAGGGCCTCGAGTTTTTCCGGCACATGAAAAACGATATCTCCACCCAGCGACTTGGCAAGCCCGAGCAGTTTGGCGAATTGGATCGTATCGCCAAGCCCCTGCTCCGAATGGACGATCAACGTCCGCCCTGCAAAGGGCTCGCCGCCCCAGACAGGGATACCCTTGTAGTCAGGCTTCTTGAAGAAACCCGGTGTATCCCAGCGCCATTCATATTCCGCGAAGCCATTGGCGTAGTCGCCGAGTTTGAGCAGCACGTGGCCGAGATTGTAGTGCCCCTCTGCCAGTTCCGGCCAATTCGCCGCGATCTGGCGCAGCAGCGCCGCGGCTTCTTCGAGCTCTCCCCAGTCTGACAGCAGGTTGGCGAGATTGTGCGCCGCGAGTTTCTGGCCGGGATCGAGTTCCAAGGCACGCCGGTAAAGAGCCGCGGCTTCTTCCTCCCGCCCGAGTTCCGCCAGTGCAATCGCCTGGTTCGAGATGACACTGGCGTTGTGGGGCTCCATGTCCAGCGCGCGCGAATAGCAAGCCGAGGCTTCGGCATGGCGGCCGATGTCATTGAGCGCATTGCCGCGATTGAACCAGAAGTCCGCCCGATCGGCGGCCAGGGGTTCGAGCCGCCTATAGACCTCGACTGCCTCCAGTTGCCGCCCGGCTGAGCGCAGGGCGGAAGCGAGATAGGTCAAGGTCTCGGCGGTTTCAGCGCCTGTATCCAGAAGCTGGCGGTAGAGCGAGATGGCCGCATCGAAATCCTGCGCCTTGTGAAGGTCGGTCGCCTCGCGGAAAAGCGCCTGGCCGGCCGCCGGCGTCATGCACCGACCATCTGCTCGGCCAGGTTAGCGCGAATGGCGTTCACCACGGGCTCCCACTCATGGACCTTCTGTTGACGGAACAGTTTGAGCGACGGATACCAGGGGCTTCTGTCGGTCTCGTTCAGCCAGCGCCAGTCGGCGTGGTATTTCAGCATGCCGAACACCGGCACGCCCAGTGTGGCAGCCAGATGCAGCGTCGCGGTGCAGGACGACACGACATAGTCGAGTGCCGCGATGGCATGGGCGGTCTCATGGAAATCGCCGAGCGCCTCGCCGGGTGAGATGAGCTTGTCGGCGAAATCCGCGTTGCGGAGCTGGTCGAGCCCGTCGGACTTCTGCAGGCTGATGAAATGGCTGCCGGGCAGCGAGAAGAGCGGTGCCAGTGCGGCCAGCGGCGGCGAGCGGCCGGCATCGGCGCGTGCCTTGGGATTGCCCTGCCAGATCAGGCCGATCTTGAGACCACCGGACGGAAGTTGCGATTTCCAATGCTGGATCCGCTCCGGGTCGAGCTCGAAACGCGCCGGTGGCGGCACTGTATCGACCGTGGTTCCGAACGCTACCGGCAGGCTCAGCATCGGTATCTGGAAATCAAACTTGCCGATTGGCGCGCCCTGTTCGACGATGGTGATCGGGCGCTCGGTCTGCAGGTGCTTCATCAGCTCCACCAGTGGACCACGGACTTCCAGCACCACACGACCAACGCGACGGGTCGCCTCGCTGACGAATCGGGCAAACTGGATATTGTCGCCGAAACCCTGCTCGCCGTGGATCATCAGCACCTTGCCTGGCGCGTTCTCGCCGTTCCAGCGCGGCTCCCTGAAGGTGCGTGGCCGCATTTCCTTGCTCTGCCAGCGCGCCTCATAATCCCTGAAGCCGCCGATGAAATCACCGTCGAAGAGCTTCGCATGGGCATGATCGAGGACCAGATCTGGATCCTTGGGGTCGAGCGCCCTCGCCTTTTCGAATGCGGCAAGCGATTCCGCGGGGCGGTGCATGTCGCGCATCAGGTTGCCGATGCCGCGATGGGCCTTGGAGAAATCCGGCCTGAGGGCAAGCGCCGCCCGGTAATTGGTGAGCGATTGCTCAAAATTGCATTCATCGCGATGGATGTTGGCAAGCGACAGATGGGATTCGGCCGTCGGCGTCGTCGATATGACCGATTCCAGCTTTTCAATCGCCTTGCCTATGTCGCCGACGCGCCGGAGCCCGATCGCGTAATTGGTCATCAGGTCGGCCGATTTCAGCCCGGCCCGCTCGGCGCCATCGAAGAAGACGACGGCACGATGATTGCGGTCCTTCTGCAGCGCCATGGCGCCCAGCATGTTCAGTGCGCCGGGCAAGAGCTTTTTTATTCCGAGCACATCGCCATAGAGATGCGTAGCCGTGTCATAATCATCCTTGCGCTGGGCCGCGAGCGCATTGTTGAAACTGGCGGCTGGATCGAACGGCTTGACCTCGATGCCATCAGGCATTTCCTTCACATGACGCTGCGCCAGATCGCCCGAAACGAGCTTCGCAAGCGCTTCCGCAAGGCGCCCGACGACGCCGGCGAAGGGGGCATCCTCGACCTCATTGCGAACGCGGCGGAAGACACGGGTTTGCGGATACCATGGGCTATCGGACCGCCCGGTCAGCCAGCGCCATTCCGGATGCGATTTCAGGATCACCCAGCACGGCTTGCCAAGCGCGCCGGCGAGATGGGCGACGGCCGTGTCCGAGGTGACGATGAGATCCAGGTTCATCATCATCGCCGCCGTGTCGGCGAAGGCGTTCGGGCCGGAATCGAAGTCCGCGCCGGGCTGCTCGATTTCAAAGCGGCCGTCGAGAGCCGCGATCTGCTCCTCGCCGGCACCCTTCTGCAAGGCGATCAGCCGGACGCCGGGGATTTTTGCCAAGGGTTCCAGACGCTCCAGCGGATAGGAACGGCCCTTGTCGACCTTGGGATCGGGATTGCCCTGCCACACCACGCCGACGCGGTAGCCGGGCTTTCGCGCCAGCCATTCCGCCCAGCGGGTCACACGCGACGGGTCGGCGGTCAGATAGGTCTCGTAGGCGGGGATCGTATCGAGCTGCATGCCGGTCAGGAACGGCAGGCTCATCATATAGGCCATGGCATCGACGGGCGGCACCTTGTCGCCGTCGCCGATCACGCCATCGACGCCGGGGATAGTGGCGAGAAGATGGGCGATCTTGCTGCGGCAGCCGATCAGGATCTTGGTCGCGCCGCGATCCTTCAGCCAGCGGGCATAGCGTGAGAACTGAAAGGCGTCGCCGAACCCCTGCTCCGCCATCAGCAGGATCGACAGGCCCTTCGGATCGCCGCCGCGCCAGTAAGGCACGTTCGGCCGCCCCACGGCGATGCCGAGCTTATCGGATCGCAGGCGCCCCTCGTAATGCTTGAAGCCATTGGTGAAATCGCCACCGTTGAGCAGCGCCATGCCGAGCGCCAGATGCGCATCGGCGTAATCCGGCCGCACGGCGATCGCCCGGCGGAAAGCCGCGAGCGCGAAATCGTCGCGGCCGGCCTCGAGTTCGGATATGCCGAGATTGTTCCAGGCCTCGGCATGGTTCGGATCGCATTCGACGGCGCGGCGCGAGAACCAGCAGGCGATCTCCAGCTCACCGTGATTCCGCTCATACACGCCAAGATTGCTGAAGGCGTCAGCATTCCCAGGGTCGCAGGCAAGTGCGCGTTCCCAGCTGTCAGCCGAATTCCTGTGACGCTTCGCGGCCGACTGGATCGCACCGAGTTGCACCCAGAGCCGCGCATTGTTGGGATCGAGATCGAGCGCCCGGCGCATGGCGGTCTCGGCATCTCCAAGCTGCTCCATGTCGGTCAGCACGGCCGCGCGCGCCGAATGCGCCGAAGCCGAATTGGGCTCGGCTGCGACGACCTTGTCGAGCATTTCAAGAGCCGCTTCGGAATTGCCGCCTGCGGACTCCTTTTTTGCCAGCGAAATCAAGGATGGCGTATGGTCCGGCTGGACATCGAGCGCGAAACGCACGGCGCGCTTACTGTCGTTGGGGCTGCCGAGACCATCGAGCAGGACGGCGTAATTGCTCCAGAGATCACCATTTCTCGGGCTCAAGGCTACAGAATGTGCCGCCAGCGGCAGCGCAAGCCGCGCATGATTGCGGCTGCGACGGCCGTCTTCCAATACCGCCATCGCGTAGAAATTCAGGAACGGCGCATCACCCTTGCGCCCGCCGGCGGCGGATTCGTAAAGCTCCCTCGCCTCCCGGAATTTGCCCTGCGTATGGAACTCTACGGCCTTGGCGCCATTTTCAGACGCTATCGAGGGTTGAACGGAAACATCCCCGATCAGCCGGTCGAGATCCTTCGTAGCCTCATCGATCAGCCCGGACCAATCGCCGAAAGCCCGCTGCCGGATGAGACGCATGGTGGGATACCACGGCGTCAGGACACCTTCGACGCCCCAGCGCCAATCCGGAATCGCCTTGAGCAGCAGCCAGACCGGCCGGCCGAGCATGCCGGCGAGATGAGCGATGGCGGTATCGGAGGTGATCACGAGATCCAGCGACATCATAAGCGCGGCGCTATCGACGAAAGCGTCGCGACCGGAATCGAACTCCAGCGGGGGCACCACGATATCGAGGCCTTCGGGCGACGGCTGGTCATGGCCGAAATGCTGCTGCAGTGAAATGAAATCCGCCTTATCAGACAGCCCGGCCAGTGGCGCGAAGGCCGAAAGCGGCACCGAACGGTCCTTGTCGATCGACGCATTGGGGTTGCCTTGCCAGGAAAGGCCGACACGCCATTTCTTGCCCGTCGAAGTGCCCAGTGCCGCCCACTGGCGGACACGCTGCTCCTCGAGGGCGATCTTGACAGCGGGTCTCGGCACTCGGTCCGGCGTTGCGCCGAATATTCGGGCGAGTGACATCAGCGGGACATGGACATCGTGCGCGGGCAGCGCGGCGTCGTCGGAAACAAGTGTAATGCCACCGGCCTTGAACATATCGAGCCGCGACAGAATGGAGTGAAGGCGGTTCTGACAGACGAAGATCACCTGACCCGCCCGTTCCGCTGCCTGCGGCAGGAAGCAGATGAACTGGAACGTATCGCCAAAACCCTGCTCATGAACAACGAGCAGGACCTCGTCCTTGATGTCCTCGCCATTCCAGACCGGGCTTTCGACTTTCGGTGACTTGTCGCGCGAACCCGCGACATCGGCGCGGAGCTCGAAATCGGCCCAGGCCTGCGACCAGTTGCCGGCCAGCATGTCGGTGATCGCCAGATTGTATTTGAGCACCGCCCATTCCGGCCAGTGGGTCAATCCCTTGCGGAAATGCCGGATCGACTCGCCGATGCGACCAAGATTGCGCAGCACGACGCCCTTGTTGGCAAAGGCGCCTTCGTGCCACGCTTGGCTCCTGAGCGTCTTGTCGTACGCTAGCAAGGCGTCGGTGTCGCGCGACTGCGCCTGATAGAGAACACCGGCGTTGTAATTGATCTCGGCATTGTCAGGCGCCCGGGTCAGCGCGCGCGCGATGTAGCTCTCGGCCAGCGGATAGTTGCGCGCCTCGATAGCAATATGCCCGGCCTGGCTGAGCAGGCCGGGGTGATCGGGCGCCAATTCCAAACCACGCGATATGGTTTCCCAGGCATCGGCGTAGAGTTTCAACCGGCTCTGGGCGAGCGCGAGATTGACATAGGCACCGACATTGTCGCCCCGGATGGCGATTGCCTGCTTGGCGGCCTCGATCGCGCGCTCGACATCGCCCGTCGCCAGCAGGGCTATGGCCTGGTTCTGGTGGACGCTCGCCTGCGCCGGATCTAGCTCGACAGACCGCTCGAAATGCGGCAGCGCCTCGCCGGAGCGGCCGAGAAGATGCAGCGTGACGGCGAGATAGTGATAGAGCGGTGCGCTCTCGAGTCCGTTGGCTCTGAGCATCTCCAGTGCATCGAGACTTTCGCCGAGACGCCCCTCGCTAAGCAGCTTGCGGCAGTCGTCCACCGTCATTTGCACTGCTTCCGCCTGCATTTGCGCTTTCAACAAGCCGTCTCCCAGATCACATGCCCGATAAATCACGGCCGGACGCTATTGACCGTCCCTTGTCCCGCGCTTGCCGGAACGTGGGTTCCCGTCGCTTCACTGGATCTTGTATGCCTGATAGGACTTCTCCTCGACAAGTCCCGAACCCAAAGCCAGGTTGACGTCACGTTTCAGCTCAGCCCGCTTATCGTTGGTAATGTAGACGGAACGTGCGAGAGACACGAATTTTTCGCTGAAATCGCCGGCATTCTCGCAATCGCGAATGTCGTCCTCGATATCCCAGAGCGCGGCATTGACATCATAGAGCGCCTTGGTCAGGCGGGACACTTCCGCATTGCCGGCATTGGCGCCAAGCCGATCCGTCAGCAGCGTCAGCTCCTTGCGGACATTCCGCAGCTTGGCCTCATCCTTCATCCGGTCGGACTTGATCTGCAATATGGTGATCTTGTCGACCAGTTCGCCCCATGAAACAGGCACTTCTATCATCGTGTATCTTCCCCAAAGTCGTAAGAATCAAGCTTTCCCGACTTTAGCTGAAAGACTACGGGATTGGAAAACGCAAAAAGGGCGCGACTTGCGCCGCGCCCTTTCGTTCGATTTAGAAACTTCTTCTTAAAAGGAGAAGTCGTTGGTGGTCAGGTCGTTTGCATTGACCAGGTTCAGCTTGACTTCCATGTCGGCCGAACCGTTGCCATCAAGGTCAACCTGCAGCGTATGGGTGCCATTGTCGAAACGAATTTCGGTATGGCCGCTGGAGGCAAATGCGGCGCCTTCGAGGTAGGTGAAGGTGCCGCCGGTCTGCAGACCGGAGAAGACCAGCTTGTCGGTGTTGGCAGTGAAGTCATAGATCGTATCTGCGGTACCCGTCGCGGACTGGTTGGCAGCCGTGAAGATGAACAGATCCGAACCCGTGCCACCGCTGACGTCCTGCAGGCCCTGGCTGAAGGTGATCTTGTCATCACCGGTGCCGAGGTCGATGCTCGCATCCTGCGTGCCATTCAGGATGATGACGTTCGAACCCGCACCGCCGATAACGACTTCCGCGTTGGAGATCGTTGCCGTGCCGGCTGCCGCAAAGAACACATAGTCGGTGCCCGCATCAGCGTCGATCGTCGTGCCGGAGTAGTTCGCCGTCAGCGTGATCGAGTCATCAGCGGCGCTGCCGGTGATGGTTTCGATCGAGGTGAAGGTCGCAGTGACTGCAAGATCGAACTCCAGGCTGTCATTGCCGGCGCCGAGGTTGAAGCTGCCCGCCGTGGTGGCCGTGTCGACGGTGACAGTGTCGTTGGACGTGCCGCCGACGATCGACTCGACGTTGCTGATCGTCAGGACGTTCAGGTAGTTGTCGAGCGTGACCTTGTCGGTACCAGCATCGAGGTCGATCTCGACGCCGTTCGCCACACCGATGAAGGTGATGCGATCGTCGCCGCCACCGCCGGTGATGGTTTCGATACCGCTGACCGTCACCGTGTTACCGGCGGCGCCCAGGATCAGTTCGTCACTGCCGGCATCGAGCAGGATGGTACCGGCATAGCTGGTTCCGGCCACTTCGATCTTGTCGGCGCCAGTGCCGCCGATGATCGTTTCGATATTGGCGACCGTCAGGTCGTTGGCCGCGTTGAACAGGACCAGCCTGTCGTCGCCACCGCCAAGGTCGATGTTGCCACCGACGATGCCACCGGCGAAGGTGATCGCATCGGAGGTCGCACCGCCGACGATCGATTCGACATCCAGCATGGTTGCCGTCACCGAGTCCGTGGACCAGGTAACGATGTCCGTGCCGCCATCGAGATCGAGCAGCTTGATGATGCTCGCGCCAGTCAGCGTGATTTCATCGACGGCGGCCGAACCGGAGATGGTTTCGGCACCCGTCACCGTCAGCGTTGCCCCGGTTGCGAAAGTCAGCGAGTCGGAGTTACCGGCCCCGAGATCGATCACGCCGCCCGTCCAGGCACCGGTCAGCACGATCGTGTCGGCCAGCGTACCACCGGTCACGGTTTCCACACCAACAAGCGTTGCGTTGTTGTTGTAGTTGCCGAACTTGATCGTGTCGTCGCCTGCCTTGAGATCCATCGTGCCGTCGAAGGCTTCGCCGAAAGTGATGCTTTCGTTGCCAACGCCACCGATAATGCTTTCGGTACCGTAGAGTGTAACCGTTGCACCGCTGGCACCCGTGTCGAGAACGTCCGCACCAGCGCCGAGCTTGATGACGCCGCCGGCATAACCGGTGCTGTCATTGAGGACGACGAGATCGGCGACGCCGCTGCCGTTGATGACTTCGACGCCAACCACGGAGACCGTGTTGCCGGCTGCGTTCAGGTTAAGAACGTCAGCGGTGCCGCCACCGAGGTCGATTTCGACCGCTGCGGTCGTGCCGAGCGAGATCACGTCGATGCCAGCCATACCGGTGATGGTTTCGGCATCGCTGACCGTGACGGTACCACCGCCGGCAGCCGTGATCAGTTCGTCGGTGCCTGCACCGAAGACGACCGTGGCACCAGCCGTTGCCGCACCGAAGGTCACGGTGTTGTCGCCGGTCCCGGAGGTGATGGTTTCAACGTTCCAGGCGGTGATAGTGGTATTCTCGTCATCGAAGATCAACTGGTCGATACCCTTGCCGAGATCGATTTCGCCGCCCTGGTATTCGCCACCCAACGTGACAGTGTCGGCCGAGTTGCCGCCGAGAACCGATTCAACACCCGTCAGCGTGACGGCGTTGACGAAGTTGCCGAGTTGCACCTTGTCGGTGCCGGCATCGAGATCAACTTCCGTCGATGCAGCGCCCGTGAAGATCACGGTGTCGTTGCCGATGTCACCGGTGATGGTTTCAACGGCCTTGACCGAGACGATACCACCGCCAGCAGCCAGCGTCAGATCGTCGTTGCCGAGGCCGCCGTCGATGCTGATGCCGAGCAGCGACGGGTCGCCGGCCGCACCGGTGACAAGCGTGACCACGTCCGCATCGGCCGAGCCGGTGATGCTTTCGACGCCCGTGAGGGTAACGTCGTTGGTGCCGCCCGCGGCGAGCTTGACTTCGTCCTTGCCGAGGCCGAGATCGATGTCACCCTGGAAGTCGTCCAGGAAGACGATCTTCTGGGCGCCGAGGTTGCCGGTGATCGTTTCAGTGTTGGAAACGGTTGCGGTCACGCTGGCGTTGAGGATGAGCGTATCGCCACCGATGCCGAGATCGACTTCCATCTTGGTCTGGTCGGCGGTCACGGTGATGAGATCATCGAAGCCCGAACCGGTCAGGGTTTCGACATTCGCGATGCTGGCGGTGTTGGTTGCATCGGCGGTCGACAGGTCGAGATGGTCGAAGCCGGTGCCGAGGTTGATGACCGAGCCCGTCAACTGATCATCTATATGGACGATATCGACAACCTTGCCGCCAACGATTTCTTCAACGCCCTTGAACGTCACATCGTTTGCGAAAGAACCGAGCGTGACCTTGTCGAGGCCGTCGCCGAGATCGATGTAGCCGCCCGTGAGCAGCGTACTGACCGTGACGACGTCGGTATTGTTGCCAGAACCGGAGGTGACGCTCTCAACGTTGAAGATCGTGAAAGTGCCGCCCGAGTCGCTGATGTCTAGGACGTCCGATCCGCCAGCCAGATCGATCAGTGCGCCAGCCGGATTGTCGGTGATGACGATCGTATCGGCGGAAGCCTTGCCGAGGATCGATTCAGCGCCGGAAACGGAGATCGTGTTGTCCTGATTGGCCAGGACGAGCGTGTCCTTGCCGAGGCCCGCGCCGAGATCGACAACGTAGGCGCCGCCAGCGGTGGTTGCCGTGTCGAGGATAACGTAATCGGAAGAAATGCCTCCGGTGATCGCCTCGACATCCTTGACGGTGAGCGAGTTGACAGCGTCAGCAAGCGTGAGAACGTCGGCACCGTCGCCGCCGTTGATGCTGGTGCGGGTCAGCGCGCCAACTGCAACGAACGTATCGACATCCGTACCGCCGATAACGGTTTCGATGCCGGAGATGGTGACGATATTGACGTTGTCGTCGAGCGTGAGCTTGTCGTCGCCGAGGCCGAGATCGATCTTGCCGACAAAGGCGCCATCGGTGGTGACCTGGTCAACGGCCGCGTTGCCGGTGATGGTTTCAACGCCCATCACAGTAACGTTGTTGGCGAACTTGCCGAGCTGCAGTCTGTCGCCAGTGCCGCCCTTCAGGTCGACCAGAAGATTGGCCGCGCCGAAGAAAGTGACGAAGTCGTCGCCGGCGTCGCCGGTCAGCGTTTCGACATTGGCGACCGAGATCGTGGTGCCGGTGTCATCGAGCGTCAGAGCATCGGCGCCAGCGCCGAGATCGTAGGAAGCGCCGGCAACCGTGCCATCGATGAACACCTGGTCCGCACCGGTGCCGCCGAGAACGCTTTCGACATTGAGAACGGTGATGACGTTGACGAAGTTGCCGAGGCGGACGATATCCTTGCCGAGGCCGAGGTCGACCTTGGTGGTTGCCGTTGCATCGGTGAAGGTAACCTGGTCGACGAGCGAGCCACCAACGATCGATTCGATTTCGGCAACCGCGACGCTGTTGGCAAAATCGCCAAGACGCAGTTCATCGACGCTGTCGCCGAGGTCGATGACACCCTTTGCGAAGGCCGTGGAGACCGTCACCACATCGTTGCCGTCGGCACCGATGACCGTTTCGATATTGGCAACGGTGATCGTGGCGCCAGCATCGGCGAGCGACAACTGGTCGTTACCGGCCAGGAGGTCGATTTTGGTGCCAGTGAATTCGGTGGCGAGCGTAATGATGTCGGACAGGATGTTGCCCGTCAGGATTTCGACATTGCCGATGGTGAACTCGTTGTTGAACTTGCCGAGAAGCACCTTGTCTTCGCCGGCACCGAGGTCGATGTCGACATTCTTGGCTGCCTGGCTGAAGATGACGTATTCGGTCGCATCACCGCCGACGATCGTCTCGATGTTCGACACAGTCACCGTGCCACCGTCGTCCGAGAAGGTGAGTCTATCATCGTCGCCACCAAGATTGATGGAGCCGTTGGTGATAGCACCGTCGAGAAGGATCAGATCGGAGCCCGTCGAACCCTTTACCGATTCAACGGACGTGATGGTGATGGTATTGCCATCACCCTGGAGCTCGAGCTTGTCGTAACCCCCGCCGAGATCGAGCTCGTCGGCGTCGGATTTTTTCAAGATAATAAGATCGGTCTTATTTGTACCCACAACGGTAGACAGGTCATTGACCGTTATCGTTGTACTGGCCGCAGCTGCACGAGATTTAGACATTAAATTGGCCCCTTATTTTCCAACTTCGGGCCGATCCTATGTGTCAAACCTTACTTAAAGCTTACTGGTGGTTACCGCAAAAGTTACACTTTTAAATATTTCTCTTAATGAGGCAGGCTAATTTTCTCTTGTGTAAAGTGGAAGTATGCCAATAGACGAATCAGTACCATCTATCCTCTGTGAAAGAGAGGCCAGTAATTCTTTCGGTGCGACGCCACGCTCCAGTATTCGTCCGATCGCCTCCAGCGATTCGTTAGAAGAAATGACGACAAGGTGATCCGAACCGAACGGTTCGACAATTTTCATTTCCTTCAGGGGCGTCTTAAACTGCGGCTCTCCATTCAGGACCATGTCCAAGAACTGTATCTCACCGGTGTTGGCGAGATTGAAGACCAACATATTCTTATAGTCACCGCGAATCGCATCGAATTTGATATGCTCATTGGCCAGATATATCTGCTGCTCCGGGGACACGATAATCCGGCCCGGATTCTGCGAGGCGATGGCTTTCAGGAAATCGAGCAGAATGAACTTGGAAACGATGTCATTGACCGTGAAAGGGCTGACTTTCTCGGCGACGATGTCGCCATTCGGCGAGCGGAACAGGCCGGTCGCAGCATCCCATTCATAGGTATGTACGCCTTTCTCGATGTCTTCAGGCATCACGTCCGTGCCCTTGACGGTGAGCGGCAGCAACGGGTCGAATCCCAGTTCGCGCGCCCGGACCATCGGCCGGCGACCGGTCTTTTCGGCCGGACGGACCGACGAAGACGCCATTTCCGGCATCTGCGTGACGCCGAACAGCGCCTCGTTCGCGTCACGGGCGGCCACCGGGGTGAATACGGGCGTCTGCAATGATTCGGAGCGCATCCTCACCGTTGCCAGCACATAGTCCTCAAGCTCGATTCGGGTGACGGTGCCGTCGGCATTGCGGTCGGCCTTGCCCTCCACCGCCCGTGCGAAAGCCCAGGAGAGCGCGCCGCGCGAGCGACCTTCGATCACCACCTCCGGCACCGGAAGCGCTTCCGAGGTTGCAGCCAGCATGGTCACGTTTGCCGGGGTGCGCGACTCGGGCTCGGTTACGACACTACTGCCGGCGCTGCCGCTGACCATGGCCAGCAATTCGCCGAGCACGCGGCTGTCGCCGAACTCGACATAGCGGAGCTTGCCCCTCACCGCCCGGTTCATGCCGCCTGCGTGGCACGAATCGGAGACAAAGACGACCTTGATGCCGCGCGTGCCCGCCTCGGTGAACCATTGATGCAATTCATTGTCGAAGACCGATTCCTTCCACGTCTCCTTGAGGTTCTTGGGGTCGAAGCCCGGCAGAACCCAGAACTCGTCCAGCCCGTCGTTCTCGTCGCCCTGGATGATCTGCTTGATCTGCGCGCCGTGGCCGGCATAGGTCACGAAGATCGTGTCGCCCTCGCGCGCATCATTGAGAAGCGTCGTCCAGGCGTTGACGATATTCTGCTTGGTCGCCTGCCGGTCCATGAGCGATATGATTCGTGTCGTGCCTTTGCGGCTGAGGGCCGTGGCAATATCCTCGGCATCGTTGCGGGCGCCATCGAGGCTCGGCACAGCCTTGTACTCGTTGATGCCGATCACCAGTGCGAAGGAATTGGCCGCCTGAGCCAGACCGGGCACGGCGAGAATCAGGCCAAGCATCAGAAAACGCAGGCAGATCGGCATGAAAGTCCCCCGGGGATTTGGCGCTGTACCAGAGCAGGGCGTAGAAATTGCCCTATTTCTATCAGAAACGGTTCGCGGATCACCGATATTCTGGCTTGGCGCAAAAAGATTCGCGCCAGCATGCCGTGCGAAACCTGCCTCACAAGAATAGGAGTGCCGCGCGAAGACCGTGCCGGGACGCTGCCCCTACGGCTGCACCCGACATCCAGGCCTGACGCGTATTTCGCAACGAGGAAAATCCCATGACCGGAACGGACAGGCAAACCGTCGAGCATCAGTCCCACGCGGCGGCGCGCACGGCCGCAGGGCAGGTTTCAAAATCCGGCAACGAGTTCACCGACGGCGTGCTCTCGGGATTCGAATGGAAAACCGCTGATATCACCTATGCCTTTCCGGATGCCGCGAACGATTACAGCTACGGGCCGGAGAAGAACAAGAATTTCCACGTCGTCTCGAGCGAGATCGAGATCGCCGTGCGGCGCATTCTGGATGCGGAAAGCGATGGCGTCATTGCCAATGACGGTTTCTGCGTTGAGGGCCTTACGAACCTGAACATCTCGGAAGGCGCCGACGACAGGACGGCGGTGCTGCGCTATGCCGAATCGAGCGAGGCCAATCCAACCGCCTATGCCAACTATCCCGGGAACGCTTCCGTTGGCGGAGATGTCTGGCTCGGCCGCACCAAGACGGACAGCTTCTATCCCGACGCGGAGATCGGCAGTTATGAGTTTGCCGTCATGATGCATGAAACAGGCCACGCTCTGGGCCTCAAGCATCCTCACAAGGCCGAAAGCTACGACAAGATCAAGACCGAACTCCACGGCCGGTACGACTCGCACGAATATTCGGTGATGACGTATCACAGCTATGCTGGTGTCCATCACTCGTTCCTGACCAACGAGATTTCCAGCTATCCGCAAACCTTCATGATGCTCGATATCGCAGCGCTGCAGCACATGTATGGCGCCGATTTCTCGACCAACAACGGTGCCACCGTCTACAAATGGGCGCCCGACAGCGGCAATACGCTTGTGAACGGCGCGGTGGGCATCGAGCCCAACGTCAATGGCAGTGCGGTCAATCGCATCTTCGCGACGATCTGGGATGGCGGCGGGGAAGATACCTACGATCTCAGTGACTATGACGACAGGGTGGTGGTCGATCTGCGGCCCGGAAAATCGTCGCTCTTCAGCCAGTCGCAGCTCGCCGACCTCGGCAACTTTGATGGCCCAGGCCAGCACATGGCGAGTGGCAATATCTACAATGCGTTGCTCTATCGGGGTAAGATGGAATCGCTGATCGAGAATGCCGTGGGCGGCGGCGGCGGCGACACCCTCACCGGCAATGCGGCCGACAACGACCTGACCGGCAACGGCGGCGACGACACATTCGTTTTCCGCAAGAATTCGAACCATGACACGATCACCGACTTCGGGATCGGCGCCGATGTGATCAATCTCCGGAGCTTCGATATCCAGAACTTTATGAAGCTTCTCGGCAAGATGTCGGATGGTCTGGGAGGGGTCGCGATCGATTTCGGAAAGGGCGATCTGCTACTGATCGAAGGCGAAACAGTTGCGACGCTCGATGTCGGAGATTTTATGCTCTGACAAATAGTTAGATCATTCTTTTAAAGCAATCTATGAAAAGCAATGGCCGCCCCGAGAGGCGGCCACGCTTGTATTACCTTGTGCCGGGAAACTACCCTGCGGCCGATCACTCGGCCTTGTCGGCAGCCTTCTTCTTCGGGGCGGCTTTCTTCTTGGGTGCAGCATCGTCCGCAGCTGCTTCAGCAGCGTCGTCAGCCTTCGCCTCGGTCTTGGCAGCGGCCTTCTTCTTCGGCGCTGATTTGGCTTCCTTGGCAGGCTTTGCGTCGCCTTCCTCGTCAGCCAGCAGCTCTTCCTTGGTCACGGTCTTGTCGGTGACCTGGATCTCGGTCAGGAGCTGATCGACGACCTTTTCTTCGAAGATCGGCGCGCGCAGGCCCGCGATCGCGCCCGGCGTGTTGCGGAAATATTCGATGATTTCCTTTTCCTGGCCCGGGAACTGCGAGATTTGGGCGTAAAGCGCCTTGTTCATCTCGTCCTCGGAAACCTCGACGCCACCCTTCTCGCCGATTTCGGAGAGAACGAGGCCGAGCTTGACGCGGCGTTCGGCGAGCTTGCGATACTCATCACGCGCCTTTTCCTCGGTCGTGTCTTCATCCTCGAAGGTCTTGCCGGACTGGGCGAGATCGGTGTTGATCTGGCGCCATATCTGTTCGAACTCGGCGTCGACGAGCTTCTGCGGCGTGTCGAAGGCGTAGAGCTGGTCCATCTGGTCGAGCAGCTGGCGCTTCAGCTTCTGGCGGGTCATCGTGCCGAACTGGTTCTCGATCTGGCCACGGACGATTTCGCGGAGCTTGGCTTCGGATTCGAGGCCGAGCTTGGAAGCGAGTTCATCGTTGATCTCGAGCTTGTCCGGGGCGGCAATCGCCTTGACGGAGACGTCGAAGGTGGCGTCCTTGCCGGCGAGGTTCGCGGCCGGATAGTCGGCGGGGAAGGTCACGGTGATGGTCTTTTCGTCGCCAGCCTTGAGGCCAACGAGCTGGTCTTCGAAGCCCGGGATGAAGCGGCCGGAGCCGATCACGAGTTCGGCGTTGGAATCCTTGCCGCCTTCGAAGGGAACGCCATCGACCTTGCCTTCGTAATCCATGGTGACGCGGTCGCCGTCGGCAGCCTTGCCCTTCTTTTCTTCGTAGGAGCGGGTGCTCTCGGCGATCTTGGCGATCTGCTCATCGACTTCCGATTCCGGGATTTCGACGACTTCGCGGGTCACCTTGATGCCGCTCACATCCTTGAGTTCGATCGCCGGGATCACTTCATAGGAGAGCGTGAATTCGAAATCGGCCTGGGCGTTGAGGATCTTGTCGGCCTGCTTCTCGTCCTCGGTCATCGCGATTTCGGGCTGGGTCGCGGACTTCTCGCCGCGGCCGGAGAGGATTTCCGTCGGCTGCTTCTGGATGATCTCGTTGACGAGCTCGGCCATAACCGATTTGCCGTACATTTTCTTGAGATGCGCAGGCGGTACCTTGCCTGGACGGAAGCCGTTGATACGGACGCGGTCCTTGACCTCCTGGAGGCGCTCGTTCATCCGAGCTTCCATGTCCTTGGCCGGAATAACGACCTTCAGTTCGCGCTTCAGCCCTTCAGCGAGCGTTTCAATAACCTGCATGTTCCTACCTTTATCTCTTCGCGGGCGGCGAAGTCCGGCCAGCCCGTCGTTTAAATGAGCCGCAACCGCCCATTCGTGGGGACGGCTTTATGCAAATTCACAAAAGTTTTGCAAGCGAAATGGGAGTCTGGCCCATCATTCAGGCTTATTTTTGCCCGATTCGCGCCATTGGGGGGGGGCTGGTGCGGCGAAGCGGAGCAAAGTCGGACCCGCGCGATGGGTTGGTTGGCGGCATCGCGCAAACTGGGAAATGGTGCGGGTGAAGGGACTCGAACCCCCACGCCTCTCGGCGCCAGAACCTAAATCTGGTGCGTCTACCAATTCCGCCACACCCGCATCCATGCAATCGACCGGCGAGCCGGTCGAAGCGGGCCGTCATTAGCACCGCCCCTGTTGTATGCAAAGGAAAATCTTGTCGGATTACGCGACTGGAATCGGCGAAAGCCTCGCGCTAGCCGCTGGATGTTAATATTTCATTAACTTATTTGCGTCAAAGTGAATATATGAATTGATCGCAGACGCCCTATCCGAGCCATGCGGCAGATGCATGGAGACCATGTCTATATTGCACTGCACAAATCGGAAAAGTCGTACTAGATTGGTCTCATCGAAAGGCGCAAGCTGATCGACAAAAAGCGGCCTTGGCGAGCCGCTGCCGGGGAGACCCGATGAAGAGCCCGCTCGGAAGAGCGTAAGATATTCGGAGAACGCGCACTCCTCCTCCCAGCGCTTCTCCGATTTGACTGGCAACACTCCTCCTCCCAGTTGTCAGTCATACTCAACGACGCCCGCCGGATCTCCTCCCCCGGTGGGCGTTTTGAGTCTGGGCCAAGCCTTGCGACGCCCAGATCATGCCCCGGCGTCAGCCAAAGATCTTCCCGCCGAATATGCGATATCGCTGATGTGCCTAACCGTTGGGCAATTGCCGCAAGTTCGCCGCAATACTGCCGCGAAAGCGGCCGAACTGTGAATTTTTTGTTAAATATTATAGAGACTTAAGGCAGTGATTTGCACGGAATGCATAGGTGCACTGCCGTCAATGCGCTGGTAAATGCTGCAGCGCAATACTATCTTCCAATCATCGAATTCAAGAGGCGGTGGTCAATCCGGACCGGAAGCCAGATCGAAAGGAAAATGCAAATGAACATCTCTCGCGCTTACAACAACTGGGTCAAGTATCGTCAGACCGTTACCGAACTCGGCCGCATGACCAATCGCGAACTTGCCGACCTCGGCATCGCTCGCCAGGATATCCGCAACGTTGCCCGCCAGGCCGTTCGCTAATCACTGACTGAACGATCCCTTGAGGGGGATCGATGCGGGGATTTGATCCCCAAACCAACACGTCCTCCCAAGACAGAAAAGCCGCCGGCGCAATCCGGCGGTTTTTTGTTGTCTGCAGGCAAGTCGACAATGCTGCACGTGCGAACGCGATCGAGACTGCTCGCCGGCCAATCTGCGCCCTGCCCGATTGCCTCGTCCAACTTCGAAGAAACCCTACTTTTTCAGTTCCTTGAGGCGTTAACCTATGGCGCGATTTTCATCTCGGCCTGTTTTCTGTGCGACGCATGCTTAAACGCATAGCAGGTGCATATTATTTGCACTGCACAATCTAATTATATGCGCGTATAACGACGTCAAGTTTGAAGCACGGCAAAAAGCCGGAGCAAATCAAGTCTAAAGAGGAAACACCGATGAACCCGCTTCGTATCGCCCTTAACTGGGTCCAGTATCGCCGCACTCTGTCCGAGCTCTCCAACCTGTCGAACGACACGCTCAACGACATCGGCGTCAACCGCTACCAGATCCGCAACATTGCGGCCCGCTCCTTCCGCTAAGGGATTTGCGTGAGAACGTTTTAAGACGCCGCCCCTCCCAGGCGGCGTTTTCGATTCCGGGCCTTGCCAGCGGGATTGGTCTAGCAACGATTTGGTGCTAATAGCCCGCCCATGACGAAAGCACCCTCTCCTATCCATATCATCGGCGGTGGCCTGGCCGGCTCGGAAGCTGCCTGGCAGATCGCAAGCCGCGGCATTCCAGTCATCATCCACGAGATGCGTGGGCTTCGCATGACGGATGCCCACAAGACCGACAACCTGGCCGAACTTGTCTGCTCCAATTCCTTCCGCTCCGATGACGCGACCTCCAATGCCGTCGGCGTGCTGCATGCCGAACTCCGGCTCGCCGGATCGCTGATCATGGCGGCGGCCGATGCGAACCAGGTGCCGGCTGGTGGCGCGCTCGCCGTCGATCGTGAGGGTTTTGCCGAGGCCGTGACGGCCAAGGTCATGGCGCATCCCCTGATCACCGTCGTGCGCGAGGAGATCACCGGCCTGCCACCCGCGGAATGGGACAAAGTGATCATCGCCACGGGGCCCCTCACCGCGCCCGCGCTGGGCGAAGCGATTGCCCGCGAGAACGGCGCCGATTCGCTTTCCTTCTTTGATGCGATCGCGCCCATCGTCCACCGCGATTCGATCGACATGGACGTGGCCTGGTATCAGTCGCGCTATGACAAGGTCGGGCCGGGCGGCACTGGCAAGGACTATATCAACTGCCCGATGGACCGTCAGCAATACGAGGCCTTCGTCAACGCGCTGATCGCCGGCGACAAGACCGTGTTCAAGGATTGGGAGCATGTGCCCTATTTCGACGGCTGCCTGCCGATCGAGGTGATGGCCGAGCGCGGGCCGGAGACGCTGCGCCACGGCCCGATGAAGCCGATGGGCCTGACCAATGCGCATAACCCCACCGTCAAGGCTTATGCCGTCGTACAGCTCAGGCAGGACAATGCACTCGGCACGCTCTACAACATGGTCGGCTTCCAGACGAAGCTGAAATATGGCGCGCAGACCGAGATCCTGCGGATGATTCCGGGCCTGGCGAATGCCGAGTTCGCGCGTCTTGGCGGCCTGCATCGCAATACTTATATCAATTCGCCGGTTCTGCTCGACACGAGCCTGCAGCTCAAGTCGCGGCCGGGGCTGCGGTTTGCCGGCCAGATCACCGGCTGCGAGGGTTATGTCGAAAGCTCGAGTATCGGGCTATTGGCGGGGCGCTTCGCCGCCGCCGAGCGACTGGGTGAGCCACTGGCGCTTCCGCCGGTCACCAGCGCCTTCGGCGCATTGCTCAATCACATTACCGGCGGACATCTCGTTTCGGATGACGAGCCGGGCAAGCGCTCGTTCCAGCCGATGAACATCAATTTCGGACTTTTCCCGGAACTGCCACCCGGCGCGATCACGCGCCCCGACAATGGCAAGCGTTTCAGGGGCAAGGAAAAGACGGCTGCGAAGAAGCAGCTGGTGGCTGAACGGGCGCTCGAGGATTGCCGCGCATGGCTCGGCCTGCCGCCGGCACCGGTCAGGCGTGACTTGGAAGCTGGAATTCCGGCTGAATAGCGGCGCTGACGCTGCCGAGGATCCAGAGCGACACTTCGGCGGCCTCCTTCTGTGAGCGGAACTCGAACGTGCCGCTCAGGGCCTTCATGCCGGGGAACTCGATCGTCAACGCTTTGCCGTCCTGGGATGCGGATAGCCGCAGCTCGGAGGGATCGATCAGGTGGCAAAGGTCTCGTTTGCCATTGCGGCGCATGACGCCGGTGCGGCCGGTCCACAGGCGCAGGAACACCATTTCGCCATCCGCGGACATCAGGACATGGCGGATCGCCTCGTCGGGATAGGCTCGGCCGAATTCAAGTATCGCCAGGCCAGCGTCGAATCGCTCTCCGTCGGCTTCCGTCCTGAGCAGATTGGTCGCCCAGAAGAAGAAGCCGAGAAACACCGACAACACGATGAACCAGAACAGCAGGGTCATGTCCGACTCTCAAGATTTCCGCATCTTCTTAAAGTCCGAAGCTTGCGCGAAATTTGAACGTGTCAGCATACCATAATGCTGTGGAAAGCCGCCAAGAAGCGCAAACGTGGTTACCGGCGCCTGAACATAAGCCCTCCCATCCGTCCAAAGCATGCCATATCCGGCAGCGAGTTGGAGAAACTCTGCCTCCGACATGCGCAAACAAAAACGCCGGGACATCAGTCCCGGCGTTCTCGCAAGCCAATCGTTGTGCCGATCAGTTCTCGGACACTTCCGCCGGACGTACCAGCGGCGTGATGCGGCGGATGGTGACGCGGCGGTTCTCGCGCTCGTCCTCATCGGTATCGATCTTGAGGTAACGCTCGCCGTAACCCTGGGTCACAAGGTTCTCGGCCGGTATCTCGAAGAGTTCCGACAGCACGCTTGCCACCGATTCCGCGCGCTCGTCGGACAGGACGAGGTTGGACTCGTCGGAACCCACGGCATCGGTATGGCCCTCGATCAGGAAGGTCTCGCCCGGATTGCGGTCGAGGATGGCACCGATCGCCTCCGCCACCTTCCTCAGGGATTTGGCCTGGTCTCGTGAAATCTCGGCGCTGGCCGTGTCGAAGGTGATCGTATCGAGGTCGATACGGCGCACCTTGTCGCGGATACGCGCGGAGTTCTTCACCTCGTCGACCGAATAGACACGCTCGACCTGCTCGACCGGCGGCTCGGAGAGGAACTCGTCATAGTCGCGGTCCGGATCGCTGGACACGTCGACAATATAGTCTTCGACCGGGATGCCGAGACGCATCGGCGGCAGTTCGTCGCCGGCGTCGCGCAGGTAGAGGCGATCGCGGCCGCGCTCGAGATCGGGTGAATAGAAGATCACGATCTCGACGTCGCGGTTGTCGATGCGCGAGCGGCGGATGATCTCACCCCAACGGTTGCGGATGGTGACGATCCGGTCGCCGTTCGGACGAATGACGATTTCCTTGATGCGGTCGTCGCGGAGACGCTCGTAGCGGATATCTCCATCCCGGCCGAGGCGTCTGCGATCATCGCTTCGGATGACGATCTTGCCGTCGAGGTCGAAGACCACGCGCACGTCGTCGCCCTTGCCGATGATCTTGCCGTCATCGCGGCGGTAGCCACGGAAGTCGTCGATGCGCTCACCCTTGACGTCGATGTCGTTCTTGATGACGATCTTGACGTCGGTGTTCTGCGCATCCTTGTCGGACTTCGGCACGCGGACTTCCTCGACCTGCTCACGCTGGCGCTTGCGGCGCTCGCGGTTGGCACCGCTGTTGTCGGCGTCTTTGTCGCTGTCGAGCACGGCAGCGCCATTCTCGACCGGCAGGACGACGGTGTCGGTGGTCTTGGACGGATCCTTGGCGACTTCCTCGCGCTTCTCGATCGCTTCGGGCGTCTCGGCCTGGGCACGGTCGCGCTTCTTCTTGCGGTCCTTGCTCATGTTGACGATGTCTTCGTCGGTCACTTCGCCGGCAGGCTTGGCGTCCTGCTGCCCGTCCTCGGCCTGCTGGGCGTCGTCAGCCTGCTGCTGCTTCTTGCGGTTCTTGCGCACCGGTTCCTCGGTGTCGGCAGCGTTCTGCTCTTCAGTCTGGTCATCCTGCTGGGCCTGCTTCTTGCGCTTGCTCTGATTGACGATGTCCTCGTCGGACACACCCTGATCGGCCTGCTGCTTCTTCCGATTCTTGCGAACGGGTTCTTCCACAGCCTCGGCGTTGTCCGCAGGCTGCGCTTCGTCCATCTGCTGTTCTTCGGCTTGCTTCTGCTTCTTGCGGTTCTTGCGAACAGGCTCTTCGACAGCCTCGGCATTGTCCGCCGGCTGGGCCTCGTCCGCCTGCTGTTCTTCAGTCTGCTGCTGCTTCTTGCGGTTCTTGCGAACCGGCTCTTCTACGGCCTCGGCATTATCGGCCGGCTGCATTTCCTGCGTCTGCTGCTCTTCAGCCTGCTTTTGCTTCTTGCGGTTCTTGCGAACGGGCTCTTCAACAGCCTCGGCGTTATCGGCCGGCTGCATTTCCTGCGTCTGCTGCTCTTCGGCCTGCTTGCGCTGCTTGCGATTCTTGCGAACCGGCTCTTCAACAGCCTCGGCATTGGCCGGATCAGTTACCTGCTCCTGAGCGCCGTCTTGCTGTTCCTGCTGTTTGCGGCGCTTCTTCGGAACTACTTCTTCCTCTTCGCTCTGGACGGCGATGAATGGGCTTTGAGTCTGGATTTCGGCAGCCGGCTTGATCATCGCGGCCGACACCGGCAGGCTGTAGCCCGCAAGCGCCATGAAGGGTATCGCGGCCGTGGCAAGAAGCCTTGTCTTGAAAGCCATGGGGTTGTCCTCTCGTTATGTTTCGAATCCCGGCCAGACCCTGCCCAGTTTGAGGGCTATTTTGTGGTCCCAGCCGTTGGGAACGGTGCCGTTTCTATTTGGTTCCGTATTTACCGCGCCTGAATCAGCGGTTCACATGGGGTTCAGACTCATTGACAAGCTTCCGCAAAGATTTTGTAACGACCGCGCCTTTCCTGTTGCATTTGTGGCGGGAACCGTAGGAATATTCAGCCTGCGCGCGTGAATTCGTCCGCGAGCCTACCGGCACCTGCTAAAACAAGAATGGGCCGGAACAACACTAGGGGAAGAAAAATGCGACTGACAAAACGTCTCGCCCTTGCAGCCACCGTATCCGTAATGAGTGCGTTTGCTGGTGCAACGCTTGCCGCCGACAAGCTCGTGATCGGCACGGAAGGCGCCTATCCGCCCTTCAACAATCTCCAGGCCGACGGCACCCTCACCGGCTTCGATGTCGATATCGCCAAGGCGCTCTGCGACGAAATGAAGGCCGAATGCACTTTCGTGGCGCAGGATTGGGAAGGCATCATTCCGGCGCTCCAGGCCAAGAAATTCGATGCGATCACGGCTTCTATGTCGATCACGGCGGAACGCAAGGAGAAGGTCGACTTCACCAACAAGTATTACAACACGCCGCCGGCGATCGCCGTGCCGAAGGATTCTGCTATCACCGAGGCGACCGAAGCCGGTCTCGACGGCAAGATCCTCGGCGCCCAGGCCTCGACCACGCATTCGAACTATGGCGAAGCGCATATGAAGAAGGCCGAACTCAAGCTCTACCCGACCGCCGAGGAGTACAAACTCGACCTCGTCAACGGCCGCGTCGATGCGGTGATCGACGATGTCGTGGTGCTCTCGGAATGGCTGAAGAGCGAGGACGGCGCCTGCTGCAAGATTCTCGGCACGCTGCCGATCGATCCCGTGATCAATGGCGAAGGTGCCGGCATCGCCGTGCGCAAGGGCGACGACGCGCTGCGCGAAAAGTTCAATGCCGCGATCAAGGCGATCCGCGACAATGGCAAATACAAGGAAATCAACGCGAAGTATTTCAACTTCGACGTCTATGGCGGATAATCCGCGCATATCGTCATAAATGCACGGCGGAAGGGTTGCCCTTCCGCCGTTTTTGTTTGAGATAAAAGATACAAGTCCGGGAACAGGACGGGGGAAAGCATGGAGAGTGAAGTCACCGTTGCGGCGGAGACTGACGCATCGTTTCTGGCGCCGCTATGGGGCGTCCTCGATTCGATTGCCGGCGCGATCTGGGCCGTGCTTCATCCCATACTGACCACGATCGACCCTCTTTGCGGCCCCGTCGGCATTTTCAAGCTTTTCTTTTCAAATGGCGTTCTTGCCTGCGGCGACACGGGCTGGGGCGATGATGTGGCCAGCGGCTTCTATGTCACCGCCAGCCTCGCGATCTGCACGCTTCCTCTGGGATTGGTGATCGGCTTCTTCATTGCGCTCGCCAAACAGAGCGACGAACCCTTCCTTCGCTCCGCCGGCGACATCTACACGACGATCTTCCGCGGCCTGCCCGAACTTCTGACACTCTTCATCATCTATTTCGGCCTGCCGCTGATCCTCGAGCAAGCGCTCAGGCCGTTCGGACGCACGGAGCCCGTGGCGATCAATCCGTTCATTGCCGGAATGGTCGCGATCGGCGTGGTCTTCTCGGCCTATTGCTCGGAAGTGCTGCAGTCGGCCTTCAAGGCGATCCCGCACGGCCAGTACGAAGGCGGAGACGCACTTGGACTGCACCGCGGGCAGACAATGCGGCTGGTGATTATTCCGCAGCTCGTCCGCATCGCACTGCCAGGGCTCGGCAATCTCTGGATGACGCTGCTCAAGGACACGGCACTGGTCTCGGCGATCGGCCTGCCCGACATCCTGCGCCAGAGCGGAATCGCCGCCAAAGTTACCAAGCAAGCCTTCTTCTTCTATGGCCTTGCGTGCATCCTGTTCCTGGTGCTGGCGATCCTGTCATCCTTCATCTTCTCATGGATCGAGACCAAGGCCCGGCGCGCGGAGGTACGACATTGAGTATCGCCGAAGCAATCATCCCACCACAGGCGCCGCCACCACTTGGCCTCAAGGCGTTCACGGCGAGCCGCCTCGCCGGAATCATCTTCATGGCAATCTGGCTTGCCCTGTTCGCCGGTCTCGCCTTTTGGATGGTCACGGATTTCAGTGGCGACAAATTCGCCAAATATGGTCCCCGCATGCTCTGGGGCCTCGGGCTGACGCTGAAACTGGTCGGAACCTCGCTTGTCCTTGGCGCAATCCTTTCGTTACCCATCGCGTTTGCACGTATGAGCGCATCGTCCATCGTGTCCTCGATTGCCTATGGCTATGTCTATCTGTTTCGCGGCACGCCGCTGATCATGCAGGTGTTCCTGATCTATTACGGGCTCGGCAGTTTCAAGCATGCCTTCGAAAGCGTCGGACTGTGGTGGTTCTTCAAGGATGCCTATTACTGCGCGCTGCTCGCGTTCGTGCTCAACACCGCCGCCTATCAGGCAGAAATCCTGAGGGGCGCTATCCTCAGTGTGCCGCGCGGCCAGAGCGAAGCCGCCAAGGCTCTTGGCATCCATGCAATCCCGACGTTCTTGAAGGTCATTCTTCCGCAGGCCTTGATGGTGGCGCTTCGCCCCTATGGCAACGAGATCATCCTGATGGTGAAGGGCTCGGCGATCGTCGCGGTCGTCACCGTCTTCGACCTGATGGGCGAAACCAAATATGCATATTCCCGCACCTTCGATTTCCAGATCTATCTGTGGGCCGCGATCCTCTACCTCTCGGTCGTCGAGCTACTCCGCAACGTCTGGAATGCGCTGGAAAAACGGCTGACGCGCCATCTCAAGAGGTAGGCATGCCGCGAGCATGCCATATATCGGGCCTATAGTTAATGCTCGGTTAAGGTTGTTGTCGTTTCATTGTCATGTTCACGCAATCAACCAAGACGAGGTTGCCATGACAAATGATATGGAAATGCGGCTCAAGGGCTATGGACTGACCACCGCCGAAATCCTCTATCGCATGCCGGACCACCAGTCGCTGCTGCAGAAATTCATCTGGCAACACTACGATCTGGCCCCGGAATTTCCCGAGATGAAATCCTTCCTGAAGTTCTGGAAGGAGAAGATCGAGGGGCCGCTGCACTCAGTGCGCTACGTGCATTGGAAACTGATCTCGCCGACCGAGTGGCGGGCGCTGAAGGGCGACTTCATCCTTCACTGACCGTTGCATTTGACCCAGCTCGTCTCTATGACCCGCGCAAACGGGTGACGAAGGCTTGGGCGATGGCGAAGAAAAAGAAGAAGATCGACGAGACGGCGTTGGCCGCCGCCTATAACGAAGCGCTCGCGCTTGAAAAGGCCGGCGATTTCGACAAGGCCGCAAAGGCCTATCAGAAGGTGCTGGCGCTTGATCCCGAAGACCATGGCGGTGCTGCCGTACGCATCGCGTCAATGGGTCTCGGCGACGCGCCACCGAAGGCGCCGGACGCCTATGTCGAAACTCTGTTCGACCAGCATGCGGCAGCCTTCGAAGACATTCTCGTCGACCAGCTCGAATACTGCGTGCCGCTGATGGTGCGTGAACGCATCGATACGCTGAAACTTGGTCCCTTCAAGAAGCTGCTCGACCTCGGCTGCGGCACCGGGCTGACGGGTGGAGCGTTGCGCGATATCTGCGGCGAGATGGTCGGGCTGGATCTCTCGGAGAAGATGGTCGAGATGGCCCACGAAAAGGACCTCTACGAGACGCTTTACGTCGCCGAGGCCGCCGACTTCCTTGAGGACAACGAGGACGGCCCCTTCGACATCGTCACCGCCACCGACGTGCTCCCCTATGTCGGCTTCCTCGAAGAATTGTTCTTCGGCGTCGCCGACAACCTTGAAAAAGGCGACCTGTTCTTATTCTCGTCCGAAACGCTTCCCGACGCTGTGCTCAACGGCCGCGACTTCATGGTCGGCCCGCATCAGCGTTTCGCGCATGCGGAGTCTTATGTCAGGAAGGTGCTTGCCTCGGCAGGCTTCGAGGTGGCCGAACTTGGCGGCATAACAGTGCGGCTTGAGGACGGAGAGCCGATACCGGGACATCTGGTGGTGGCGCGCAAGATTTTAGTCTAATTCAATCCATGACTGGCGGCCATTGCCGCGCGACATGGACGAGCGTCAATATCCAGATCTCGTCGTCGATCAATTCATAGACAAGACGGTAGTTGGGGTGCGGCACGAATTCACGCGTGCCTGCCACCTCGCCAAGACGGCCAAGCATGGGGAAACTACTCAATCGCTTGGCAGCTCGAGCAAAGAGCTGGTCCATGCGCAGCGCTGCTTCAGGATGCTCTTCGGCAATGTAAGCCAGGATATCGTCGCGATCGGCCTCGGCCTCTTCCGACCATCTTATCTAGGCATTCTTGTTGGCTATAGCGGCACGCCTGGCGGCGAATTTTGCCTCGACTTCAGCATTCGACAGTCCTTTGCCAGCCCTCAGCGATTTACGGGCCGCCTCGACCTTTCTCTCGACAAAAGCCCAGTACTCAGCATCGGGCTTCTCATGCGAACCAACGTAGTCAGACATGAAATCCCGCACGATATCGGACGCAGGACGATTTTCTGCTTCCGCTGCCGCGAGAAAAGCATCGTGAAGATCGGCGTCAATATCGAGGATGAGTCGAGCATTTTTCGTCATATCGGGCTCCTATACCCCAATCCTATCATTTAATGCCAGACAGACAAGCTAGCCTCTTTTCGCCACGCCGCCATTGCAATAAACCGTCGTTGGAAAAGAGGAGCATATCGCATGGCAAAAGTTGCCTTTATCGGTCTGGGCGTAATGGGTTACCCGATGGCGGGTCATCTCAAGGTCAAGGGCGGGCACGATGTCACCGTCTACAACCGGACGGCCATCAAAGCCGCCAACTGGGCTGCCGAATATGGCGGGCTGGTCGCTACCACGCCGGCACATGCAGCCGAAGACGTCGATTTCGTCTTTACCTGCGTCGGCAATGATGACGATCTGCGGTCGGTCACGATAGGGGACGAAGGCTGCATAGCCGGCATGAAGCCGGGCGCGACGCTGATCGACAATACGACTGCAAGCGCGGATGTGGCGCGCGAACTCGAAGCCGCTTGCGCCGCCAGGGGCTGCCATTTCGTCGATGCGCCGGTTTCAGGCGGCCAGGCGGGTGCCGAAAACGGCGTGCTGACGGTGATGTGCGGCGCCAAGCCTGACGTATTCGAACGCGCACGGCCGGTGATCGACGCCTATGCAAGGATGGTGGGACTGATGGGTCCGGCCGGGTCCGGCCAGCTTGCCAAGATGGTCAACCAGATCTGCATCGCGGGCCTTGTGCAGGGGCTTGCGGAGGGGGTGCATTTCGCCAAGCGAGCGGGCCTCGATGTCGAGGAACTGATGGCCGTGCTCGGCAAGGGTGCCGCCGGCTCATGGCAGATGGACAATCGCCACAAGACGATGAACGCGGGCAAGTTCGATTTCGGCTTCGCCGTGGACTGGATGCGCAAGGATCTTGCCATATGCCTGGACGAGGCGCGGCGCAACGGCGCCAAGCTGCCGGTCACGGCGCTGGTCGACCAGTTTTACGGCGATGTGCAGCAGATGGGCGGCAAGCGCTGGGATACGTCCTCGCTGCTGGCGCGCCTTGAAAAGAAATGACGCTCGGCCCGTCCTCGACATCGGAAGAGATCATCGCGCATCTCAAGGGCATGCGCGATGAGGCCAATATCGAGGGCATGGGCCGCTTTGGCATCGACACCGGGACTGCGCTCGGGATTTCCAACACGGTACTCCGGTCGATTGCCCGACAGATAAAGCGTGACCATGTGCGCGCGCTGGCGCTCTGGGCGAGCGACATCCGCGAAGCGCGCCTGCTGGCCGCCTTCACCGGCGAGCCAAAGAAGATTACGGCGGACATTGCCCGCGTCTGGGCCTCGGACTTCAACTCCTGGGAAATTGTCGATGGCGTCTCTGACCTCTTCTGTGACGCCGGGCTTCAAGACCAACTTCTGACAGAATTCGCCGAAGACGAGCGCGAGTTCGTACGCCGCGCGGCCTTCGCGATGATGGCATGGAGTGCCGTGCATATGAAGAAGGAGCCGGACGCCACCTTCGTCAACTGGCTGCCGCTAATCGAGACATACGCGACCGACCCGCGCAATTTCGTCAAGAAGGCTGTCAACTGGGCGCTGCGGCAGATCGGCAAGCGCAATGCAACTTGCCACGCCCCTGCCCTTGCTCTAGCCGAAAGGCTCGCTGCGAGCGGGGACAAGACCTCGCGCTGGATCGGCAAGGATGCGGTGAAGGAACTGTCGGGCGAGAAAGCGATGGCGAAGATCGGACGCTGATATCTGGCCGCTGAGCGCAAGCGGCAGGTCAGGGCGCCAGAAGCGCCCCGCCTAGTCCTAGTCTTCCATGCTCTTGGCTTGCTCAAGCATCATGTAGTCGAGCGGCAGCTCGGTCGTGTACTTGATCTGCTCCATGGCGAAGGCCGAGGAGACGTCGCGGATCTCGATCTTGGCGATCATGCGCTTGTAGAAGGCGTCATAGGCCGCGATATCGGGCACGGCGACGCGCAGGAGATAATCGACATCGCCCGACATGCGGTAGAATTCCACCACTTCAGGAAATTCGGCGATAACCTCGGAGAAGCGCTTCAGCCATTCGATGGAGTGGGCATTGGTGCGGATCGAGACGAAAACCGTGACCTTGGTATTGACCTTGATCGGGTCGAGCAGGGCGACACGGCGCTTGATCACGCCATCCTCTTCCATCTTCTGGATGCGCCGCCAGCAGGGCGTGGTGGAGAGCCCCACCTTCTTGGCGACGTCGGCCACGGCAAGCGTCGAGTCCTCCTGCAAAAGTCTGAGGATTTTTCTGTCGAGCCGGTCCATTTCATGCCTCCGGTAAAATAATTTTCTCTCTCATATATGAATCTTTGGAAAAAAGGGAAAGCCGTTTCAAGAAATCCACCGCAAAACTTGCGCGCGGAGTTCCGGCAGCAACTCCGCCTCGAACCACGGATTTTTCTTCAACCAACCGGTATTGCGCCAGCTGGGATGCGGCAGCGGCAGCAGGCCGGCCTCGAGATGGCAGCGCCAGTTCCTCACAGTGTCGGTCATCGATTTCGGGGCGCCGCTGCCCAGATGCCAGGCCTGCGCATAGCCGCCCACCGCAAGGATGAGCCTGACCTGCGGCATCGACGAGATAGCCCGCGCCCGCCAAAGCGGCGCGCATTCCTTTCGCGGCGGCAGGTCGGAGCCATGCGCGTCGTAGCCGGGAAAGCAAAAGCTCATCGGCAGCATCGCGAATTTCGAGGGATCGTAGAACTGGTCGCGGTCCACGGCCAGCCATTGGCGCAGCCGATCGCCCGACGCATCGTTGAACGGAATGCCGGTTTCCTGCACCCGTAAACCCGGTGCCTGGCCGGCGATTAAAATACGGGCGGTGGCGGACAATCTGGCGACGGGACGCGGCTCATGCGGCAGAGGCTTGACGGCCGCATCGCGACAGATGCGACAGGCGGCGATTTCGGCCAAAAGCCTGTCGATTTCAGCAGGACCAGATTGGCCGATTGGTAAACGTATGTTGCCGTCGGACTTCATGTCGTTATCGCACAGTCAAAAGCCGTCTTTCTGAAGTTTCCGCCGCACACCATTGATTCCAAATGTTATTTTCTCCGGTGCAGGCGGGAAGCATTTCGCCGTCATGGCAAACAAAGCCTTATCACGGAAGCATCTTCTTAATCATTGGCCGCTATTCTTCGGCGCAAGCGTGTTGTGCGGATTTCAGTATCGTATCATGAGTAAGAGCGCCAGTTCCTCGCCAGACAAGATCATCGTCTACCGCTCGCGCGCCTCGAAGAACCGCGACACGGCCAAGGCGGTCAAGGATACGCGGGAACGCCTGCAGACGTCCGGCCAGGCGATCAGCACTTATGAACGCGAAATGATGGATCTCCATCTCGCGGCCGTGCAGCAGAGCGCGGCGATCATGCCGCTCCTCATCATGATCGTCGGCCTCACTGCCAATTATTTCGACGGCGATCTCAACCTCTTTCCCTGGATGCTTGCTTCGCTGTGCGTGCATTCCGCGAACCTTCTGCTGGCCAGACAGGCGCGGAAGGGCAACAATTCCGCCGAGGATGCCGCGAAATGGCGTCGGCGGCTGATCGCGGGCCAATTGGTCGCCGGCGTCTGCTGGGCATGGTTCGCCTATAAGGGCTGCACCCAATGCGGCGCGAGCTATTTCTTCTTCTTCAAGGGCGCCACGCTGCTCGTCGCGTTGTCGGCTACGTCGTTCGCGATGTTCATGCTGCGCGGCGCAACGTTGTTCACCTTTGCGCCAGTGGTGCTGGCGCTGGCGGTGGCGTCCCTTATCGACCGCGATCCGCTCGATGTCGCACTGACGGCGGTGTTCACCGCCACGCTTGCCTTCTTCGCCTTCATGACCGACCGGCTCTACAGTTCCAACGTCAAACTGCTGTCCTTCCAGTCGGAAAAGGATGACCTGATCGCCGAGCTTGAAGTGGCGAACTCGATGTCCGACGAAGCCCGCCGCCGCGCGGAAGAGGCCAACCTCGCCAAGTCCCGCTTCCTGGCCTCGATGTCGCATGAGCTTCGCACGCCGCTCAACGCCATCCTCGGTTTCTCGGAGGTGATGGCGACGGAGGTCATGGGGCCGCTCAACAACCCGACCTACAAGGAATATGTTCAAGACATCCACGCATCGGGCCAGCATCTGCTCGACCTGATCAACGAGATTCTCGACCTTTCGCGCATCGAAGCGGGACGCTACCAGCTCAACGAGGAATCGATCCAGTTGGTCGATATCACCGAGGATTGCATCGGCATGGTGCAGCTTCGCGCCCGCGCCAAGAATATCCAGATCGCCGACCAATTCGAACCCGACATGCCATCGCTCTGGGCCGACGAGAAGGCGATCCGGCAGGTCATCCTCAATCTGCTTTCAAATGCGGTGAAGTTCACCCCACAGGGAGGCGAAGTGGTCGTCAAGGTGGGCTGGACGGCGTCCGGCGGCCAATATGTCTCGATCAAGGACGATGGGCCGGGCATCCCCGAGGAGGAAATTCCCGTCGTGCTCTCGGCCTTCGGTCAGGGCTCGATCGCCATCAAGAGCGCCGAGCAGGGCACCGGCCTCGGCCTGCCGATCGTGCAGGCGCTGCTGCACAAGCACGATGGCTCGTTCCTGCTGAAATCGCGCCTGCGCGAAGGCACCGAGGCGATCGCCATCCTGCCGGCCAAGCGCGTGCTGCAGTCGGTGCCCGCGGTCGAGGATATGCAGGCGATCGATCGGAAGAAGAAGAGCTTCGCCTGAGATGGTTCACCTTAGCCGGGTATTAAAGTCCGCATCATCTGCAAATGATTTGAGATCGTTATCGACGCTTTTCTTGTTGAGCATGTTGAGAAACGTGGGCTTATATTTCGGATTCAGCTCGAGCGTCTTATCGATTGAATACAACACATCTTCCTTGATCTTTTTCAGAACATCGTCCGGCGCGCCCGCGGCCTTCTGGTCCGTATAGTTCTGTCCATGAGCGGCGGCCATGAGAAACCAGAATCTCGGGACCGACACCGCCGGGGTCGATATCAGCTCGCTGCCCATTTCGATGGCCTGGAGAAAGCCCTTGCCCTTCACGTCATACAGCAATTGAGTCATGACGGAGAGCGCGTCGCGAACAGATGTCCGGTTGGTCGATGCCATCACCTTCAAGCCGGGACTTTCCTTGAGCGCGGACTTTTCCGCGATCGAAGTCAAGGTCTTAGACTCTTCAACAGTCAGCGTCGCGTTCGCCCCATTGTCGCTGTTGAACTCTCGCTCAACGTGATGAAAGAGATAGGATATCCTCAATCTCGTATACAGATAGACGCCAAGAAACCCTATGGTCAGGCCGGCCACCAGTACCGCTGGTCCGGCGTACTTCATATGCGCCACGACAACGTCGACGCCATTAATCTTCATGGTGTCCATCGGAGCAAAGAATTCTCCGAATTTTTTCAGACCCTCAAAGATATAATTTATCTGGCTCAGCCCAACGCCCACAAGCATGGTCGTGAGCCATTCGGAAATCTTTTCGAGATTGGAGTTGCTTCGCAACAGCGGTTGACGTTGTTCCAGGACGGCAGCATTAGGCGCTCCGTCCACCGCTGGTTTTTCGCTGTCGGGCTCTAATACCCTAGTGATCTTGTTCACATAGGGAACGGAAAAAATAAACCCAATCAGTCCGCCTGACAGCGCGGCCGCCGCGAACACTGTAAAACTCAACCCAATAGAATTGATCCAGGCCGCGCCGTAACGACTAAAGGATGCAAACGGTATGGCGATAGCGACGACTATACAGAGCCATACGAAAATCTTCCCCATCGCCGAGAAATCATTGGCGCTGCGAGATCTATCATCTGTCTTTTGGTTGCTATTCATCGAACTCTCCCCCCGGAAAGCCCGATCATCCATGGCGTATCAAGTGCCGTCTACTACGCGAACACAACCCAAAGTATATACAACACAGCTGCCGAGATTGTACAGAAGACCGCAAACGAACCCAGATCCTTGGCATGTTTGCCGGTGCGGGAAACTTCGGGCGAGACCCGATCGACGAGTTCCTCCACCGCCGTGTTCAATGCCTCGACACCCAGCATCAGCAGGAAGATAATCGCCAGGCCGACATATTCGGCAAGTGTCGCGCCGATCACGGCGAACAGTATGATGGCGCCAGCGAAGAAGATCATCTCGTGCCGGAACGCGGACTCGCCGAGCGCGCGCTTGAAGCCGGCCATCGAATAGCCGCCAGCGGCGACGAGATGCGCCAGGCCGTGTTTTTTCGCTTCCGGTTCTTCCATGCGTCGCTGGTTCCTTGATCGGGTATTTCCTACCGGCCCAAACTGTTTCAGGGCTGGCGCGTAAGAGCGCTCAATCCTTGTTGGAAACGCCCGCGGACTCAAATGTTGCCATGCCGGTATGGCAGGCGGCGGCGGCTTTTACGATGCCGGCGGCGAGTGCCGCGCCCGTCCCTTCGCCCAGCCGCATGCCAAGTGCCAGTAGTGGCGTCTTGCCGAGCTTGTCGATGGCGCGCATATGACCCGGCTCGCCGGAGACATGGCCGATCAGGCAGTGATCAAGCGCTGCGGGATTGGCGGCTTTGAGCACCGCAGCGGCGGCAGTCGCAACATAGCCGTCGATGATGACGGGGATGCGTTCCATGCGCGCAGCGAGAATGGCGCCTGCCATCGCGGCAATCTCGCGGCCGCCAAGGCGACGCAAAAGCTCCAGCGGGTCCGACAGGTGGTCCCGATGCAATTCGACGGCCTTTTCCACCGCCTCGATCTTGCGCTGAAGCACCTCGCCTTCCGAGCCCGTGCCGGGCCCGACCCATTCCTGCGCCGTGCCGCCGTAGAGCGCGTAGTTAATCGCAGCGGCGATCGTGGTGTTGCCGATACCCATCTCGCCAATGCAGAGCAGGTCCGTGCCGCCGGCGATCGCCTCCATGCCGAAGGCCATGGTGGCGGCGCAGTCGCGCTCCGAGAGCGCTGCTTCCTCGGTGATATCACCGGTGGGATAGTCGAGCGCCAGGTCGAAGACTTTAAGGCCGAGATCGTAGGCGGCGCAGATCTGGTTGATCGCTGCCCCGCCATTCGAGAAGTTGGCGACCATCTGCTTGGTCACTTCAGGCGGATAGGGCGTGATCCGCTGGCGGGTGACGCCATGGTTGCCGGCGAAGATGGCGACCAGCGGCCGGGTGACCGCCGGCTTGCGGCCGCTCCAGGCCGCGAGCCAGAAGGCGATCTCCTCGAGCCGTCCCAATGCGCCGGGTGGCTTGGTCAACTGGCTGTCGCGCTGGCGGGCATCGACGAGCGCTTGGGTGACCGGTCCAGGAAGGTTGGCGATAAGTTCGCGAAAATCGTCGAATGGAAGTCCGCTGGTGCTCATCGTCGTGCTCCGAATTCTATTCCAAAGAGTTGTTGCCGCATCTATTATCGGCAGAGTCGGGGCGCGGCAACCATAGTTACGCCGCAAAACGGCGCGGAGGAGTGCGGGGGCGCATGAAGATCAGTGATTTCGTAGACGACGTGGCCAGAAGCATCGGCTTCCTGAGCCGCATTCCCGTGCCTTCGCGGCACTTCATCGGCCATGACGGCACATTGAGCCGGGCGGTCGGCGCCTTTCCCGTCGCTGGCCTGCTGATCGCGCTGCCATCGGCGGCACTGTTCGCGGTCCTGCTCGCTCTGCATGCCGATCCGCTGCTTGCGGCCTTTCTGGCGCTCGGCCTGCAGGTGATCCTGACCGGCGCGCTGCATGAGGATGGCCTCTCCGACACGGCTGACGGCATCGGCGGCGGGCGCGACAGGGAAAGCGCGCTTGTGATCATGAAGGACAGCCGCATCGGTTCCTATGGCGCCGTAGCACTCATCCTGTCCTTCGCGATCAGGGGCTCGGCGCTGGCGGTGTTCGGCGCGGTGTTGACTCCGACGCAGGCGGGCCTCGCGCTGATCGGCATTGCGGCCCTCAGCCGGGCGGCGATGGTGTGGCACTGGTCGCTGCTGCCTTCGGCAAGAAGCGATGGCGTGGCTGCCTCCGCTGGCATGCCCGAGGAGACCGCGACGTCGTTGGCACTCTTCACCGGCGCGCTTATCTGCCTCGTGTTGACCGGTGGCGCCACGTCCTTCATCGAGGGCGTGGTAGTGATCGCGGCTGCAGGCCTCGCTTGCTGGGCCGCGACGCAATATATCGATGCGAAAATCGGCGGTCATACCGGCGACACAATCGGTGCATCACAACAATTGACCGAGATGGTGTCGCTTTCGATACTTGCCGTTTTGCTCTAGGCACCCGATATTCGCTTAAAAGCTCGCTTGACTGGTGAAATATGGAATCGCCCTGCATTCTCGTCTGTTCGATCGATGACAACACCGGCTACTGTTTCGGCTGTGGCCGCACCCGCGAAGAAATCGGGGCGTGGACGAGCTATACCAGCACCGAACGACGCGAGATCATGGCCGTGCTGCCCAAGCGCCTCGAAGGCGTCGAACGCCGGCCGAGGCGTGAAACGCGCCGGTCTCGCATGGCAAGGGAGAACCAGGTCTGATGTCACGTTTTCTGATCGCGGCCATCGTCATCCTCGTCGGCCTTCTGCTGATAACGGCAGGATTTTCCAATAGCGGGCGGCTGGATGGCGACGATGCCATGTATATGCTCTACTATGCCATGTGGGGCGCGCTCGTCGGCGGCGGCATACTGGCAAGTCAGCGCAATTGGGGTGAGGCTGCGCGCAATCTCGGCATCTGGCTGCTGATCGGGGTGGTGCTCTCCGCCGTCTATGTCTTCCGCACCGATGCGCAGAATTTCGCGTCCCGCCTCACGGCGGGGCTCATCCCGGGCCGCGCAGCCATGATCACGGACCAGAACGGCTTCAAGACCGCCGTACTCTATATGGGACAGAACGGGCACTACCAGGCCGAGGGCACCGTCAATGGCGTGACCATCCCGATGATGGTCGACACCGGTGCGACGACGATCGCGTTGAGCTTCGAGGATGCGGAGCGGCTTGGGCTGAACCCCAACGGCATGGACTTCACCTATACGGTGCTGACGGCCAACGGCCCTGCCCGCACAGCGTATGTCACGCTGCCGGAAATCGAGGTCGCCGGCATCAAGCGCACCAATGTCCGCGCCGGCATCGCCGAACGCGGCAAACTCAGTGAGAGCCTGCTCGGGATGAATTTCCTGTCGTCGCTCAGTTCGTTCACGATCGCCGGTGACGAGATGAAGCTGCAGGACTGACTGCGGTCAGAACAGGCTGACGGCGAAGCGCACCGAAATCACCAGCAGGAAAATGGCGAAGCAGACTTCGAGCTGCCGGCGGCTCAGCGCATGCGCCAGCCGCGCACCGTATGGCGCGAAGAACAGGCTGAGCGGGATGACCAGGATGACGGTGATCCAGTTGATGAAGCCCGTCGAGAACGGCGGCAAATCGCGGTCGCCCCATCCCGCCCAGATATAGCCGAGCAGCCCCGGTATCGAGATCAGCACGCCGACACCCGAGGACGTTGCCACGGCCTGGTGCACAGTGCGATTCCAGAGCGTCATCCAAAGGTTCGTCAGCGTGCCGCCGCCGACACCCATAAGTCCGGACAGCAGGCCGATTGTTCCGCCGGCCAGCCCGTTAAGGACGCCGCCGGGCATCTCGGTGCCGAACCGCCAGTGTTCCTGGTTGAAGAACATCTTGAGCGCGATGAGCAGCATCAGCATCATGAAGACCACACGCAGGAATTCGCCCGAAACATAGGCCGCGACCACCGAGGCAAGGATCGTGCCCAGCGGTATCCAGATCACCCAGCCCTTGAGCGCCTGCATATCGACAGCGCCTCGCGCCTTGTGCGCCTGGAATGAACGGATTGAGGTCGGCACGATGATCGCGAGCGAGGTTCCGACGGCAACGTGGGTCCGTACCGTGTCGGGCACATCGAGCAGGCCATAGACCTGGTAGAAAACCGGAACGAGGATCGCGCCGCCGCCAACACCGAACAGGCCCGCCAGCAACCCGGATACCGCGCCGGCGGCAACGAGCGCGGCGGAGAACATGAGGATTTCTGACAGGGGCGGCATGGCTTCATTCTCATTATGAACGGCCGGTCCTAGGCCTCATGGCTCGGCTCGACAAGTTCACCGGCGACAAAAGCGGTACGGCTACATTCTCGCCGGTTGTGTCTCCGATGACGAACTGCCTTGAAAATGGCACGACCAACACGTAAATCAGACGAGCGGACCGGGCCCCTCTGGCCCTCACCTTAAGTGATGGCGATGTCGGACCGCATGACAGGGCCCGTTTTCGAATGAACTTCGCGGGCTTTAACCTTGTAGACATTTGGAGATTTCTCATGAATTCCCCTCACGCCGGTCTTGTATGCCCCGCTTGCCGTGTTTCGCTCGTCATGAGCGAACGCGCGGGCATCGAGATCGACTACTGCCCGCAATGCCGTGGAATCTGGCTCGACCGTGGCGAACTCGACAAGATCATCGAGAAAAGCGCCCGTGAGACCGCAGTTGCAGCTCCCGTGGCGGCACCGCCTCAGCAGCAAGGCTATCCGCAGCAACCGTCCTATCAGCAGCCGCAGCAACAGGGCTACGATCCGCGCTATGAGCAGTCCTACGGACATGGCTATCCGAAGCGGAAGAAATCGTTCCTGGAAGAGCTGTTCGACTGATCGGCGGCAATCATTGCCAGAAATCAACGGCGGGCGACCCAGTGGTCGTCCGCCGTTTCATTTTCATCATCTCTCACAGGCTGCAGTGGCGATAGTTACGCTTGCGAGCCCTGAGATCGAAATGGAAATGGTCGCCGTGATAGGCGTCACCCGGCCCGAGGACGGTGGTGAAATACTTGCAGGAATCCTCACGCACCGTCTTCAAGAGGCCCTTCTCGCGGAAGGCGAAGAAGCTCTTCTTGCGGACATCGATATGCTTGCCGTTCTTCAGCGTGAAGCCGCCGATATCCATTGCATTGCCCTTGGCATGTTCCGACCACGGATTATTGGAGCGGGAATTCATCTTACGGCAGGAATAGGACGACATCTGGTGAATGGTCTTGATGCCCGAGAAGTAGCGGTAGCGCGACGACGGCACCAGTTCGTTCTTTACCCATTTGGCGAACAGCTTCGTCATCGAGCAATTGAGCGTCGCCGCCGGTTTAAGCTGAATACCGCCCCGGAACCCGGTCACCTTGATCGGATGGGCAATGCCGCATGAGCGACCATTGGAGATCGGCGGCAGCTCCTGGAATTTCACGCCCATTCGCTCGAGTTCAGACCGGCAGGCGCGGTCGGCCGAGGTCATCTCGGCGAAGCCGTCGGCCTCTTCGGTCGGATCGCTGGTGCGCGGAATGAAGGCGACCTGGGTCTCCTCGTCGACGTTGCGACGCTTCGAGGGCATGGTGATCTGGTCGGCCGAACTGGCGTCATTGAAATCCAGACTCTGGTCCGTGGCGACGCGCGTTGGCGCACGCTCGGTCAGATTATCCGTACCGATGCCATCGACAACCGGCTGGGTGGCATTGCCCTCGGCGATATCGACGGACTGTTCCTCGGCGAGGCTCGTCGGCTGCTGGACACCGAGCGCGGTATCCATATTGACGCCGTCTCCGGGGATCGAAGATTGCTGGAGCGGCTCCTCATCGATTTTCGGAAGTGGTTCTTCGTCGATCTTTGGAAGCGGCTGGCTTTCTCGATTGGCAAGGTTCGGCGTGTCGAGATAGTCGGTGGAGTCGGTCGTCTCCTGGATCGCGTTGTCCGGCGCGGCATAGGTGCTGGGAGTGCTGTCAGTGGTATCGACGGGATCGATCGACGACACCGTCGTCTCGTCATCGATGCTGCCGGGCGGCGTCATCGGCCCCGAACAGGCAGCAAGCGCGACGCTGAGGAAAACCGGCAGAAATGTCCGCCGTGATTGTCTTAAAAACGCAATACTCATTGGCACATTCCACCGGACATTCCGGAACTTGGTGCCACTCTAGTCATGCGTTGGTTAGCAAAACGTGAATTAATAAATGTGTATTAAAACATCCGCGATCCGGATGCCCGCCAGAGCCTCCATTGCCGGGAAAGCTGGGACGGCTGGATGGATTTTTCCAATACAGTCAGGCCGGCTTTTTCAGCACGGTTGAACACCGGTTCGGCCGAGGCAGCTGTGAGGAAGGCCAGCTTCGTGCCCCCGGCAAGCGAGGATTTCTGCGCCCTCGCCTTGGCGAGATGATCGCGGCCGTAGCCTATGAACGCGGATAAGGCCGCGCCGATGCGTTGTCTGTCCTCTCCCTTCAGGAAACCCGCCGCATTCAGCCCGACTGCCGACAGGATATCGCCCGGTATGAAGACCTGCCCTCGGCGCATGTGGATCGGCAGTAGGAGCAGGCAGCCCGCCACCAGCTGGGCGATCCCGGCATGGCCGGCCGGCTCGGAGACTCCTCTCGCATTTTCGGGGTCGAGGATCAGCGCGCCGAGCTGAATGAGCGCCGCCGAGGTCTCCCCGGCATAGCCTTCAAACGCATTCCGATCAGGCATCGGGTCGTCATAGAGATCGAATATCCGCGCTTCCGTCATCGCGGCGAGTGCCGAGCGTGGCAGGCGATGATCCGTGATCGCGTGGAGGATGCCGGCCGCGATGGGATTGGACTGGCTGTCGCCATGCGGCTGGCCCTCGATCAGGTCGCGCCAGTATTGCAGCCTCACTTCGCCGGGAAGCGGCTCGCGGATCAGGTCGCGGATGCGGGCGAGTTCGGCGCTGAAGGCGTAGAGCGCGGCAAGCGGCCCCCGCTTGTCCTCGGACACCAACAGGCAGGCGAGATAGCGATCGAGGTCGGTGGATCTCAGCGTGGCGAGGCAGGCCGCATAGGCTTCCTCCCGGGTCGATGCCATTGTCAGCCGTCCACCGCGATCAGCGCCGCAGCGACGGCACGCTCTTCGGCAAGCAGGATGTTGAAGGTGCGCACAGCCGCACCCGTCGACATGGGGTCGGCTGAAATGCCGGCGGCCTTCAGCCGCTCCCGCAATTCCCTCGGCAGTGGCCGCAAGGTCGTGCCCGTACCCACCAGCAGCACCTCGATATCGGCCGCTTCGGCAATCGCGCGCTCGAACAGATCCACCGTCAACGGATCGGCCTCCGTCGCCGCCCAGCCATGGATGCCGGACGGCAGGCACAGGATCGATCCGCGATGGCTCATGTCGGCGAAACGGAAGCCGCCATTGCCATAGGCATCCAGCGGCGCACGTCCGGGGAAATGCTGTTCGCGGATGACGATGCCCGCTGCCATCAGACGACCGGCTTGGCCGACTTCGCGCCGCTCTGGTTGGCTTCCTCTTTTTCCTTGAACATCGCGTCGGGCCGGAGCTTGAAGTAGATCAGCATCGGTGCCGCGACATAGATCGACGAATAGGTGCCGACGAACACGCCAAACAGCATGGAAATCGTGAACGACCGGATCACGTCGCCGCCGAAGAGCACGAGGCCGAGGATCGCGATGAACGTCGTGCCGGCCGTGAGGATAGTACGCGACAGCGTCGAATTCAGCGAGAGATCGATCAATTCCTCGAGCGGCATGGACTTATATCGTCGCAAGTTCTCACGCATTCGGTCGTAGATGACGACCGTATCGTTGAGCGAGAAGCCGATGATCGTCAGCAGCGCCGCGATCGCCGTGATGTCGAATTCCATTCGCGTATAGACATAGAGCCCGACTGTCATAATCGCATCATGCAGCGTGGCGGTGACGGCGCCGATGGCGAACTGCCATTCGAACCGGAACCAGATATAGACCATGATGGCGAGGAGCGAGAGACCGAGACCGATGGCGCCGGTCACGGCGAGTTCGCCCGATACCGACGGGCCGACCACTTCGACGCGGCGGAACTCGTAATCCTTTTCGAGGGCGCCGCGAATGCGGGCGACGACATTCTGCTCCGCCGTTTCCTCGGCCTGGCTCTGCACGCGGACCATGACGTTGCTCGGGTCACCGAACCCCTGGACCTGCGCGCTTGTGATGCCCAATTCTTCGAGCCTGTTGCGGATGTCTCCGGGGTCCGCGGCACCCTCCCTTGCCTTCATTTCGATCATCGAGCCGCCGGTGAAGTCGATACCGAGGTTCAACCCCATCGTCGCGAAGCCGATGATGGATGCCAGCGTCAACACAGCGGTGATGCTGAAACTCCAGTTTCGGATGCGCATGAAGCCGATCCGCGCGAAATCGAAGAATGCCGTGCGAACACCCTTCGGCACCGTCTTCGGACGGGTTCTACGCAGCCAGATGGCGATCATCAGGCGCGAAACCGTGTAGGCCGTGAAGACAGTCGTGACAATACCGATAGAAAGCGTCACCGCGAAACCGCGCACCGGACCCGAACCCATGTAAAACAGGATAATAGCGGCGATCAGCGTCGTCAGGTTGGCGTCGATGATGGTGCCGAACGCCTTCTCGAACCCCGACTCCATTGCCGACACAAGGGGCCGCCCCTGTTTCACTTCTTCGCGGAAGCGTTCGTAGAACAGCACGTTGGAGTCGACGGCTTGCCCGATGGTCAACACGATACCGGCAATGCCGGGTAACGTGAGCGTCGCGCCCAATGCGGAGAGGATGGCGATGATCATCACGATGTTGATGATCATCGAGATGTTGGCGATGACGCCGAGCGTGCCGTAGAAGAAAGTCATGAAGGCGCAGACGGCGACAAAGGAAATGATCGCCGCGGTGACGCCGGCACGGATGGAGTCTGCACCGAGGCCAGGTCCGACCGTGCGCTCCTCGATGACTGTCAGGGTCGCTGGAAGAGCGCCGGCGCGCAGCAGGACGGCAAGGTCATTGGCCGACTGGACGGTGAAGCTGCCCGAGATCTGGCCCGAACCACCGAGAATCGGTTCGCGGATGTTCGGCGCGGTGATGATCTTGTTATCGAGCACGATCGCGAAGGGCTCGCCGACATGCTCCTGTGTGACGCGCCCGAAGGTCTGCGAGCCATAAGAATCAAAGCGGAACGATACGATCGGTTCGTTGCCGGACTGCGAGTCGAAGCCCGGCTGCGCATCGACGAGGTTCTCGCCCGACAGGATGGCGCGCTTGACGAGCAGCATCGGGATGGGCGGGTCGTCGTTGGTGTAGACGACCTCTGATGTCGCCGGCGGCCTGGTATTGAGGGCATCCTGCGCCGACATCGAGGTATCGACGAGGTGGAAGGTCAGTTTGGCGGTCTGGTTGAGGATCGCCTTGAGGCGCTGCGGGTCCTGGAGACCCGGAACCTGGACGATGATCCGGTCGGCGCCCTGGCGCTGGATCAGCGGTTCGGTCGTGCCGAGTTCATCGACGCGGCGGCGGACGACTTCGATCGACTGGGCCACCGCCGAGCTGACGCGATAATCGATACCGCCGTCGGTCAGGTCATATTCGAAGGCGCCTTCGGATGTATTGCTCTCGGTCACTTCGGTGATCGAAGTGCCGGTCAGCCCGCCGCTGACGGTGGCGGTGATATCCTTGAGCGCGGTCTTCGTCGCGTCGATCTGGCTCGCGTCACGCAGCTTGAAGGTGATCCTCTGGCCGTTGCCGGCGAGGCCGGTATAGCCGATGCCGGCGCGACGCAGATTGCTGCGGATTTCATCGAGCAGTGTCTCGCGGCGTTCGGTAATGATATCCCCGCGCTCGAGCTTGAGCATGATGTGGGAGCCTCCCTGAAGGTCGAGACCGAGGGTCATCGACTGCTTGGGCACCCATGACGGGACATAATCGAGAGCCGCCTGCGACAGGAAGTTGGGCGTCGCCAACCAGACACTCAGGATGACGCTGAGCCAGATCAGGACCGATTTCCAGCGGGAAAAATAAAACATAAGGGCTCTCGATGCAGTTCATACAATACGCGGAAAAGCGGGCTTTCGCCCGCTTGTCGCTCTATCAGGGCTTGTTGGCGGCCTGCGGTTCCTTCACCGGCTCGCTCTTCACGCGCACTTCGGAAATATTGGCGCGCACGACACGGACACGGACGCCGTCGGCGATCTCGGTCTCGAGTTCATTGTCGTCGATAACCTTGGTCACCTTGCCGACAATGCCGCCGCCGAGCACGATCTGGTCGCCGCGACGGATGTTCTTCAGGATTTCATTGCGCTTCTTCACCTGCTGGCGCTGCGGCCGGAAGATCAGAAAATAAAACACCACGAGCATGGGAACGAAGAGAAGGACGATATCGAGACCTCCTCCGAGCGGCGACGAGGCTGCGGGGGCCGTTTGGGCGAAGGCGTCGGTGAAGATCATCATTTACTCCCGGACATGATAAGAGGTGCGGCGCTTGGATCAGGCCGCAGGCTGGTGGCGGGAATATAGGAATATGCCCCTCCAATGCAACAGCGCATTGATAGTTTGGCAGGCAAAACCCTCGATTTGCCACCGCTCCGGCCTTTCCGTGCCAGAGCGTCCATGTTAGCGCGTCGAGGAGACCATACATGCGGAGAGCCCGACATGAACGACGATGTCCTCAAATCGATTCTTGCCGAACTGAAACGGCTGGCCGATGCCGCCGAACGAAGCGCCGGACCGGTGGCAAGCCCGCCGATGTGGGACGCCGCCGATTGTTTCGTCTGGAACCCGGCCCAGACAGCGCTCGTGCCCGTTCCCAAGGTCAACCGCGTTGACCTGTCGCTCATTCGCGGCGTCGATCATGTCAAACAGATCCTCAGCGAAAACACGACCCGTTTTGCGAACGGCCTGCCGGCCAACAACGTTCTGCTCTGGGGGGCGCGGGGCATGGGGAAATCCTCGCTGGTCAAGGCGATCCACGCTGCCATCAATCAGGGTCGCGCAAAGCCGATGAAACTGGTGGAAGTCCATCGCGAGGATATCTCCACCCTCCCCGACCTCATGGAACTCTTGAAGAAGGCCGACCACCAGGCGATCCTGTTCTGCGACGACCTGTCCTTCGACAATGACGACACATCCTACAAGTCATTGAAGGCGGCGCTGGACGGCGGCGTCGAGGGCCGGCCGGAGAATGTCGTCTTCTATGCGACCTCCAACCGCCGGCACCTGCTCCCGCGCAACATGATCGAGAACGAGCAATCGACGGCGATCAATCCATCCGAGGCCGTCGAGGAAAAGGTGTCGCTGTCCGACCGTTTCGGCCTGTGGCTCGGTTTCCACAAATGTTCGCAGGACGACTATCTCGCGATGATCGACGGCTATGCCGACTATTTCGGCCTCGACGTGGCGAAGGACGAGATGCACCACGCGGCGTTGGAATGGGCGACGACCCGCGGCTCGCGATCGGGCCGCGTCGCCTGGCAGTTCATACAAGATATGGCGGGGCGGCTGGGGAAGAGGTTGGGACAGTCAGTAGTCCGTAGCGGCGGCGACCCGCAACAGAGCAGTCAAGTGCTGGAATGAACTGAGACGCGAATATCTATTCCTGCTGACTACTGACTATTCGCAGAAAAGCCCGGGTTTCCCCGGGCTTTTCCACGTCTTTCCATACGCAATACACCTGAAGGAAAGAAATTACTGCAGGAAGGTCATCGGATTGACGGCCGCCGCGTTCTGGCGAACCTCGAAGTGAACCTTGGGCCGCTTGGCGCCACCGGTCATCCCTGAATCGGCGATCACCTCGCCGCGAGTGACCTTGTCGCCGCGCTTGACCTTGAGGGCCGAGGCGTTGCCGTAGACAGTGACCGTGCCGTTGTCGTGGCGGATCAGGACCGTGTTGCCGAGGTCCTTGAGACCAGCGCCGGAATAGATGACCACGCCGTTCTCGGCTGCCTTGATCGGCGTACCCTCGGGAACCGAGATGTCAATGCCCGGGTTGCGGACGCCTTCGACATTCTGGCCGTAGCCGGCGATGACCGCGCCGCGGACCGGCCAGCGGAACTTGCCGATGCCGGTTTCGTCGGGTGCATCCTCGCCGTTGTCGGCGGTCTTCTGCACTTCCTCGACGCTTCTGTCAGCGACCGGAGGCGTGTAGGTCTTCGGCTTGGCGTCCGAGACTTCCTTGACCTTGCTGCCGGCCGGGATCGAAGCGGTCTTCACCGGATCGGCGCCCGGAACCGGAATGACGATCTTCTGGCCGATCCTGAGCGAAGCGGTGGTCATGCCGTTGGCGGCCTTGATCGCGTCGACCGAGACTTTGTGCTGTTTGGCGATCTTGTTGAGCGAGTCGCCCTGGGCCACGACATAGCCGGTTCCGTCAGATTCGCTGTTCTTCGCAGCCAGTTTGTCGCCGGTCTGCTTGTCGCGCGAGGCGGTGTTCGGCAGGATCGCCTTGTCCTGGTCCTTCGCCTTGGCGGGAACCGGTATCTTCTTGGTGTTGACGGCGAGTTCTGCCGGCACGCTCTTCGAAGATTTCACCGAGACGGGGATGATGATCGACTTGCCGTATTTCAGGTCGGCGCCGGATGCCAGCTTGTTGGCCTTGAGGATCTCGGACTGCGGGACCTTGTAGCGCGCCGAGATGCCCGAAAGCGTGTCGCCGCTCTTGATCAGGATGCGCGGCGAGGAGTCGGCGATCTTCCAGACCGACTTGACCGTGCCGGTCTTGATCGGATCTGCATCGACCTTCACCTTGGCCGGGAACGGCTGGTTGATCGCTACGTTCTGTTGAACCTTGACGCCGGGCGTCTTGAGTTCGGTGCGCTGGACGGTGGTCCTCGTTTCGATCGTCGATGTGCTGATCGGATCGTAGGAGACGTCCTGATTGGGATATGGCTGGTTCAGCGCTTGGTCGCCCGTCACATCGGCATCCGTCGCGTTGACGGAGGCCACATCCTGGCCCGGCGTCGGCAGCTTGCCATTGACGGCATTGACCTTGTGCGGCACCGAGTTGGTCGTGAGGTTGTCGGTCTTGGATGAGAAGAGCCCGTCGAAGCGGGTCACATCCGAAGAACAACCCGACGCTATGCCCGCGAGAAGCAGGGCCGCCGTCAGGCGAAGAGGAGAGGCATTTGCATTCATCATTTTTAAGGCACGCATGACTTGAACCCACGCTACGCATTTACTTGTAATGATTAAAGCGCGTTAGTCTTACTGGCGGGTTAACAGGCGGGGGCGCACTCAAAAAAAATCTGAAAAATGATAACCTTAACGGGAATTTACCTTTGGCCGGGCGTCAAAGCGCCAGAGCCATCTGATGGACGATGGGCTGGTACGGTGCCTCAAAAAGCTCCACCCGCTCGAAGCGGCTGCCGGTCTTGGTCAGCGCGATCATGCGGCAACTGCCGTTCTCCTGCAGGACAGGTGCGACCATCATGCCGCCCGATACCAGTTGCTCGGCATAGATGCGCGGCAGGGTCGAAAAGGCGGCGGTGACGACGATCCGGTCGAAGGTCCCCTCGCCCTGCAGGCCCGACGCGCCATCGGCCTGGCGGACGATGATGTTCCTCAGCGCGAGCTTGTCCATGCGCTCCTGCGCCGACGTGACCAACGTGCGGTAACGATCGATGGTCAGCACGCGTTCGGACATTCGGCCCATCACCGCTGCGGTAAAGCCGCTGCCGGTGCCGATTTCGAGCACGCGGTGGCTCGGCTTGAGCTTGAGGGAGTCGATAAGTTGGGCGGCGAGATCGACTCCTTCCATGAAGGAGCCGCATTCGATCGGGATCGTCCGCGACGACCAGGCGAAGGCGGCGTGCTCGGGTGGCGTGAACAGGTGACGCGGCGTCTGCTCGATGGCATTGAGCAGATCGGTTGCGGTAATCCCCTTGGCACGCAGGCGCAGGCAGAGCGCCGCGAAACCTTCCTTGCCACTTGCCTGAGACATGCCGAGCCTTCCTGCTACGCGACGACCGCCTTCTGGATCCGGTCGAGCAAATCATAGTCCGTCAGATCGAGCTTCAACGGCGTGACGGAAATCTTGTTCTCCTTCAGCGCATGGATGTCGGTTCCATCGCGGAAATCGCCCTTACGCGAATCGAACTTGAGCCAATAATAGGGCAGACCGCGACCATCCGAGCGTTTTTCGACATTGATGCCGAAATCAAGCTTGCCCTGTGCGGTCACGGCTATGCCCTTGATGTCCTCGGGCTTGCAGTTCGGGAAGTTGAGATTCATGAAGCTCCAGTCGGGCATCTCGACGTTGATCAGCTTCTTGAGCAGAGCGGGCGCGAAAGTCTCGACAATCTCCCAAGGGATCAGCCTCTCGCCATCGACATAGTTCGCGGCCTGCGAGATCGCGAAGGACTTGATGCCCTGCAGCGTGCCTTCGATCGCACCGGCGATCGTGCCGGAATAGGTGACGTCGTCGGCCATGTTGGCGCCGTTGTTGACGCCGGAGAGCACGAGATCGGGCTTCTTGCCGCCCAGAACTTCCCTGACGCCCATGATGACGCAATCGGTCGGCGTGCCGCGCAGCGCGAAATGTTTCTCGGAGACCTGCCGCAGCCTGAGCGGCTCGGAAAGCGTCAGCGAGTGGGCAAGCCCGCTCTGGTCGGTCTCCGGCGCCACGATCCAGACATCGTCGGAAAGCGTGCGCGCGATCCGTTCGAGGACCGCGAGCCCCTCGGCGTGGATGCCATCGTCATTGGTCAGCAGGATGCGCAAAGGTCAGTTCGCCTTCTCGATTTTCTTCAGGCCACCCATATATGGCAGAAGCACATCCGGAATTGTGACCGAGCCGTCCTCGTTGAGATAGTTTTCCACAACGGCGATCAGCGCGCGGCCGACAGCGACGCCGGAACCGTTGAGGGTATGGACAAACTTGATCGATCGGTCGCCCGGATCACGATAGCGCGCATTCATGCGGCGGCCCTGGAAGTCGCCGCAGACCGAGCATGACGAGATTTCGCGGTAGGTGTCCTGCCCCGGCAGCCAGACCTCTATGTCATAGGTCTTCTGCGAGCCGAAGCCCATGTCGCCGGTGCAGAGCGTCATGGTGCGGAAATGCAGGCCGAGCTTCTTGAGCACGTTCTCGGCGCATTCGGTCATCCGCTCGTGCTCGGCCTTCGAGCTCTCGGCATCGGTGATCGAGACGAGTTCGACCTTGTTGAACTGATGCTGCCGCAGCATGCCGCGCGTGTCACGGCCGGCAGAACCCGCTTCCGAGCGGAAGCAGGGCGTCAGGGCCGTGAACCTCAGCGGCAGCACATCGTGTTCGAGGATTTCCTCGCGCACGAGGTTGGTCAGCGGCACTTCGGCGGTCGGGATCATCCAGCGGCCATCGGTGGTCCTGAACAGGTCCTCGGCGAATTTCGGCAGTTGGGCCGTCCCGAATACGGCATCGTCCTTGACCAGCAGCGGCGGCTGGACTTCGAGATAACCATGCTCCTGGGTATGCGTATCCAGCATGAACTGGCCGAGCGCGCGCTCGAGGCGTGCCAATTGGCCCTTGAGGATCGTGAAGCGCGAACCGGCGATCCTGGCCGCACCCTCGAAGTCCATCCAGCCGAGCGCCTCGCCGATCTCGTAATGTTCAAGCGGCTTGTGGTTCCACATCGGTTTTTCGCCCGAGCGGCGCGTCTCGACATTGCCGTGCTCATCCTTGCCATCGGGCACGTCGGCGGCCGGAATGTTGGGGATGCGCGACAGGGTGTCGGTGAGCTCGGCCGAGAGCTTGCGCTCCTCGTCCTCGGCAGCCGGCAGCGAGGTCTTGATCTCGGCAACCTCGGCCTTCAGCCTTTCGGCGAGTTCGGAATTCTTCTGGCCCATTGCAATGCCGATCTCCTTGGAGGCGGCATTGCGGCGCGATTGCATTTCCTGCGCCTTCTGGACGATGGCGCGACGGCGCTCGTCGAGCGAGATGAGCGTGCCGGCAAGCGGCTCGGCGCCACGGCGGGCGAGCGCCGCATCGAGGGCGGCCGGATTGTCACGAATCCATTTGATATCAAGCATGGAGACACCATTGTGATGGTAGGGCGCGGAAACCCTGACGATTCCCTTTTCGACATGGGTTTTGGCGCGAAGAACCAAGAATTACAAGGGAAAGAATACGGGCGTTTGCGCCGCCTCAGGTCGAGGCGGCTTCTTCTTCGGCCTTGGTTTGAGATCGGGTCTTTTCGATCATGCGTGCAGCGATGATGGCCACCTCGTAGAGCATGATGGTCGGAATCGCGAGACCGATCTGCGAGATCGGATCCGGCGGCGTCAGCACGGCTGCGACGATGAACGCGATGACCCAGGCATATTTTCGCTTCTCCGCCAGCGTCGTCGACCGCAGAAGCTGCGCCCGCACGAGCAGCGACGTGACGACAGGCAACTGGAACACCAGGCCGAAGGACAGGATCAACGTCATGATCAGGCTGAGATATTCCGACACCTTCGGCAGAAGCTGGATCGAGACCTGACCTTCCTCAGGCAATTGCTGCATGTTCAGGAAGAACCACATCACCATCGGCGTGAAGAAGAAATAGACCAGCGCCGCGCCAAGCAGGAACAGCAGCGGCGACGCCACCAGAAAAGGCAGAAACGCGGCGCGCTCGTTCTTGTAGAGGCCGGGCGCGACGAACTTGTAAATCTGGGTCGCGATAACGGGGAAGGCGATGACCATGGCGCCGAACATGGCGACCTTGATTTGGGTGAAGAAGAATTCCTGCGGCGCGGTGTAGATCAGCTCGGCGTTCTTGACGTCGAGACCTGCCCAGATGACGGCCGTCCGGTAGGGAACGACCAGCATGTTGAACAGCGGCTGCGCGAAGAAGAAGCAGACGAGAAATGCCGCGAAGAAGGCCACGACCGCCCAGATCAGGCGACGGCGAAGCTCGATGAGATGCTCGATGAGCGGCTGCGGCTTATCTTCGATCTCGGTCATGCATCACCCGCTTTCGCGGCCTTTTTTCTTGGCGCGGGCTTCTTGACCGGCGCAGCCGCCGCGTCAGACGACACGACGTGGACATTATGTTCAGTGTGCTTTTCTACCGGCTTGCGCCCCACCGTCTTCCTGGCGGGCGGCGGGAAAGGATCGGCTTCCACCTTTGCGGGCTCGGCCTTCTTGCGCGCCGGGGCTTTCTTCACCACTGGCGCGGGTTCGAGGGCCACGGGCTCCGATGCGAGCGCATCGGCTTTCGTCTGCAACGTGGCATCGGGCTTCTTGCGGCTCTTCTTGGGCTTGGCCTCCGATGTCGCCCCGCTGATCACAGGCATGGCGGCAGCGGGCGGTATCGGGCTCATGACAGGCTCGGGATTGATAACCGGGTCCGAAGTCAGTTCTCCGACTTTGGTGCCGGTGTCGGCCGATGCCTTGGGCGTGAAGTCGCTGGCCTTCTGCAAATCGGACTTGATGCCCTCGCCAAGCTGGCGGAGCGGGTTGATCGCGTCGCGCAAGGAATTGCTGGGGTTGAGCTTGCGGACCTCGTTGATGCCCTTGGTGACATCCTCGAGTTCGGCCTCGCGCATGGCCTGGTCGAACTGACCCTTGAAATCATTGGCCATCGAGCGAACACGCGTCGCCATCTTGCCGAAATTGCGCAGCATTCCCGGCAGGTCCTTCGGACCGACGACAATGATCAGAATGAGCGCGATGACAAGAATCTCGCTCCAGCCGACTTCCAGCATATCGAACTTCCCGGAAACAGCGGACGGACTCCAGGCCCGCCCGGTCTCAATAACGGTTACTTTACTTCGTCGGCTTTGTGATCAACGGACTTCGAGGCGTCAACGGGAGCGTTTTCTTCTTCCGCCATGCCTTTCTTGAAGTTCTTGATGCCCTTGGCAACGTCGCCCATCAGTTCCGGAATCTTGCCACGACCAAAGAAGATCAGCACGACCGCCAGAACGATAAGCCAATGCCATACGCTAAAAGAACCCATATGCTCTACTCCCAGTAAGAGGTGTTTGACCTGATCTAGTCGCTTATTGCGGCTTTTTCAAACACCAAAGTGTCACGTTCGTTAACCGACAGGGTCACGTCGCGCAATCCCTGCGGAATTATATCGGCGCGTATGCGCGCCCGCACCGGCTCGTCGCATCCCTGGACTGCGAGCGTGAAGTGATCGACGACACCCAGGAACCGCCTGGAAACGACCCGTGCAGGCACTGCGCCGCCTTCGGTCTCCAGCCTGATCCCCTGTAGGCGGATGGCGACATCGACGGCCCTGCCCTCGCCAATGGCACCGGCGGCGAAAGTGCCGAGGGGTGTTTCCGCCCGGCCATTGCGAACCACGGCTTCAAAAGAATTCACCTCGGAGAAGAACGATGCGACGAAAATATTCGCAGGCCGGCGGTAAAGGTCGTCCGACGTGCCCACCTGAACCAGCCGTCCGTGCTGGATCAGCGCGATACGGTCGGCCATGCGCATCGCCTCTTCCGCATCATGGGTGACGACAATCGCCGTCGCCCGTGCCTCACGCAGGATGGCGAGCGTATCGGCACGGATGGAATCCTTGAGCCGGGAGTCGAGCCCGGAAAACGGTTCGTCCATCAGCAGGACGGCGGGACGTGGCGCCAGTGCGCGCGCCAGAGCAACACGCTGCTGCTCGCCGCCGGACAGGACATGCGGGTATTTATCGGCGTAATGCGTGAGGCCCACACGCCCGAGCGCGTGCAGCGCCTCCGCCCGCGCCTCGTCCTTGCGCATCGCCGTCAGACCGAAACAGACATTGTCGAGGATCGACATATGCGGGAAAAGCGCGAAATCCTGGAACATCAGGCCGATACCGCGCTTCTCGGGCGGCAGGAACATCTCGGGGCCGGCAATAACCTGATTGTTGAGCAGTACCCGGCCGGAAGCCTGCGCCTCGATGCCTGCGGCAATTCTGAGAAGCGTGGTCTTGCCTGAACCGGAGGGGCCGAGCAGACACAGGACCTCGCCCGGCTCTGCTGTCAGCGACAGATCGGAGATCGTATCCTTGCCGTGATAGCGATGGACGATATTCTCGAATGTGAGCCGCGCGGCGAATGTCACACCCGCTGTTGTCCGGTTTTCCCTCTGTGCTGGTATGGTCTTGTCTTTCGGCAAAATGTCTTCTCGGTCTTTTGGCAGAACGCGCCAAAGACGAGTTTATTCCTCTTCTTTACCGCCCGGTGTCAATAGACCGAGTTCCTCGAGATCGAGTTGGGTGATCGGATCCTCGTCGGCATCGAACTCCTCATCCCTGGGAACCGGCATCGAGAGATTGGCGGGAATGCGGCCCGACAACATGCCGGCCGCCTTGAGTTCGTCGACGCCGGGCAGGTCGCGGATTTCCTCCAGGCCGAAATGATCCAGGAAGTCGCGCGTCGTGCCGAATGTCACCGGCCGCCCCGGCGTGCGACGGCGGCCACGGAACTTGACCCAGCCGGCTTCGAGCAGCACGTCGAGCGTGCCCTTGGAGGTCTGGACACCGCGGATGTCCTCGATCTCGGCACGGGTCACCGGCTGGTGATAAGCGATGATCGCCAGCACTTCGAGGGCCGCGCGCGACAGCTTCTTGACCTCATGCTCGTCACGCCTCAGCGCGAAGGACAGGTCGGTGGCGGTCCGAAACGCCCAGTGACCATCGATCGATACGAGATTGACGCCACGGGCGGCATAGAGCGTGCGCAGTGCCCTGAGAATGGCGTCGATATCGCTGCCCTGCGGCAGCCGCTCAGTGAGATAGTTGGTCGAGACCGGCCCCGCGGAGGCGAAGATCAGGGCCTCGACGGTACGCGCCGCATCGCTTGCCAGAAGTTCAGCAAGTGCTGGCCCGGCATGGTTGTCGTTATCCGGATCCGGCTCAGTCATGGCCGGACTCCATGGCGAGGATATCGGCATCGGTCAACGGCTTGGCGCCGGTGCGCATGTAGATCGCGCCGAATGCGCCATCCTGCCGGACCTCGATGCGCCCTTCCCTGACAAGTTCCAGCGTTGCGGCAAACGAGCTGGCGACCACAGTCGCACGCTCCTCGGGATCGGCGAGATAGCGTAGCAGGAAGCGATCGAGCGCGGTCCACTCTTTGAGCTCCCCTACCAGCCGCGCCAGCATCAGGCGCGCCTCCGCGAGCGACCAGACGCGCCTGCGGGCGATGGTGACGTTGGTCACCGCATTGCGTTGCCGGAGCGCCGCATAGGCCGACAGCAGATCGTAGAGATTGGCAGCATATTCCGAGTTGTTTTCCTCGGCGATGATCTCCGGCGCGCCGCGCGCGAAGAAATCGCGGCCCAGCCGGTCGCGGTTCACCAGCCGGCCAGCGGCCTCGCGTATTGCCTCAAGCCGCCTCAGCCGAAATGCCAGGGTCGCGGCCAGTTCCTCGCCCGAGGGGCCGTCATCCTTGGCGGGCTGCGGTATAAGGAGCCGTGATTTCAGGTAGGCGAGCCAGGCTGCCATCACGAGGTAGTCAGCGGCCAATTCGAGCCGGACACGACGGGCGCTCTCGACGAATTCGAGATACTGCTCGGCCAGCGCCAGCACGGAAATGCGGGTCAGGTCGACCTTCTGGTTGCGAGCGAGATACAAAAGCAGGTCGAGCGGGCCTTCGAAGCCGGCGACGTCGATGACCAGCGCCGCTTCGTCCCTGTTAGGTGTGGCGCGCTCGGGATCGCCCCAGAGCTTTTCGAGCGGTGTGGCATCCGGTGGGCCTGCGCCTTGCTCAGCCACCCGCTCCTCCTTCAGGCCATCGGCAGCAGCGAGGCGAATTCCGCCCGCACCGCTGCTTCGTCCGCGCCATCGATCTTATCGAACGCCGCCAACACACGAGACGCACGCTCACGGGATCTACCTTCGAGCGGCTTTGCCTGAGCGACCACTTCCAACATCTCATCCATCTTGCCGTTGCAATGGAGAACGATATCGCAGCCGTTGTTGGCGATGTCACGCGCCCGTTCGCCTAGGGTGCCCTTCAGGGCATTCATCGAGGAATCGTCGGACATCAACAAGCCGTCAAAGCCGATATAGCCGCGGATAATCTCCTCGATCACCTTGGCCGATGTGGTCGCCGGATTTTCGGGATCGATCGCCGAGTAAACCACATGCGCGCTCATCGCCATCAACTCGTCCTTCAGCGCGACGAACGGCGCGAAATCATGCGCCTTGAGCTCATCGAGCGCCGTGTCGACCACCGGCAAATTGTGATGGGAGTCGGCCATGCCGCGCCCGTGGCCCGGAATGTGCTTCATGACAGGCAGCACGCCGCCCGCCTTGAGGCCTTGAGCCGCCGAGCTGCCCATCTCGGTGACGATAGCGGGCTGCTTGCCATAGGCGCGATTGCCGATGACGTCACTCGCGCCTTCGACCGGAACGTCGAGCACCGGCAGGCAATCGACGTCGATGCCGAGCCGAAGCAGATCGAAGGCATGCAGGCGCGACATCAGCCAGGCGGCACGGGTGCCCTTTTCGCGGTCGGCCTTGTAGATCGCTCCGAGATCGGCGCCCGAGGGATAGCGCGGGCAGATCGGTTCGCGGATGCGCTGGACGCGTCCGCCTTCCTGGTCGATCAGGACAGGGGCGTGGCGCCCGCCATGCACCGTATCACGCAGGCTGGCGACAAGATCGCTGATCTGGTTGGCCTCGCCGATATTGCGGCCGAACAGGATGAAGCCCCAGGGCTGCACATCCCGATAAAGGGCTTTTTCGTCCGCCGTGAGTTCGATGCCGCCGACACCGAGAATGACTGCTTTTGATTCGCTCATGGACCGATCATAGGTTCTGGGGTGAAAAAGGCGATGACAAGCAAGCGCTACCAACAGAAAAGGCGGGCATTCCGCCCGCCTGATCCTCAAAATACGGCAGTATTATTTGGAAACGAGGCAGCTTCCGCCGGCCTGCTTGTACTGCGAGCAGAGTTGCTGGGCTTCCTGCTTGCTGCCGGCCGGGATACGGACGCGGTAGTAGGTGCCCTTGTTCTTGATTTCGGCGCGCTTGATATCGACGCCACGCCCACCGATCACATTGGCGAATTTGGCCGAAAGCTTGGAATAGGAGTTCTGCGCATCCGCCTCCGACGGCAGCGAGGCGATCTGGATCACATAACTGCCGGCTGGCAGGGCGGCTGTTTCAGCCGGCTTCTCCACGGGATCGATGGAGGCCACTTCCTGCTGCTTGGCGGCCTTGTCCTGAACGTTGCCCTGGTCGGTGACAGTACCCACGACGGTGACCGGCTGGTCAACCGGGCGGACTTCAGGAACCGGCATGATCTTCGACGTCTTGACCTTGCGGACAGGGGCGTCTGCGACTTCGGCATTGGCAGCGGCGGTGACGGCGCTGTCGTCGGCGGCCTGGCTATCAACCGGCTTAGCATCGGTGGTTTGGGTGTCCGTCGCCGGAATCGAGCGTTCAACCGGTGTCTTGACTTCAGACGTATCCGCCGGCTTTTCCTCGGCCACAACAGGCACCTCGGCGGAATTCGCGTCCGCGAGGGGCTGTTTTTCCACTTTCGCCGGATCGATCGTGTCAGCCTTCACGACTTCGGTCTCGGCCACAACTGGCGGCGTGATGGATTTCGCAACGTCCTCCTGGACAGGTGCGACCTTGGTCGTCTCGACCGCCTTTACCGGTAGCTCGGCAACTGCTGCGTTCTCATCGGCGGGCGCGAGCCTTTCCGGCACGTTCTCGATCGCCTTGGCGATATCATCGCCAGACGTATCGACCGGCGTTGCGGCATCCTGTGCGGCCTTCTTGGCGATCTTCATCAGCTCGGCGTCGTTCGTGACCTGCTGCTGGATATCCTCGGCGGTCTCCTCACGCGCCATCAGCGATCCGTCCGACTTGACAACCATGGTCTTGACCTTGCGGGGAGAAACGCCGCTGGTCACCCGTGACGTCGTGGTAACCCGTTCGCGCTCTTCCTCAGGCAGCAATCTGGGATCGATCGTGTCGTCCGTCGCCGTCACAGCCGCCATGGCATCGTCGTCCATCGGCAGATTTTCGGGCATCAGCGTGCGCTGGACCACATCGACCGGTTCCTCGGTGGAGGAAAGGAGGCTCTCCTGCTTGGCAACCTCCGTCGTCTCACCCGATACGCGGTCATAGACGGCCTTGTTCTGGTTCGGCACCTGCCTGCCGCCCTTATCATCAGGCACGACCTTTACGGGATCTTTGTCGGCCAGAATGATTTTCGGCTCGGACGATGTCAGCATCTTGGTCTCGCCCGACATGAAGGCCCACACGCCAGCGCCACCGAACAATACGATGGCGATGGCTGAGCCAGCGAGCAAGGCCCAGGTCCGGCGTCCACGAACGGCCTTGGTCCGGCGCCGGTAGGTGGGCGTCAGTGCGACGCGGTCGGGGGTACCGACATTGCGGTTTTCGGTGAACGAGCGGCGGAAATCTTCCTCCAAGGCGCGCTCGAACTCGTCGAGTTCCATCGCTGACGTTTGTGCTGCCGGCGCCTGCGCCGAAGCGAACTGTGTATCGCCCTGGCTTGCCTGCCGCACCGGCTGGTTCGGCGTCTGGCTCGCGGCGGCGCCAAAAAGATTGGCCATGTCGGCATCGATATCGAGATCGTATTCGGCGTGCTGGGCCGGCTTTTCCTCGTCATGGACGACCGGAATTTCCGGCACGTCCATTTCCGCAAGTGCCTCGACCGCATCCTCTTCCAATACGATCTGCGAGGGATCGAACGGAAGCGAGGAATAATCCTCCTGCGGCGCCGGTTCGGATACGCGCATCGCGTAAGCCTGCGCGCGTCCCATATCGGCACTGGCGATTTCCGGGGCATCGACGTCGGCATCGGCGACCTCGGAAAGCGCTTCGGGGCTCGCCGTCACATCGTCATGCAGTTCCGCAAGGTCGAGTTCGATATCACCGAAATCGAGTTCGAAGCTGTTTTCGTCGAAGGCAATCTCTTCGGCGGCCGTCTCTTCAGGCGCTGCCTGGTGCGGCGCATAGGCGAGCGGCGCCTGTTCGACAACATCGAATTTGGGCTCATCGGCTGAGGAAAGTCCATCGAGGACATTTTCAACATCGGAGACCGGCGGCTGGATCAGGTCATCGGGCGTTGCGGCCTTCGCCTGGACGCCCCAGCGACCAGTGGTGTCACCGACCGGATATCTCTCCACCTCGGCCAGCAGGGCATCGAGGCCGTAATCGTGTCCCATGGATTGCGAGGCGACCGGGGAACGGTATGTTTGGCTCTCGTCCGCGACCGGCGGTGCCGAATGCTCGACGGCCGGCTCCACGGCAGAGACCTGCGGCGCGTCATCGTCATATCCGCCATGGAAAGGCGATGGCGCAATGTCTTCGATTTCGGCGGATTGCTGCACCGGAGCGGCATCGAATTCCGTATCAGAGAAATGCTGGCCGGATGCGGCATCGCTCATGTCGTCGCTGTCGAGCACGATATCGGCGGTCACGGCTTCATGGCGGGCGCTGGATTCCTGCTCGACGTCCGCCCAGTAGCTGGCGTCATCGACAGTGAAATCGGCCTGAACTTCCGGCTCTTCGTAAACAGGCGCAAATGCCTCATCTTCAGGCTCGACCACTTCGGGTGCCGCAACATATGACACGGCCGGTGTCTCGCCCTCGACTGCGTTTTGCGCCTCGAAGTCTTCAGCCTGTTCCGGAGCGGCGGCATATGCCTGCTCGTTCTGGACGTCGCGATCGTCATGGGACGGCTCGATCGCCAATTCGGGCACTTGGTAGAGAAGGAACGGATCGGCTGCGGCCGCTACAGGTTCGAGCTCGACAACAGCCGGCTCTTCGAATGACGGTTCCTGGCGGATGACTTCGGCCGTAACGGGTGCGACCGATGGCTCAGCTGTGGAAACATGGCGCGCATCGAACGCCGCGAACTCGCGCAGAATCTCGTCTTCCAGATCGAAGACGGGGTGAGATTCCGGGCGCACAGCCTCCTGATCGACGGCAAACTCCGTCGGCTTTTCAACTTCATGCAGCACAAAGGGAGCGAGATCAGGAACGACGTCGGCCTCGACATCCGGCAGGTAATCGACTTCGGGTTCCGGTTCGAATTCCGGCTCGGCGGCAGGTGGCGCCACGAACATTGGCTCCGCAGAGGGAGCGGCGGCAAACACAGGCTCCTCGACCGGCGCGTGGACCGCGACCGGCTCAGGTGCTTCGTATTGCTCGAATTCCTTGAGCAGTTCGTCTTCGAGATCGAACTCGGGTTCGCGGCGTTGTACTATGGCGTGCGGCTTTATTTCAGGCACAGGATCGAAACCGACAATGCGCGCGAGTTCCGCCAACGGATCGTCTTCGTTCAAGAAGTCTTCGCCCGTGTCCCGCCTTAACAACAGCTTATTGTCTGCCATTACCCACCACTCAATGTACGCCCGGAGGCCGGAGTTACCAGAGCATTGTGGGGAAAAGGTGACGCCTATCGCATTTCTTCCGGAGCAGAGGTCCCGGTTATTGACAAACCGGATTTCAACACCGCAGCGACTGCGCGCACCAGCCCAAGCCTGGCCATAGTCAGTTCTCGGTCATTATCCTTAACAAAACGTAAGTCGGCGTTTTTATTGCCCTTGTCATAGTGCGAATGCAATGCATTTGCCAGATCGTAGAGATAATACGCGACCCTGTGCGGCTCCATGGAAGCCGCCGCCGACTCGATCAATCTCGGGAATTCTGCCAGTTTTGCGACAAGTTGCAACTCGGTAGGATCATTGACGAGTTCTTGGGCCTTCGCGGCGAGTACTTCATCGTTCAGATCGAGGTCCGGAAATGCTTCCAGCGCCCGCCTGAAAACCGTCCGGCAGCGTGCATGTGCGTATTGCACATAGAAGACCGGATTGTCTTTCGAAGTATCCGTCACCTTGGCGAAGTCGAAATCCAGAGGTTCCGAATTCTTCCGGTAGATCATCATGAAACGCACCGCGTCGGAGCCGACTTCATCGACCACGTCACGCAGCGTCACGAAGTTGCCCGACCGCTTGGACATCTTGAATGGCTCGCCGTTCTTGTAGAGCTTGACCAGCTGGCAGAGCAATACTGTCAGCTTCGCCCTGCCCTCGGATACCGCCTTGGCGACGGCTTCCAGGCGCTTGACGTAGCCGCCGTGATCGGCGCCGAGCACGTAGATCATGTCGGTGAAGCCCCGATCGTACTTATCCTTGAAGTAAGCAACGTCGGCGGCGAAATAGGTGTAGGTGCCGTCGGACTTCACCAGCGGCCGGTCGATATCGTCGCCGACCTCAGTGGAACGGAACAGCGTCTGCTCGCGATCTTCCCAGTCCTCGGGAAGCTGCCCCTTGGGCGGCGGCAGCGTGCCGCGATAGACATGTCCCTTGTAGGTCAGGTCGTTGATCGCCTGCAGAATCGGCCCGCCATTGCCGGCATGCAGCGTCCGTTCCGAGAAGAACACGTCGTGATGGATGTTGAGGGCCGCGAGATCCTCGCGGATCATCGCCATCATCGCGTCGATCGTGCGATCCTTGATGATGGGCATCCATTCGGCCTCGGTCATGCCGCGCAGCTTCGAGCCGAATTCCGCCTTCAGCGCCTCGCCAACCGGCACGAGATAGTCGCCCGGATAGAGCCCTTCCGGGATCTCGCCGATCTTTTCGCCGAGCGCCTCGCGGTAACGCAGGAATGCCGAGCGCGCGAGAACGTCGATCTGCGAGCCTGCGTCGTTGACGTAATATTCCTTGGTGACGTCGAAGCCCGCGAACTGCATCAGGTTGGCGAGCGCATCGCCGACCACGGCGCCCCGGCAATGGCCGACATGCATCGGGCCGGTAGGATTGGCCGAGACATATTCCACATTGGCCCGGCGTCCAGCACCTGTCGAAGACTTGCCGAAATCCTCGGCATTGCGGATCACGGATGCGAGCAGGTGCCGCCAATAGGCGCCCGCCAGCTTGATGTTGATAAAGCCCGGCCCCGCAACCGAGACCGCCTCCACATCGTCGTCGGCCTCGAGATGGGGAATGATCTGTTCGGCTAGCGCGCGCGGATTCATCCCCATGGCCTTGGAGAGGATCATGGCGGCATTGGTTGCGAGATCGCCGTGGGAGGCATCGCGCGGCGGTTCGACCACGAGGCGGCCGAGATCGGCGACGTCGCGCTTGTCCTCGGGAATGACCTTATCGGTCAGGATTGCCTTGATCCGGGTCTCGAAGTCCGCAAACAAATTCATGTCAAAGTCCTTTTGCCGGCTACTGCGCCGGCGCCATTCTCGTCAATGCTGACTGATTTCGCGGCTGCCTAGCGCAAATCAGGAGTCTGGTCAAACAGCCGGTTGTGGGCGGATATGGCGAACGTATCGGTCATACCTGCAATATAGTCTCCGACGTGACGTGCCTTGGCCGCTTCCGGCATGCGCTGGATATGATCGTACCAGTAGTGGCTGCGCATTTCGAGCGGATCGGCCATGAAGGCCTGATAGAGATCCGTCACGATCTGCGCCGCACCTGCCCGTATCCGCATGATATCCGGATTGCGATAGATACGGGTAAACAGCAACTGCTTGATCTGCCGATCCGTGACCGCCATCTCATCGGAGAAATGCGCGAATGTCAGGCCGGCGGCGCGCACCTCGGCAGCGCTTTCCGGACGGACGTCCCTCAGATGCCCCTGTGACACGCCGATCACGTCCTCGACCATGCGGGTGATCTGCCGCCGCATCATCTCATGGGTAAACCGGCTCGTCTCCAATCCCGGATACTTGTCGTGGACTTCGCGCATCAGGCCGGCGAGGAAGGGCACGTCCTCCAGCATTTCGAATGTCAGGTAGCCCGAGCGCAGGCCGTCGTCGATATCATGGGTGTTATAGGCGATGTCGTCGGCGATCGCCGCGACCTGCGCCTCCAGGCTCGCATGGCTGGCGAGTTCCAGATCGTGCCGGTCATTATATTCGAGGATCGGCAGGGGAACCTCGCCGCGCGTCCCCTCGCCCTCGGCGTCGAGCAGCGGGCCGTTGTGCTTGACGAGGCCTTCGAGGCTTTCCCAGGTCAGATTCAGGCCGTCGAACTCGGCATAGCGGCGTTCGAGCTTGGTGACGATGCGGAGCGACTGGGCGTTATGGTCGAAGCCGCCATAGGGTTCGAGCACCGCATGAAGCGCATCCTCGCCGGTATGGCCGAAAGGCGTGTGACCGAAATCGTGGACCAGCGCCACCCCCTCGGCGAGGTCCTCGTCGAGCTTCAGCGCCCGGGCCAGCGCGCGGGCGATCTGGGCGACCTCGACGGTGTGGGTGAGGCGCGTGCGGTAATGATCGCCATCGGCGGCTATGAAGACCTGCGTCTTGTGCTTGAGGCGCCGGAAAGCCGTCGTGTGGACGATGCGGTCGCGGTCGCGCTGGAAATCGGAGCGCGTCGGGCTTGAGGGCTCGAGATAGAGCCGGCCGCGCGTCGCCCATGGATCGGCGGCATAATTCGCCCGCTCTCCCACGCCGAAACCCAGTGCCTGGCTGTCGATTGTCATATCCTTGATATTCCCACCCATTGACGGCAAACGCGCGCATTCATACCTATAGGATTGCGTCAATGAAAGCGTGAGATCATCAGATTCGCACGCCAAACCGGCGCAGACCACCGCTCGACGGACCTTGAACCCGCCTGGAGAGGACAATATGACGGAAAATATCACGCTTACCGACGCCGCGGCACGGCGAATCGCCACCATCCTGTCGAAGGACGCTGCGAAAACCGCGCTGCGCGTTTCGGTGGAAGGCGGCGGCTGTTCGGGATTCTCCTACAAGTTCGACCTTGTCGGCGAAGGCCTGGAAGACGATATCGTGCTGGAGAAGGACAAGGCCCGCGTATTGATCGACTCCTTGTCGCTGGTCTATATGGAAGGCTCGGAAATCGACTTTGTCGACAACCTGATGGGCCAGTCTTTTCAGATCAAGAATCCGAATGCCGTCGCAAGCTGCGGCTGCGGCACGAGTTTTGCCATTTAGCTCTTCATTCTTTACGCAATCCCGGACGGAAAACCGCTTCACACTTTTCTTGGAATTGCTCGAATAGGAACCCGACCCCGATGAAGATCGTCACCTGGAACATCAACGGGGTCAGGGCCCGCATCGAAAATCTCGTCGCGTGGCTGAAGGAATCCGATCCGGATATCGTCTGCCTGCAGGAAATCAAATGCCAGGACGAGGCGTTTCCACGCGCCGACGTCGAGGCTGCCGGCTACCATGTCGAGACGCATGGCCAGAAGGGCTTCAACGGCGTCGCGATCCTGTCGAAGAAAAAACCTGATGAGGTCAATCGCGGCCTGCCCAATATCGGCGGCGAGGATGAGCTGGATGAGCACGCACGCTTCATGGAGGCTGTATTCTCGACGGAAAAGGGTGTCATCCGGGTCTGCACGATCTATCTGCCGAACGGCAACCCCTCGAGCGATCCGGTCAAATATCCCTACAAGCTCAAATGGATGGCGCGTCTCGAAGCTTTCGCTCGCGATCGGCTGGCGCTGGAGGAACCGCTGGTTCTCGCCGGCGACTACAATGTCATTCCCGAACCGCACGACTGCTGGGATCCCAAGGTTTGGGAGACCGACGCATTGTTTCTGCCGACAACCCGCAACGCCTTCCGCCGGATCGAGAATCTCGGCCTCACCGATGCGGTGCGCGCCACCACCGACGACGCGCCGGCCTATACGTTCTGGGACTACCAGGCCGGCGCATGGCAGAAGAATTTCGGCATCCGCATCGATCACCTGATGCTGTCGCCCGAGGCGGCGGACAAGCTCGTGTCCACCGGCATCGAGAAGCATGTGCGATCGTGGGAAAAGCCCTCCGACCACGTGCCGGTCGCCGGCTATTTCAATCTCGAATTTGCCTGATCAGCGCAGGAACAGCAGGTCGCAGGCGAAGATAAGCCCATAGGCGTGGATCGCCAACGCGGCGTAATAGCCGAAGCCCGCGAACAGCCGCTCGCCGCCCGTCATATCATCCAGTTCCTCGCGCATCTTCACCGATGCGCGGTTGGAAAGGCTGAGCAGCGCCATCACCGCCAGACCGCCGAACAGGGCCTGCGAGGGGATGCCGATGCGCCAGCCGGCCCACAGGATCGCCGCCGTGACCAGGAAGGTGCCGCCGAGAAGGCCATCCTGGGTCGGAAACACCTGCCGCAGCACCTGCCCGCCATCGAACCGCGACATCGGCAACAGGTTGAGCAGATTGAAGGCCGACAGGATAAGCAGGAAAATGAGGATATAGCCGGCGATCGGCTGATGCGCGAACTGGGCGAGTGCCATGGAATGTGCCGCCGCCAGCACCGGCACCAGGAATGCCGAAAGTCCAGCACCCATCAGCGCGCAGGCGGCGACTTCGAAGCGGGAATTGTAGGGCCGGCTGCCGATCGCAAGCCCGCCGAGCAGCGGAATGAAGATCATCCGCACAGTCTTGTGGCCGAAGGCGCGATAGGCCGCGAGGTGGCCGAGTTCGTGGAGCGCGATCACCCCCGTGAGCATCGACGAGAATACCAGTCCGTCCGCCGACAGGCCGAAGAATGGCCAGAGCACCAGCGTCGAAATCACAGCCATCAGCATCTGCGTGCCAGGATTTTCGAACAGGCCGGTCTGCTCGACCTTGCCGGTCGCGAGCCAGCCCTCTAGCGCATTGAGCTCGCGGCGCAATGCGAAGAAGCGGAAAACATAGAAGGCAAGACCGCGATAGCGGTCGGTCTGCTCGATCACCAGTTCGGTGCCGCCAGGAGCCTCGCCGACCATGCGCCGCTCGGTATAGTTCCGCCAGAAGGATGCGTCGAGTGCGGAATCCTCCACCACCCGGGCATCATACGCGTGGCTCCACGGCCCGCTGACTTCGGCCACTTCCAGCGTGCGGCTGATCGGGTTGCCGCGGCGATCCGAATGGGCGAAGCGCTGCACCACCTTGCCCGTCGCCGCGCCCGGTTCGCTCGATATGACCTGGGGATACCAGAGAGCATCGCGACCCAGTGGATGCACAGCCTCCCAGATGCGATCCGGTTGGTCATGCAGCACCCGGCGCATGCGGATCGTCCTCAGCCCGATCGGGGCTGCCATCAACAGCCAGATCAGGCCGAGATTGGCAATCAGGAGGATCAGGGCGGGGATTGAAAGCGTCATGGAAAGTCCCGGAGCTCATCGGATCGACAAAGCGGATCAGAAGGCGACCCTAAGACTTCGTCATTAAGAATTAACCCTCTGACTTCGCTAAAATATTAAGATTCTGCTTCTATTGTGGACCCTGTCGATGTGAACGCTTTCTGAACATCCGGTTCAGCCTGGAATCAGCCAATCGGATTATAGTCGGATCATCGAATAACCGGGGCGTATCGGGCGTCTCATGTACAAGTGTGTATCTACCAGGACCGAGGTCATGACGGAGTTGATTGCTTTTGCGCTCGTATCGCTGATCACCGCATCGGTGGGCGCGACGCTGTTTGGCGCGACGGCATTGGCCGCCATTTCGTAAACTGATTCCGGAACAGGGCGTAACACGCTCGTTCCATTCAGGTTTTTCAGCCCGGCTCGTGCCGGGCTTTTTGATTCCGGCGCCTGGGATTTGCCCATTTCCCCCGCCATTCACGCACTTTCCGACCTCTATCCACTGAGTTGGGAAAAATATTCGTTTGCGCCCTTGTGTGCCCAGAATCCTTTTGCTACATGCTGCGCCGCCGGACACGTTCGGTACTACCACGATGCGGTCGTGGCGGAATTGGTAGACGCGCAGCGTTGAGGTCGCTGTGGGGCAACCCGTGGAAGTTCGAGTCTTCTCGACCGCACCAACTCACTTCAAGCTACAGCGCTGAAGTGACGATACTTTCCTGGCGAGCATGGAAAGTAGCTTTGACATCTTGATGATTTTCCAACCGCGAAATGCTACACGCGATGTGGCAAGGAGCGATGCCAAGAAGTCCCTTTCTCCCAGCCGAGACCTTATCCGACGCGGTTTCTATAACTGCCGGGATCGAAATGGTTCCCTGGGGTCCGGAAGCCTAGGTATTGCGCCCACCTCGACGGGCGGCGCAAAATTGTACAGGCGCTGAAAACGTGCTTCCTCGAAATTGCCACGCTCCGGCGGGATGTTGTGGAGCACGCCGATGATCTCTACTGGCAAAGCGGGATTCTCGGCCACCCTAACAAAACCGTACCCCGGAAGTCGCCGTGTAAACGGCGTAAAGCGACTTTGTTGCGGTGACGAACAGGCGGTTGCGACGCGGTCCACCGAAGGTGACGTTGGACACTGTCTGCGGCACCAGGATCTTGCCGAGCAGTTCGCCCTCCGAGGAGAAGCAGTGAACGCCATCGCCGGCGCTCGACCAGATATTGCCGGCTATATCACTGCGAAAACCGTCCGGCAGGCCCTTGTCGATCACGCAAAGTTCGTCGCCACCGACGAGCGTGCCATCGGCCCGGACATCGAAGGATCGGATATGGGCGGGCCAGTTCGAGTCGTGGCTGTGAGCGGAGTCGGCGATGTAGAGCTTGGATTCGTCAGGCGAGAAGGCAAGGCCGTTGGGCTGCCCGAAATCGCTGGCGACAACGGTGAGCATTCCGCTTGCAGGATCGAGGCGGTAGACATTGCGCGTCGCCTGCTCAGGCTCGGCCTTGTAGCCCTCGTAGTTCGACATGATGCCGTAGCTCGGATCGGTAAACCAGATCGTGTCGTCCGACTTCACCACCACGTCATTGGGAGAGTTGAGCCGCTTGCCCTGGTAGCTGTCGGCGAGCACCGTAATCGTGCCGTCGATCTCGGTACGGACCAGGCGACGCGCGCCGTGCTGGCAGGTGATGAGCCGGCCCTGGTTGTCACGCGTATTGCCGTTGGCAAAGTCCGACCGCGGCCGGAATACCGAGACTTCGCCATCCTGCGAATAGCGTAGCATGCGCTCGTTGGGGATATCACTGAAGATCAGGCAATTGAGATCGGCGAACCAAACCGGCCCTTCCGCCCATCGGCAATCCGAATAGAGTTCATCGAGCGCCGCACTTCCCACGACGAGATGGCGGAAGCGCGGATCATGTATTTCATAGATCGACGAATTGCTCATTTTCTATCCTTCCATTCCCGATGTGCTCAGCGTCCCGTCCGGAACTTGCCGCTCGCCACCAGGATGACGGCGATGATGATCAGCCCGGTCAGGATGAGCCGTACGCCTGCGCCAAAGCCGTAGGTGTTGAGCATCGACACGACCAGAAACATGAAGAGAGATGCGCCCCAGATGCCGGGCACGTTGGAATTGCCGCCCGCGACCGCCGAACCGCCGATGACGACGACGGCGATCGAGGTCAGCAGATATTCGGCACCCATATTGAGCGCGGCGCCGCCGGAGAAGCTTGCAAACAGGAAGCCGCAGATGGCGGCGAGCACGGCGCAGAGCACGTAGGTGACGAAGCGCGTGCCATCGACCGGGATGCCGGCCATGCGCGCGGCGAATTGCGACTGGCCGATGGCCGAGATCCAGCGGCCATAGATGCTCTTTTCCAGAAGAAGCCAGGCTGCCAAGGCGAGAACAATTGAAACGATGGCGATGTTGGGTACGCCGACCAGATCGGACGTCGTGAAGGTTGCGAGGCTTTCCGGTGGCTTGATGCGCAGGCCACGGTTCGACCAGATCGCCGTCGATTGGACGATGAAGCTCATCGACAGCGTGGCGATGATCGGCGGGATGCGCAGCAGTTTGATCAGGGCGTAGTTCAACGTGCCGATGACCAGGCCGACAAGGATCGCAATGCCGAGGCCGGCGAGCACCAGACCCTCGCCGCCATCCATGTATTTGAGCGACAGCGTGCCGGCGAGCGTCATGGTCGCCGGAACCGAGAGATCGATGTTGCCGGGGCCGAGCGTGATGACGAACATCTGGCCGATGCCGACCAGCACCGAAAAGGCAGCGAAGGTGAAGGCCGCCTGGCTGAGGCCACCAGCGCTGGCGCCGCCGGTGAACAGGATCGTGATCATCCAAACGATCAGTGTCGCGGCATAGGACCAGATCCACGGCTTGCGGGCGACGAAACTCATGCGCGCTTCTCCCGCTTTTCAGAGCGGTTGAGCAGCAGTCGAAGCCCGAGCACGATGATCAGGATCGCACCCTGCGCACCGATCTGCCAGTCCGGCGAGATACGCAGGAAGGACAGGAATGAGCCGGCCAGCGCCAGTGTCAGCGCGCCGATGACGGCACCCACGGGCGACACGCGACCACCGACGAACTCGCCGCCGCCGAGGATGACGCCGGCAATCGAAAGCAGCGTGTAGCGCAGCGCGATATTGGCGTCGGCCGAGGTCGTCAAGCCGACGAGCAGGATGCCTGACAGGACGGCGAGGAAGCCGGCGGCAGCATAGGCGCCGGCACGGATCGCCAGCACCGACCAGCCGGAGCGCTCGACCGAGCGTGCGTTGCCGCCCACACCGCGGACGAGCACGCCGAAGGTCGACCGCATCACGACGAAATGGACGACGAGGGCAATGATGACCGAGGCGACGATCGCCATCGGCACGAAGGGCGGCTTGGAGGTCATCAGCCAGCGCACCCATTCCGGCGCCGTGCCGCCCGGCGCGGGCAGGATGAGGACAGCGAGCCCGCCCCAGACGAAGCTCATGCCAAGCGTGACGACGATCGACGGCAATTCCCTGACATGGATGACGACGCCGAGCACCGCGTAAGCCGCGATCGCGCCTGCCAGGATGAGAATGCCGAGAAACGGATCGGACTGCAGGAAGGTTGCCGTCACGCAGGCGGCAAAGCTGACGAAGGTACCCATCGAGAGATCGAGGTCGTTGACCGCCATGATCATCATCTGCGCCACTGTCGCGAGCGCGATCGGAACGGCGAGATTGAAGAGCAGGTTGAGCCCGACATAGCTCATGGCGCGCGGCTGGATATAGAAAACGGCAGCAAGCAGCACCGCCAACGACAGCGCCGGCACGATCTGACGGATGGTCGAGGCGGAAAGGCGCATCATGCCGCCTCCCCCTCGAAGGAGGCTTCCAGCACCTTGTCCTCGGTGATGTCGTCGCCGGCGAGTTCGGCCGCGATGGCGCCGTTGCGGAAGACATAGACACGGTCACAGAGGCGGATCTCGTCCATTTCCGTCGAGTACCAGATGAAGGTGCGGCCGGCCGCAGCCTCGCTGCGCAGCATCGCATAGACCTCCTGCTTGGTGCCGACATCGACGCCGCGCATCGGGTCGTCCATCAGCACCATCGCAGCGTGGGTGGCGAGCGCGCGGGCGAAGAGAACCTTCTGCTGATTGCCACCCGAGAGCGACAGGATGCCGTTGGTCATGTCAGGCGTGCGGATCTCGATACGCCTCTTCCAATCTTCGCCGAGCACCGTCTCGCGATCTTCCCTGACGAAGCTGGCGGAGGACGAACTGCCGAGCGACGAGATCGAGAGATTGCGCAGGATGCTCCAGAGCGGAAAGGTGCCGTTGAGGCTGCGGTCACCGGCGACGAAGGCAACGTCGCGGCCGCGGCCCGGGAACCAGTCGCTGCTGAGCGTGCGATAGAGCGAAAGCAGCATGTCGGTCTGGCCATGGCCGGCAAGACCGGCAAGCCCGATCACTTCACCCTTGTAAGCGCGGAACGGCAAGCCGCGACCACGGATCGCTGGAAGATAGACGAGCGGCTTGCCACTGGTCTGGACCCCGCCGGCCTGACGCGCCTGTTCCTTGACGACATTGCCCATGGCCTGGACGAGGCTCGGGATATCGAAGCCCGACGTGGGGCGGCTCGCTACGACCTTGCCGTCCTTCATGACGATGATGCGGTCGGTGGTGGAGAGGACTTCACCCAAGATATGCGAGATGAGGAGCACCGAGCCGCCACTGGTCACAAACTTGCGGACATAATCCATCAACTGCCTGGCAAGACCGGCGTCGAGTGAGGAGGTCGGTTCGTCGAGAATGACGAGGCGCGGCGCATCATGGACGGTTGCGAAGGTGATCGAGATCTCCACCATCTGGCGTTCGGCGATTGTGAGGTCGCCGACAGCCGCGGTGCAATCGATACGATGGCCCGGGAAAATCTCGTCGAGCTTGGCGCGAATGATTGTCAGCGCCCTGCCGCGCCAACCGAAGCCCTTGAGCTCGGGATGCATGACGCGGGTGTTTTCGACCACGGTCAGGTTGGGGCAGAGCGAAAGTTCCTGGAACACGCATCGAACGCCATTGGCGCGCGCCACCGCAATCCCACTGCCGGCATCCCGACCCGCATAGCGCAGGGCGCCCCCATGCGGCCTCAGGCCACCGTTGATGACATTGACGATGGTGGATTTGCCGGCGCCGTTGTGGCCGACGAGCCCGACGCATTCGCCCGGCGCGATCGCGAGATCCACGCCATCGAGCGCCTTGACCGCGCCGAAATGGACCTTGACCCCTTCGGCGGCCACGACGGCCATATGCTCGGCAGCATCAGTCATGAACCCGGATTACGCTCGATATTGAAATGAAAACGAAGGGGGCCGGCGCGGCGGAACCCGCGCCGGCATTGTCTTTCTATCGTGCCGAGAGCGGCAATGCACGTCCCTACTTGGCCGTGTCGGCGATCACCTTCTTCGCATCATCGAGCGAGTACTCGACATTCGCCACGCCACCCTTCTGGGTGGAGGCGAGGTTCTGCTCGAGGTTCTCCTGGTCGATGCGCAGGAACGGCACGACGAGATCTTGCGGTACTTTCTGTCCATCGAGCACCTGCTGGGCGACCCAGAAGGCGAGCGTCGAAACACCCGGTGCGATCGAGACCGACATGGTCTCATAGCCGCTGGCGTCCTTCTCCTTTTTCCACCACTGCAGCTCGTCCTCGCGGTTGCCCATGATGATGAGCGGTGTGGGGCGCTTGGCTGCCGCGAATGCCTGAGCGGCGCCGTAGCCGTCCCCGCCCTGCGTCACGACAGCGGCGATTTCGGGCAGGCTTGGGAGGATGCCGGCGACATTCTTCTGGGCAACATCCTGCGCCCAATCTCCGTGCACCGAGCCGACGATCTTGAACTGCGGATATTTCGCCACACCTTCGTGGATGCCCTTGGAAATCTCATCATCGACGAACACCCCGGCAAGGCCGCGGATCTCGAGAAGATTGCCACCGTTGGGCATCTTCTTGGCGAGATATTCCACTTCGCTGAGACCCATCGCCTTGAAGTCGACGGCGATGCGATAGGCGCAGGGTTCGGTGACGATGCCGTCGAACGACACGACCACAATGCCTGCGTCGCAGGCTTCCTTGACGGCGCCGTTGAGCGCGGTCGGCGAAGCTGCATTGATCACGATGGCGTCATAGCCCTCAAGGATCATGTTCTGGATCTGGGCCGCCTGTTCCGTGGCCTGGTTCTCAGCGGTGGTAAACGGATCGGCCGCCGCAACAACACCGGCCTTGACGGCTTCCTTTGTAACCTTGTCCCAGCTCGTCAACATCGCCTGACGCCAGGAATTGCCCGCATAGTTGTTGGAAAGTGCAATTTTCTTGCTCGAAGTGTCAGCGGTCGCGGACATCGGCATAGAGGCAGCCAGCACTGCTGCTGACGCCAGGAGTATCATCCTGATCTTCATGTCTCTCTCCCTGGTGGTCGACCTTCAACTGGTCGGATTTCGCCCTCGTCCTCCACGAGACCGAAAATATTGTTGCACCGGGGCGCTTGTCCCCAGTAAAAACATGATGTCCCAGATCGATTTGGATGTATAGGCGAGTGAAGGCATCCGCCTTGCGGGTTCCCGCACCAAATATGCGGACTTCCGCAAGACGGGATGGTCTACGGTGCGGCATTATTTACATGGGATGGATGGCAGGAGACCGTCACACAGGGAGGAGTTCAAGCATGCTGGACCATGGCCCTACCCCTCTGCTCGGCCAGTATCTCACGATCTCCAGGCTCCTTGCCGGCCAGCTCGATTTCCATTCCGTCATCTGCGCGGTCGCGGCCGAAGTTAGCCAGATCATCCCCCATGATCACATGGATGTCTGCATCATCATGCTGGATGGTAAATACCATACCGCCCATGAAAGCCCATTCGAGACCGGCTGGGGGCGCAATCCACCCGCGCCAATCTCCAGCAGCCCCATCCGCTCGCTTCTCTATGGCGAAGTCGATACGATGATCACCGGCGACGCCTGCAACGACATCCGTTTCCACTACGAAGGAGCCCATTCGGCCCCGATCTTCGAGGGCGATCTCCGCAGCCGTCTGCACGTTGCGCTCAAGGCACAGGGCGATGTGATCGGGGCGCTGACCTGTTCGAGCCACCAGATTAATATCTACGGCGAAGACGATCTCGACAGGGCCAGATCGATCGCGGACCTGCTGGCGCCATACTTCTTCGCTCTACGCGCGGCCGAACAGGCAAAACGCTCCGCGATCGTGGAAACCGAAGCCCGGGCACGCGAAGAAGGTCTGCGTCTGGGCGCACTCAAGCTCACGGAGGCACTCGAAGTCGAGCGCCAGCGCATCGGAATGGATTTGCACGACCAGACGCTCGCCGACCTCACGAGGCTTTCCCGACGGTTGGAGCGACTAACGCATGCCTCCGATGTTTCAAGCGACATGATCGAGCCGCTTTTCCGCAGCTTGCAGCATTGCATGCACGATCTCAGGCAAATCATCGAGGAGGCACGGCCCGCTGTCCTTCAGTTGTTCGGGTTCGCACAAGCGGTTGAGAACCATCTCGAACGCTCGATACGCGACAGCGGCTCGGCGATCAAATGGGTGATAGACGACCGAACCGAAGGCCTGGTTGATAATCTCCCAAGAAACGTCGCGACAGCACTTTTCAGGATTACCCAGGAAGCCGTCAACAACGCGATACGCCACGCCAGCGCTACCGAGATGGCCGTCGAAATCATGGCCACGCGGAGGCATTTGAAGATCACTATCCGCGACAATGGTATCGGGATGGCCTCGACGCAAAAGCGCACAGGCAGCGGCATCGATAACATGCGGACACGTGCCCGGCTGATTTCGGCTCGCTTCGAAGCCGCAAAGAACAAGGATGACCCGGGGACATTCATTGAAGTGAGCCTACCCATTGAAAGCGTGGGTGAGTAAGGTGCAGGTACTCATTGTCGAGGACGACCCTCTCCATCGCTCCTATCTCAATGAGGCCGTGCGCGCGGCATTGCCTGAATGCGACCAGGTTATCGAGGCCGAAAGTGGCACCACCGGAGAGAGGCTTGCCCGCGAGTACAAGGCGGCGCATATCATCATGGACCTCCAAATGAGCGTGCGCAACGGCATCGAAGCGGCGCGCACGATCTGGAAGGAGCGGCCCGATACGCGCATCCTGTTTTGGTCCAACTATGCCGACGAAGCCTATGTCAGGGGTGTTTCACGGATCGTTCCGGAGGGCGCTGCATATGGCTATGTGCTCAAGTCCGCATCCGACGACAGGCTGCGGCTGGCGCTGAGATCGATCTTCATCGAAAGCCAATGCGTTATCGACCGCGAGGTGCGCGGACTGCAGCAGCGAAGCCAAAACCGCGCCGGCGGCCTGACCGAAAGCGAGTACGAAATCCTGCTTGATATTTCCCTGGGACTGACCGACAACGTCATCGCACGTCGGCGCGGTCTATCGCTTAGAAGCGTGCAGAACCGGCTGCAGCAGCTTTATGCCAAGCTCGAGGTCTATCGGCCTTATGGAGCCGATGGCGACGAAGGGCTCTTCAACCTTCGTGCCCGCGCCGTGACGGTGGCGATCCTGCGCAAGCTCCTGAATGCCTCATCGCTCGAAAAGGAAGATCAGGAGCTTCGATCCTGGCTCGACAGGCACCGGGACTGATCATGGGAGGTTCGGTCGCGCCTCTCCTCTAGGCTCGATTGACAACGGCCTCCAGGGCGGTACGCCTCTTCTTCAGCTGTCGTGGCAACTACCGATTCTGCGGAGAATCCAGCCTGCACCAAGCGCGCGGCAGATTGCCCTTCATCGGAGCGCGGTTTTGGAGATCCATCGGCCCGTCAGACCAACATAACGCCCAACTGGCAAGACTGCTCACGGACCGTCTTTCAGAGAAGCGCATCAGGCGAGGGAGTGTACTCGAAGCGAGGAGAGTAAAGTCTGCTTCGAGGTCTTGAGGTGGTCCGTCGCCGCCGCTATGGCTGCCGCGCCGTCCCGCGCTCTCAGCGCCGAGATCAGCCGCAGATGTTCGCCGATGGCGGCTTCGTTCCTCTGGCGCTCGTCGGTTTTGTCCCACTGGAAGTGATAGTGGAAGATCAGTGAAATAAGCTTCTGGAACTCGGCGGCGAAACGGTTGCGGACAGCACTGTCGATCAAAGTGTGGAACTCCTCGTCGAGCAATGAAAAGTCATGAAAGCGTTCGTCAATTTCGGCGGCAAGCCGCTCGTGCTTTCGCTCGAGATCGTCAAGCTGTTCCCAGATCGGGTCCTCGGGAGGAAGCTGAACGAAATGGGATACTGCATTCAACTCGAGGACCATCCGGAATTCGGATAGCTCGATCGCGAATTCGCGCGTGAATCCCACCAATTCCCATCCGCCCTTCGGTCGACGCCGCACAAGCCCAAACCTGCTGAGCGATGCTAGGAATTCGTGAAGCATATGGGGAGTCACGGGAAACCGACGCCTGAGTTCGGAGACGTTCAGGGCGGTCCCCGGGGGAACGTCGAAGCGCAAAATCCAGTCCAGGAATTGACGCTCCAGCTGCTGCTCATCGAGCATCCCTTCCTGGACCTCAAGCCTGTCTGTATCCTCAGGTGTTCTCAGCAGGCGCTTTTCCCGGCCCACCCAGGCAATGATCTTCTCGCCCTGGAGTTTCTCCAAAATCGCGCGCACGACCGTTCGGCTAACGTCAAGCCGAGTTGCCAAGTCATTCTCGGAGGGCAATTGGTCGCCGGGCGCCATCGCCTGGCAGAGTTCGAGCGTGGCGTTGAATGCCTCGCGGAAACGTTCGTCTGTCCTAGCCATTGAAATCCTGTCTATAGTCAGGCGCGAGACGTCGGCGACAGTAGATGGCCGTGTTGAAAGTGTCTCCTGCAAAGCCCACCGCATAGCCGAGGCCGTTCGAGCGGAGTTCTGCCATCCCCTCCCCGACGCACACAATTTTCAAGACCGATATCCCTTGCGATCACCCGAAGTGTATTTTATCATAAAATACCATTCATCATGAGACGCGAAATATGTCAATCACTCCGATCCTCCAGTTCGGCACGAGCCGCTTTCTGCAAGCCCACGCGGACCTGTTCATTTCTGAGGCCCTGGCTTCAGGTTCCGCGATGGGGCCGATCACCGTCGTGCAATCGAGCGGCAACGCGGAACGCGCCCGCCGATTGGCGGCATTGGCCGATCCGCAGGGCTACACCGTGAGGATCGAAGGATTGGTGGATGGGGTTGCCGTCCGGCAGGAAAGCCGCGTGACCTCGGTCAAGCGGGCCTTGAGTACCGAAAAGGATTGGGAGGAGATCAGGCGGATTTTCGTGGAAGAGGTCGAGGTCGTCCTGTCGAACACCGGCGACCGGGGCTACGTTCCGTCTCCGGCGGACGAGAGGCTGACCTACGATCAGAACTTGTCGTTTCCGGCCAAGCTCACGATGCTGTTGCACGCGCGGTTTCTCGCGGGCCGGAGTGGTCCTCAGATCATGCCGACCGAATTGATCGCGGAGAACGGGAGAGTTCTCCGGGAACAGGTGCTTCGGGCGGCGCAGCGCTATTCAAGTGAATTCGCCGATTGGGTTTCCACCCAGGTTCTGTTCGTCAACTCTCTCGTTGACCGGATCGTGTCCGAACCGATCGAGCCTGCGGGCGCAGTCGCCGAACCTTACGCCTTGTGGGCGATCGAGAACGTACCCGGTCTGCGAGTACCCTGCTCCCATACATGTGTTCAGATTGTCGAAGACCTCGGTCCCACGGAACGGCGCAAGCTCTACATCCTCAATCTGGGTCATACCTATCTCGTCGCCCAATGGCTCCGTAGCGGTCGACATCAGACCTACGTGAAGGACATGTTGTCCGATCCGGTGATCCGGGGCGATCTCGAGGACCTATATGGCGAGGAGGTCCTGCCGGTCTTCCTCGCGGGCGGTGATAGTGATGCCGTTGGCTACGTCTCGACGACGCTGGATCGGTTTTCCAACCCGTTCCTCGCCCACAAGCTGTCCGACATTGGCCAGAACCACGAACAGAAGCTGGAGCGGCGGCTTCGCGCGTTCGTCGATTGGGGAAAGGCGTTGGGGGTGGACTTGGCGCAACCCCGTCTCCTTCAGGCGCTGAACCCGGCAGTGTGACCGATCCGACATGTTTTGTTCTTAAACGATTAAAAACATTTGCCATCCAAATTTGTTTATAATAATAAAAAACCAAATTGCGGGAGGGCAAATGAAAAGTCAGTTGACTTCGAGCCGTCGGATGTTGAGCGGCGTATGCGTGGAGCCGGGCCGGTTCAGCCTGCTCGAGCGCGATCTGCCTGTCGCCGCTCCTCCAGGATGGGTGCTCATCGATCTCGCGGCTGCGGGCATCTGCGGCACCGACTACCACATTTTCGAAGGCAAGCATCCCTATCTCGAATATCCCCGCGTCATCGGACACGAACTGTCGGGATACGTGGCCGCGGACGCCGATGGATGGATCAAGGGCCAGCTGGTCGTGATCAACCCCTATATCGCATGCGGAAAATGCCGAGCGTGTCTGCGCGGCAAGCCGAACTGCTGCATGGCGATCGGTGTTCTCGGCGTCCACCGTGACGGAGGGATGTGCGAGAGGATCGCCGTCCCCGCCGGAAATCTATATGACGCGTCCGCATTATCGGTGCGGGATGCCGCTCTGGTGGAGTTTCTTGCAATCGGCGCGCACGCCGTACGGCGCTCCGAAGCGACCACGGGCGACCGGGTGCTCGTCACCGGAGCTGGTCCGATAGGTCTGGGGGCAGCGCTGTTTGCCCGGTTGGCGGGTGCCGAAGTCCATCTGATGGATATGAGCGCGGAGCGGCTCGAAGCCGCGAAGGCATTCGGCTTCTCCCGCCTGCACATGCCGGATCGGCATCTGCTGGAAGGCGAGTTGGCGGACGGCTTCGACGTTGTTTTCGACGCGACCGGAAGTCCCAAGGCGATGGAAGCCGGGTTCGGCCATGTGGCGCACGGTGGGACCTACGTTTTCGTCTCGGTCGTCAAGGGAGACTTGACGTTCTCCGATGCCGAATTCCACAAGCGTGAAATGAAGCTGGTCGGGAGCCGGAACGCCCAGACGCCCGACTTCTTGCATGTGATGGACGCTCTCGCCTCGGGCGATATCGATGGCGGCAAACTTGTCTCCACCGTCCTGGCGTTGGATGAACTGCCGGAAAGGCTGCCTGCGCTGGCAGCGGATCGGTCAGGCTTGATCAAGGTCCTCGTCGCTTTGCCCGCATGGAAATCAGGTCATGGTTGAACTCATAAGGCTCGAGTCGATCGACAAGCACTTTCCCGGCGTGCATGCGCTCAAAAGCGTGAGTTTTGACCTGCAGGCAGGCGAGGTTCACGCGCTGATGGGAGAGAACGGGGCCGGAAAATCGACGTTGATGAAGACTCTATCCGGTATCTGGCGGCCGGATGGCGGCACGATCCGGGTCGCCGGCAACGAAGTGACGATCCCCAGTCCGCACGCGGCGCAAGCCCTCGGAATCGGCATGATCCATCAGGAGCTCGCCCTGATGAATGATCTCACCGTCGCCCAGAACATCTTCATTGGCCGCGAACCTCGCAAGCGTTTCTGGCGACTGGATGAAGACGCCCTCAACCACGCGGCGCGAGAGATATTCTCGGCCATGAACGTCGCCATCGACCCGCGCGCGGAAGTGCGCACCCTGTCCGTGGCGCAGCAACAGATGGTCGAGATCGCCAAGAGCCTGTCGCACAAATCCCGCGTCCTTGTCATGGATGAGCCGACGGCCGCCCTCAACGACACGGAAGTGAACGAGCTTTTCACGATCATCGAGCGCCTGAAATCCGAAGGCGTCGGCATCGTCTACATCAGTCACAAGATGGACGAGATCAAAAAGATTTCGGACCGTGTCACGATCATGCGGGACGGCGCGTATGTTGGTACCGTCAAGGCATCCGAGACGCCGATTTCGAAGATCATATCCATGATGGTCGGCCGCGAGCTCGACAATACCGAAGCCGCCATCCCAGATCTCTCCGACGCGCCGACAGCGCTGGAGGTGCGCGGGCTTCGTCGTGGCAAGGCGGTTCAAGACGTCAGCTTCAGCCTCAAGGCAGGCGAAATCCTGGGATTTGCTGGTTTGATGGGAGCCGGCAGAACCGAGGTCGCGCGACTGATCTTCGGTGCGGACCGCAGAGAAGCCGGCGACATCATCGTCCACGGGAAAACGGCTGCCATCAAAAGCCCCAAGGACGCGGTTTCCGCGGGGATCGGATATCTTTCGGAGGACCGCAAGCATCTGGGCCTGGCGCTCGGTCTCGACCTGACCGCGAATGTCGGTCTGCCCAACCTCGCGCGCTTCTCGAACGGGATCGGCGTCATCGACGACGGCAAGCTTGCACAGATCGCCCGTGACTACATCAAGCAGTTGAGCATCCGCACTCCGTCGGAACGCCAGGAGGTCCGGCTGCTGTCCGGCGGAAACCAGCAGAAGGTCGTGCTGGCAAAATGGCTGCTGCGCAACTGCGACATCCTGATTTTCGACGAACCCACCCGGGGCATCGATGTCGGCGCGAAATCCGAAATTTACCGCCTGATGCAGGCCCTCGCCCAGGAAGGCAAGGCGATCATCGTCATCTCGTCGGAACTCCCCGAAGTGCTCAGATTGTCTCACCGCATCGCGGTGATGTGTGAGGGCCTCCTGACAGGCATCCTCCCCGGGGGGAAGCAAACGACACAAGAAGAAATCATGCATCTGGCCACCCAGCGCCGGGTGGAGATCGGGGGAGAAGCCGCATGACCATGACCATACAGACCGAGGTGAAGAAGCGGACGTCGTCCGGCGTTCATCAGAAGCTTCTCGCATTTGCCAGCCTGATCGCAATGCTGATCTTCTTCAGCCTGGCATCCGACAAGTTCCTGCAGACGTCCAACATCATCGGCATCCTCCAGGCCACGTCCGTGAACGGGGTTCTGGCAGTTGCGGTCACCATGGTCATCATAACGGGAGGCATCGACCTTTCGGTAGGAACGCTGATGACCTTCACGGCGGTGATCGCCGGCGTGGTCCTGACCTATCTGGGGATGCCGCTCCCGTTCGGCATCGTGGCGGCAATCGGCATGGGCGCCCTCTGTGGGTTCATCTCGGGCACGCTCATCGCCAGAATGAAGGTCCCGCCCTTCATCGCCACCCTCGGCATGATGCTTATCCTGAAGGGCGCGTCTCTCGTCATCTCCGGAACCAAGCCCATCTACTTCAATGGCACGCCCGGCTTTTCGCAAATTTCGACAGGTTCGTTGATCGGCACGGTCTTCCCGTTCCTTCCCATCCCGAATGGCGTGCTCGTTCTCTTTGTCCTGGCTGTGTTCGTCGCGTTTGTTCTCAACCGCACAGCCCTTGGACGCTACACGTTCGCATTGGGCTCAAACGAGGAAGCCGCGCGTCTCTCCGGCGTGGACACCGACTTCTGGAAAATCTGCGTCTACAGCCTGTCGGGCGGCGTCTGCGGGATCGCAGGTCTCATCATCGCTTCGCGGCTCAACTCCGCGCAGCCCGCGCTCGGCCTTGGCTATGAGCTGGATGCCATCGCAGCCGTGGTCATTGGAGGCACTTCCCTGGCGGGAGGCCGCGGCTCGATCCTCGGCACAATCATCGGCGCCTTCATCATGTCGGTCCTGCTGAACGGTCTCCGCATCCTGTCGGTGGCACAGGAATGGCAGACGATCGTGACAGGGCTGATCATCATCCTGGCGGTCTACGCGGACATGGTCCGCCGCCAACGCACCTGACCGGGCGGAGCCGCGTGTGACAGCGGCTGATGCCCCCAAGGAAATCTGAATCGTAACTCGGCATGTCGCCGAACATAGGAGGAGTGAGGAATGATTACGAGAAGAAACCTACTGGCAGCAATGAGCGCTGTCGCCATCCTGAGCGCCGGAGGGGTAGCGCATGCCCAGGACAAGATCTACATCCCGCTGATCTCGAAGGGCTTCCAGCATCAGTTCTGGCAGGCCGTGAAGGCCGGCGCGGACAAGGCTGCGGCCGAGTTCAACGTCGAGGTCACCTTCGAGGGTCCGGACAACGAGACGCAGGTCGACAAGCAGATCGACATGCTCTCGGCCGCCCTCGCCAAGGGCCCGCAGGCAATCGGCTTCGCCGCTCTCGACACACAGGCTGCCATCCCGCTTCTCAAGCAGGCGCACGATGCCAAGATCCCGGTCATCGCGTTCGACTCGGGTGTCGACAGCGACATCCCCATGACCACTGCAACGACTGACAACGTCGCCGCTGCGGCACTGGCGGCTGACAAGATGGCCGAGTTGATCGGCGGTCAGGGCAAAGTGGCGCTCGTGGTCCACGACCAGACGTCCCGGACGGGCATCGACCGTCGTGACGGCTTCGTGAACCGCATGAAGGAGAAGCATCCCAATGTCGAGATCGTCGACATCCAGTACGGTGGCGGCGACCAGCTCATGTCGACCGAGATCGCCAAGACGATCCTTGCGGCGAATTCTGACCTCAAGGGCTTCTTCGGCGCGAACGAAGGTTCCGCGATCGGCGTCGTCAACGCCATCAAGGAAACAGGCACCAAGGGCGTGATCGTGATCGGCTACGACTCCGGCACGGCGCAGAAGCAGGCCATCAAGGATGGAATCATGGCCGGGGCCATTACGCAGAACCCGGTCGGCATCGGCTACGAGACCGTCAAGGCGGCTGTCATGGCCCTCAAGGGCGAGACGCTCCCCAAGACGATCGACACGGGCTTCTACTGGTACGACAAAACGACCATGGACAACCCTGAAATCGCAGCCGTGCTCTACGACTGATCGAACCCAGGCTGGCCTGCCACGGTGGGCCAGCCGCTTCGCACAACGACGGAAATACCATGAATCTTGGACTTGAAGACAAAGTCGTCATCGTGACGGGCGGCGCGGCCGGGATCGGCGGCGCGCTCGCTGGAGTAAAGTGATGTCGTTGAACCATATTGTGCTCGCCGAGACCGATGACGTCGCGATAGCGCTTGCCGATCTCCCCGCGGGCACGAGCGTGGTTGGCGTGACACTGTTGGAGCACATACCGCGGGCACACAAGATCGCGCTCAGAGCGATCGCTCAAGGCGAACTCGTGCTGCGTTACGGTCAGATCATCGGCCAGGCGACGGCTGACGTCCCCGCGGGCGCTCACGTGCACGTCCAGAATCTTGGAATGGCGACACACTCGCCTGCCGAAGCGGGGTCTTCTATTGTTGCGGATGTCGAGCGAAATAAAGACCTCAGAACCTTCATGGGCTACAGGCGGGCCGACGGTCGTGTTGGCACGCGGAACTATCTGGGGGTCCTGACGTCGGTCAACTGTTCTGGATCGGTCGCCCGCTTCATCGCGGAAGAAGCCGAAAAGACCGACTGGTTCAAAGCCCTCAGGAACGTCGATGGGATTGTTCCGATCTCGCACGGGAGCGGGTGTGGGATGAGCGGTTCGGACGAGGGATATCAGACCTTGTTCAGGACACTGCGGGGATATGCCCGGCATCCGAATTTTGGCGGCATACTTCTCGTCGGACTGGGTTGCGAGGTCATGCAAATCCCGGGTCTGGTCGGCAAGGGTCGAATGCGCCCGGACAACAATTTCAGACATCTCACAATTCAGGAGAACGGTGGCACCCGCGTCACCGTCGAGCGTGGCGTCGAGGCGTTGCGCGAGATGGCCGAAATCGCGGACGCCTGTATACGCGAACCCGCTCCCGTGTCGGAACTCGTCATCGGCATGCAATGCGGCGGTTCGGACGGCTATTCCGGCATCACCGCCAACCCGGCGCTCGGCGTCGCGTCTGACATTCTGGTCTCGTACGGCGGAACGACGATCCTGTCCGAGACCTCCGAAATCTATGGTGCCGAGCATCTCCTCACCCGCAGGGCGGTCAGTCCGGCAGTTGCCGAAAAACTGCTCGATCGCATTCGATGGTGGGAGGACTATGCCGCTCGCAACGGCGGGGAGATGAACAACAATCCCAGCCCCGGCAACAAGAAGGGCGGCCTGACGACCATCCTGGAAAAAAGCCTCGGAGCGGTCGCGAAAGGCGGTTCCGCGCCGCTCGAAGAAGTCTACCTTTACGGCGAGGCCATCGACAAGAAGGGGTTCGTGTTCATGGACAGCCCCGGCTACGATCCCTGCTCCGTCACCGGGCAAGTCGCCTCCGGCGCGAACCTCATAGTCTTCACCACGGGCCGGGGCTCGGTTTCGGGATACAAGCCCGTTCCCTGCATCAAGGTCGCAACAAACTCCGAGATGTATGAGCGGTTGAAGGAAGACATGGATGTCAACACGGGCGACATTCTCCAAGGCGTTTCGCTCGCACAAAAAGGCCAGGAAATCTTCGACGCTTTTGTCCGTGTCGCGTCAGGGGAAGCGACGAAATCCGAGGCGCTGGGGTTCGGCGGCGTCGAATTCGTACCTTGGCAGACAGGAGCGGTGATGTGACGCGTCCTTGCAATCACTGGCGCCAATCGCAAGCCCGATAAGTATGGCCTCAAGCGGAAATCTATTCTACGGTTTCGCAGCAGCATTCCGGCTCACTTGCGCTATCACTTCGATTTACCGTCGGCCCATCGGCGTGCGTCGTGAAAACTGCTGGTCGGCCAGAACACCGAGCAGAATGACCGAGCCCATGACGGCGAAGTTGAGCGAACTCGGAATGCCGAGCAGGTTGACGAGATTCTGCAGCACCTGCAGCAGCACTGTTCCGAGCACCACGCCGACGATCGATCCCTCCCCGCCCCTTAGAGAACAACCGCCAAGTACGGCCGCTGCGATGGCGTAGAGTTCGTAGAAATTCCCATGCGACGAGGGCGAGATAGAGCGCGTGTACATGGCGATGAAGATGGCCGCGAGCGCGGTCAGCCCGCAGCAGATGACATAGGCCGCGATGGTAATTTTCGACGTACCGATGCCGCTGTAGCGCGCGGCCTCCTCATTCTTGCCGACAGCCAGCAGGTAGCGGCCGAAGACCGACTTGTGCAGCACGATGCCCATGATCACGGTGATGATCAGGAACGCGATCAGACTGTGCGGAATACCGTAGAACCTACCCGTGGTAAGCCATTCGAGCGTCGGAAAACTCGCGCCGAAGGGAAACCCCGCCGTCGCGTCATCGGTATAATAACGCGCCGCACCGCGATAGATCAGCAGGCCGCATAGTGTCACGACAAAGGGCTGGAGCCCGACCTTGGCGACGAGAAAGCCGTGCACGAGACCGATCAGACAGCCCAGCACGATGACGGCAATGAAGGCCAGGCTCCAGTGCAGCGTACCGAGCGCCACCAGATCGACGAATATCACGCCGAGCAGCGCTATGATCGAGCCGACGGAGAGCTCGATGCCGCCGGATATGATGACGAAGGCCTGGGCGATCGCGAAAATGCCGAACAGTCCGATCAGGTTGGCGGTGTTGGAGAGGTTGATCGGCGAGAGAAATCTCGGATTGATCAATGCCACGATCGCGCCCACGACCAGGATCAGGATCAGAAGCCACAGGTCCTTGCGGTTGATCATGCTTGAGGCTCCGGCTTTCCGTTCAATGTCATATCAGTGTCTCCCCACGGCCAGCGACATGATCGCCGGCTCGCTCAAATCCGCCCGCTCCAGGAAGCCGGCAATCGCCCCTTCGTGCATCACCGCGACACGATCGCTGACGCCGATGATTTCTTCCATGTCGCTCGAGATCATCAGGATGCCGACGCCCTGGTCCGCAAGGTCGCGCATGAGTTGGTAGATCTCGTTCTTGGCGCCGATATCGATGCCGCGGGTCGGCTCGTCGAAGATCAGCAGCCTGGGTGCCATGGACAGCCATTTCGCCAGCACCACCTTCTGCTGGTTGCCCCCCGAAAGCGATCCCACGCCGAGCGCGACATCCCTCGCCCTGATGTCGAGCTTCGACCGCTGCCTCTCGGCAACGCCGCCCTCGGCGCGCACATCCACAAGCCCACCGCGCGCATATCTAGGCAAGTTGGCGAGCGTGACGTTGTTGCGGATCGAAAAATCGAGCACCAGACCCGACCGCTTGCGATCCTCGGGGATCAGGTAAATGCCGCGCTCGATCGCATCGCGTGGTGTGTCAATTCTCGTCGATCTGCCATCGATTCGGATCGCGCCGCCCTTTGGCGGATCAAGGCCGAAGATGGTGCAGGCAAGTTCGGTGCGCCCTGATCCGACGAGGCCCGCCAGCCCGACGATTTCGCCGTGCCTAACCGTGAGGTCGACCGCACGATCCGGCCAGTGTGATGTCCTGATCTTGTCCAACTCCAGCACGGGCGTGCCCGGCGGCGCCTTGGGCGTACGATAGAGCGTCTTGAGGTCGCGCCCGATCATCTGCCGGATCATCGTATCCGCGTTGATTTGCGATCGCTCGAGTGCCGCGACCTGCTTGCCGTCACGGAGCACCACGACCCGGTCGGCGCATCGCTCGACCTCCATCAGCCGGTGCGAAATGAAAACGATGCTGACGCCGCCAGCCTTCAGCGCGCCAATGACGGCGATCAGGCGTTCGGTCTCGGTTGCCGTCAGGCTGGATGTCGGTTCATCCATGATGATCAGCCGCGACTTGCGCGACAGCGACTTGGCAATCTCGACCAGTTGCATCTCGGCAAGCGAAAGAGATCCGACGAGCGTATCGGGGCTGAATTCGGCACCCAGTTGCTTCAGAAGCGGGGCCGCAAGTTCGGTCACGCGCTTGTTGTCGATCAGGCGCAAAGCTCCGCCCATCAGCGGCTCGCGGCCGATGAAGATATTGGCCGCGGCCGTCAGGTTCTCGAAAAGATTGAGTTCCTGATGCACGAACGCGATGCCGGCGGCCATGGAACCGGCAACCGTCAGGCGGTTGGACTCGATACCATCCACCGTGATGCTGCCAGATGTCGGTTCCACCACGCCGCCGAGAATCTTCATCAGCGTGGATTTTCCCGCGCCGTTCTCTCCGACGATGCCCAGCACCTCGCCCGGCGCGACCGACAGGCTCACGCCATCGAGCGCCAGGACGCCGGGATATTGTTTGCTGACATTCGAGATCTGAATGAACGGGTCGGGCATTGCATCAATGTCTGGTGGCGAAACGCTAGCTATACAGGAAATACAGGCCGGCGGGAGGTTTGAGGACGTTGCCGGCCTGTATCCTTCGAGGTGTCAGCCGCCGATGCGCGACTTCAGTTCGGCCTCGAATGCATCGACATTTGCCTTGTCGATGATCGCCGTCGGCACGATGATCAGCTTGTTGGCGGGGACGACGGATTTATCGCCTTCGAGATACTTGGCCATCAGCTTCATGCCCTGGTAGCCCCATTCGTAAGGCTGTTGCACGACGGTGCCGGCGATCGTGCCTTCGCGAACGCCACCCAAGGTGATCGGATCCTCATCAAACGCCACGACGGTGATCTGGCCAAGTTTGCCGGCTTCCTTCAGCACCTCGTAAATGCGGGGCGGATTGTATGAATAGAAGCCGACCATGCAGGTGATGTCGGGGTTGGCGGCCAGCGCGTCCTCGACGTTTCGCTTGGCGCGCGTCATGTCGATGTCGTCGCCGCGCACGTCGATCAGCTCGACCTTGGAGCCCGCGATCACCGACTTCATGCCGTCGATGCGCTCGCGGGCATTGTCCGCGCCCGGCAGGCCGACGAAGCCGATACACTTGCCGCCATCGGGCAATGCCTTGAGTGCGATCTCGCCCGCCTGCTTGCCGGCATCGGTGTTGGACGAACCGATATAGGCGATACGATTGGTATCGGGCGCATCGCTGTCCGTGGTGAACAGCGGCACCTGTCCGCCGACGCGGTTGAGCGCATCGGTCGAGGACTTCGGATCGACCGCGCTGACCATGATGGCTGAAACGCCTGCGGCCACGAGGTCGTCCATCAACCGCTGCTGTACGGCGGCGGCCGCCTGCTCGGGATATTTCAAGCTCAGTTCGTAGTTCGGCAGTTCTTCCTGCGCCTTGCGGACGCCGGCTTCGGCCAGCTTCCAGAAGTCGGATGCGCCGTTGACGACGAATGCGAGCTGTTTCTTTTCCTGCGCCTGGGCGCCCGGCACGGTGAAGGCGGTCGCCACGAGCAGCGCTGCGATTGCATATCTCAGTTTCATGATTTCCTCCTCTGTCGAGCGTCATGCTCGAATTTTTGACAAAGCGCCTCCCTCCGGCAGTCCAGAAGGGCCGGTGAGACGTTGGCGGCGATGAAAACGGGTCCCGGAAGTCAGTGCCGGGACCCGGAGCACTGCCTACTTGGCAATGCAGGTCTCGGCAGTTTCCTGCGTGCATTCGTCGAGACCGGTGAAGATGATCGGCTCGACGGTCTTGCCCTCGATCAGTTCGATCATAACCGTCGGTGCGCGATAGCCCATTTCGAACGGCCGCTGTCCCACCTGCACGTGGCTGCGTCCGGCCTTCAGCGCATCCATCTGCGGCGGCAGGGTGTCACCGGCGACGATGGCGAGCGTCTTGGACTTGAGCTTGTCCATCACCTGGTCCGTAACCCCGGCATAGGCCTGCGGGGCGAACTGCGCCCAGCCGCCGATCAGCATGAAGGCTGTGAGATCGGGATGGGCAGTGAACGTATCCGCCATCTGCTGGTTGGCCAGATCGATCTGGTCATTGGTGAAGACCGGGCAACCGTCGATCTCGGTCCAGCCGCCTTCGCCGGCAAGCCGCTCGATTCCCTTCTTGCCCGACAGCGTATCACGCGTGCCGGCGGCACGTTGATTGATGTTGTCGGCCGCCACGTTTCCGAGCTGCAGGCACACCGTGCCGCCTTCGGGCTTCAGCTTTTTCAAATGCTCGGCGAATTTCACGCCCATCAGATAGTTGTCGGTGCCGAGGTAGGTCTTGCGTAGACCCGCATCAGCAGCGGAGAGATCGGCATCGATGGTCATGACCGGAATCTTGGGCTGGGCCTTCTTCAAGAGGTTCGCCATCAGCGGCGCGTTGGATGGTGAAATCGCGATCGCCACGACATCGGGGCGATTGAGCAGGTCCTCGACGATCTGCACCTCACCGGCTTCATCGGCGCTCGATGCGGGGCCTGTATAAAGGCATTTGTAGCCCGAGCTAGCATTCTCGGCATTCCACTTCTGGCAACCGAGATTGATCTGCTCGAAGAAAGGATTATCGAGGCCTTTGACCACGATAGCGAGGGTCTTGTCCGCACCATAAGCGGTCGCGGAGAGCCAGGCGAGAGCCGCCATGGCAAGAGAAGTCGTCAACAGTCGTCGCATGAATTCCTCCCAAAATTCTGGTTAACGTGACTTATAGACCGCCGCGGATCGCTCCGCGTCGGCTCTCAACCTGGATACCAGACCCTCCTCTCATCATTCGGGGAACGCTGGTATTGCCAGGAAGCTTCAATCAGCTTTTCGAGGTCATAGCGCGGCCGCCATCCGAGCTCGGCCTTGGCGCGGCTATTGTCCATCCAGTTGCTGACGTAATTGCTCTTGATGTCCTTTGACGGCAGGCCACGGGTTTTGGCGAGATGGTCCGCCAGCCGCGCATAATTGACCGGCTCATCCATGCAGATGTTGTAGAGGCGCTGGCGTGCCGCGGGCGCCACGAGCGCCAGCGATATCGCCGCGACCAGGTCGTCGACATGCACGAAATTCCTGTCGATAGGATGGCCCGATGCGTCGCGGAGCAATGGCACGGCGCCGGCGCTGCGGCATTCTCCGGCTTCGGCCTCGCTCACCATCGTCTTCCAATCCGGACCACCAAACAGATCGTCTCCAAAGGAGAGGCTGGCCTTGAAATCATCCTTCTCCATGATCCAGGGCGCGCGGACGCAGGTCCAGTCCATATCGTATTGGATGCCAAACTGCTGGACCATGACCTCTTCGAGCACTTTCGACAGCGCGTAACAGCCGGGATAAGCCATGTAGGGCGCGTCTTCGGTGATCGGCGCCGGATGCTTGTGGAAGAAATGGCCGACGGCGGCATCACCGCCAACGAGCAGGAAACGCTTCGCGTGCGGGCTGAGCCTGAATTCCTCCAACAGCCAGAACAGGCCTTTAACCGTGACATCCATCACCGTCTCGGGGACTTCCTTGCAGGTCGCGAGGTGAACCACATGGGTGATTCCATCAAGTGCCGCGCGGCAAACATCGCGCTCGGCGATAGAACCCTGCACGACCGAGAGCCTGTCGGTCTCGGGGAGAAGACGATTGTGGCAGAGAGCGCGCAGCCTGGTACCGGCATGCGTCGGGTCAGCCAAGGTCGCGGCAATGAATGCCTGCCCTACCTTGCCGGCTGCTCCCGTCACCAGAATATGCATTCCACCTCCCCAGGCAATGCAACTGTCATACTATCATATAAATCTATTTGTCTGATAAATCATTTTATATGCTTTGTCCAGCTATTGACGCGGGCGCCGGATTCCGGCCTAATCCGTGGGCCAGGCAGAGGAGGAGTGTATGGCGGTACTGAGACTTGAACAGGTCTCCAAGCATTTCGGGGCAATTCACGCGCTCAACAGCGTCTCGATGACGGTGGAGCAGGGTGAAGTGATCGGGCTGATGGGGGACAACGGCGCGGGGAAATCGACGCTGGTCAAGATTATCGCGGGGAATTTCCGGCCGTCTCATGGCCAGATTTTCATCAAGGACCGCGAAGTCTCGTTTCACAAACCTGTCGAGGCGCGCGAGAACGGCATCGAAATCGTCTACCAGGATCTGGCGCTGTGCGACAACCTGACGGCTGCGGTCAATGTGTTCCTCGGCCGCGAACTGACGCGCAATATCGGCCCTTTCAAGATCCTCGACTATCGCGGCATGAACGAGGCCGCGGGCAAGCTCTTCAAGGAACTGAAATCGGAAACCCGGCCGAGGGATCTCGTGCGGCAGATGTCCGGCGGCCAGCGGCAGGCGGTGGCAATCGCCAGGACGCGCCTCTCGTCGGCCGATATCGTTCTGATGGACGAGCCTACCGCCGCCATTTCCGTCCGTCAGGTCGAGGAGGTGCTCAACCTGATCCGCGAATTGAAGCGGCAGGGCGTCGCCGTCATCCTGATCAGCCATCGCATGCCGGACGTATTTGCCGTCGCCGATCGTATCGTTGTCCTGCGTCGCGGCACCAAGGTCGCCGACAAGCGTGCGGCGGATTCGTCACCCCAAGAGATCACCGGCCTGATAACCGGCGCGATCGAACTGGCATGATGGAGGGGGTGACACTGATATGACCATGGAAATGGACAAGGCGATCGACCGGCAAACGCACACGCGGCTGTCGCTGATCTTTTCGAAGCCGGAATTCTGGGTGTTCGTCGCTGCGCTTCTGGCCTGCCTGGCGCTCAGCGTGATCACCGACACATTCGCGACGCCGCAGAACCTGTTCAACGTGACGCGCAATTTCGCGTTCGTGGCAATCGTCGCGCTCGGCATGACCGTCGTCATCATATCCGGCGGCATAGACCTCTCGGTCGGCTCCATCCTCTGCCTGTCGGCGATGGTGCTGGCGATCTGCATGAATGCGGGTTATCCGCTCTGGGCAAGTGCCGGCGCGGCGCTCATCGTCGCGCTCTTCGTCGGCGCCATCAACGGCATGCTGATCGCCTATCTCAGGATACCGCCCTTTGTCGTCACGCTGGGCATGCTTTCCGTCGCCCGAAGTGCCGCGATGGTGTTGTCGCAGAACAAGATGATCTACCAGTTCGGCCCTGATGAAGCCCGGCTGTTCTGGCTCGGCGGTGGTTCCACTTTCGGCATCGCCAATCCGGTGATCGCGCTGTTCATTCTCGCCGTCATCACCGGCCTGATCCTGAAATGGACGCGTTGGGGCTGCCATGTCTTTGCCATCGGCAGCAACGAGAAGGCAGCCGTGCTGACCGGTATCGCCGTGCGGCGGCTGAAGATCACCGTCTACATGTTCTCCGCACTTCTGGCGGGCATCGCGGGCGTCCTGGAGGCAGGATGGCTTGGCGGCGTGACGACAAATCTCGGCCAGTCGATGGAACTCAGCGTCATCGCGGCGGCCGTCATCGGCGGCGCAAATCTGATGGGCGGCGCCGGCACGGTGTTCGGTTCGGTGGTGGGCGCGGCGCTCATCGAGATCATCCGTAATAGCTTGACACTGCTGGGGATAAGTACATTCTGGCAGGGAGCATTCGTGGGCAGCTTCATTGTCTTGGCGGTAGCTTTTGACCGGATTCGCGCAAGTCGCGAAACCGATGGATAAGGTGTGATTTCGGAACTGATATGCCAGACAACGGAGCCGATACGACAACCAGGAAAACCGGCAGGGTCGAAAACGCAAGCATTCCACGCGGCCTGGAAGGCAGCCGTATCGCCGGCTCGAGCGTCCATACTTCAATCGCCCAGGAAATCGGCTTGCTCATCGTGCAGGGTGAGTATCCGCCGGGCACCATTCTGCCCAACGAGGCGAAGTGGTCGGAAATATTCGGCGTCAGCCGGTCGGCGGTGCGCGAGGCGATCAAGATGCTGATGGCCAAGGGCCTGCTCGCGTCACGCCCCAAGGTCGGCAGTTGGGTCGAGCCGAAGGAACGCTGGAACCTGCTCGATCGCGATGTGCTGAGCTGGTATGCCAGCGCGCCCGACCGGCAGGCATTTCTCACCACGGTGCAGGAGTTCCGATACATTATCGAACCCGAGGCCGCAGCCTTCGCTGCCATCCGGCGCAATGACGATCAGATGGGCGAAATCAGCAAGGCGCTGAAGGAGATGGGCGAAGCCTCCACGCTTTCCGAACGCACGCGCGCCGACACCCGGTTCCACATGGCAATCCTTAAGGCATCCGGAAACGACCTTCTCGTGCCGCTTGGGGCGATGATCGAATCCGCGCTCAACAACCTCTTCGTCCATGTGACGCGCGAGGTGAACAGCCTGCGACATGCCCAGAAGATGCACGAAGCTATCGAGCAGAAGATTCGCCTGAAGCAACCGAATGCCGCCAGGCTCGCGGTGAGGAAACTGCTTGCCAACACGGATGATGTGATCGGCAGAAAGAAGTAGCGGACACCACCACCGTTAACATCATCGACACTTCCATCACGGCCGCGAAGGCACCGGCACGTTTACCCCGCATGAGGTTCGCACGACCAGATCGGTCTGCAACACCATCCGCCTGCTGGTCGATGACCGTGAGGAAGGGCGAGAGCACAGCGAGATGCTCGACACCTGATGAACGTGCCCACCTTCTACCAGGATACCCGCTGAGCCCTCATACCCTCTATCCGCCTCGGATCGACGACCGCCAAACCAGCTCCGCATGCAGGCGAACGCGTTCTTGCCTTGCCCCGGCGGCATCGCTTGACAGCCAGGCCACGGCGGCGGCGGCGATCTCATCGACCGGCTGGGTGAATGTGGTGAGATCATAGGATGCCCACGAGGCCTGTTCGATATCGTCGAAGCCGGCGACGCAGAGCTGGTCGGGAATCGAGATCGAGAACTGCCGCCGCGCCGCATCCATGAAGCCGCAGGCGATCAGGTCGGTGGCGCAGAAGACCGCGTCCGGCCGCTCGGGCAGCGTGAGCAGCCTTTGCGCCAGCACCCGCCCCGCCTCGTAACCCGTGTGGCCGTAGCGCGCGACGGTGACTTCCAGCCCGATCTCCTTGGCAGCGGCAACGAACCCAGCCTCGCGGGCCATCAGGCTCGGGGTGCCGGCCTCGGAGTTGGCGAAAGCGAGCTTGCGGCAGCCGGCGCGAACGAAGGCGGTGAGGACACGGCGCGCAGCCTCCGCATCATCGAGATTGATGCGTAACGGGCCTTCCTGGTCGTCGTCGCGATTGATGAGCACCAGACGCTGCCCGCTGTTAAGGCAAAGCTGGGCGATACGCTTGTCCGGAAGGCCGGAGAGAATGATCGAGGCATCCGCCCGATAGCGGATGGCCTGCCGGAGGGCCAGATCGACGCTGCCATCGGATCGGTCGGTATTGATCAGCATGGCGATCTTTCCCGACAGCTGCAATTGCTGCGTGACCGCCCGGATTAGTGCGGAGCGATAGGGCGTGCCGATCTCCGAGACGATCAGGCAGACGATACCGCTTTCATTGCGCATCAGGCCGCGCGCGAGATGGTTGACGTGGTAGCCGAGCGCATCGGCCGCCTCCAGCACCTTGCGCCGCGTGTCCTGGGAAACGCTGGCCCCCGGCGTAAAGGTCCGCGAAACCGCCGAACGCGAGACCCCGGCCCGCTCGGCTACTTCCTGTGCACTGACGAAAACCCTGCCCATGGCGCCCCAGTTGTTGACGGTATTGCACAGTTCTTCGCATGGATGTGCAATGCTGTGCAATGGCTGAGTACGCACAAATCTGGCTTCAAGCGAACAAAGCAGTTGACACGTGGTTTTCCTCCATGTCAGTTTTTGCACACGCTTGCAAAAGCGAACGGCGAGGAGACGCCGGGATCATCGAGGAGGATAGGATGAATTCTAAAAGCTGGATCATGGCCGGGCTGGCCGCAGGTGTTTCACTCTTTGGCTTTTCCGCGCAAGCGGCGGGCGATCTCAATCTGATCTGTTCGGCCGACGTCGTCATCTGCGAGCAGATGACCAATAGTTTCCAGAAGGATCACGACATCAAGGTCAACATGGTGCGCCTGTCGTCCGGCGAGACCTATGCCAAGATTCGTGCAGAGGCACGCAACCCGAAGACCGATATCTGGTGGGCCGGTACCGGCGACCCGCATCTTCAAGCAGCATCGGAAGACCTGACCCAGGAATACAAGTCCCCTATGCTCGCCGAGCTCAACGACTGGGCCGTCAAGCAGGCCGAAAGCTCGGGCTACAAGACGGTCGGCGTCTATGCCGGTGCGCTCGGCTGGGGCTTCAACACGGATATCTTCAAGGCAAAGGGCTTCAAGGAACCCAAATGCTGGGCCGACCTGCTCGATCCGGCCTTCAAGGGCGAGATCCAGATCGCCAATCCGAATTCGTCGGGCACGGCCTATACGGCGCTCGCGACGCTGGTGCAGATCATGGGCGAGGACAAGGCATTCGAATATCTTGGCAAACTCAACGCCAATGTCTCGCAGTACACCAAGTCCGGTTCGGCACCGGTGAAGGCTGCCGCGCGTGGCGAAACCGCACTCGGCATCGTCTTCATGCATGACGCCGTCGCCCAGGCTGTCGAAGGCTTCCCCGTCAAGCCGGGCGCGCCTTGCGAGGGCACCGGTTATGAAATCGGCTCGATGTCGATCGTCAAGGGTGCGAAGAACCTCGAAAACGCCAAGATCTGGTACGACTGGGCGCTCAAGGCCGATGTGCAGTCGCATATGAAGGATGCCAAGTCCTTCCAGCTTCCCTCCAACAAGAATGCGGAAGTTCCCAAGGAATCGCCGAAGTTCGAGGACATCAAGCTGATCGACTACGACTTCAAGACCTATGGCGACCCAGCAAAGCGCAAGGCGCTGCTCGAGCGCTGGGACACCGAAATCGGTGCAAACGCCAACTGATGCCGCTTTCGTGCCGGGCCGTCGGTTCCCCGCGGCCCGGCTTTTTCATCTGATCGAGGTTGGATATGGACAATAGCAGACGCCGGCTGACGATCGTGCTCGCGCTCGCCATTGCCGCCTTCCTCGTCCTGCCCTGGTATCGCATCGATGGCGGCTTTTATGGCTTCGGCTGGCTCGCCGGCTTTCCGGGCGAAGCATCCAGCGCGCCTGCCATTCTCCAGATATTCTCCCACGGCCGATGGTGGCTGGGGGTCGTGGCACTGCTTTTGCTGGCAGGCATGGGCGTGCGCTATATCGATGACCCTCACCGCCGCGGCACGCTGCTCGCCATAATCGGTGGCGCGGGCGTGATCTTACTTGCGCTTCAGGGCCTGGCGATCGGCTTTTCCGGCTGGACCTGGGGCATCAGCGAGAGCCTGTTCGGTACTCTGGCGGATGGCCAGCCACCGATGGGCGCTGGTGCAGTCGTGGCCGCTCTCGCCTTCGTGCTTGTCTTCGCCTTCGGCCTCGTCGATCGCGGAGCCATGCGCGGCGATGCCTTCATTGTCGCTTCGATCGCCATGCTGGTTTTCCTGGTGGTGATCTTCGTCTTCTATCCGATCGGCAGCATGTTCATCGGCGCATTTCAGGATTTCGACGGCTCGTTCAATGCGGGGGGATTTTCCAAGAACATCGTCGATCCCTCGATCTGGAGCCTCGATTGCGTGATTGGCGGCAATCGCTGCGGGGTCGCCTGGCGCACGCTGTTCCTGGCGATCATGACCGCCGCTGGCTCCACGCTGATGGGCCTCGCCTTCGCGCTGGTCGCCACACGCACACGCTTTCCCTTTAAGAAGGCGCTGCGGCTGCTGACCGTGCTGCCGATCATCACGCCGCCCTTCGTCGTCGGGCTGGCGCTGATCCTGCTCTTCGGCCGCTCGGGTGTGATCACTCAGACGCTCTCATCCGCCTTCGGCATCGAGCCCGGCCGATGGCTCTATGGTCTCACCGGCATCTGGATTGCGCAGGTCTTGTCCTTCACGCCGATCTCCTTCCTCGTTCTGATCGGTGTGGTCGAGGGCGTCAGCCCGTCGATGGAGGAAGCATCACAGACATTGCGTGCCGATCGCTGGCGCACATTCTGGCGTGTCTCGCTACCATTGATGAAGCCGGGGCTCGCCAACGCCTTCCTGATCGGCTTCATCGAAAGCATGGCCGATTTCGGCAATCCCATGGTGCTCGGCGGCAGCCATGGTGTGCTCTCGACAGATATCTTCTTCGCCGTCGTCGGCTCGCAGAACGATCCGACCCGGGCGGCGGTGCTCGCCATGATCCTGCTGGTCTTCACATTGTCGGCCTTCCTCGCCCAGCGCTTCTGGCTCTCCGGCAAGAATTTCGCGACCGTGACCGGCAAGGGTGATTCAGGCCAGCACGCGGCACTGCCGAAATCGGTCTCCATCGCGGTGCACTGGATGGTGGTTCCCTGGATGCTCTTCACCATCGTCATCTATTGCATGATCCTGTTCGGCGGCTTCGTGAAAACCTGGGGCCTCGATAACTCGCTGACGTTCGCCCATTACATCAAGGCCTTCTCCATAAGCTTCGGCGACAATGGCATCGCCTGGACGGGCGTCGCGTGGAACTCGTTCTGGACCACGATGGAAATCGCGCTGATTTCGGCGCCGCTGACCGCAATCGTCGGCTTGCTCACAGCGTACCTGATCGTGCGGCAGAAATTCGCCGGCCGGGAACTGTTCGAATTCGCGCTGATGATGAGCTTTGCCATTCCCGGCACCGTCATCGGCATCAGCTACATCATGGCCTTCAACCTGCCGCCGCTGGAAATGACCGGCTCGGCGGCGATCCTGATCGCATGCTTCGTGTTCCGCAACATGCCGGTCGGCGTGCGTGGCGGCGTAGCGGCAATGAGCCAGCTCGACAAGAGCCTGGACGAGGCGTCGCTGACGCTCCGCGCCAACAGTTTCCGGACGATCCGCAAAGTCGTCCTGCCGCTGCTCCGGCCTGCGATCACGGCGGCACTCGTCTATTCCTTCGTCCGCGCCATCACGTCGATCAGCGCAGTCATCTTCCTCGTCAGTGCCGAGTATAACATGGCGACATCCTACATCGTAGGCCTCGTCGAGAACGGCGAGTACGGCGTGGCGATCGCCTATTCCTCGGCTCTCATCGTCGTGATGGTCGCCATCATCGCGGGCTTCCAATACCTGGTAGGCGAACGTCGTCTGCGACGCGAGAACCGTGTCGCCATTCCCGTCGCGTCCCTCAGCCCCGCGTCCGTGGGCAAGGAGAAAACAGCATGAAGACCATCAAGGCCGGCTCGGTGACCTTCGAGAACGTGAAGAAGACGTTCGGCGCCTTTACAGCGATCCCCGATCTGTCGCTGACGATCCATCCCGGCGAACTGGTGACGCTGCTCGGCCCCTCCGGCTGCGGCAAGACGACGACGCTGCGCATGCTGGCCGGCCTCGAACACCCGACCGCCGGGCGCATCCTGATCGGCGACAAGGACGTGACCATGCTGCCGGCCAATGAGCGCGACGTTTCCATGGTCTTCCAATCCTACGCGCTGTTCCCGCACATGAATGCACTCGACAACGTCGCATACGGATTGGAGTCCTCGGGTTACAAGAAGAAGGAAGCACGCGAGCGGGCCGAGGACGTGCTCAAGACAGTCGGCCTCGGTGGCTTCGGCCATCGCCTGCCGGCCGAGCTCTCCGGCGGTCAGCAGCAGCGTGTCGCCGTCGCTCGGGCGCTGGCACTCGAACCGCAGGTTCTATTGCTCGACGAGCCGCTCTCCAATCTCGATGCGCGCCTTCGTCGCCGTGTTCGCACTGAAATCCGCGAGCTGCAACAGCGCCTCGGTTTTACCGCGGTCTATGTGACCCACGACCAGGACGAGGCGCTCGCGGTCTCCGACCGCGTGGTGATCATGAAGGATGGCGAGATCGCCCAGGTCGGCACGCCGCGCGAGCTCTACGAAACACCCACCTCCGCCTTCATCGCCGACTTCATGGGTGAGGCGAATGTCGTGGATTGCGAAGTGCTGTCGTCGGAAGGCGGCCAGGCGCTGATCCGCATCGGCGGGCTCGAACATCGCGTTCCCGCCAGGGGCGCCCTGCCCGGCCCAGCCCGGCTTGCGGTGCGGCCGAATGCCATCACCCTCGACCCTGCGGCGGAAGCGCCATTTGCCGGCACCATCACGCATGCCGCCTATCTTGGCGACCATGTCGAATACGAGGTCAAGACCGACGTCGGCACTCTCTTCGTCGTGGACCCGGCCGTTGAGCGATCACTGGCCACTTCCTCCAGCGTTGCCGTCGGCCTCCGGGAACGCGGCATCGCACTGATTTCCTCGTGATTTAAAGGACCGATTTTTCCAATGACCATTCATCTTTCCCGCGAGATCGACACGCGCTTCGCACTCGCCCGCGCAATGGCGGACGAGGCGGGCGCACTGGCGCTCGATTATTTCAACCGCCGCGAGACGCTCGTCATCGAACAGAAGCGCGATCCGCAGGACGTCGTCTCAATCGCCGACCGCGACGTCGAGAATCTGATCCGCAAGCGCGTGGCGGAAAAATTCCCCGATGACGGTTTTCTCGGCGAAGAATATGGGCTGCAGGCGGGCACATCGGGCCTGACCTGGGTGGTTGATCCAATCGATGGCACCAGCCCCTTCGTCAACGGCATGCCGAACTGGTGCGTCTCGATCGCACTGCTCAAGGACGAAGAACCGGTCATCGGCGTCATCGCCTCACCCTGCCATCAGGAGGTCTATGCGGCGGCAGCCGGTCAGGGCGCGACGCTCAACGGCAAGCCGCTCAAGCTCGATGGCAGCCGCAACATCCGCAACGCCGTCACCGGCATCGGCGCCAACAATCACGTCACCCCGCAGGTTGTGGCGAAAATGGTCGAGGACCTGCTCACCGCCGGTGGCAACTTCATCCGCAACGGCTCGGGCGCGCTGATGCTCGCCTATGTCGCGGCCGGGCGGCTGGTCGGCTATTACGAGCCCTATATGCACGCTTGGGATTGCCTCGCCGGCTACTGCCTCGTGAAGGAGGCTGGCGGCTGGTACCACCGGTTCCCGACCGCAGGGGATGGCCTGACACGCGGCGCCCCGGTTTTGGCAGCCGCCCCCGGTGCCAAGGATGACCTTCGTCGGGTGGCCGGCCTCTGACGATCCGGAACAACGAACACTCAGGGGCACCGGGAGTTAGAGCCTCTTGCATTGAAATGGAACCGGTTCTGTTGGCTCAAGCGGAGTCGCATGTTTGACCGGCCGGCGCGCGTCGTAGCCAAAGCATACGGCCAAGCCGGCCGGTCAAAGAGGCGGCCCGCTTCAGCCAACCCGAAGGGCCGGGCATCTTGCCGTCAGGATCAGAGGCGATCGGCTCTACCGTACATCTGGGTACGACCTTCGCCGATCGCCTCTGCCCTGACGAAAACCTGCTCCGGCAGAACCGATTCCATTTCAATGCAAGAGGCTCTAAGGCAGAATGTCGACTGGCTCTTCATTTCTCTCCAAGCTGGCGCAAGCCGGTTACATGTTGTTCAGCAACGAACGACGGCAGCAATTTGCCGCGATCTGCTATCGCCACAGCAAGGCGGCCGATGGCTACGAGATGCTCCTCGTGACGGGACGCACATCCGGGCGCTGGGTTCTCCCACGCGGCTGGCCGATGGAAGGCAAGGCGCCGCACCAGGTCGCCGAACGCGAGGCTTTCGAAGAAGCCGGCATCAAGGGCAAGGCCGACAGGCAGCCGATCGGTCATTATACCTATGCCAAGCAGATCGGCGACGGCCGCGTCGCCCCCTGCATGGTCGAAATCTATGCAGTCAAGGTCGAAAAGATCGTCAAGAATTACAAGGAACTCGGCCAGCGGGAGCGCAAATGGGTTTCCTTTACCGAAGCGCAGAACCTCGTCGAGGAGCCGGAACTGCGGGGATTGATCATGCGGTTCGGCGCGTCTCTTGTCCGGCCCAAGCCCTAGATTGGCTATGAAGTCACCGTCCTGACAGTGCCACCTTGATCGCGCTGATCATCACACCGCAAGCGGTGGCAACGATTTCGGCGACGATCAGCGCAGATGCAGCCCCGCCCCCGGACAATTCAAAAAAATCGCTTATACTGCTGCGAATTCAGTATAAACTCTCACCATGAGCGAAACCCAGTCATTGTTTGAGGCGTTGCGCCAATCCGCGCAACCGCACATTGTTGACGGACTTGAGCGGCTGGTGCGGGAGGCACCCGACCGCAAACTCAATCGCGTCAATGCGCTGGCTTTTGCCGCCAGCCATGGCTTTGATGAAGAGCCGACGATTGCCTGTTTCCTGCATGCGTCGCGGCTCGGTATTTTCGACATGTCGTGGAATATCCTGTGTCCGGGCTGCGGCGGCGTGCTCGATGCCAATGCCTCACTGAAAACGGTGCAGAGCTCGACCTATACATGCGCGCTATGTGCCGCCGGTTATGAACCGACACTCGACGAGATGGTGGACGTCACCTTCACAGTGAGCCCGCGTGTCCGCCATATCGAGGGACACGATCCTCACCAGCTGTCGCCGGAGGAATATTTCCGGCAGCAATATTGGGGCTCTGGCGTCGATCTGCCCGAGGACGACTACGACGAAAAAGTCTCTGAATTCGTCGTGGACGCGCTGGAACTGCCGCCCGGTGAGAAAGGCGTCATTTCGCTTCAGTTGCCGGCCGGTTATGCTATCGTCTTCGAACCGGTGACACATGCGGTTCAATTCCTCGATGTTTCGGGCGAGACGACCAGGGATCGCAGGACCTTGTCGATCGTTTATGACAGGGCCCAGGCCCATGGCGAAGTGATCAAGCTGCAGCCTGGCCCGGTGCGCATTCAGGTGGAAAATCATGCCGAGGTCCGCACCCTGCCCTCGGTCTGCCTGGCGAACGATGCGCTTCACAACATGCTGGGTAAGCGACGCCCCTTCCTGACCGCAAACCGGCTGCTCACGCACCAGACCTTTCGTGACATCTATCGGACCGATACGATCGGGGTCGATCAACGGCTCAAGATCACAAGCCTGACTTTCCTGTTCACGGACCTGCGCGGTTCCACCGAACTCTATGACCGCGTCGGCGACCTTGCCGCCTTTGATCTCGTGAAAACGCATTTCAGCATATTGCAGGATATTGTGGCGGCGGAAGCCGGCGCTGTGGTCAAGACGATCGGCGATGCGGTAATGGCGACGTTCCCCACGCCCGACAAGGCGCTCTCGGCGGCAATCCATATGCGCGACGCCATGGGCAGGCTCAATGCGGGAAATGACAAGGAAGACCTGCTGCTCAAGATCGGCATTCATGAAGGGCCGTGCATCGCGGTCAGCCTTAACGAGCGGCAAGACTATTTCGGCCAGACGGTCAACATCGCCTCGCGCGTCCAGCACCTCGCGACCTCGCAGGAAATATTCGCCACGGGTTCGGTCCTCGATGATCCGCAGGCGTCGAGCCTGCTCACCGATCGCGGCCTGAGCCCCGTCTCGCGCAATGTCGCGTTGCGCGGCGTCAGCAACGAGATCACCGTTTTTGCCATTCCCTGAGGATCCCGCACCTCGCTGAACATATCAGGGGAAAACGACCAGTCGGCGCGCAGGCCGGACTTGTCGAAGGCGATGACGACACCTTCAGTTGCAGCTTTCTATCGTGCAAGGCGGCTACAGCGGAAGCGGAAACGACATCGAGAACGAGATGGCGGCGCAGCCGCCGGCGATGATGAGAGCCAAATACTTGGTCATGGCGCAAATCCCTTTGCTTGTGTGAGATATGGGTTAGCACGGCATGATCACCGCAGCTGTTACATTGGGAACATACCTGTTTCCGCCCCACATCAGCGACCGCATCGCCACGGCCGGGTTATTTCGAAAATCTTGCGCTTGGCGGCGAATGACGCCACATAGGCAGGATCGTCATTCGAAGGCCAAGCCATGCACCGCTCCGACATCAACCTATCCATGCTGCCCGCGCCCGGCTCCGCGCCGGTGCGCTGGCGTATTTCCGAACACCCGGTAGGCTATGACGATGCGGTCACTGAGATGGAGCGCGAGGCAACGCTGATCGCGGATGGCAAGTCGGACGAACTCGTCTGGCTCGTCGAGCATCCGCCGCTCTATACGGCCGGCACCAGCGCCGACCCCAAGGACCTGCTCGCACCGCAAAAATTTCCCGTGCATCAGACGGGCCGAGGCGGCGAGTACACCTATCATGGCCCGGGTCAGCGCGTCGTCTATGTGCTGCTCGACCTCAAGCGGCGGCGGCAGGACGTGCGTGCCTTCGTCTCGGCGCTCGAGGATGTCGTGATCGGCACGCTCGCCGACATGAATGTGAAGGGCGAGCGGCGCGAGGATCGGGTCGGCGTCTGGGTCCAGCGGCCGGAGCGCCCCCCCCTGCCCGGCGGCTTGACGGCGGAGGACAAGATCGCGGCGATCGGCATACGGCTGCGCCGCTGGGTTAGCTTCCACGGCTTCTCGCTGAATGTCGATCCGGAACTCGAGCATTTCTCGGGCATCGTGCCCTGCGGCATATCGGGCTATGGCGTCACCAGCCTCGTCGATCTCGGCCTGCTGGTGATGACGAGCGATGTCGATATCCTGATCCGACAGAATTTCGAACGCGTTTTCGGACCGGCCGCCAATGAAGCACCGGTCAAAGCGGTGGAAAGCCTGATGGCCTGAACCATTCGGCGCGCGACGCAATTGCCGTTGCCATCAACGGATGATATGCGGCCTCCATCCAAGGGAGTCCGAAACCATGTCCAGACCTGTGCGCATCGCGCCCTCAATCCTCGCCTCGAACTTTTCGAAGCTCGGCCAGGAAGTGACCGATGTCATCGAAGCGGGCGCCGACTGGGTGCATCTCGACGTCATGGATGGGCATTTCGTGCCCAACATCACCTTCGGTCCGGATGTGGTGAAGTCGCTCCGCCCGCTAACCAAGGCGGTGTTCGACTGCCACCTGATGATCACGCCGGCCGATCCCTATCTCGAAGCGTTCGCCAAGGCGGGTGCTGATATCATCACCGTGCACGCCGAAGCCGGCCCGCATCTCAACCGGTCGCTGCAGGCCATCCGGGCGCTGGGCAAGAAGGCGGGTGTGGCGATCAATCCGGCGACGCCGGAAAGTTCAGTCGAATACCTTCTCGAGCAGATCGATCTGATCCTTGTCATGACTGTCAATCCGGGCTTCGGCGGGCAGAAATACATCGATGCGACGACGGAGAAGATACGACGCGTCCATAAGATGATCGGTGATCGGCCGATCGAACTCGAAGTCGATGGCGGCATCATGGCCGAGACGATCGGTATTCCCTCGGGCGCGGGCGCCAATGTGTTCGTCGCAGGCTCGGCCATTTACAAGGGGGCGGGACTCGCGGACTATCGTGCAAACATCGCTCGGCTGAGAGACGTTGCGGAGAAGGCCAGAGGATAATGCGGCCGTTCAGTTCGTTGCCTACCCCCCTCTGCCCTGCCGGGCATCTCCCCCTCAAGGGGGGAGATCGGCAAGGGGCATGCTCTCCGGGTGGCAACTGTCGTGCCCTGCTGCATTCATTCCTGGTACGTTGGGCGGAACGTCGCCACATCCAATCTCCCCCCTTGAGGGGGAGATGCCCGGCAGGGCAGAGGGGGGTGTTCTTTGCGTTCGCAGTTTCGCTTCTGGTATACATGTCCCCCGCCATCGCCGGCGACACTGCTTCGCTCAACGTTCTCGGCTACTCCCCCGACGGAAAAGTCTTTGCCTTCGAGGAATACGGCTTTTTCGACGGCTCGGGCTTTCCCTATTCCAACATCTATTTCATCGACATCGAGAAGGACGCGTTTCTGCCGGGGACCCCAATCCGGATTCGGGTCGACGAGGAACTGCCGCTGCCCAAGATTCGCAGCATGTCGCGCACCAAGGCCGCGGCGCTGATCGACAAATACAAGGTCGAGGAAAATCCTGGCGTTATCGTCGTCTATAATCCGCCTTCGGAACTCGACAGCCGCGGCCACAAGGTCCGCTTCCATTCCTATGTCTCGGCGCCGCCCTATAGCCACACCAACACGCTGGTGCTGACGGAGCGCAAGTTCCCGCCGACGGAATCCTGCCTCAACATGACCGGCGAATATACTGGCTTTACCCTCAAGCTGACGGAGTATCAGGGTACCGCCGTCGATACGGTCCTGCATGAAGATACGACCGTGCCGGCGAGCCGCTCCTGCCCCAACGCATATAGCATCGGCGCCGTGATCTCCTCCGAGGTCCGGGAAGTCACGATGATGGCCATGATCCTGGTCGACAGTTTCGGTTTCGAGGGAAATGACCGCCGGTGGATCGCCGTGCCAGTCAATCCCTACGGGCCATAGGGATGGCGGAGATAGAGGCGGGTCAGCAACAGGTCCAGCAAGGCTTTTTTCGCAGGCTCGGCACGCGACTCCATGATGCGGTGCCGGACGCCAACATCGTGCTGTTCGGCTCGGCCGCCTGGGGCGTACTGATGGCGATGTCGGCCGTGGCTTCGATCTGGACTCACAATGGCATGCTGATCGCCTCGCCGCTCGCGGTGATCGCCGTCTATTTCTATGGCGGGTCGCTCGGCTTCGCGCCCGGCCTGATGCTTGCGAGATTTCTGTTTGGCCGCAGAGGTCGGGTGGCGCGGTTCATCGGCGGAACGCTCATCATCCTGCTCGCCACCCACACGGCGACGGCGGGGATTTTCGCCCTGCAATACCGCGTGTTCTATTCGCATTGGCATGCGACGTTCCCCAATATCATCTGGTTCTTCCAGTTCGCCTTCACCTCTGCAGGCGCGATCTACCAGTATTCGGTCGACAGCATTTACTACTACTGGCCCTTCTCGCTGCTCTGTTTCCTCGGCTACGGCCTGTGGTTTGCACGCCCCCATGGTCACAAGCCGCATTGAGCTTAGGGCTCTCATTTGTTAGAGGGGCGGCAGCCTCGCCTCTATTCAAGGACTTTCGCCGATGATCCCCCGCTATTCCCGCCCCGACATGGTCGCCATCTGGTCGCCGGAAACCCGCTTCCGCATCTGGTTCGAGATCGAGGCGCATGCCTGCACCGCCCTCGCCGAGATCGGCGTGATCCCGAAGGAGTCCGCGAAGAATATCTGGGAAAAGGGCAATGCCGCGGTCTTCGACGTGGCGCGCATCGATGAGATCGAAGCGGTCACCAAGCATGACGTGATCGCCTTCCTCACCCATCTCGCCGAATTCATCGGACCGGACAGCCGCTTCGTTCACCAGGGCATGACGTCGTCGGATGTGCTCGACACCTGCTTTTCCGTCCAACTCGTCCGGGCAAGCGACATCCTGCTCGCCGATATCGACAAGTTGCTCGAGGCGCTCAAGCGCCGCGCCTTCGAGCATAAGGACACCGTCACGATCGGCCGCAGCCATGGCATCCATGCCGAGCCGACCACGTTCGGCGTCAAGCTGGCGCTCGCCTATGCCGAGTTCGAGCGCTGCCGGGCACGGCTGGTCGCGGCGCGCGAGGAGATCGCCACCTGCGCGATTTCGGGCGCCGTCGGCACCTTCGCCAACATCGATCCGCGCGTCGAGGAATATGTCGCCAAGGCGCTCGGCCTGAAGCCGGAGCCGGTTTCGACCCAGGTCATTCCGCGTGACCGCCACGCGATGTTCTTCGCCACCCTCGGCGTCGTCGCCTCGTCGGTCGAGCGGCTTGCCACCGAGATCCGTCACCTGCAGCGCACCGAAGTGTTGGAAGCGGAGGAATATTTCTCGCCCGGCCAGAAGGGCTCGTCGGCCATGCCGCACAAGCGCAATCCGGTGCTCACCGAAAACCTCACCGGCCTTGCCCGCATGGTGCGCTCCTTCGCGATGCCGGCTATGGAGAATGTAGCGCTCTGGCATGAACGTGACATTTCGCACTCCTCCGTCGAGCGGATGATCGGACCGGATGCGACGATCACGCTCGATTTCGCACTGGCGCGGCTGACCGGTGTGATCGACAAACTGCTCGTCTATCCGGACAATATGATGAAGAATATGAACAAGTTCCGCGGGCTTGTTCATTCCCAGCGCGTGCTGCTTGCCCTAACGCAAGCCGGCGTCTCCCGCGAGGACGCCTATCGGCTGGTGCAGCGCAACGCGATGAAAGTCTGGGAACAGGGCAAGGATTTCCTGGAAGAACTTCTCGCCGATGCGGAGGTGGTTGCAGCACTTTCCGAGGCCGATCTCCGCGAAAAATTCGACCTCGGCTATCACACCAAGCATGTCGACACGATCTTCAAGCGCGTGTTCGGCTAAAGCTCGTTCTTTCGACAGGAGATTTCCAATGCGTGGCCGTCTTGCAGGAAAAGTAGCCGTCATTTCAGGCGGCGCCACGGGCATGGGTGGAGCGTCATCGAAGCTCTTCGCCGCAGAAGGCGCCAAGGTTGCGATCATCGACCGCAATGCCGAGGCGGCTGCTGCCACTGTCAGAGAAATCGAAGCGACAGGCGGCACGGCGATGTATGCCGTCGCCGACGTCTCGAAGACCGCTGAAGTCACTGCTGCCATAGCTGCGGTCACTGAGGCCTACGGGCCGATCACGGTACTTTTCAATCATGCCGGCACGATCGTCATCAAGCCCTTCCTCGATACGACAGAGGAAGAATGGGACTGGCTGCATGATGTGAACGTCAAGTCGATGTTCCTGATGACCAAGGCCGTGCTGCCAGGCATGATCGCGGCGGGCGGCGGATCGATCGTCTGCACCTCCTCGATCTCGGCCGTGGCCGCGACACCGATGGAAGTGCTCTACGACACGACCAAAGGCGCGGTCCACATGTTCGCCCGCGCCATCGCCGTCGAATTCAGGGATCGCAATATCCGTTGCAATGCCGTCTGCCCGGGCTTCGTGCGCACGCCGCACGGCCTGCGCGAGGTCAAGGATCTTCAGGCGCTCGGCGTCGATGTCTCGGAGGCGGCCCTTGCCGCGCAGCAGGGCCGCATCTGCGAGCCGGAGGAAGTCGCGCGCGCCGCACTCTTCCTCGCCAGCGACGAAGCGAGCTTCGTCAACGGCGCGCATCTCTTCGTCGATAACGGCTTTACCGCGCTTTAGCGGCTCCGCCGTCAGCTGTTCAACGCTGGTGGCTCAACCAGTTTGCGGTAGAGATGCCAAGTCGCATGGCCGAGAACCGGAAGCACGACGGCAAGGCCGGCGAAGATCGGAATGCTGCCGATGAACAACAGCACCGCCACGATCAACCCCCAGAGAAAGACTGGCAAAGGATTGGCGGCGGTCGCCCTGATCGAGGTCCAGATCGCCGAAACCGCGCCGACGTCACGCTCGAGAAGCAGCGGGAAGGTCACCACTGATATGGCAAGCACCACGACTGCGAAAACCAGACCGATGAGATCACCCCAGAACATCATCGCCCAGCCCGCCGATGTGCCCAGCACATTCTGGAAGAATTCAGATGTCGTCAGATTGTAGTCGACGCCGAAATAGGCTTCGTAAATCAGCTGTGCAATGACGAGCCAGCCGACGAAGATCGCGAACATGACGGCCGCGACAGCGGCGATCGAAAACAAGGCGGGCGACTTGCGTACTTCGAGTGCCTCGCGCCATGACGGATCCAGGCCAAGTTCGCGCCTGCGGCTAATCTCATAGAGCCCGAGCGCAGCGATGGGGCCCACCAATGCGAAACCGGATGCCAGCGGGAACATCAGCGGCAGCAGGTTGGCGCCGGCACTCCAGGCCATGAGGACTAAGCCAGCGACGGGATAGAGAAGGCAGAGGAACACGTAATGTGAAGGCTTCTCGCGGAAATCGATCCAGCCCCGGTGGAGCGCATCGAAAACTTCGAGCATGCCGATCTTGCGGATATTCGGGTGGGGCACTTCGCCGTCGGCATCCGAGACAATGTGAAGCGCAGTCATGACAATTCCTCCTTTGACGGAAGTTGGCCTGCACGAGCCCGGTCAGCCACGCGACCAAGCAAGACAACGCTAGCACAGATTGTCGCAGATGTCGCCGATATCTTGAACGATCTCAAAAGGATGTGATCGCCTACGTTCGTCGGCATGGCGGTGGAATGGGACCGCTAGGCGTCCGGCAGCCGATAATCCTTCATCTGCTCGCGCAACTCGGTCTTGAGGATCTTGCCGGTTGCGGTGTGCGGGATCGAATCGACGAAGACGACATCGTCGGGCATCCACCACTTGGCGACCTTGCCCTGCATGAAGCCGAGGATGTCCTCCCGTGACGGCATCTGGTCCGGCTTGCGGATGACGATCAAGAGCGGCCTCTCGTCCCATTTCGGATGCGGCACGCCGATGACAGCGGCCTCCGCCACCTGGGGGTGACCGACCGCGAGGTTTTCGAGCTCGATCGAGGAAATCCATTCGCCGCCAGACTTGATCACATCCTTCGACCGGTCGGTGATCTGCATATAGCCATGCTGGTCGATATGGCCGACATCGCCGGTGTCGAACCAGCGGTCCTCGCCGAATTGTTCGGGGCTGCGGCGCTTGAAGTAGTGGTCCACCACCGCCGGCCCCCTCACCTTCAGCTTGCCGAATGTCCTGCCATCCTTGGGTAGCTCCCTGTCGTCATCGTCGGTGATCTTCATTTCCACCGTGAAGAAGGGCTGGCCCTGCTTGGCCTGCACGTCGAGACGCTCCTCCGGCGTCAGTTCGTCGTGGTCGGCGTTCAGCACGCAGACCGATCCGATCGGCGAGAGCTCGGTCATGCCCCAGCCATGGCGCACTCTGACGTCGTATTTCGTCTGGAACGCTTCGATCACCGAACGCGGGCAAGCCGATCCACCGATGAAGACGCGGTCGAGATCAGGGAGCTTGCCGCTCTCCTTTTCGAGATATTGCAACAGCATGAGCCAGATCGTCGGCACCGCCGCCGTCACCGTCACCCTCTCCTTGGTCAGCATCTCATAGATCGATTTGCCATCCATTCCCGGGCCGGGCAGGACGAAGCGGGCGCCGGACATGGGTGCTGCAAACACCGTGCCCCAGGCATTGGCGTGGAAGAACGGCACGACCGGCATCATGGAATCGCCCGACGACATGCCGATCACATCCGGAAATACCGACGTCATCGCGTGGATGACATTCGAACGGTGCGAGTAGACCACGCCCTTGGGGTCGCCCGTCGTGCCGGATGTGTAGCACATTCCGGCAGCGGTCCGTTCGTCGAAGCTTTTCCAGGCGAAGTCGTCATCGGCCTCGGCCAGCCATTCCTCGTAGCAAACCACATCGGCGAGCGTGGTCGCCGGCATGTGCGCCGCGTCAGTCAGCACGACGATCTTGCGGAGAGAGGGAACCTCGGCCGCGATCTTTTCGATCAGCGGCAGGAAGGTGAGATCGACGAACAGCATGCGGTCTTCGGCATCGTTCATGATCCAGATGATCTGTTGGGGAAAAAGCCGGGGGTTGAGCGTGTGATAGACGGCGCCGATGCCTGTTATGCCATACCAAGCCTCCAGGTGACGCCAGGTATTCCACGCCATGGTGGCAATCCGCTCGCCTGAACGGACGCCTTCCATCGCCAACCGCTTGGCAAACTTAAGCGAACGCGTCCGCAGCTCGCGATAGTTGGTGCGGTGGATCGGCCCCTCCACCGAACGGGAAACCACTTCGCGATCGCCGTGACAGTTGCCAGCGTGATCGATGATCTTGTGGCAGAGCAGCGGCCATTCCTGCATGGTTCCCAGCATGATGTTCCTCCCGTTCATGCCGTTGTTCTTAAATGAACCTTAGCGACGTTCCTGTCCCACGCAAGCAATGATGATGCTGCGCTTGCGAAGCGAAAGTCTTGACTTTGGCGGGATTCGAACACATCTGTCGGCGCATGAAAGCCTCAGAAGCCGATATCCTCTTCATTCCCGGCCACCGCAATTCGGGCGACGACCACTGGCAAAGCCGCTGGCAGGCGAAGCTCTCGTCGGCGCGGCGCGTGTCGCAATCCGACTGGGAGAACCCTGTGCGTGACGACTGGGTGGGCACGATCGCCGAGACCATCCTGGCGACGAAGAAGCCCGTCGTGCTGGTCGCGCATTCGCTCGGCATCGCAGCCGCGATCCAGGCGCTGCCGCTCTGCGGCGACAAGGTCGCAGGAGCGTTCCTCGTTTCACCGCCCGACATGGCCCGGCCCGGCGCCAAGTCGCACGAACTGAGGAAATTCGGCGCCTATCCGCGCGAACCCCTCACCTTTCCATCGCTCCTGGTCGCCAGCCGCAACGATCCGCACGGATCGTATGAACACGCCGGCGATATTGCCAATGCCTGGGGATCGCTCCTGGTGGATGCCGGCGAATCCGGGCACATCAACCCCGAGTCGGGGCATGGTCCGTGGCCCGAGGGCACCATGGTCTTCGCGCAATTCCTGTCGCGCCTGAAGGCCTGATATCCGGACATTAAAAAGCCGCCCCGAAGGACGGCTTCAATATTTCCGAGATGTCGAGCCGATATCAGGCAGCGTCCAACTGGGCTATGGCGACCGGCAGAAGCTCGGCCAGCTTGGCGCGGATATCGTCGTCGGAATGCGACAGGCCACCGGCCTTGAGATCGCCGGCCACCTTCCGGACCACGTCCTCGTCGCCGGCTTCCTCGAAATCGGAGGCGACAACTTCCCCGGCATAGGCGGCGGCATCAGTGTCCGACTTGCCGAGCAGGCCGGCGGCCCACAGGCCGAGAAGCTTGTTGCGGCGGGCAATCACCCGGAACTTGGTTTCCTGGTCGTGTGCGTATTTGTTCTCGAACGCCTTCTCGCGATCTTGCATGGATACCATGTTCCTCTCCTGATCTGTGAGCCTTGAATATAGAGTGGTCGCACATAAATCGAAAGGGGCGCAAAGTGCAATACGATATTCAGACGACAGCACCGAACAAGGCTGAAATCAGGGGATCGGCCTGAAGCATGATTGTGAAATGCATGCTTTTCGTTTATGGACGCGTAAAACAAGTCCCGCGGCCGCTCTCGCATGAGTCTGGCCGCCAACAAAAAAGAGAAGAAGATGAACAACCGCCGCCGCCGGATTTACGAGGGTAAAGGAAAAATCCTTTACGAAGGTCCTGAGCCGGGTACGCTGGTGCAGTTCTTCAAAGATGACGCGACCGCATTCAACAAAAAGAAGCATGAGATCATCGATGGCAAGGGCGTCATCAACAACCGGATCTCCGAATTCATCTTCACGCATCTGAACCGCATCGGCATTCCGACACATTTCATCCGCCGCCTCAACATGCGCGAGCAGTTGATCCGCGAAGTCGAGATGATCCCGCTCGAAGTGGTGGTGCGCAATGTCGCCGCCGGTGAACTGTCGACCCGCCTCGGTATCGAGGAAGGCCTCGTCCTGCCGCGTTCGATCATCGAATTCTATTTCAAGTCGGATGCACTCGAAGACCCGATGGTGTCCGAAGAGCATATCACGGCTTTCGGCTGGGCAAGCCCGCAGGAACTCGACGACGTGATGGCGCTCGCCATCCGCATCAATGACTTTCTCACCGGTCTCTTCCTCGGCGTCGGCATCCAGCTCGTCGATTTCAAGATCGAATGCGGCCGGCTCTATGAGGGCGACATGATGCGCATCATCCTCGCCGACGAGATTTCGCCGGACTCCTGCCGCCTGTGGGACATAGAGACCAAGGAACGTCTCGACAAGGACCGTTTCCGCAAGGATCTCGGCGGGTTGCTCGACGCCTATCAGGAAGTCGCGCGCCGTCTCGGCATCATCAATGAGAACGAACCGATCCGCGCCAGCGGCCCGGTCCTTGTAAAGTAATCAAGATTTGAGTTTGAGGGGAAAATGATCAAGGCACGTGTCGTCGTCACACTGAAGAACGGCGTTCTGGATCCGCAGGGCAAGGCAATCGAGGGCGCGCTCGGCTCGCTCGGTTTTTCGGGCGTCGATCACGTCCGCCAGGGCAAGGTCTTCGATCTTGCCATCGAGCACGACGATAAGGCGAAGGCGGAGAGCGACCTCAAGGCGATGTGCGAGAAACTCCTCGCCAACACGGTGATCGAGAATTATACTATCAACCTCGGGTAGAGGTTGGAGGTTTGCATGGCTGAGGTTACGCAAGAAATATACGAAGAGCTTCTTAAGCTTGACGAAAAGGCCGAACGCTTGGCCGAGTCTCTTGAAGAGACCGCAGCCTTCATGCGTGACACAAATCGCGAGCTTGCCGTGGGCCAAGCGAGAACCGAGGCGTTGAAGCAAAAGCTGTTCGGCGACCGCCTTAAGCGCGTGAATGCCGCCGAATGACAGATGTAAGCCAGGAGCTCCTTCACGAGGTACTTCGGCGGCTTCATCAGCGCAATGACAAGTCGGATCTGGCAATCAGAGATTTGAGATCGGAGTGTCACTCGCTGCGGCGAATGGTGACCACGCACCAAAGTGATCTCAACAATCTATATGAATTGGTTCATCGAATAGAAGATCGTATTGACCAGATCGAGAAGCGTCTCGAACTCCGCGATTTCCAGGAAATGGCGCAATCGCCCTTCGATCCGCGCAACTGACCATGCCCGCCAGCGACACCGAGACCTCCAAGTTCCTGAGCTACGTCCTGCGACACGCGCCGCAGGAACTCGACCTTCTGCTCGATGCCGAGGGCTGGACGGACTATTCCGAACTGAGCGGCAAGCTCTGTGAAAAATTCAGCATAGTTGATGCGGATATCCAGCGCGTAATCGCCGAAAATCCCAAGAAGCGTTTCACTCTTGCGGGCGACCGGATTCGTGCCGCGCAGGGGCATTCGGTCGAGGTCGATCTCGGGCTCAAGCCGCAATCGCCGCCTGACATCCTCTACCACGGCACGACTGGCAGGGCGTGGGAGGCAATCGGCACATCCGGATTGAAGCCGATGAACCGAACCCATGTGCACCTCTCGCCCGACGTTGAGACCGCCCGTACTGTCGCGATCCGCCGCAAGGGGCCGCATGTCCTGTTGAAAGTCGATTCCCGCGCCATGCAGGCCGCAGGTTATGCTTTCTTCGCCGCCGACAATGGCGTATGGCTCACCCACGAAGTTCCTCCGGACTATCTGTCCGCCGTCACGGAGACAAACCAATGAAATCAGCCGTCGTCCAGCTTCCCGGCCTCAATCGCGACCGCGATATGATCGCAGCGCTCACCAAGATTTCCGGCCATGCGCCGGTGACGATCTGGCAGACCGAGACCGAGATTCCCGATGTCGACCTGATCGTCATTCCGGGCGGCTTCTCCTACGGTGATTATCTGCGCTGTGGCGCCATTGCAGCCCGCATGCCCGTCATGCAGGCGATCCGCGACAAGGCGAACAAGGGGGTCAAGGTTCTCGGGGTCTGCAATGGTTTCCAGATCCTGGTCGAGGCCGGCATGCTGCCGGGCGCGCTGATGCGCAATGCGTCGCTGAAATTCGTCTGCAAGGAAGTGAAGCTCGAAGTCGTCAACAACGATACGGCGTTCACCCGCGCCTATGACAAGGGCCAGATCATCCGCTCGCCGGTGGCCCATCACGATGGCAATTATTTCGCCGACGAGGAGACGCTTGCAAAGCTCGAAGGCGAAGGCCAGGTCGTGTTCCGCTATGCCGCGGGCACCAATCCCAACGGCTCGATCAAGGACATCGCCGGCGTGATCAATGCCGAGGGCAATGTGCTCGGCATGATGCCGCACCCGGAAAACCTGATCGAAGCGGCGCATGGCGGCACCGATGGCCGCGGCGTTTTCGCCTCCGCGCTCGAAGTCATTGCTGCTTAAGCTTTGGTGGCTAGAACGGGGCATTGCCTGCTCAAAATCCGGAGTGCCCTATATGAACCTCGCGACCCTTTGCATGATTCCCGCCGCCGCCCTGCTTGCGGCCTGTTCAGCGAAGGAAAAGCCGGTCGCGGCGCTTGAGATCGGTGCATTGCCGGTTATGGAGCGTGTGGCGCTCGGCGCCAACCGCTGCTGGTTCAAGTCGAAGGATCCGGCGTTTTCGGCCTACAGGCTGGCGCCGGAGCTGAATTCCTTCACCGGTACGCCGCGCATATTGATCGTCAAGAAGCATTCACCCGAATCGCGGCCGCTTCTCGTCATCCAGGCGCAGGGACATCCCGCAAAGCTCGACGCCTTCGGGCCATTGATGTCCGATACCGCCGTTCATGCCCGCGTCAGCAAGGACGTGAATCATTGGGCACGCGGCGGCAAGGACTGCTAACCGACAACTGGCTCAACGCCCATTGTGCATGTAGTATGCGATCGCCGACCGAGCGGCTTCGCGGTCGGCGGCCTCACGCGTGATACCGATGTCGCCCAGTTGATCGTCGGTCAACTCGAGCAGATCGATGCGGGTATGCCGAAGTTCCCGGTGCCTGAGAAAGCCCGCCCAGAGCGCGCCCAGCAATGTCAACCCCGTTGAGACCGGCGGATGCCGGCCTGCAAATCCTGTAGCAATTGTCTCTATTGTCGTCATTGCGGTATCCCTGGGAGAAATATTGTACCTGAATTTCTTATGCCTTGACCCAAAAAAGAATACAATGTAGAGAATTGTCATGGTGACAAGTTGGATTCCTGAGATCGAAAACCGCAAGGGTCCGCTCTATGTGCGCATCGCGGATAGTGCGGAAGCCGATATCAAGATCGGCAAGCTGGTGGCGGACACGAAGCTGCCGCCCCAGCGCGACCTTGCCTACGACCTCGGCGTGACAATCGGGACAATCACCCGCGCCTATGCGCTGCTGCGCGAACGCGGGCTGGTCAATGGAGAGGTCGGGCGCGGGACCTATGTACAGCCCGGCCTCGCCTCCAACCAGAATTTGAAGGATCCGATCACCGCCAATTTCGGCGGCACGCGCTCGATGTCGCCGCCGCCGGGCAAGCTGCGTTTCGATACGACCGCCGCCGCCGATGTCGGCCAGTCCGCGGCGATCGGGCAGTTCATGATGGAAATCGCCACGAACAATCCCCGCGAGATCGCAAGCTATACCCGCGTCCTCTCACCCGACTGGCAGGAAGCGGGCCGCCGATGGCTCGCCAAAGGCGATTGGGCGCCAGAGGCCACATCGATCATCCCGCAACTGGGTGTGCATGCCGCGATCACCGCGATCATTGCCGCCGTCTCGAGCCCGGGCGACAGGGTCGTCAGCGAACACCTCAGCTATTCGCAGGTTGCGCGCAGCGCCATGCTGACCGGCCGCCAGATCACGCTTGTGGATTCCGACGAGCACGGCATCCTGCCCGAGGATTTCGAACGCGTTTGCGCCCGCGAACATCCCAAGGCCGCGTTCATCATTTCATCCGGGCAGAACCCGACGCTTTCGGTGCTGCCCGAGAGCCGCAGGCGGGAGATCGCCGACATTGCCCGCAGATACAATGTCTGGTTGATCGAGGATTACATCTATGGCGGCATGATCGACGACGATATTCCGCTTCTGGCGCAGATCGCGCCGGATCGCACTTTCCTCGCCAATGGCCTGTCGAAATCTGTTGCCGCTGGCGTGCGCGGCGCCTGGGTCGCCTGCCCCGTCCACTTTGCCCAGCGGGTTCGTGTCACGCAGAAGCTGGTGACCGGCGGTCTGCCCTTCGTCCTGGCAGAACTTGCGTCGCGGCTTGTGCTTTCTGGTGTGGCCCACGAAATTCGCAGCAAGGTCATCCAGGAGATCCAGGCACGCGAAGCGATTGCCCGGCGCATCTTTGCTGGCCATGATTTCCGCTCCCATCCGAATATGCCGTTCATCTGGCTCAAGCTGCCGGAACCCTGGCTGTCCGGCACGTTCAAGCAGGCAGCGTTCAATGAGGGCGTCCTCATCGACGACGAGGACGAGTTCAAAGCCGGCCGCTCCGACCGGGTCTATCACCGGGTCCGCATCAGCTTCAGCGAGGGTACCAATCGCCCGGCGATCGAAGAGGGCATGGCCACCCTCCGCCGCCTGCTGGATGATGGTCCGTCGGCGTATATCGGCGTGAGCTGAGCGGTGTGCGATGTATCCGCGACGCCCAAGCCCTTCCAACGCTGTTGATTCAGCCATTTTCCTGTCGCGCTCGCAAACATCATAGGCTATAGCCACCCAAAGTCCTCAACCCCTCCTCTTGAGAGCCCGATGACCGTTTCCAATGACCGCCCGATCACGCCAGACCTCATTGCCAGCCACGGCCTCAAGCCGGATGAATATGAGCGCATCCTTTCGCTGATCGGCCGCGAGCCGACATTCACCGAACTCGGCATCTTCTCGGCGATGTGGAACGAGCATTGTTCCTATAAATCCTCGAAGAAATGGCTGAAGACGCTGCCGACCAAGGGACCGCGCGTCATCCAGGGTCCGGGTGAAAATGCCGGCGTCGTCGATATCGACGATGGCGATTGCGTGGTCTTCAAGATGGAGAGCCACAACCACCCCTCCTATATCGAGCCCTACCAGGGTGCGGCGACCGGCGTCGGCGGTATCCTGCGCGATGTGTTCACGATGGGCGCCCGGCCGGTGGCCGCGATGAACGCGCTGCGCTTCGGTGCGCCAGATCATCCGAAGACCAAGCATCTCGTCGCGGGCGTCGTCGCGGGCGTCGGTGGTTATGGTAATTCCTTCGGCGTGCCGACCGTCGGCGGCGAGGTCGAATTCGACGCGCGCTACAACGGCAATATCCTCGTCAATGCCTTCGCGGCGGGCCTGGCCAAGTCCGATGCGATCTTCCTCTCCGAAGCCAAGGGCGTCGGCCTGCCTGTCGTCTATCTCGGTGCCAAGACCGGCCGCGACGGTGTCGGGGGTGCGACAATGGCGTCGGCCGAATTCGACGAATCCATCGAAGAGAAGCGCCCGACCGTGCAGGTCGGCGACCCCTTCACCGAAAAGTGCCTGCTGGAAGCCTGCCTCGAACTGATGAAGACCGGCGCCGTCATCGCGATCCAGGACATGGGTGCGGCCGGCCTGACCTGCTCGGCGGTCGAGATGGGCGCCAAGGGCGATCTCGGCATCGAGCTCGATCTCGATAGCGTGCCGGTGCGCGAAGACCAGATGACCGCCTATGAGATGATGCTGTCCGAGAGCCAGGAGCGCATGCTCATGGTGCTCGAACCCTCGAAGGAAGAGGTCGCCAAGGCGATCTTCGTCAAATGGGGGCTGGATTTCGCCATCGTCGGCAGGACGACCGACGACCTCCGCTTCCGGGTCATCCACCAGGGCACGGAGGTCGCCGATCTGCCGATCAAGGATCTCGGCGACCAGGCGCCGGAATACGATCGTCCCTGGACACCGCTGGTCAAGCCGGCGCCGCTGGCTGCTAACGATGTGCCGCAGGCCGACGTCGCCGACGCACTGATCACGCTCGTCGGCTCGGCCAACAATTCGTCGCGCCGCTGGGTCTACGAGCAGTATGACACGCTGATCCAGGGCAATTCGCTGCAGCTTCCCGGTGGAGATGCCGGCGTCGTGCGCGTCGAAGGCCATGAACACAAGGCGTTGGCCTTCTCCTCCGACGTCACGCCGCGTTATGTCGAGGCCGATCCGTTCGAGGGCGGCAAGCAGGCGGTTGCCGAGTGCTGGCGCAACCTGACCGCCACAGGCGCCCTGCCCTTGGCAGCCACCGACAATCTCAACTTCGGTAATCCCGAAAAGCCCGAGATCATGAGCCAGCTCGTGCATGCCATAAAGGGTATCGGCGAGGCCTGCACTGTGCTCGAATTTCCGATCGTGTCGGGGAATGTCTCGCTCTATAACGAGACGCACGGCAAGGGGATCCTGCCGACCCCGACCATCGGCGGCGTCGGCCTGATCGACAACTGGCTGCGCATGGGCCGCGCGCGTTTTGCCGAGGAAGAGCAGCCAATATTGCTGATCGGTGCGCCCGCTTCATGGGGCACCCACCTCGCCCAATCCGTCTACATGCGCGATATCCATGGACGCACCGACGGCCCGCCGCCCTATGTTGATCTGCAGCACGAGAAGCGCGTTGGCGACCTCGTCCGCGAGTTGATCCGCGATGGCCTGGCAACGGCCGTGCACGATTGCTCCTCGGGCGGGCTCGCGCTGGCGATCGCCGAGATGGCGATGGCCTCCGGCATCGGTGCCGATATCAACCAGATCGAGGGCGCCGACCCCATCCCGGTCTTCTATGGCGAGGATCAGGGCCGCTATGTCGTTACCGTAAGGCGCGACGATCTCGACGAAGTGCAGGAGATCGCGGAGACACGCGGCATCTTCGCACCGCTGATCGGCACGACCGGCGGCGTGACAGTCAAGCTCGGCAATGCCCGGGCGGTGGCAATTGAGCAATTGCAAAAGGCCCATGAATCATGGTTCCCTGACTTCATGAGCGGCGAACTTCCGCCGACCGAGTAAGGAGACTGCGGATGCCGATGAATCCGGGCGACATCGAAGACATGATCAAGGAAGGCATTCCCGGCGCCAAGGTGACGATCCGCGATCTCGCCGGGGATGGCGATCACTATGCCGCCGAAGTGGTGGCGGAAGCCTTCCGCGGCAAGAGCCGCGTGCAGCAGCACCAGATGGTCTATCAGGCGCTCAAGGGCAATATGGGCGGCGTGCTGCATGCGCTGGCATTGCAGACTTCAGCGCCGGATTGAGCGTCTCCGGGTGGAACGCGGCGGCGCCCTGACGCCCAGGGCGCTGCATTCGATCTTGCGCGTAAGCCGCGAATTTCTTGCTTTCCGCGGATTGGAATCCGGCGGCAGAGCGATCATACTCCGCAACCCCTGCCCTGAACAATGGAGTGGTTGCGATGGCCATGCTTACACCCCCCTCGACAATTGGTGCCGGTCCGGTGGTCAATCTGGGGACCACCGACTCCGTCACCGTCGGCAAGAACGTGGCGCTCGTCGCGACGTCGGGTTTTGCCATTTACGGAACCGGCGCCGAGCATGAGGTGATCATAGATGGCACGGTTGTGACGTCAGTGTTCGGCGTTGTCCTCGGGAGTAATGAGAACGATTCCGGCAACTCGGTTACGGTCGGCAAATCCGGCAGTGTCATCGCCGTCGGGGGCTCGACGGGCGGCATCGCCTGCTACGGCGCGGACGCAACGGTGACCAACCACGGCTATATCGAATCCGCGTCCTATGGCATCGCTCTGTTCAGCACGTCCGTCGACACGCATTCCACCGTGGTCAATACCGGCACGATCATAGCGGGATCCCGCGGGGTTTTCCGGGACGGCTCGAATACAACCGAAACAATCGTCTTCAAGAATAGCGGATTGCTGGAGTCCGAAGGCGACGCCTATGGCTTCGTAGGCTCCGGGCATACTGGGCGCGATCTGATCACCAACACCGGACGGATGATAGGCAACATCCGGACGCTCGGCGGCGACGACGAGTATGACGGCCGCAAGGGCAGCCTGGACGGAGAAATACTTGCCGGCGATGGCAACGACCGTCTCATGGGGGGCAAGGAAGCCAACATATTCTGGGGCGAAACCGGCCAAGACAAGCTGACTGGCGGCCGGGGTGCCGACCTGCTCACCGGCGGGCTGGATGCAGACCAGTTCATCTATGTCTCGACCAGGGACAGCAGTGCGAAGCCGGCCGAACAGGATACGATCTTAGACTTCCAGGCTGAGAACGACAAGATCGTGCTCAAGACCATCGACGCGGACTCGCGAGCAGGCGGCAATCAGAAGTTCGACTTCATCGGCGACGACGCATTTTCCGGCAACGCTGGCGAGTTGCGTTTCAAGATCGTCGTCAGCGATACCTTCGTCTACGGCGACACGAATGGCGATCGCAAGGCCGACTTCGCTATAAAGCTCGACGCCGCCATGACCCTGGTGGCAGGCGACTTTATTTTGTAGTGGACCGCCGGCACGCACGTCTTATTGTGGTCGATGAAAGGGCGAGTCCATCGCCTGGGATCAACGAGACCAAACGGGAAGCGGCATGGCAGGCGTGATGGAGACTTTCATCTCGGGCATCGTCAAAAGTGCGATGAGTGAGATACTCAAGAAAACGACCGGAAAATCCACCGCCACGAAGCGGAGCAAGCGCAAGACGCGATCATCGACTTCGCTCACGCCGCCTGCGAGCCGCAGCCGATCGAAGAGGAAGGCAGGCCCCGCATCGGGTTCCAGCGATCGCGGTGCCAAGGCAACCCGCGCACCCAAGAAACAGGTGAGCAAGCGACGCACCAGCGCCGCGCGATCCAAGACCCGGCGCTGAAGCCCAAGATTATTTCGCTTTCGGTTCTGGAATTCGCGCCCGCGCTTCACTATACTTGATGCGAAGCAGCCATCCGGGCCTTGAACCCGCTTGTCCCAAGGAAACAAAAATGAGCGCGATCGAACAATTCATCGACAATGAAGTGAAGACCAACGACGTGGTGCTGTTCATGAAGGGCACGCCGGATTTTCCCCAGTGTGGGTTCTCCGGCAAGGTCGTGCAGATTCTCGACTATATCGGCGTGGACTACAAAACCCACAACGTGCTGGCCGACGCCGATCTCCGCCAGGGGATCAAGGACTATTCCAACTGGCCGACCGTGCCGCAGTTTTACGTGAAGGGCGAATTCATCGGCGGCTGCGATATCGTCACCGAGATGTTCCAGTCCGGCGAACTGCAGCAGGCGCTGTCCGACAAGGGCATCGCACTCAAGGGCCAGGCAGCCTAACATTAGGCTCCAAGGTGTTCTGACCCCTTCCGGGCCGGTTTTCCGGCCCGTATTTTTTATATTGATTCCAATATTTCCTCGCCTTTGCGGATCTTTCCGATGCACGACGTGAACCTTGCCGACAATGCGGCGACCCTCAGGCGCAAGGCCAATCTCGGCATGACCGAGTTCGTCGCGATGTGCGCGAGCCTGGCCGCCGTGGCCGCCATGTCGATCGACATCATCCTGCCGGCACTTCCCGCGATCGGCCGCGCGTTCGGGATCGCGGACGAGAACATCCGCCAATTGGTGATCCTGATTTTCGTCGTGACCTTTGCGGTCAGCCAGGCCTTCTATGGTCCGCTCAGCGACCGGTTTGGTCGCAAGCCGCTGATCGCAGTGGGGCTCAGCCTCTATCTCGTCGGCTCCTTTTCGGCGATGTTCGTCACGGATTTCTCCTGGCTGCTCGGGATGCGCATGGTGCAGGGCGTGGGGGCGGCCGCGCTGCAGGTGGTGACGCTCGCGATCATCCGCGATTGCTTCGCGGGACCGGCCATGGGCCGCGTGCTGACCTTTGTCTTCACCACATTCATGATCATCCCGATCATAGCGCCGACCATCGGCCAGCAGATCGAATTCATCGCGACATGGAAGGGTATCTTCGCCTTCAATGCCATCGCGGGGGTGATGATCTTCGTCTGGATGGCGACGAGGCTGCGCGAAACGCTCGATGTCGAGGACCGCCGGTCGCTGGCCTTCGGCAGCCTGCTCGAGGCGCTCGTCGAGATATGCACCAACCGCGTCACGGCCGGCTATGCCGTGGCCAGCACGCTGACGCTCATCGGGCTTTTCTCCTACATCGTGTCGGTCCAGCAGGTCTATGGCGAGCTCTATGGGCTCGGAACGCTGTTTCCTTACGCTTTCGGCGGATCCTCGATTGGCGTGGCACTCGCGGCGCTTTTCAGCGCGCGGCTGGTCCGGCTCATGGGCATGCGGCCGGTGGCGCATGGAGCGCTGGCGATCTTCACCGTTTCGGGGCTCCTTCTCTTCCTGCTGGCGCTCGGCGGCAATCCACCCTTCTGGGTGACCTTCGGCCTGCTGTCGATCTGCATGATGGCCTTCGGCGTGCTGCAGGGCAATATCAGCGCCATTGCGCTCGAGCCGCTCGGCCATATCGCAGGCACCGCCTCCTCGCTGTTCGGCGTGGTGACGACGACAATCGCGACGGTGCTCGCAGGCGTGGTGGGCCAGGCCTATGACGGCACGGTTGTTCCGCTTGCCTTCGCCTTCGGCTTCGGCGGTCTGTTCGCGACGCTTGCGGTGCTCTGGACCGAGCGCGGGCGCATGTTCAGGAACGGCGCATCCTCAACCCGTCAAACTCCGTCATCATCGTTTCACTAAACTTGACTGGACAAGCGTCCAATCATTTTGCATACAGCTTGTGCCGCGAGATGCCTGCTCCCAACGGGCGACCGCGCGTCCATCCAATTGATCGAGTTTTCCGATGTCCGGCCCTGCCCGTCCGATTCCACGCGCTGAATTCATCGCGCTGATTGCCGCATTGATGGCGCTCAACGCGCTTGCCATCGACGTGATGCTTCCGGCGCTGCCCGCGATGGGCCATGCGCTGAATGTCGCCCACGAGAACGAGCGGCAGTATGTGCTGACATCGTATCTGGTTGGCTTCGGTCTTGCGCAACTGGCGTTCGGCCCGATATCCGACCGCTTCGGCCGGCGCATGCCGCTGATGGCCGGCATGGCGATCTATGTCATCGCCGCGGCCCTCGCTGCCATCGCCCCGAGCTTCTTCACCCTGCTTGCGCTGCGCTTCATCCAGGGCATGGGTGCCGCCGCTACGCGTGTCATCGGCACGTCGGCGGTGCGCGACCGCTTCGAGGGCCGTGCCATGGCCGAGGTCATGAGCCTGATCTTCATGGTGTTCATGGCGGTTCCCGTGATGGCCCCGAGCATCGGCCAGTTGCTGCTGTTCTCCGGCCACTGGCAGATGATCTTCCTGTTCATGGCGGGGCTCGCGGCACTCGTCGCGGTCTGGGCCTATTTCCGGCTCGCCGAATCGCTGCCCGTCGAGCGCCGGCGCCCGCTGCATCCGAAAGTGATCGCCGAGGGCTTCGGCCTGGTGTTTTCCAACCGCAGCGCACTGTTCTACGGCATATCGTCGATCTTCGTGATGGGCGGGCTGTTCGGCTTCATCGGCACCGCGCAGCAGATCTATGTCGATATCTATGGACTGGGTGCCTGGTTCCCGATTGCCTTTGCCGGTGTCGCTGGCTTCATGGCCATCTCGTCGTTCCTCAATTCGAGGATCGTCGGCCGCTTCGGCATACGCCGGGTGACGCATGCTGCACTGATCTGGTTCATTGCTATGAGTGGAATCTGGCTGCTCTTGGCGATCAACGACGCCCTGCCTTTCCCTGCTTTCATGATCGTCTTCGCGCTGACCATGTTCTCGTTCGGCATGGTCGGCTCGAACACGCAGGCGCTGGCGATGGAGCCGCTCGGCGCCGTGGCCGGCACGGCCTCGTCCGTGTTCGGCTTCATGCAGACGGTCGGCGGCGCGTTGATCGGGGCGTTCATCGGCTCGCAGTATGACGGCACCGTGGTGCCGACCGCCGCCGGGTATTTCCTGCCCGCGCTGATCGGCATCGGCTGCGTGCTGATCGCCGAAAAAGGCAAGCTGTTCGGCGTCAGCACTCAATACAGGAATACTGAGGTCAAACCGTAAACACCTCGCGGCGCAGTTCGTCCCACATATCCTTGTTGGGCGCGAGGATCAGCCCGCCCGAAATATGGTGCGGCGCGTAGGCTGAGCCGTCGATACGCGCGGCATAGGCGCCCGCTTCCTGCGAGATCAGCGTGCCCGGCAGATGGTCCCAGGGCATCAGCTTGTTGTACATCAGGAAATGCACATGGCCTGCCGCGAAGGTGCGGTATTCGTGGCCGGCGCAACGATAGTTCATCAGGAACCGGACCTTGGCCATGTTGCCGAGCACGGTGGCGCGATCACCGCCATAGAGGTAGCCGGTCGAGGCCATGCCGAACATCTGGTCGAGCGGCGCGGGCTCGATGACCTTCAGCCGCTTTCGGTTGCCATCCGGCGTCACCTGCCAGGCGCCCGAACCTTTTTCGGCCAACACGAAATCATCGCCCATCGGGTCGTAGATCAGGCCGGCAATGGTCTCCCCCTTCGAGACGACGGCCGCCATCACAGCGAAGAGCGGCAGGCCCGAAGCAAAGTTGAACGTGCCGTCGATAGGATCGACGGTCAGCGCCAGATCGGCATCAGCGAGCTTCGGCAGAAGATCGGGGTCCTTGGCGACCGATTCCTCACCCACGAACAGCGCGCCGGGAAGTATCTTCTCGAACCGCGCCTTGATGAACCGCTCGGCAGCCTCATCGCCTTCGGTCACGAGATCGGAGGCTTCGGTCTTGATGCGAATGTCCGCCACGCCCAGCTTGCGGAAACGCGGCATGATCTCGGCCACCGCCGCCTCTCTCATGAGGGCCGCGAGTGCTTCCACGTCAAATTTGATCATTCGGTTTTTCCTTGCGCGGGCCGGGCCATGAGACCCGCGAAATCGAACAGTTTGGGGTCGAGCAGATGCGAGGGATTGGTATGGCCGAGCGCGCGTAGCATGGCATCCTTGCGGCCGGGCATGCGGGCTTCGATATCCGACAGCATCGTTTTCATCACGTTGCGCTGCAGGCCATCCTGCGAGCCGCAGAGGTCGCAGGGAATGATCGGGAACTGCATGGCGGTGGAGAAGCGGGCCAAATCCTCTTCCGCGCAATAGCTGAGTGGCCTGAGAAGCATCAGGTCACCTTCGTCGTTCAGGAGCTTCGGTGGCATGGCGGCAAGGCGCCCACCATGGAAGAAATTCATGAAGAAAGTTTCGAGGATGTCCTCGCGGTGATGGCCGAGCACGACGGCATCGCAGCCCTCCTCGCGGGCGATCCGGTAGAGATTGCCGCGCCTGAGCCGTGAACAGAGCGCGCAATAGGTGGCACGTTCCGGCACCTTCTCTTTCACGATCGAATAGGTGTCGCGATATTCGATGCGATGGGTCACGCCGAGCGCGGTGAGATAGTCCGGCAGGATGTGCTTGGGGAAATTCGGCTGGCCCTGGTCGAGATTGCAAGCCACGAGTTCGACCGGCAGCAGGCCGCGCCATTTGAGCTCCAGCAGCAGCGCCAGCAGCCCATAGCTATCCTTGCCGCCGGAGAGGCAGACCAGCCAGCGGCGCTGGCCGTTCAGCATGCCGAAATCCTCGAAGGCCTGCCGCACCTGGCGGATCAGCTTCTTGCGCAGCTTGTTGAAGCCGGTGGATTGCGGCGCATGCTGGAACAGCGCCTGCAGGGTCGCATCGCCCGAGAAGGCGAGGTTCTCGTCCTCGGGCTCGAAATCCGGATTGGTGGTCAGCATGGGGCTTGCCGCTAGCATTGGTCGTGCCTGAGGCAATAGCGCAATAACCACTGGGGTCAAGCTTAGAGTGTCTAATTCCGCTTGCCGATCAGCTCCATGTCGAGGACGACCATATTGGAATAGACCGGCGTGCCGACTTCCATGTTGAACAGCGCGCGCGACATCTTGCCGGTCACGTGGAATTTCAGCCCGCCGCCGGATTTGCCCTCGTATCGGATGTTGAACTTCGTATCACGCGTGACACCCTTGGCCGTCAGACGTCCGGTGATGACGGCGCTGTCGTCGCCGGTGCGCTTCACGGCCGTCGAACGGAACGACACTTTCGGATAGGTCGCCACGTCGAAGACGGCTTCGGACTTGATAAATTCCTCGACGCGCGGATCGACCGCCTCGACACTGCCCGGTGACAGGGTGAACTGCACGCTCGAACGGCTCGCATCCTCGCCGCCGAGAACGAACTGGCCGGAGAAGCTCTTGAATCGGCCCTCGATCGCCTGTCCACCCATCTGGGCGACGGAGAAGTGGATCACGGAGGATGGCGCCACCTTGTAGCGCCCCTCCAGTGCGCCGAGCGACTCGGCGTGGAGCGAAAACGGTGAGGCGGCCAGCAGGCAGAAATGGATCACGCGAAGCAACATAGGAGCCTCCATTCCCGGCCGACATCATCTAGGGCGCGGCCAGATCATCCGGATCAGAACATCATCCTTGTTCCTGAAATGGTGCCGTAATGCGGCGAGCACGTGCACGCCGACGAGAAAGATCGCGGCATAGGCGAGGAAGCCGTGCAGGCTCGACCAGATCTGCTCGCTGTGCATGGAGATGCCAAGCGGTAGCGAGGGAATGACGAACAGGCCAAAGAAGCGCGTGGCGATCGGCAGCGGCGAGGTCGAGACGATTGACCAGCCGGTGAGCGGCAGGATGATCAGGAAGAGATAGAGCACCGCATGGCTGCCGCGCGCCAGCGTCTTCTCGCCGGCGGGCATCTCGTCAGGCAGTCGCGGTCGGCGCGAGGTGATGGCCCAGAGGGCACGTAGCACGGCGAGACCGAAGATCAGGAACCCGAACGACTTGTGCCATTGATAGAGATAATACTGGTCGAGCAGGTTCTTGACGCCCTGCATGTACCAGCCAAGCCCGAACTGGCCGAGAAACAGTATCGCCATGATCCAGTGGAACAGGATCGAGACAAGTCCCCAGGATGTGTCGGTGTTGCGGATCATGTTGTGCGGTCTACAACGGGTCGGAAAAACATGAAATCCCAGCCAACAAAAAAGCCGCCCTTGCGAGGCGGCTTTTCCAATCTCGTCGGGCTGACAGAAATCAGCGCGAATAGAATTCGATGACCAGGTTCGGCTCCATGACGACCGGGTAGGGAACGTCGGCAAGACCAGGCATGCGGTTGAAAGTGGCCTTCATCTTGTGGTGGTCGACTTCGATATAATCCGGAACGTCGCGCTCGGCGAGGCTGGCGGCTTCGAGGACGATCGCGAGCTGCTTGGATTTCTCCTTGACCTCAATCAGGTCGCCAGCCTTGCAGCGATAAGACGGGATGTTGACCCGGACGCCGTTGACCGTGACATGGCCATGGTTGACGAACTGGCGGGCCGCGAAAATCGTCGCCACGAACTTGGAACGATAGACGACAGCATCGAGACGCGACTCGAGCAGGCCGATCAGGTTCTCGGGCGTGTCACCCTTGCGGCGTTCAGCTTCGTCGAAGGTGGAACGGAACTGCTTCTCGGAGATATCGCCGTAGTAGCCCTTGAGCTTCTGCTTGGCGCGCAGCTGCACGCCGAAGTCGGAAAGCTTGCCCTTGCGGCGCTGGCCGTGCTGGCCGGGGCCGTATTCGCGGCGATTGACCGGCGACTTCGGACGGCCCCAGATGTTCTCGCCCATGCGGCGGTCGATTTTGTACTTAGACGATGCGCGCTTGCTCATCGCATTTCCTTTCTTTTTGTGGCGTGGCCGAAGCCTTTCGCCTTGTTATAAGGAAACACGCCCTCCTCTGAAAAAGCCTTTCGGCCTTTCTGACAGGTGTCTCAGGTTCGCGAGAACCGAAACGCCACGGGACATGCTCTGCTTCTGCGTGACACATGCCAGCAGAAACGCAACACCGGGCATCGCTGCCCGGAGTTGAGCGGCTTCTATGGGTTCGTCTCGGGAAAGTCAACTGCGGCCGCTTGAAATCTTGGACCTTGCGCACCACTTGTCCGTCGCACCAGGGATCCGGGCCCCTCTGGCGTGCAACCGGACTGCACGCGATGTCGGATTTCACTCAGCCAACCTTATGCCAGGGCCCCGCATAGGTAATCCCAGGCATATGTCCGGATCACGGTTGACCGATGCATTTACTCGAATTGTCGCTACTCGGCACGCCCGCATGGATGTGGGCCGTGTTCATCTCCCTTGTCTTCGCTCTCCTCGCGCTCGATCTCGGCGTCCTCAACAAGGGCTCCAAGGAGATCGGCATCAGGCATAGCCTGCTTCTCTCCACCTTCTATATCACCATCGGCGTCGCCTTCGGCGGCTGGATCTGGTTTCAATCAGGCGAACAGCCCGCGCTCGAATATCTGACCGGCTTCGTGGTCGAAAAGTCGCTCGCGATGGACAATATCTTCATCATCGCGATGATCTTCTCCTACTTCGCCATTCCACGACAATACCAGCACCGGGTGCTGGTCTGGGGCATCCTCGGCGTCATCGTGCTGCGCGGCATCATGATCGCGGGCGGTGCCGCTCTGGTGGAGAATTTCCACTGGGTGCTCTACATCTTCGCGGCCTTCCTGGTGATCACCGGCATCCGCATGCTGTTCTCGTCCGGCCATGACGGCAATCTCGAAGACAATGCGGTGCTGAAGTTCCTGCGCCGCAGGCTGCCCGTGACCAAGCGATTGCACGGCGAGCGCTTCGTCATCCGCGAGCCCGACGCGGCGACCGGAAGGATGAAGACCTTCATTACGCCGCTCTTCCTGGCGTTGATCATGGTGGAACTCGCCGACCTCGTCTTTGCGGTCGATTCGATCCCGGCGATCTTTGCGATCACCACCGATCCGTTCATCGTCTATACGTCGAACATCTTCGCGATCCTCGGCCTGCGCGCCCTCTATTTCGCGCTTGCCGCCCTCATCCACCGCTTCGCCTATCTCAAATATGCGCTTGCCGCGGTGCTGGTCTTCGTGGGTTCGAAGATCTTCGTCGCCGACATGCTCGGCATCGCGAAAATTCCGCCGACCCTGTCGCTGGGCGTGACGCTTGCCATCCTCGCGACTGGCATCATCGGCTCGATGTGGGCAACCCGGAACGAGAAGCTCGCCGAAAGCCACTGACCGGCAAACGTGAGGCGCGCGGGCAACCGCGCGCCTCTTGCCTGTTGAAGGTATCAGCGATTTCAGGGACAGTCCGCACTCGATCCCGAGTCGCAGGAGGTCATGATGTCGCTCTTCAACCAAGCCCAATTCGATGCATTCGCCGGCAAGCAGCCTGGCGTCGCCTTCGTCGATCAGTGGGGATCGCGCGTCGCGAAAGTCGGCGGCAAGGTCTTCACACTTCTCCACAGCCCGGGCAATGACGATGCCAACATCGTCTTCAAAGTGCCCGAGGAGTCGTTCGAGATTCTCACGGCCATGGACGGCATTATCCAGGCGCCCTATTTCGCAAAGCGGCAATGGGTGTCGGTGTCGAGCGAGGCGGACTTGCCCGCGAAGGATCTGCAGATCTACATCCTGCGATCCTACAAGACCGTTGCGAAGTCATTGACCAAGAAGCTGCGGACTGAGCTTGGCATCGAAATCGATTAATCACTCTGCCGTCGCGTGACGCGCCGTCTGATCACCTTTGTTCGGCAAACGCCAGGCAGGTGCCGAAGGTATGCGATGGATCAACAACCAACTTCTCGCCGACCCGCGTGCCGTCGATGTGCCTTAGCGCATCCAGGTTGCTGACCGCGATCGTATAGCCCGCCAGATGGGGCCCATCCTGCATGTTCGAAGGCGGGTGGCCGAACGCGGCGCGGAAGGCCTCGGCGGACGATAGGACGATGTCGCCCGTTGCCGTTGAGAACACGACGCGGCCGTCGCCTGGATGGGTGCCGTGGGTGCCGGTGACGATCTCGAAATAGTCTCTCAACCCCAATGCGCCCTCGCCCGAGACCCAGACCTCGCTGACGGTCCGCGCGCCGTTGCTGTGCTCCTGGTTCTCCGGCTGCTGGTAGAATGAGGCATTGTAGTGCTGGCAGGCGAAAAGGCCCAGCCATGGTGCGGCACTATTCGATGTGAAGGCGAGCGAAAAGCCTACCGTGACATCTTCGCCGCTTGCAAGCTTGGCTGGCCGCGAGAACTCGAAGGCTTCATATTGCGGCAAGCCCCGCGCGGCCCAGTTTTTCCGATCGGCCCCAGCATTCCTGGAGTCCAGGACAACCATCGAAAAACCCTCATGGCGGCTTAGGTAATCCCGATTGAAGGCGGAGAACGAAAAGACACCCGGTCTATGCTCGACAATCGCCTCTGGAACGGTGACGGCGAGAAGCTCGAGATAGTTGCCGTGCAACTGGATGATCGTGTTGCCGGTGCCGAAGGGATGTTGCCCCGGAGGCGAAATCTTGAAACCCATCGCCTCGTAGGTTCGGCGCATCGCGCCAAGGTCATGACCTGCCAAAACGAGATGGTTGATTCCGTTCATCCGTCCCCCGTCACGGTGACCCATGGGATCACTGCCCGAGTGACAACGATACCATCGCCAGGTCACAAAACGAAGCTATCTTATTCCGCCGCGTCGCGGGCCTCTTGCTCCGGCGCATCTGGATTGCCCGGCAGCGTCTCCACGCCCAAATCCGGAAACGCCACGATCCTCCCACCGAGCCGGTCCTGGTGGACAACGACCAATCCCTGTTCTTCGAAATAGCCGAGAAGACGGCGGGCGCGGCGGACCGAGTGGGTGCCATAACTGCGGGCGATCGCTGCGTCCGGCGGGCACGGCTGGCCGTTGAGCGCGGCATTGGCCAGCATCAGGAAGACCGCCTTGAGGTCATCCGTTACGGCATGACTCAAGGTAAGGGTCTTGGCCCAGGCGTCCGACGCCATGGTTTCCGCGTCGGCGCCGGAGCGGATGACGGCAAGCCGCCCACGGAAATCGGCAAGCGACAGTTGCGTGCCGACGAGGCGGCGGATGCGGCAGCGGACGAGGAAATCCTGATAGAGTTCCGCATCCGTGCGGAAGGCGTTGGCGCTTTCCATGACATCGGCAAGCGCGGAGGAGACCTGCAACTCGCGTTCCTCTGGTGTCAGTTCGGCGCGCTTCGGACGGGATTCGGTTGTGACTGGCTCCTCCGAACGCGGCTTCGAGAGTTCGGCGAGGATGTCGGTGGCCGGCCGTGGCGCGGGCTGGATGTAGCGGGCGATCGGGCGGGCGAATTCGGCGGGATCGGGCGTCAGGATGAAGTCGGCCGCGTCCTCCATCGCCTCGGGCAGCGGCATGAGCTTGGGGCTCGAAGAGCGCGCCGAGGTCTCGACCTTGCCGATCTGCACCTTGACCGGCCGCTTGGTCAGCGCAGGGCCGAGCGCCACGAAGGCGCCGCGCGGCAGGTCACGGAACATTTCCGCCTGGCGCCGGTCGAGGCCGAGCAGGTCGGCGGCGCGCGCCATGTCGATATCGAGGAAGGTGCGGCCCATCAGGAAGTTGGAGGCCTCGGCCGCCACGTTCTTGGCGAGCTTGGCGAGGCGCTGGGTGGCGATCACACCGGCCAGCCCACGTTTGCGGCCACGGCACATCAGGTTGGTCATGGCCCCGAGCGACAGCTTGCGCACTTCGTCCGTCACTTCGCCGGCGACGGCGGGGGCGAACATCTGCGCTTCGTCGACCACCACAAGTACCGGATACCAATAGTCGCGTTCGGCATCGAAGAGGCCATTGAGGAAGATGCCGGCGGCGCGCATCTGGTCCTCGACATCGAGGCCCTCTAGCGACAGCACACAGGAGACGCGATGCTGGCGCACGCGTGCGGCAATGCCGAGAAGCTCGGCCTCGCTGCGCTCGCCCTCGATCACCACATGGCCATAGCGGTCGGCCAGCGTGACGAAATCGCCCTCGGGATCGATGATCACCTGTTGCACCCAGCCGGCGGATTGTTCGAGCAGGCGGCGCAACAGATGCGACTTTCCCGAGCCGGAATTGCCCTGCACCAGAAGGCGCGTCGCCAGCAATTCCTCCAGATCGAGCTCCGAGCTTTCGCCGCTCGCGCCCGTGCCCATGTCGATACCTGCCGTCATTCCATTCCTCGTCGCCGCGACGGTCTTTCTAGCAAGGATTCGGGATACGCGTGTGAAGAAAAGCGGCAACCCACAGGGTTTTGTCAGGCGTCCTCCAGCCAGCCCTGATAACGTACGACGAGGCCGAACCAGGGATGAGCGATCTCGACGTGGAAACGAAAGCGGCCGTCTTGGACGAACTCGAATGTCCGCCCGCCCGGCGCCATGAACATGGGCATGGGAAGCCCAAGGAAACTCCAGCGGCGGACGATATATTCCAGCCGTCCCTCCTTGGTGACAAGCGCCAATCCCACGGAGACCGGGCCGAAACGTTCGTCGATCAGGTATTCGCTGCGCCCGCCACCCTCGCGTTGCCGACTGCGGAAGATACGGCCTGCAAAATCTCGTTGCCAGAGTTCGCCATCTCCACGCCGTTCGAGAAGAACTTGAACCGGGATTTCCGAGCCTTCCCGAGGAAAACGATAGAGGGCGCCGACGATGCGGGCGATAAGGCCACGCCCACGAGACACTTGCGCCCGGCCTGTGAAGGTTCGACTGGTCTCGACGGTATGGACGTCCCGGATTTGCTCGGGCAGTTGGTCCCAGCCTGTGCCCAGAATGCGCTTGTACAGAGGATCGCTTTTTTCCGAGGATTCACGGATGCCGGTGACGATGTTCTTGACGGCAAAACCGCGCTCGAAATCGGCAAGTGACAACGCCTCGGTGGCCGCCCGCGCACCAGTCTCCGGGCGGTGACCGGCGAGGCATTTGCGGATGATCGCGTCGATCGCCATCGCAGGCACTGAAGGCCCCGTGTCGCCTTCGGCGATGAGATGCCATGAGCGGATGACAGCCCTGCCCTCCGTATCGCGGCCCGACACCTTCACGAACATGCCGCCGCGACGCTCGCCCCATGTCAAGCGATTGGCCACGGAATGAAACAGGCCGGCGAACGCGGAAAGGCCGGGCAGCAATTTCAGCCGCGTGAGCCAGGCCAGTGCCATCAAAATCCCGAGATAGATTTGCGGCGCGGTGCCCGCACCGAACCACGCCGATTTCAGGCTTGGCATGGCTTCGGGAAGCAGCACCAGATCGGGCACGTCAACCAGCGCGAACCGGCGGGAGCCAAGCGGTAGATGGCCCGGCGGGCAGATCGTCATGCGCCGTGATTCCGTGAGGCCGTACCCGCTTTCGAACTGCCCGCCCAGCATCCGTCTTACCGGCTTGCCGGCATAGCTTGCGATCGCGCGGATGACGTTAAGCCCGATGCCCGCGAACGGCGACGGCGCGATACCGCCCTCGACATGCTCGACCGAGGCCATCCCTTTCGCCAGTTCTCGGACCACCGCGGCACTCAACGCCGGTGAGGAACTTGCGGCTGAGAGCACGAAAACCTGGGCCGCCCTCGCCTCCGCGTCGAATGCGCTTATATCACGGGCAAAGGCGCTGCCATCCGAGAAATCGAGATAGTTCACGCCATGTGCGATACATTGCCGGACCAACCGATAGGGATCATCGCCATAGGCCTGGAACGGCCCCGTCGCATCAACGAGAATATCGGGCCTCAGTTCGGCAAGAGCCTTGCCCATGTCGCCGTCGCGATCGAGGGCGTAGGGTATGAGTATGGCAGCCGCAGCCAGCTCATCGCACAGTGCCTGGGCCTTTTCGAGTGATCGTCCGGCGACGATCACATGCAGTCTCGCTTCATCTGCCAGAAGCTCCACCAGCCTGCTGCCGAATGTGCCGTAGCCGCCGATGACGAGGATTTTGAGTTGCCCGGTATCGTCCACGCACGCCCTCCCCGAAACTGTGACCCAAACTCAAAAAGCATGGCAACCGAAGAAATTTTGTCTCTTCCGGTACCGCTTTACCCAGCGTTAAGCATAGACCTGCATTCTACATTAACCATACCGGGTGTTCTCCGCCGTCGTTGCATGATGCTCGACGGATCGGTTCCGGTATCAGTCAGGCAATTTGTAAAGTCCACGTATTTAGTTCGGAAGTAGCCGTGACCAGTATTCTCACCAACGCCGGTGCGACGTTCACCGTCGACCAATTGCGTTCGATCACCAGTGCGCGCACCGACAGGCAGCAGGAAATCGCGACGGGTCTTCGTGTGCAGACCGCCGCCGACAACAGCGCCTATTGGTCCATCGCCACGATGATGCGCTCAGACAACCGCGCGCTTGCCGCCGCCGAGGACGGATTGGGCATCGGCGCCGCCGCCGTCGACACCGCCTATACCGGCATGACCATGGCAATCGACGTGGTCGAGGAGATCAAGAGGAAACTGATCACCGCGCATGAGGCGGGCACCAACTTCCCCAAACTCGACAGCGAAATCACCGAACTCAAGAGCGAACTCAGGACGATCGCCGAAGCTGCCTCCTTCAACGGCGAAAACTGGCTGGTTCGCAGGACCGCCGCGGATGACGCCGGCCGCCAGATCGTCGGGTCGTTCGGCCGTGACTCCCAGGGCAATGTCTCGGTCCAGACGATGGTCTATTCGATGTGGAACGGAAACGGCACCAATCATCTCATCGACGAGGATTCCAATGCCGGCATCCTGACCAATGCCGCCTATGCCGCCGATGTCGGGGCCACCACCGATTGGGTACTGATCAATGGCCGCAACCAGACGCTCCATACCGAGATCAAGCTTGATGCAAGCACCACGCGAGCCCAGGTCAGCGAGATGCTCTCGGTCACCGACCGGATGCTGATCGCAATGACCGATGCATCCGCCGATTTGGGTTCGCTCGTTTCACGCATCGAGATGCAACAGGGCTTCGTCGCCGACCTGCAGCAGACGTTGGACAAGGGTGTGGGCCGTCTTGTCGATGCCGATATGAATTCGGCGGCCTCGCGGCTACGCGCCGTCGATGTCCAGCAGAGCCTCGCCAACAGTGCGCTGTCGATCGCCAACGCGGCACCGCGGAACTTGTTGTCGCTGTTGGGGTGATCTAAAGGAAGGTCCGGCTTTTTTTGCAAAGCCGGGCCTTTGTTTTGTCAGGATGCACCTGGTCTCAGGCAGCCATCGCCTTCTTGAGGTTTTCGTCGATCTTGTCGAGGAAGCCGGTGGTCGAGAGCCAGGGCTGGTCGGGACCGATCAGCAGCGCCAGGTCCTTGGTCATGAAGCCGCTTTCGACGGTCGAGACGCAGATCTTCTCCAGCGTATCGCAGAACTTGGCGAGTTCGGCGTTATCGTCGAGCTTGGCGCGGTGCGCGAGGCCACGGGTCCAGGCGAAGATCGAGGCGATGGAATTGGTCGAGGTTTCCTGACCCTTCTGGTGTTGGCGGTAATGGCGCGTGACCGTGCCGTGGGCGGCTTCGGCTTCCACGGTCTTGCCATCCGGCGTCAGCAGCACCGAGGTCATCAGGCCGAGCGAGCCGAAGCCCTGTGCCACGGTGTCGGACTGCACGTCGCCGTCATAGTTCTTGCAGGCCCAGATATAACCGCCGGACCATTTCAGCGCTGAAGCGACCATGTCGTCGATCAGGCGGTGTTCGTAGGTGATGCCGAGCTTGTCGAAATCGGCCTTGAACTCGCTCTGGTAGATTTCCTCGAAAATATCCTTGAAGCGGCCGTCATAGACCTTGAGGATGGTGTTCTTGGTCGAGAGATAGACCGGCCAGCCACGCATCTTGCCGTACATCAGCGAGGCGCGGGCGAATTCCTTGATCGATTCATCGAGATTGTACATGCCCATGGCAACGCCTGATCCGGGCGACTTGTAGACTTCCTTCTCGATGACCGAACCGTCCTCGCCGACGAACTTCATGGTCAGCGTACCCTTGCCGGGGAACTTGAAATCGGTCGCCTTGTACTGGTCGCCAAAGGCATGGCGGCCGACCACTATCGGCTTGGTCCAGCCCGGAACCAGGCGCGGCACGTTCTTGCAGATGATCGGCTCGCGGAAGATCACGCCGCCGAGGATGTTGCGGATGGTGCCGTTGGGGCTCTTCCACATTTCCTTGAGGTTGAATTCCTTGACGCGCGCCTCGTCGGGCGTGATCGTCGCGCATTTGATGCCGACGCCGTATTTCTTGATCGCGTTTGCCGCATCGACCGTCACCTTGTCGTTGGTGGCGTCGCGGTGCTCGACCGAGAGGTCGTAGTAATCGATGTCAAGATCGAGATAGGGATGGATCAGCTTGTCCTTGATCAGCTGCCAGATGATGCGCGTCATCTCGTCGCCGTCGAGATCGGCGACGGGGTTTGCGACCTTGATCTTGCTCATGGAATTTCCTCTTTCCTTGGGTGGCCGCGGCGTGGGAAGCGCGCCGCAAATAGGCGGATGGCTTGCCTATAACATCGACAAACCGGGACGCAAACGGGATATTCGTTTGGAGCCTTTCTTTGTTGAACGGATACAGTTCTGCCGGGACAGATTTTCGTCAGGACCAAGGCGATTGGCGAAGGTCGTACCAGATGTACGGCCGAGCCGATCGCCTCTGAGCCTGGCGGAAAGATGCCCGGCCCTTCGGGTTGGCTGAAACGGGCCGCCTGATCGACCGGCCGGCTTGGCCGTAGATCTGGCTACGACGCGCGCCGGCCGGTCGACCATCCGACTCCGCTTGAAGCCAACAGAACTGTATCCGGTCAACAAAGAAAGGCTCCCACCATCGAATTGACGGAATTTCTCGGCCGTGTTCCACGTCTTGCATCACAGGGCGGGAATCACCCGGGAAGGAATTTTCCATGAAGAAGGCGTTAGCAATCGCCATCGCACTCATATCGGCGACACCGGCCTGGGCAGGACCCGACGAGCCGGTGAAGGCGATCATGGATCTCGCCACCCAGCTCTGGAGCGACAAGCCGCCCGAGGGCAAGGACTATTTCGACAAGGACCACATCGTCCTGTTCTCGAAGGATTTTGTTGCCGCTTATCGTGAAGCCGAGAAATATCCGATCTACGACGAGGGCGGCGGCCCGTTCGGCTATGACGTGATCACCAACAGCCAAGACGGCTGCCCGCTCAAGGATATGGCCATCGTCGCCGCGCCGGAATCTGCTGGCGTCAGCGACGTGAAGGCCACCTTCAAGCTTATGAGCTGCTATGCCGAGGATCCCGGCAAGGATGCGGTCTCCGAAGTCCATTTTGATGTCGTCACCGAGGACGGCAAGCCGGTCATATCGGACATCCATCGCGTCATCGACGGCAAGCCGGATTCACTCGTCAAGGAGATGAAAGAGCTTGCCAAGACCGGCGCAGAGACGCCAGCCGAACCGCCAACCGCGGACGATCCAAATCAGAACCCAGAGCAGCAACAGGAATCGCAACCGCAATGAAGAGACTTGGCATTTTCTCGCTGGCACTTTTGATGCCGCTTACCGCCTTCGCCGCGTCGCCCGAGGACCCGGTCAACCGCATCATGGATGTCGCCAAGGCCCGCTGGGAGACCAATGAAGGAACGACAGCGGGCTATTTCGATAATCTTGACGGCGACTTCAGCAAGAATTTTGCCGCCACCTATCGCGAAAATACGAAATATCCCGCCTATGACGAGGGCGATACGCCGTTCGACTATGACGTGATCACCTCAAGCCAGGACGGTTGCCCGCTCAAGGATCTCACCGTGTCACCGACGGGTGATGCGAATGACCCAGCCGTCGTCGATGTCCGCTTCAAGCTTTGGACCTGCGCGCCCGATGCCGAGAGCCAGGGCAAGGTCAATGAGCTGAAGTTCGACGTCGTGACAGAAGGCGGCAAGCCGGTGATATCGGACATTCATCGCCTCAACGAAGGCAAGTGGGATTCGCTGGTCGCGGAAATGCAGGACAACATCGAGCGCGGCAAAAATCCGTAGTGGGAATTGCCGGATGCATGCCGGATGTGCGAGTGAGTGCGGGAAACATCTCTTTATCTGGAATAACTGATGTCCGGCACCAATTCCGAACGCGAACTGATCACCGGCGGCCCGGTGATCGTGCTTGTCGAACCGCAGCTTGGCGAGAATATCGGCATGGTCGCCCGCGCCATGGCGAATTTCGGCCTGTCCGAGCTTCGACTCGTGGCGCCACGCGACGGCTGGCCGAGCGACAAGGCGCGTGCGGCCGCCAGCAAGGCCGATCATGTGATCGATGGCGCCGTGGTCTATGAAACGCTCGAAGCAGCGCTGGCCGATCTTAATTTCGTCTATGCTACGACCGCCCGTGTGCGCGATGGCTTCAAGCCGGTACGTTCGCCGATCGTCGCTGCGGAAACCCTGCGTGCGAAGTATGATGCCGGCGAGAAAGTCGGCATCCTGTTCGGGCGGGAAAAATCCGGCCTCTCGAACGAGGACGTGGCGCTTGCGGATGAAGTCGTCACCTTTCCCGTCAATCCCGCCTTCGCCTCGCTCAATATCGCGCAAGCCGTGCTGCTGATGTCCTACGAGTGGATGAAAACAACCATGGCGTCGAAGGATGAGACGCCTTTCCAGGCCGTCGATCAGACGCCCGCCACCAAGGACCAGCTCTTCGGCCTGTTCGACCATCTCGAAGAGGCGCTCGATGCGCGCGGCTTCTTCCGCCCAGTCGCGAAAAAGCCGAAAATGATCGACAATCTCCGCGCCGTTCTCTCCCGCCGCGCTTTCACCGCGCCTGAAATCAAGGTGATGCGTGGAATTATTTCCTCCCTCGACCGGTTCAGCCGCAAGCATCCGCGCGGCACTGGCAACCCGGATGATTTCGATGACTGACGCGCCCAAGCCCATCCTTGTGTTCGATAGCGGCATCGGGGGGCTGACCGTGCTGCGCGAACTCCGGGTGCTGATGCCCGAGCGCAATTTCGTCTATGTCGCCGATGACGCCGGCTTCCCTTACGGCAACTGGGCCGAGCCGGAACTCCGCGTCCGCATCGTCGAGCTTTTCGGCCGGCTGCTGGACGAGTTGACGCCGGAAATCACGGTGATCGCCTGCAACACGGCGTTCACGCTGGTCGGCGCCGATCTTCGGGCCACATACCCCGGCCACACCTTCGTCGGCACCGTGCCGGCGATCAAGCCCGCCGCCGAGCGCACCCGTTCGGGCCTGGTCTCGGTGCTCGCGACGCCCGGCACGGTCAAGCGCGCCTATACCCGCGATCTCATCCAGTCTTTCGCCAGCCAGTGCCATGTGCGGCTGGTCGGCTCGGTCGATCTCGCCCGCATGGCGGAAGCCTACATCCGAGGAGAAACGGTCGCCGATGCCGAAGTAATGGCCGAAATATCGCAATGCTTCTACGAACAAGATGGTGCCAAGACCGATATCGTCGTGCTGGCCTGCACGCATTATCCCTTCATGGCCAATGTCTTCCGCAGGCTGGCACCCTGGCCGGTCGATTGGCTCGACCCAGCCGAAGCCATCGCGCGCCAGGCCCGCCGTCTGGTTCCACTAGATGAGAGCCTGCAGCCGGAGCACCATGCCGACCGCGCTATACTCACTTCGGGCAAGCCGGATTTTTCGACGCGGCGCCTGATGCAGGGGTTTGGGTTGAGCGTGTATTGATTTAATCTGCCACCCTGCACCGGCAGATCGAGGCCATGACCCAAGGCGAATTCAGAATCCTTCGAACGACAACACCCGGCGTCACCGCCGTGGTGGCATCGTCGCGGCATTCCTTCGCCAAGCATACACATGATGAATTCGGCATCGGCGTTATCGAACACGGCGCCCAGAAGTCCCTGTCCGGGCGCGGCATGGTCGAGGCCGGCGCTGGTGATCTGATCACCGTCAATCCCGGCGAAGTGCATGATGGCATGCCGATCGGGGACGAGGGACGGACATGGTCCATCCTCTATTTCCGGCCCGAGTTGGTGGCCGAAGCGGCCGCCGATGTGTTCGAGGAAGACCGGCAGGCCGAGATTAGCCATCCGGTCATGGCCGATCCGCTGCTTGCAAGCCGGTTTCGCGGCCTGTTCCGAATCTTGACCTCGATGCCCGATGCAGGGCTCGCGGGAGAATCCGGGCTGCTGGACATCGTGGCGCGTGTCATTTGCGAACGCCGCGCTCCCGTGGTCGTCTCTCCGGATATTCGCCACGCTCGAGCAATGATCGACGACGATCCGGCGGCCGGCCATACCTTGACCGGTCTTGCGCGCGAAGCCGGGTTGAGCCGATTCCAGTTGCTGCGCGCCTTCGAGAAAACCACCGGCCTCACCGCGCATGCCTATATCATCCAGCGCCGCGTCGATCTCGCCCGCAGGCTGATCGCCGATGGCGTCTCACTGGCCGGAGCCGCCGCATCCAGCGGATTCTCGGACCAGAGCCATATGACCCGCATTTTCATCAGCAAATACGGCATCTCGCCCGGCAGGTTCGCCAGCGCCATCAACTGATCCTGCAATTTCCTTCAAGACACCCCAGCCGCGCCGACATACCTCAGGCAAAACGAGGTGATCGATGTCGGAAAAAATCAAGGGCTATTTTTATCTTATCGCCGCCATGGCAACGGTAGGCAGCACGGTGATTGCGAGCAAGATCATCGCTGCGGGCATGCCGCCATTCACCGCCACGGCGCTGCGCTTTGCCATGGCACTGCCGGTCTTCATTGCAATCATGCTTCTCACGGGCAAGCGCCTGCCGCGACTGTCGCGCCGCGATTGGCTGCTGGTCGTGTTCCAGGCGGTCGCGGGAAGCGTCGGCTACACGACGCTGCTGATCTCGGGCTTGAGCCTGACATCGGCCGCCAATGCCGGTATCATCATCGGAACCTTGCCGGTGGTTTCAGCGGCGATCGCCATCCTGCTGCTTGGTGAGCGTCCCCGGCCCGGCATCTATCTCGCGATCGCAATCGCCGCATCGGGCGTGCTTGCTATCGTGCTCCAGCCCGATGAAGGACAGTCGTCCCTGGTTGGTGACATCCTGATTTTCGGGGCCGTGCTCTGCGAAGGGCTGTTCATCCTGATCAACAAACGGCTACGCACGCCTGTGGAACCGCTGGCGCTTTCGACCCTGGTGACCGCCTTCGGGCTGATCGCCTGCATCATACCGGCAGCTCTGGAACCACACGTCAGCTCGATTGAGATCCAGCCTGCGCTCTGGGCCATAGCGTATTACGCACTTGTCCCGACCGTCGCCGGATTTCTCATCTGGTACGCCGGCGCGCGCCGCGTGTCGGGTGCCGAGGCCTCCGTCTTCACGTCAGTGGCGCCGGTCTCGGCCGTTCTCATGGCAGGAACATTTCTCGGAGAGACAATCTCGCTCAACCATGTGCTTGGTACCGGCTGCGTGCTGGTGGCCGTTCTCGGTCTCGGCTTGAGTGAGATCAGGGCGCGCAAGAGGCCGGCGTGAGGCTCAGGCTCGTTTCACCTGCATTCGCACGCCTGTGCGGCTCAGCCTGGATTCCGCGAGGCCGACGCGGCTTTCCTGGCCGGCTTCGACGATCCTGTGCATGCGCATGGCGAGCGAGAAGAAGCGCAGGCGGTTCCGGCCCTCGTCCTTGGCGATATAAAGCGCGCTGTCGGCGGCCGCCATCAGGTGGTCGAAATCCTGGCCGGCATCGCGAATCGAAGCAACGCCGACGCTGATGGTGATGCGGATCGGATTGCCCATGAAGGGAATTTCCAGCGCCTCGACGCCCGCGCGGATAGACTCGAAAAACTCTCCAGCCTGCCGGTCGGTGACGTCGGGCACGAAGATGCCGAATTCCTCACCGCCCAGGCGACCGAAAACCATACCGGGTTCCAGCCGCTGCGTGACAAAGGCGCCGAAGGTCTGCAGGACGCGATCGCCGCCCATATGGCCGAAGGAATCGTTGATCGACTTGAAGTGATCGAGGTCGATCACTGCCAGCACACCCTTCGCCTGCTTGCGCGCCATCAGGTCCCGCGTCTCGGAGACAAAGAAGCGGCGCGTTGCGGCGGAGGTCAGGCTATCGATCTCCGCCGCCAGTCTGTAGCGCCGTTCGGCGCGTTCCTTGATCAGCATGGTGAAGACGAAGGCGCTCAGCACGGTGAGCGCGAAACCCTCCAGCGCGAAGGCGACCAGCCAGGGCGCCTGGATGTGCCCATCCGCTTCCGTCGCCGGGTAGAGCACCCCAGCCACAATCCGCGCGACAAAGACGACGCCGTGCGCGCCATAGATCACGACGGTCGCCACAAACGTCGGCAGCCGTTCGGTCTGCCACCCCCGCCATGCCGTACGGACGATCGTGACGCTATAGGTCGCCATGATAGAGGTCAGCACGACGATGCGGTAGGTGATTTCCTCTCGAAAGACCTCCAGGCCCGCATAGCATCCCGTCCAGATGACGGCGCCCGCGAAGAGCGGCAACAGCTTCGGCCGATCGCCGGAAAAGACGGCGAAGCCAGCGGAGACGAGCGATATGGTCATGATAACGAAACTATTGCCGATGCCAATGGCGAACCAGGCCGGGGCCACCGTGCGGCTGGCTGCAACCGACACTGCCAACACCCCCATCCACATGGCAACCGCCCACCAGCGCGTCGCTTTTTCCTTGGTGTCATGGGCCGAGAGCAGCGTCAGAGCCACGGCGACCATCAGAAAAGTGATAGCAGTGCAAATGAAGATTGTCGGGACGCTCAAGACGGCATTCAAGATTGCAACTCCCAGCTATGGGAACTGTATACGCCGAAAAGTTTAACAAACGGCGAAACGAACCGCCATTCGTCAAGTATTTCAGGCAATTGGCATGCCGGAAGGCCGTGCTCAGCCGAGCGCGGCTGCAACCGCTTCGAGTGCCTCGTCGGCTTTCGTACCATCAGGGCCGCCGGCCTGAGCCATGTCCGGCCGGCCGCCGCCGCCCTTACCGCCAAGCGCCTGGGATGCGACACGGACAAGATCGACGGCCGAGAAACGGCCCGTCAGGTCGTCGGTAACGGCCACGACGGCGCTTGCCTTGCCATCCTCGGACACGCCGATCAGCGTGACGATGCCGGAACCGGCAGTCTTCTTGCCTTCGTCCGCCAGGCTTTTGAGATCGCGCGGCTCGACACCGGTAATCACGCGGCCGAGGAATTTTACGCCGTTGACGTCGCGCACGCCCTGCTCCGCCGAAGAACCGCCGCCGCCCATGGCGAGCTTCTTCTTGGTGTCGGCGAGTTCGCGATCGAGCTTGCGGCGCTCGTCCATCAGGCCCTCGACACGGGCGAGCACGTCGTCCGGCTGGACCTTGAGGATCGAAGCGAGCTGCTTGACGCGCTCGTCCTGTGTCGAGAGATATTCGCGTGCCGCCTCGCCGGTCAGCGCCTCGATGCGGCGCACGCCGGCGCCCACGGCACTGTCGCTGAGAATACGGATCAGCCCGATATCGCCGGTCTCGCGCACATGGGTGCCGCCGCAGAGTTCCACGGAGTAAGGCCTGCCGGATTTCGCGCCGCGCTTGGCGGTGCCCATGGACACGACGCGCACCTCGTCGCCATATTTCTCGCCGAACAGCGCCATCGCGCCCTCGGCGATCGCGTCATCGACGCTCATCAGTCGCGTCGAAACCGAGGCGTTCTGCACCACGACGTCGTTGGCGATCTCCTCGACTTCCTTCAGTTCCTCCGCCGACATCGGCTTGGGATGCGAAACGTCGAAGCGAAGCCGCTCGGGCGCCACGAGCGAGCCCTTCTGCGCGACATGGGTGCCCAACACCTCGCGCAGCGCCTCATGGATTAGATGGGTGGCGGAATGGTTCGCACGGATCCGGCCGCGGCGGGCGTGATCGACCTCGAGCGTCACCGGATCGCCGGCCTTCAGCGTGCCTTCGGTGATCTCGGCCGAATGGACGAAAATGCCCTCACCCTTCTTCTGGGTGTCGGTGACGATCGCGCGGCCGCCTTCGAAGACGATGACGCCGGCATCGCCCATCTGGCCGCCGGACTCGCCGTAGAACGGCGTCTGATTGACGACGACCTGAACCTTGTCGCCGGCATTGGCTTCGGTGATCTGCTTGCCGCCAACGACCAGCGCCTGCACGACGCCTTCGGCGCGCTCCGTCTCGTAGCCGAGGAATTCGGTCGCACCGTGGGCGTCCTTCAGCTCGTACCAGACGGTCTCGGTTGCGGCGTCACCAGAGCCCGACCAATTGGCGCGTGCCTCGGCCTTCTGCCGCTGCATGGCCTTCGAGAAGCCCTCGGTATCGACGCCAATGCCCTTCTGGCGCAGCGCATCCTGCGTGAGGTCGAGGGGGAAGCCATAAGTGTCGTAGAGCTTGAAGGCGGTATCGCCATCAAGTTCGGCGCCCTCGCCCAGGCCGCCGACCGCATCGTTGAGGAGGCCGAGACCACGCTCCAGCGTTCTGCGGAAGCGGGTTTCCTCGAGCTTCAAGGTCTCGGTGATCAGGGCCTCGGCGCGGATCAGCTCGGGATAGGCGGCGCCCATCTGCAACACCAGCGCCGGCACGAGCCGGTACATCAGCGGATCGCGCGCGCCGAGCAACTGGGCGTGGCGCATCGCCCGACGCATGATGCGGCGGAGCACATAGCCGCGACCCTCATTGTTCGGCAAAACGCCGTCAGCGATCAGGAAAGCGCTCGAGCGGAGATGGTCGGCGATGACGCGGTGGCTTGCGCGACGGTCGCCCTGGTCGTCCACGCCTGTTGCCTCGATCGAGGCCTGGATCAGCGCCCGGAACAGGTCGGTGTCGTAATTGTCGTGCTTGCCCTGCAGCAATGCCGAGACGCGCTCGAGGCCCATGCCGGTATCGATCGACGGACGCGGCAGGTCGATCCGCTCCTCTTTCGTCAGTTGCTCGTACTGCATGAAGACGAGGTTCCAGATCTCGATGAACCGGTCGCCATCTTCATCGGCGGAACCCGGAGGGCCGCCCCAGATATGCTCGCCGTGATCATAGAAGATTTCCGAGCACGGGCCGCACGGGCCGGTATCGCCCATGGCCCAGAAATTGTCCGATGTCGGGATGCGGATGATGCGGCGGTCCGACAGTCCGGCGATCTTCTGCCAGAGGTTAAACGCCTCGTCATCGGTATAATAGACCGTGACCAGCAGGCGGTTGCGGTCGATGCCGTATTCCTTGGTGATCAGGTTCCAGGCAAGCTCGATCGCGCGCTCCTTGAAATAATCGCCAAAGGAGAAATTGCCGAGCATTTCGAAGAATGTGTGGTGGCGCGCGGTGTAACCAACATTGTCGAGGTCGTTGTGCTTGCCGCCGGCGCGGACGCATTTCTGCGCGGTCGCGGCGGTCTTGTAGGGACGGCTTTCGAGGCCGGTGAAGACATTCTTGAATTGCACCATGCCGGCATTGGTGAACATCAAGGTCGGGTCGTTGCGCGGAACGAGCGGCGAAGAAGGAACGACCTCGTGCCCGTTCTTCTTGAAGTAATCCAGGAATGCCGACCGGATCTCGTTCACGCCACTCATAATATGCCTTTCAAACCTTCTAGACGCCGCAATAGGCGCCATTTTGGACACCGGCTTTTATCGCCCGTGCTTGACCATGTCCAGAAAAACAAAGCCCGGCGCGCCGGTTTCGGCGGCGGCCGGGCTGGGTTGTTTCGATGCGCTTATACGCACCGCTTCCAACGGTGTCGATCAGGCGTCGGGCGAGTCCACATCGGCCTCTGGCGAGCCGTTCTCCAGGAAGCGGTCGGCGATCAGGCCGGCATTTTGGCGCAGCGCCAGTTCGATCTCGTTGGCGAGATCCGGATTTTCCTTGAGGAAGGTCTTGGCATTCTCGCGGCCCTGCCCGAGACGCTGGCTGTTATAGGAGAACCAGGCCCCGGATTTCTCGACGATGCCGGCCTTAACGCCGAGATCGACAAGTTCGCCATTCTTGGAGACGCCCTCGCCGTACATGATGTCGAATTCGACCTGCTTGAAGGGAGGTGCGAGCTTGTTCTTGACAACCTTGACGCGGGTCTGGTTGCCGATGACTTCCTCGCGCTCCTTGACCGAGCCGATGCGGCGGATGTCGAGGCGGACGGAGGCATAGAATTTCAGCGCGTTGCCGCCGGTGGTGGTTTCCGGTGAACCGTACATGACGCCGATCTTCATGCGGATCTGGTTGATGAAGATCACCATCGTGTTGGAACGCGAGATCGATGCGGTCAGCTTGCGCAGTGCCTGGCTCATGAGGCGGGCTTGCAGGCCGGGCAGGCTGTCGCCCATCTCGCCTTCGATTTCAGCGCGTGGCGTCAGTGCCGCGACCGAATCGACAACGAGCACGTCGATCGCGCCGGAACGGACCAGCGTATCGGTGATTTCGAGCGCCTGTTCGCCGGTATCGGGCTGCGAGATCAGCAGGTTTTCGAGATCGACACCCAGCTTGCGGGCATAGACGGGATCGAGCGCGTGTTCGGCATCGACGAAGGCGCAGATGCCGCCCTTCTTCTGGGCCTCGGCGATTGTCTGCAGGGCAAGCGTGGTCTTGCCCGAGCTTTCAGGACCGTAGATCTCGACAATGCGGCCCTTCGGCAACCCGCCGACGCCGAGCGCGATATCGAGGCTGAGCGAACCGGTGGAGATGGTTTCGATCTCGATGATGTTCTCGTTCGAGCCGAGGCGCATGATCGATCCCTTGCCGAACGACCGTTCGATCTGGGAGAGCGCCGCGTCCAGTGCCTTGCTTTTGTCCACCGATTTGTTGTCCTCTACCAGTCGCAGCGAATTCTGAGCCATTTGGTCCACCTTTAAGTTATCGGAGCCGACGAAGCAATGTGTCGATGAAGGTTGTGTACCCTATTTGTTCTCTTATTGCAAGTGGGTCTTAAATTATTGAACTTATGGGTCAATCCGATGCGTGTTCTATTTTTGTTTTCGCAATCCCCGCAAGGGTTTATCAACAGGCGCACTTGCTTCTTTTTGCCCCGGGGCGATATGGATGATTCGAGTGGCAGACGGAATTTTTGGCATGACTGACATCCTCGTTCTGGGCGGCGCCCATATCGACCGGCGCGGATTTTCTGGTGACACGGCGCCGGGCGCGTCGAACCCCGGCATGTGGAAGGAAGAGGCCGGCGGCGGCGCCTTCAACTGCGCGCGCAGCCTCTCTCGCCTCGGCCACCGCGTGACGCTGATCTCGCCGCGTGGCGGCGATTCCGAGGGCGAAGCGGTCGCGTCAGCAGCGGAAGCCGCCGGCATCATCGACCGGCCTTTCACCTTTCTCGACCGCCGGACGCCGACCTATACGGCGATCATGGAGCGCGACGGCAATCTGGTCATCGCGCTGGCGGACATGGATCTCTATCGATTCTTCAGCCCCAAGCGGCTGGCCGTGCGACAGGTTCGCGACCAGTTCGACGATGCCGCGTTCGTTCTGACGGACGCCAACCTCCCCGCCGAGACGCTTGCGGCACTGACCAAGGCCGCCGCCGAGAGAAACCTTCCGGTCGCTGCCATCGGCATTTCGCCGGCCAAGGTCGTGCGATTCCAGGACCTGCTCGACCGGCTCGACTATCTCTTCATGAACGAGGCCGAGGCGCGCGCGCTGACTGGAGATACGCCCGCCGACCATCGCGCATGGCCTGCGATCATGCGGGCTAAGGGTCTCAAAGGCGGCGCAATCACGCGCGGCGGTCGGGAAATCGTGGCCTGGGACGAAACCTCGCAGGCATCGCTGCTGCCGCCGCCGCTCGAGGTGATCGGCGACGTGACCGGCGCGGGCGACGGTTTTGCCGCGGGCTTCCTGCATGCGCGGCTGGAAGGTGGTACGCTCGGCGACGGCATCGTGCATGGCGCGGCTTCGGCACGCCTGGCACTCGCCAGCGAAATGGCAACGGCCGAAGATCTCACGCGCGATCTGCTGATGAACACCCTTCCCCTTGTGCCGTCAGCCGAAATCGTGTTGTAAGCCGCCAACCCCGATATTTCAGGATCGACCGATGACCGACACGCACGCCCTCCCCGTTTCCTATTCGTCCGAAGTGGCCACGGCCAAGGCCAATGGCGTGCCCGTCGTGGCGCTCGAATCCACCATCATCACCCACGGCATGCCCTATCCCGGCAACCTTGAAATGGCCCAGAGCGTCGAGGCGATCATCCGCGCGGAAGGCGCGGTGCCCGCAACGATCGCCGTGATCAACGGCAACCTGCATATCGGGCTGGAACCATCCGAACTCGAAGCGCTGGCCAGGACATCCGACGCGATGAAGCTGTCACGCGCCGATCTCGCCTTCGCCATTTCCGAAGGCCGGACCGGGGCGACCACGGTCGCGGCAACGATGATCGCCGCGGCACGTGCGGGCATCCATGTCTTCGCCACCGGCGGCATCGGCGGCGTCCACCGCAAGGCGGAGGAGAGTTTCGACATATCGGCCGACCTCGAGGAACTGTCGCGGACACCGGTGATCGTCGTCTGCGCCGGCGCCAAGGCGATCCTCGACGTGCCGAAGACGCTGGAAGTGCTGGAGACCAAGGGTGTCCCCGTCGTCACGCTGGGCCAAGACGATTTCCCCGCCTTCTGGTCGCGCAGTTCCGGGCTCAAGAGCCCGCTCCGGCTCGACAGCGCCGACCGCATCGCCGCGTTCCAGCATATGCGCGAAGCGCTAGGCATCGCCGGCGGCATGCTGATCGGCAATCCGGTGCCGGAGAAGGATGAGATTCCGGCAGTCGAGATGGAAGGCTACATCCGACAGGCGCTCACGAATGCAGGGGAAAAAGGCATCACGGGCAAGGCGGTGACGCCGTTCCTGCTTTCGGATATCTATTACCTGACCGAGGGCCGCAGCCTTTCGACCAACATCTCGCTGGTCGAGAACAATGCCCGGCTGGCGGCGAATATATCAGTGGCGCTGGCGAAGACCGCCTAGGAATCCAGCATCTCCCGCACTGTCGTCGCCAGTTGCTTGAGCGAGAACGGCTTCGGCAGGAAGCCGAAATTCGAGCCCTCCGGCAGGTTGCGGGCGAAGGCATCCTCCGCGAAGCCCGAGACGAAGATGAATTTCAGGTCCGGCCAGCGCTTGCGGATCTCGCCGAGCAGTGTCGGGCCGTCCATCTCGGGCATCACGACGTCGGAGACGACCACATCGACCTTGCCGTCGAGTTCTTCCAGGATATCGAGCGCCTCGACGCCGGAGCCGGCCTCGTGGACGGTATAGCCACGCGTTTCCAGCATGCGCTTGCCGCCGCGCCGCACCGCTTCTTCATCCTCGACGAGCAGCACGACGGCGGAATTGCCGGTGAGGTCGAGATCGACATCCGCCGCCTTGCTCCTGGCTGCCTCGGCGACCGCCGCCATCTCGCTCTCCGGCTGCTCGACCGGAATGTGGCGCGGCAGGAAGATGTGGAACACCGTACCCTTGCCGAGTTCGGATTCCGGAATCACATAACCGCCGGACTGCTTGATGATGCCGTAGACCATTGACAGTCCGAGCCCGGTACCCTTGCCCACTTCCTTGGTGGTGAAGAAGGGCTCGAAGATCTTGTCCATGATCTCGGGCGCAATGCCGGTGCCGGTGTCGGAGACATCGACGAGCACGAAATCCTCGGCAGCCAGCCCGCGATGGCCCATCCGGCCGGCTTCTTCGGCGGTGACATTGCGGGTGCTGATGGTCAGCGTGCCGCCCTCAGGCATGGCGTCGCGGGCATTGACCGAGAGGTTCACCATGACCTGCTCGAATTGCGAGAGATCGGTCTTCACCGGCCAGAGATCGCGGCCGTAATCGACCTCCAGCTTCACCTTGGTGCCCGACAGCATGCGGGCCACCAGCATGCGCAGATCGCCGATCGCATCGGTGAGGTTGATGACGGCAGGCCGGAGCGTCTGCTTGCGGGAGAAGGCCAGCAGCTGGCGCACCAGCACGGCGGCGCGATTGGCGTTGCGCTTGATCTCCATGAGATCGGCAAAGCTCGAATCCGATTGCCGGGCCTGAAGCAACAAGTGGTCCGAAGACAGGAGAATCGCGGTCAACACATTGTTGAAGTCGTGCGCGATGCCGCCGGCCAGCGTGCCTACGGCGTTCATCTTCTGCGTCTGCGCCATCTGGTTTTCCAGCGCCTTCTGCTGGGTGGTCTCGACGGCATAGACGATCGCCGCCTCCTCGGGCGCCTCGCCCGACTGGTCGATCACGGCATTGACGTAGAAGCGGAAGGCGCGCGCCTCGTCGGCGGGATGGCGCGAATCGACGGGCTCGATATCGACCTTCCGGTCCTTGGCAGCAGCGAGCGCCTCGCCGAGGCGGGCGCGGTCGGCTTCGTGGACGACGACGCTGAGGTCGCCGGTCCCATCGTCATTCGAGACAAGACCGGAAAACAGCTTCATGAATTGGGTATTGGTGCGGAGGATATGCCCTTCCCCATCCACCGAGGCAATCGCCATCGGCGTGTTGTTGAAGAAACGGTTGAAGCGCTGGGCGGCGGAGGAATCATCGTTGGCGGCCGTTTCGTCGCGCTGGCGCTTGAGCACGATGGTGCGGCTTTCGCCCGGCGCGCCGTCTTTCATGGCCGAGACGCGATGGACGATCCGGACCGGCAGGCTCTGGCCGCCAACCTTGCGGAAATCGAGATCGAGCGTTTCGGTACGGGTCTGGCCGGGTTCGGGCTGAATGGTCTCCATGCGGGTCAGGCCTTCGCCGGCCGCGATATCGCGGATGCCGAGCGAACCGGGCTGGAACTGCGTTAGATCGATGCCCAGCCATTCGGCCAACGTCGCGTTGACATAGAAGATCTCGCCCTTGCGCCCGGCCGAGAAGAAGCCGGCCGGCGCATGGTCGAGATAATCGATCGCGTTCTGGAGCTCGCGGAAGAAGCGCTCCTGGTCGTCGCGCTCGGCGGAAATATCCGAAATCTGCCAGAGGAAGATCGGCCCACCGCCCTCATCCTCGAGCTTCAGCGGCCGTGCCTTCAGCCGATACCACCACGCCTGCTGCGGTCCGCCCTCGGGATGGCCGAGCGGATGAGCGAGACGGAATTCCTCATAGCCGGATTTGCCTTCCATCAGGCCGTTGGTCAGCCGGTAGACCGCCTCGGTCGTCTCGCGGTTTTTCGACAACAGCGTTTCCAGCGTCAGGATGGCAGCGGGGTTTTCCGCGCCGGTGAGCCTGGCGTAGGCGGCGTTGGCGTAGATCAGCCGGCCCTTCCGGTCGGTGACGACGGTGCCGTCGGGATGGGTATCGAGAAAGGCGCGCGGAATGCGGTCGGTGCGGTTCTGCGGCATGATCTCGACAAAACCGATGACCGCCGAAACGACGAAGAATATGCCGGCCATGGCCAGCACGCCGAGAATGCCGAGCACGAGTTCGTTTTCCATCTGGTCGCGGAACCAGACGAAGGCCGCCGCCGTCGCCAGCAGCACCAGCGCGAGCAGAACCAGGCGCAGAACCATACCGGGCCTGTGGGCGTTCTCGACCACAGGCATCTGATAGTCGCCCGCCGGTTTCAGATTTGTCATCGATACCTCAATTACAGCGAGACGAACGGTCCCGCGACTCAATCCTTATCAATTCGGGGGCCGGGCAAAAAGCGGCATCGCCATCTATTCACCGCTTTGGCTGGCAAAAACGGCCATGCAGCAAGCCTCGCACAACTCCGTCCCCGGTTTCGGGTGGCTGGTGGCCCAAAACCGCTTGCCAAGCCCGAAAAAAGCCGTCTATGACCAATAGGACTGGCTGATCCGATAAGGATTCAGTTATTTTGGAGGCAGCCGCTCAAAGCTTATAGAACGTTGCCGGAAAGGATATGACCATGCTCGACGGATTGACCCCCGACCTGGCACCTCGGCTTGTTCTCGCGATCGGCGGCGTCGGTGTCGCCTTCATCGTGCTGATCTTCGTGCTGTTGTTTCTCAAGCGGCGGAACTCTCCCCTGTTCATCAAGGGCGGCAAGGCGCGCGAGCCACGTCTGATGATTCTCGATGCGGCCGCCGTCGATCCGAAGCGCCGCCTGGTGCTGATCCGCCGCGACGACGTCGAGCACCTGATCATGATCGGCGGCCCAACCGATATCGTCATCGAGACCGGCATCGCCGACCGCGAGCCGGTGGCGGCGAACAAGGCCGAATTCGCCGTTCGGGATCTGCCAGTCGCGGTAAAAGCGATCGCCGCAAGTGTCTCGGAACCGGTCAGCGAGCCGAAACTGACGCCCGTGGCCACGCCCGAGCGGAGGCCTGAGCCTGCGCCGCAGCCGGTGATGCGTCCGGCCGAGCGCCCCGTGTCGGTACAGGCCGAGGCCAGGCCGGTTATCCCGGAGGCAAAGCCCGTTTTGCCCGAGATCAAGCCGGTTGTTCCAGAGGCCAGGCCTGTCGTGGCGGAAGCGGGATTCGCGCAACCCGAAATCAAGCTGGCGCCGGTCCAATCCGTGGTGCCGCTAGAGGCCCTTCCCGGCCGGAACCAGGAACAGGCCGACAGAAATGTCTCCGCCATGGGTTCGATGCTCTATGACGAGGATCGCGAGCCGATGACAGGCATCAAGCCCGGCGCGCAGACGACGACGGCTTTTCAGCCGATCGAGCGGCCGGTGGTGCAGCAGCAGGAGCCTACTGAGACATCTTTCGCCGGGCCCTCGCCGATCCTGCGGCCAAGCCAGTCGTTCGGCCAACAGGGCGCCGCCCAGCCCTCGGTCGCGACACCAGTCGAGACGCGTCAGGAGCCAGCGGCGCGCGTGATAACGGCCGATGCGGCCGAGAGCGCGCTGGATCAGGCACGGGCGCGGATGCTCGGCACACAGCCCGCTATTACTACTTCGGATCAATCGACGACGGATGCCGATCAGGCAAAGGCGATCGCCGCCCGATTGGAGGCCGCTAGAAGCGACGCGATGCGCCGCGTGCACTCCGCCCAGCCCGCGAGCCAGTACAATGTGCCGCCCGTCGCTCAGCCATTTGCGCGGACCGTCACGCCTCCCGCCTCGCCGATCGTTGACGATGCGGCGTCAGTGGCTTCGCGTGATGCCACCCCGAGCGATTTCGAAAAACTGCTCGAAGCCGAACTGGATGCCAGCGGCATATTCGGCAACGCCAGCGCGCCGCAGCAAGTAAAGGCGGAGACGCGCGAAGCGGCAAATTTCACCGGCAATGCGACGGCGCCCGTCGTGCGGACCACGCCTCCGATCACCGGCGCCACGCCGGATCTTTCCTCGGAGGAAGAGGTCGCGCGCCTTCTCGGCGAAATCGCGGTCAACAGGAAGTCGTAGACGCTTTCTGGCGATTTACTTTAGGCGCCAAGTGCCCTAACCCTTCTCCCAGGAGAGGGAAATCGCATGACAAAGCACGTATTGGTAGCCGGATCGCTGCATCACGACCTTGTCGTCAATGTCGAGAAATTCCCGATTGCCGACGAATACCTGCCGGGTCATTCGCTCCGTTACATCCCGGGCGGCAAGGGCGGCAACCAGGCCATAGCCTCGGCGCGCAACGGTGTCGTGACGTGGTTCGCGGGCCGTATCGGTGACGATGAAGCCGGCCACATCATGGCTGCCAATCTCGAGGCAGCGGGTGTCGATATTTCAATGCTGCAGACCGGCGCCGGCGAGACGTCGGGCGCAAGTGTCGCAATCGTCAATCCATTCGGCGATTTCGGTGCCATCATCGTGAGCGGCGCCAACCTTTCCTTTGACGCCAATGCGGTAGCGATCCCGGCGGACACCGGCTATCTCGTGCTGCAGAACGAATTGCCCGCCGGCGCCAACGTCGCGCTGGCCCGTAAGGCGAAGGCTTCCGGTGCACTTGTCATGCTGAATGACTGTCCCATTCGGCCGGCGCATGAGGAACTGCTTTATCTCTCGGATATTCTCGTTCTCGGCCAGGCCGAAGGCGAAGCCATGGCCGGCCGTTCTTTCTCCAGCCCCAAAGTGGCCCTCGAAGCCATCATACCGTTGGCCGACAAGGTGCCACGCGTCGCGATCATGCTCGGCGCGGGCGGATTGGTGCATATGGAGCGCGGTGGGCGTCCGGAATATCACCCCGCGATGAAGGGCAAGCCTGAATCGATGCACGGGGCGATGGATTTCTTCGTCGGCGCGCTGGCGAGCCAGATGGCTTCGGGATCGGAGTTCGAGGCCGCGGTTCATTATGGCCAGGCGGCCGCGTCGGTCTTCATGTCGACCCCGGTCGAACGCCGTGACCTTATCCGCGCCACACAGGTTCGCGCGCGGCTCGGCGAGGATGATCGCTGATCATCCCACCACGCGCGGATATTCGATCGCAGGGCAGCGGTCCATGATCACCGTCAAGCCCGCTTGCTCGGCCTTTGCCGCTGCCGCATCGTCGCGCACCGTCAACTGGCCCCAGATCACCTTCGGCGGCTTCTTCATCGCCAGAACCTCGTCCACGACTGCGGAAAGCTGGTCGGCGGCGCGGAAAATCTCGACCATGTCGACATCCTCCTCGATGTCGGCCAGAGAGGCATAGACCTTCTGGCCCTGGATTTCCTTGCCGGCATGCCCCGGATTGATCGGGATCACACGATAGCCCTTGCCGAGCAAAAAACGCATGACGCCATAGCTCGGGCGCGCCGGATTCGGAGACGCGCCGATCACGGCGATATTTTTAGTTGTTTTCAAAATGTCGCGGATCAGGTTACGATCATAGTTGTCGTGGTCCATGCGTGCCTCTCATGATGGCTGGCGACGAAGGCCGCGGATCGCGGCGAATGACATAAGGAAGTTGGGAGGACGATGGGGGATGTCAAGGTTGCTGGCGATACTGATGGCAATGATCGCATTCTCATCCGCCGATGCCACTTCCCGCTATTCCGCGATGCAGCTGACCTGCGGCGAGATCAAATCGATCATCCGAAATGAGGGTGCCGCGATCTTTCGTTATCCCTCGCCGCGCCGAAAGGGATTCACCCTCTACGACCGCTATGTGCGCAACGAGCAATATTGCAGCTCGCATCAATCGACCGAGAAAGTCTACATTCCCTCCGCCAATGCCGATCAGTGCCTGGTCCAGCGTTGCGTGACGCGCTCCTGCATGGGCGGCGCTTGTTACTAAGACGCGCGGCTTCTCACGCTTCCAGGACGACATGTCCTTCGGCATTGAGTGGGAAGAACGGGTTATAGGCAATCTCCCAGAGATGGCCGTCCGGATCGGCGAAATAGCCGGAATAGCCGCCCCAGAAGACCTTTTCCGGTTTCTTGACTTCAATGGCGCCACAGGAGAGCGCGAACTTGAAGACCGCATCGACGCCGCGCTCGCTGGTGACGTTATGGGCAAGCGTTATGCCGGAAAATCCCTTCGGCGTATTCTCGACATGGGCATCGTGCGCCAGCGCCTCGCGCGAGAATAACCCGAGCACGGTGCCTTTCAACTGGATGAAGGTGACGGAATCCTGGCTGGCAGAGGATTTCTTCCAACCGAGCCTTTCATAGAATTCGGTCGCGCGGGCCACATCCTCGACCCCTAAAGTTACCAATGAGATTCTGGGGTCGAGCGACATATGCAGTCTCCGTGTTCTATCTTCGTACGCATGATGTACATGATTCATACCCGACGCTTCAATAACATCAATCGCAAAGATCAAGGCTTTTCATCTGAGAGAACAAAATGGCAACAATGGGGCTCGCCCGATAGTTGAAGCGCTCCCTCCCCGGGCGAAAACCGTAAAAGGCCGCCGCGATTGCGTAAAGAGACCTGCTTTTTACGCTTTTCGCTTTGATTTTTGACGCCCGTTCTGTTGAAGCTGCGCGGTCTTCTCATGTCCGGCCCACGCCGGCCCCTCCCGCGGCTGGTCCCGATGCCCTTCGATGTCGTCCTACTTGTTCTTCTCGGCGCCTGCCTGCATGCGACATGGAATGCGCTGGTCAAGTCCGGATCCGACAAGCAGCTCGATTCGACCATGGTGGCGCTCGGCGCGTCGGTCGTGTCAATCTGCGCCCTGCCCTTCGTGCCGCTGCCGCATATCGCGGCATGGCCCTATATCCTCGCCTCGGTCTGCATACATTTTGCCTATTACCAGCTCGTCGGCGCCGCCTATAAACACGGCGATATCGGGCTGGTCTATCCGCTCATGCGCGGTGCCGCGCCGTTGCTCGTGACATTCTCCACCTGGCTGCTGCTTGGTGAAACGCTGAAGCCGACGATGTATCTCGGCATTTTCACGATCTCCGCCGGCGTGCTGGCGCTCGCTTTCGAAGCGCGCGGCGGCAGCGGCCAGGCGATCGCCGTTGCCTTGATCAACGCAGTCGTCATATCGCTTTATACATTCGTGGATGGTCGAGGCGCCCATATCGCCGGCGATCCGATCGCCTACACGCTGTGGATCTGCATATTGCCGCCGATCCCGCTCTTCGCCTATGCCTTTGCGACGCGCGGCACGCGGCCGGTTCTCGCGCATGTCGGCAAGAGCTGGAAACGCGGGCTGTTCGGCGGCGCCGGCTCGGTCGCGTCCTACGGACTCGCACTTTATGCCATGACCAAGGCGCCGATCGCGGCCGTCGCGGCGCTTCGCGAGACTTCGATCTTCTTCGCACTGCTGATTTCGGTCTTCATTTTGAAGGAGAAGGCGAGCCCCTGGCGCTATGTGGCGGGCGGCATCATCGCCGCCGGCGCCCTGGTGATGAAGCTGGGCTAGCCGCAGGCCGATGATCTGGTTTATGAGATATCCATGACCCCCATCCTCACCGCCGAACAGATCGACGAGTTCCTCACACGCGAATTCCCGCAGATCATGGCGGCCGGGCATGCCTATAAATGCGTCGATGTCGCGCCGGGCACGGCGACGCTGCGGTTCTGGCCCACCGAGGCGCATCTCAGGCCGGGCGGCACGGTATCGGGACCCTCGATCTTCGCGCTTGCGGACGTGGCGGCCTATGTCGCGCTGCTCGCCCATATCGGGCCGGTAGCGCTGGCGCTGACCACCAATCTCAACATCAATTTTCTCAACCGGCCAGAGCCGGTGCCGTTGGATGGCGTTTGCCGCATTCTCAAGCTCGGCCGCTCGCTGGCGGTGATGGAAGTGTCCGTCGAGCGCGTCGATACGCGCCAGATCATCGCCCATGCGACGACCACTTATTCGATCCCGCCGGCCAAAATCTAGAATGAAAATCCGGCGGGTTTGATGCCCGCCGGATCCCAGGACGAAGCCTGAGACTTCAGTTCGTGAGCTTCATCGAGGAGCATTCGGCGATCGACTTGCTGCCCATCTGGAAGGCAGAATCCCAGGTCACCGTCACCTGCTTGGGGCAGGAATTGTAGCTCTTGTTGACCAGGATCACGTTGTTCTGTGCAGCGCCGGCCTTGATCAGCACCGACTTGATCCCTTTGGCGCTGCTGATCTTGCAGCTGACATTGTTGGGGATGGTGCAATTCATGCCTGCCGCGCGCGTAGTGCTTGCGGCCTTCATCTGTGCGGCGCCGGCGAGACCGGCCACGGAGAGGATTGCGATCGAGGTTGCCATGATGGCAACATTGCTTTTCTTGAACATTTCCAACTTCTCTTTCTTGTGTTTGCGGGTCAGCGACCGGCATGTTGTTTGTTGGCCGAGGTCGGCCAGGTTTGCTGTCCCACATTGCAAGAAACCGTCTGAAGCCAAGTCACCAAAAAAATACGGTATCTTATTACCTCACATCTACGTCGTTGTTTTTGCGAAGTTATTTGTTTATATCCCGGAAATCCTGCGCTTGACGTTTCCCGGGTAACAGCCTATAAGCCGCGACAGAAATGCCGCCCTCCGGGGTGGCTTTCTTTTTGGGCGCTCAGGCGACCCAATCCAAGCAACAAGAAACGCCCCTTTGCCGGTCCGCCGGTTGCGGGGATCAGATGAGAGACAACATCATGTCCACCTTCGTACAGAAGCCGGCGGAAGTTGAGAAGAAATGGATCCTGATCGATGCCGAAGGCCTCGTGGTCGGACGCCTTGCTTCCATTATCGCCAACCGCCTTCGCGGCAAGCATAAGCCGACCTTTACCCCGCATGTCGACGACGGCGACAACGTCATCGTTATCAATGCCGACAAGGTCGTCTTCACCGGCAAGAAATTCACCGACAAGAAGTTCTACTGGCACACCGGCTATCCGGGCGGCATCAAGGAGCGCACCATGCGCCAGACGCTCGAAGGCCGTTTCCCCGAGCGCGTGCTCGAGAAGGCCGTTGAACGTATGGTTCCGCGCGGCCCGCTCGGCCGTCGCCAGATGAAGAACCTCAAGGTCTATTCCGGCGCAACCCATCCGCATGAAGCCCAGCAGCCCGTCGCCTTCGACGTTGCCACGCTCAATGCCAAGAACATCAAGCGAGGCTGATTATGGCTGATCTTTCTTCCCTCAAGGACCTCGGCACACAGGTCGAAACCTCCGCTCCGGTTCACGTTCGCAAGGTCGACAATTTCGGCCGTTCCTATGCGACCGGCAAGCGCAAGGATGCGGTTGCCCGCGTCTGGGTCAAGGCCGGCTCCGGCAAGATCGTTGTCAATGGCAAGGACTATTCGGCTTACTTCGCCCGTCCGGTGCTGCAGATGATCCTGCGCCAGCCGATGGTTGCCGCTGCCCGTGACAGCCAGTACGACATCATCGCCACGGTTGCCGGCGGCGGTCTGTCCGGCCAGGCCGGTGCGGTTCGCCACGGCATTTCCAAGGCCATGACCTACTTCGAGCCCGCGCTGCGCGGCGTTCTGAAGAAGGGTGGCTTCCTGACCCGCGACAGCCGCGTGGTCGAGCGCAAGAAGTACGGCCGTGCGAAGGCACGTCGTTCGTTCCAGTTCTCGAAGCGTTAATCGCTTCAGGATATCAGGATTTTGGAAGGCCGGGGAAACCCGGCCTTTCTGCTTTTGTGGAGCAGCTGACTCTTAATCAGCGGTTCATCCATGCTTTGACGGATGAACTGGCAGCCTCTAGCCTGTGATCAAGATCGACAGGACCAGAATCATGCCATCACGCACCACCGACAACGCCTTCACCGCCAAAGCCATCAAGGGCGCCGCCACCGACCCGACCTATGCCGGGGCACTGTCCTTCATGCGGCGGAAATACACCAAGAACCTGTCTGATGTGGATGCCGTCGTCTGGGGCATTCCCTTCGATGCGGCGGTCTCGAACCGGCCCGGCACCCGCTTCGGGCCACGTGCCATCCGCGAGGCGTCGGCGATTTTCGACAACGATCCGCAATATCCCTTCCATCGCGACCTGTTCGAGGATTTCGCTGTCATCGATTATGGCGACTGCCTGTTCGACTATGGCGACCATCCGAAGATCCCCGGTGCGATCGAGAAGGAAGCGGCCAAGATCATCAAGTCCGGCGCCTTCCTGCTGACGCTCGGTGGCGACCACTTCGTGACCTGGCCGGTGCTGAAGGCGCATGCCGCCAAGCACGGTCCATTGGCGCTGGTGCATTTCGATGCGCATCAGGACACGTGGTTCGATGACGGCAAGCGTATCGACCATGGCTCCTTCGTGGGCCGTGCCGCGCGCGACGGGGTGATCGACACGAGCCATTCGATCCAGATCGGCATCCGCACACATGCGCCCGAGGATTGCGGCATCCGTTTGGTCTATGGCCACGAGGTCGAGGACATGACGGCGGCGGCGATCGCCGAGACGATCCTCGGCCATGTCGGCGACCGGCCCTGCTACGTCACCTTCGATATCGATTGCCTCGATCCGGCCTATGCGCCGGGTACCGGCACGCCGGTCGCGGGCGGGCCCTCGTCGGCCAAGATGCTGTCGGTGCTGCAGAAGCTCGGCGGCCTCGATATCCGCGGCGGCGATGTGGTCGAGGTATCACCGCCCTATGACCATGCCGGCATCACCGCGATCGCCGGTGCGACCGTGGCGATGTATCTGCTGGCACTCCGGGGCGAGAAGGTCGCGGGCGGCTGACAAAGAGATTCAAGCGGATCAGAAAATGAGTCCGCTCGCAGGCGTAAGCGCTTGGCATGCCCCGTTTTTGTTGCGCTTTTGTCAAACCGAAACTATATGCTGCCGAGCATAAGCCTTCTCGAACAATGGGAATGATCATGAAACCGAAGATCTTCATCGATGGCGAACACGGCACGACGGGTCTGCAGATCCGCACGCGCATGGCCGGCCGCGCTGATGTCGAGCTTCTGTCGATCCCCGAGGCCGAGCGCCGCAATGCCGCGATGCGCGAGGATTTCCTGAATTCGGCCGACATAGCTATCCTCTGCCTGCCCGACGACGCGTCGAAGGAAGCCGTGGCGATGACCGCCGCCAACAACAATGTGCGGATCATCGACACATCGACCGCCTACCGGGTGCATCCCGACTGGGCATACGGTTTCGCCGAGATGGACAAGGTGCAAGGCGAAAAGATCCGGGCGGCACGTTACGTTGCAAATCCCGGCTGCTATCCCACCGGCGCCATCGGCCTGGTGCGGCCGCTGCGAATGGCGGGCATCCTGCCGGAATCCTACATGATCACTGTCAACGCCGTGTCTGGCTATACCGGTGGCGGCAAGCAGATGATCGCCCAGATCGAGGACGCGACCAATCCCGAACATATCGATGCACCGCATTTCCTCTACGGCCTGAGCCTGAAGCACAAGCATGTGCCTGAGATGAAAATCCACGGCATGCTAGAGCGTTCGCCGATCTTCTCGCCTTCGGTCGGCAAGTTCCCGCAGGGCATGATCGTGCAGGTGCCGCTGTTTATCGATCATCTGCTCGATGGGGCAAACCTTGAAAGCGTGCACAAGGCGCTGGCTGATCACTATGCCGGCCAAGACATTGTCGAGGTCGTCCCGCTCGAAGTCTCCGCCAAGCTCCCACGCGTCAACGCGGTCGAACTCGCCGGCAAGGACACGATGAAGCTCTTCGTGTTCGGCGCGCCCGATGGCGAGCAGTTGAACCTGGTGGCACTGCTCGACAATCTCGGCAAGGGTGCCTCGGGCGCCGCGGTCCAGAACATGGACCTGATGCTGTCGGCCTGAGCGCCCGATGGATATCGATGCGGCGGCGGATCTTTGGCATCTCGATGAGATCGAGCCCGTCGCCGACACACCAGGCAGCCTCGTCTATCGCGCCCGAACGCCTGATGGCGGATCAGTCGTCGCCAAGCTTCTCAAGCAGCGCGGCATGGAAGAGCTGGCCGGCATGGATTATCTTGCCTGGCGGCGGGGCCATGGTGCGGTCAGCCTGATCGCCCGGCGGGACAATGCCTGCCTGCTGGAAGACGCCGGCAGCATGACACTCGAAGATTTCCGTGCAAGCCATGGCGAGGAAGCGGCGACCAAGGTCTTTGCCGATATTCTGGCGGAACTGCATGCCCCCTCGCCGCATCCGCCGCGGCCTGGCCTGACGCCGCTCGCACGGCATTTTCGCAGCCTTACGGAACGCGCCGCGCCTGCCCATCCGGATCACGCTCGCGATCTGGTCTGGGCGGGAGAACTTGCTCGCGATCTGCTTGCGAACCAGAATCCTGTCATTCCGTTTCACGGCGACCTCCATCACGAGAACATCATCTCTCAAGACGGCACGATCTGGCGCGCGATCGATCCGCATGGGCTGATCGGCGATCCGGCCTATGACGTGGCCAATTTCTTTGGAAATCCGCTGGGCCGACCGGACATAACCTGCGACACGGATCGTATCCTTGCGATCGCCGTGGTCACGGCTCAAGTGATTGGGTGCTCGGAAAGCAAGATTCTACAGTACGCGGCTTGCCATGCCGCACTCTCGGCGTCCTGGTCAATCGACGGTCCGGTATCGGAAGAAGATGTGAAGGACGCGCAAGATCGCCTCGGCTTTCTCAAAGTTGTACGCGACCTGCTTTCTTCAGAGGCGACTTGTTAACCGAAATACAAGTTCGGTTGGTTTTGGCGGCGCGGAAATCATGCTATAGGTCCGCAACCAAACACGGAGCGCCTATGCGTTCACAAATCGCCAATACGATGTTCGATTTCATCGAAGCGCTGGAAAAGATCACCAGCGAGGAGCAGGCCTTCGTAGAGTTGCGAAAGGTTGCGGACTTCTTCGGCTTCGACTCTTTTGCAATTTCCGGTATTCCGGAACCTCACGAGCGCATCGATCCGTACGTCCTGCTCAACGGCTGGCCGGAGGAATGGGCCACGCGCTACATGGCCAAGCAGTATTTCACTGTCGACCCGGTGATCCAACGCACGATCCTCTCCGACAATGCCTTCGTATGGGAGGATGCGCTCAAGCATATGAATATCGGCAAATCAGGATTGAACTTCATGAACGAAGCGCGGGAATTCAATTTTATCAATGGCTTCAGCGTGCCAATCCATTCCCTGATGGGCTTTCGCGCCATCGTCACTTTTGCCTCGGACCGGATCGACCTGTCGTCGGAGGCGCGCGGGGCGCTCCACATGATTTCCATCTATGCGCATAACAAGATCAAGGAACTGAAGACCGGCGGCAAGCAGGTTGTATTTGACAGTGGCAGGCACCTCACCTTACGCGAGCGTGAATGTATTTCCTGGTGTTCCGAAGGCAAAACTGCCTGGGAGATTTCTGCAATCCTTGGTATATCCGAGAGAACAGTTGCACATATCCTTGAGAATGCACAACGTAAGATGAACACCACCAATCGGACACATCTAATTGCAGAATCTTTACGCGCAGGCCTCATTCGCTAGACTGTCAATAGGGTAAATCTACCTATAGCGCGGTCCGGCATTTGGCTGCAGTTTCCCCCCAAATTGTAGGGGGTTTGACCAGTGATCAGAATTATTACATCGCAAAATACCGAAGATTATCCGGACCTGATGGAAAAGGTCTGGCGGTTCCGCCACGCTCAGTTCGTCGAAAGACTCGGCTGGAAAGAACTGACGAGTGAGGACGGGCGTGAAATCGACCGGTTCGACACGGACGACGCGATCCATCTCGTCGTCGAGAAGGGTGACCGGGTCGTCGGCTATACGCGCCTGCTGCGCACGTCGGGGCCGCATCTGCTGTCGGATATCTATCCGCATATCATGGAAGGCCATGGGTGGCCGCGTGAGCGGACAATCTACGAGTGGACGCGCTGCATTTCCGACGAACATGCAGGCAAGTTCGGAGACGTGCAGGCGTCGCATATGCTGATCACCGGCGTCCTGGAGTTCTGCCTTGTCGCCGGCATCAAGGGGTTGATCGTCGAGACGCATCCGAAGCTCGTCACATGGATGCTGGAAACCGGCTATGTGGCGGAGACGCTGCACACGCCGCAGGTCATCAACAATGTGCCCGTCGTGCCCGTTTATATCGGCGCGACCATGGCGGCGCTCAATCGACACCACCAGATGTTCGGCGTCCGCCAGAGCGTGCTCTCGATCGACGATGAACTGGTCAATCCGGTCACCGGACGCGGTATGCTCAGCCATCTGCCGGGCCTGGGCATCAGGAGGACACCGCTTGCCGCCTACGCGCCTGAAGTGGACTTCGCCGCCATGCGGGAATCGTCGGGCAAAAACTCGCATTGAAAACAGGCGGGCGCGGCAATAAACATGCCGTGTCAACCGTCTCTGATCGGTGGGCGGATTGCCCGCCGTCTCAGGAGTTTCCATGCTTTTCCGCCGCCTTGCATTTTCAGCGCTGATCCTTGGCGCTGGCGTCCCAGCTTTCGCCGCTGATTTCCCCTTCGAGGGCAGTTGGAAGTTCACCAAGGCCACCGTCGCGCCTTGGGAAGATCCCGCCCATCCGATGGTGACCGACGATGCGGAACGCTATATCGGCAAGGTCGTCGAAATCACGCCGGATGCGCTGACGGGCCCCGATCTTCTCGGTTGCGGCAGAACGGAGGTCACGATCGAGCCCCTGCCCTATGCCGGCCTGTTCGAGGGCGGCCTTGCCGCTGACCCCAAGGATCCAGGTGGCAAGTATGATGAGGCAAAGGCGAAAAAGCTCGCGATCGAACTCGGCTTCACGGCCGAGCCGGTGCCGACCCTGTTTCAGGGTTGCTCGGAGATCAGTCTCCACAAGCGCGACGACAAGACCCTGCTGTTCGGAATGAACAACCGGATATTCACACTCGAGAAGCAGTGATCAGCTTCTGACCGCTACGTCGATCGGCCGTGCATATTCACCGTGGAAGCCGCGCCAATGCGCGACGCCGAACCCCAGCACGATCAGCGCCAGACCCTGATGGGTCAGCGCCACGTCGATCGGCACCGCCATCAGCAGCGTGCCGATACCGACTGCGGCCTGGAGACCGACGAGCAGGAAGAACACGACGCCGCGATTGGCATGCGGCGTACCGGGGTGCCGTGCAAGAAGCGCGATCATCTGGATCAGCGCCAGCGTCAGCAGCAGATAGGCGTTCATCCGATGCAGCCACTGCACCGCCTTGGCATTCTCGAAGGCGTTGAGCCAGACGGGCTGCATCACGGTCAGCCCATCCGGCACGATGGCGCCATCCATCAGCGGCCAGGTATTGTAGGCAAGGCCTGCATCCATACCCGCGACCAACGCGCCGAGATAGATCTGCAACAGGATGAAGAACACGATCACACCGGCAAACAGGCTCGCGCCCGTGCCGACTAGCACGCGGCCGGAATGGGCGGAAAGCGCGCGCCACACCCAGGTGACCGCGGCAAAGATCAGGCACGCGACGGTCAGGTGAATCGCCAGTCGGTACTGGCTGACATCGACGCGCTTGGAGAGCCCCGAAGCCACCATCCACCAGCCGATCGCACCCTGCACACCACCGAGCGCCAGGATGCCTACCAGCGGCCAGCGCAGGCGCCTTTCCAGCCGGCCCGTCAGCCAGAAGAAGGCGAGCGGCACGGCGAAGATCACACCGATCGAGCGCGCGATCAGCCGGTGGGCCCATTCCCACCAGAAGATGCGCTTGAACTCCTCGACCGTCATGCCCTTGTTGATCTGGCTATATTCGGGAATGCGCTGGTAGAGCGCGAATTCTTCCTGCCATTCCTCGGCGTTGAGTGGTGGAATGACGCCGTGGATGGGCTTCCATTCGGTGATAGATAGCCCGGAATCAGTGAGCCGCGTCGCACCGCCGACCAGCACCAGCGCGAAGATCGCGAGGAGGACGAGGAAGAGCCAGACGCGTATGGCGCGACGATTGCGCTCGATCCGGTCAATCTCCTTGAAAATCCGGGTTTCGAGGTTTATTGCGCTGTCAGCCATGGCGGGATCCTTTCGCCCAATGCTCTGCATGAGGCCGCTCCGGCTGGCAAGATGAAAACCAGGGATGTGAGACAAAATGCCCGATACACTGCGCAAGATCATCGGCACGATCCTGATGGTCGTTCTGGTCCTCGTCTATGCGCTCCTCGCTGTCACCATCGCATCGGCCACGCTCGGTACCTCGCCGTGGTACGTTCACCTGCTCTATTTCTTCTTCACCGGCTTTCTCTGGATCCTTCCCGCCATGGGCATCATCAAATGGATGCACCGGCCGAAAGCAAAGTAGGAGATTGTTAACCAGGCTTTTCCAAATAGGGGAGGCGCGGGCACCGCTTTAAGTTTTCTTCCGCTTCTTTCCGGCTAAGTTCCCCGCCGGATACATGGTCAGCCGTCAGGTCAGGTTCGGGTATTTCCCCGGGGAGCAGACGCCGTGCAGGCAGCGCAGATAAAATTTCAATCCATGGACTTGCCAGATGATCGCCCGGCATATGAGCTATCTATCGTGAGCGCGGATTCCCTTTTCACGGCCGGCATGATTTCTGTATCGATCCACGACCGGATGGAGCCACTAGAGGCGGAATGGCGCGCGCTTGAGGCGCTCAATATCAATTCGCTGCATCATGGCTACGATTGGTGCCGCGCCTGGATCGCCCAGTACAAGCGCCCGCTGATCATCGTCGAAGGCCGCATGCAGGGCGAACTCGCCTTCATCCTGCCGCTCGAAGTGGTGCGCGGCCGGATGTTCACCAGCGCCCAGTTCATTGGTGCGGAACATTCCAATCTCAATACCGGACTGCTGACGCAGAAATTCGTCGATGCCGCGACGCCGGAGATGATGACGATCATTGGTGCCGCGATCCGCGGCGCCGTCGGCAATGTCGATTTCGTTCTGCTCACCAACATCCCGGAACAATGGCGCGGCGTCGCGATGCCGTTCGCCATGCTGCCCTCGGTCGAGAACCAGAACCACGCCTTCGCGCTCACCATGCAGCAGGATTTTGTGGCCACGCTGGCGCAACTCAGCGCACGCCGCCGCCGCAAGAAGTTCAGCTCCAGCCATCGCAAGCTCGAGGCCATGGGTGGCTATGAGCATGTGATCGCAGAGACATCGGCGGAGAAAAACCGCTTTCTCGATCTCTTCTTCGAGCAGAAGGGCGCGCGCCTGGTCGAGCTCGACCTGCCCAATGTCTTCGCCTGCCCGCGCACCCGCGAATTCCTTCATCAGGCTTCGCAGCTCCCGCAAACCGAAGATCGATTTGCGCTGCGCCTACATGCGCTTCGCATGACCGGCGGCGAACATAGTGGCGAAATCCCGGCAATCGCCGGCCTGTCACGCAAGGGCGACCACCTTATCGTGCAATTCTGCACCATCGGCAGCGGACCGCTGACGCAGGCCGCGCCCGGCGAACTGCTCTTTCATCTGATGGTCGAACAATACAATACCAAGCGTTTGGGTTTGTTCGATTTCGGCATCGGCGACATGGCCTTCAAGCGCTCCTGGACCAATGTCGAAACGGTGCAGGTCAACGTGACCATTCCCGTCACGCCGCTCGGCCGCCTTGCTGCGCTCAAGGAAGAGACGACCACGCGCCTCAAGGCGATGATCAAGCAGAACCCGGCCGTCTATTCCTTCCTGCAGCGCATCCGCGCCAAGGTGCACAACGCTCCGCACGACAAGGCGGGGCAGCAGGACACCGACGAGGATTAAGGGATCAGGCCGCCTTGCGACCGGATTTCGGCGACGGCGGATTGTTCTGGCCGAAGAGCAGCACGACATCCTCGTAGCCCGCTTCGATGAAGCTTCCCGCGGCAGCCTCGATTTCCTCGGCATTCGCGTCGGTGGTCGAGAGGATGATCTCGGCCTGGCCGTTGCGGGCAAGACGCTTGACGCCCTCGACATTTGCCGGACCGCATTCCACGATCACCAGGTCATAGGCATTGGCGAGCGCATCGACGATCATCGCCAGCCGTTCGGCGCCGCGCATGGCGCGCTTGGCGTTGGCATTGCCATGCGGCAGGATATGGGCGTCGGACAGGCGGTCGCCGTGGATCGTGTCGGCGAAGGCCGCTTCGCCGCAGAGCAGGTCGGTGATACCGGGCTGGCGGATGTTCTCGGCCATCAACCGCGTCGGCAGTGCCGAGCCCGTCATGTCGATGAGAATTGTCTTCCGGCCCATTTCGGCGACCGTGCGCGCGAGAATGACGGTGGACGTCGAACCATCGTCGCCGGACAGTGACACCGAGACCGCGACGTTCACATCCGTCTCCACGAGATGGCGCGCCACTGCGTTGACGGAGAATTCTCCATCGATGAAATCCTCTGCTGCCTTTTCCATGCTTTTCTCCAGCGCCGGTGCATCGAGTTCAAGCGAAAGCAGGCTCGCGACGGCGGGCTTTGCAACCATCGGAGCGGGTTCGTCCATATATTCATGCTCATCCGCCGGATCGGGTTCGACGGCAGAAGCGATGGCGACGGCGGGCTCGTCTATCACCCGGCGTGGCTGGGCGACGGGCGCGGGCTCTTCCTCGTATTCCGGGCCGGAATAGCGGATGGCGCGGCCGGAGAAGAGTTCGGCCAGCATGACGAAGATCGAGCTCAGGATGAAGCCCGCCAGTGCCGCCACGATCGTGATCGGCAGGACCTTGGGGAAATAGGGTTCCGACGGCATCGACGCATTGGAGATGACGCGCGCATCGGCCGGCGTCGCATTCATGTCCTGACGCGATACCGCTTCACGATAGCGCGCGAGATAGGTTTCGAGCAGTTGGCGCTGGGCAGTGGCCTCGCGCTCAAGCGCCTTGAGGCCAACCTGCCGCTCTTCGGATTCGGCGTTATCGGCCTTCAGCGTGTTGAGTTGCTGGATCAGCTGCCGTTCGCGTGTTCGCGAAATTCCGGCCTCGTTGACCAGGCTCGACAGGATCTTCTGTGTTTCCGCGCGGATCTGCCGGCGGATACCGTCAAGCTGCGAGCGAAGGCCCTGCAGTTTCGGATGTCCATCGAGCAGCGACGTCGAGAGATCGGCGATCTGGCCTTCGATGCCCGATTGCGTCTCCTTGAGCCGCTGGATCATCGGCGAGCTCACGACATCGGTCAACGTATCGACATTGCGGCCGGATTTCAGCGTCGCGCGCACGCTCTCCGCCCTCGCCTCGGCATTGGCCCGCTCGCCACGGACGCGCGCCAGCTCGACCGAGATGTCATTGAGCTGCGTCTCGGCGAATGTGTTCAACTCGCCTGTCTTGTAGATGTCTGCGGACGACCGGTATGCAGCCACCTTCTCCTCGGCATCCCGCACCTTCTCGCGCAGGTTGGCGATTTCGGGTTCGAGCCATTTGGCGGTCTCGGATGTCGTGTCGAGCTTGGCGCCCGACTGCAGCGACAGATAGACCTTCGCTATTTCGGTCGGCACCTGGGCTGCGAGCTTCGGATCCTTCGACGAGAACTGGATGGCGATGACGCGCGATTTCTCGACCTGGTAGACCTGCAGCTTGCTGGTGAATTCCTTGAGGATGCGCTCCTCGGGCGGTACGTCGAGCGGGTTCTTCGCCAGACGCGTGAGAATAAGAAGCCGGGTCAGCAGGTCGGGATTGGCAGCCGGATCGAATTCGGCGCGATCACCGAGATTGAGCGTCTTGGCGACCTGCTTGATCAGGTCGGATGATTGCAGCAGCGCCACCTGAGAAGCGACGCCCGCCTCATCGAGAATGGGCTCGGGCGCCATCTGCTGGGTCTGCTGGGCGGACGTCAGCCCGGGATTGCGGGTTTCGATCAGGATCTGGGTCTCGGCCTGGTAGCGCGGCGCGACCATGCTCGATATGCCGAATGCGGCGCCGCCGATGACCACGGTCGAGAGCAGCACGAGCATCCTCCGGCGCCAGATCGCACCGACGAGGCCGCCCAGATCGATATCCGCATCCTGATCGCTATACCTATCACTCGACGACATGCCGCAATACTCCACACCTTGCTGGGGCGAAATCTAAAGAAACAAGGTAAGCGAAGCGTTAATGCAACACGGTCGTCTTACGCGGGATATATCCCGGCAAAAAAGAAACATGTTGGAGCAAGGGTTTTACCGGCTGTTAACCTTAATCGAACGATAACAGGGGAATGAAACCGGCCCCACGCGGATATTCCATTCGTTAAGCGCCGGCACCCGAGATCAATATCCGGCCGCAATCCGATGCGACCAGCCGGAAAACGCGGAGAATGACGCGAATGGTAACCGTCGGTAAACGGCAGCGCCTTTCGATCGCCCTGTTTCTGGCAGCGTCCGCCCTGCTCGCTTCCTGCTCGTCATACCGGCCGGCGCCGAAGGCGTTCCATGAAGCAACGATCCGGCCCTATCGCGTCGATAGCGGCGACCGGCTGCGCGTCACCGTCTTCGACCAGAAGGACCTGACCAATACCTATTCCGTCGATCAGGCAGGCTATGTCGCCTTCCCGCTGATCGGCTCGGTGGCAGCCCGCGGCCGCACGATCCAGGAACTCGAGGGCCAGATCGCCACGCAACTGCAAAAAGGCTTCCTGCGCAACCCCGATGTTTCCATCGAAGTCGATCGTTACCGCTCCATCTTCGTCATGGGCGAAGTCGGCCAGCCAGGGCAATACACCTATGTGCCGGGCATGACCATTCAGAACGCCATCGCGCTTGCCGGCGGCTACACGCCACGCGCTCTTCAAGCCAATGCCGACGTGACCCGCAAGATCAATGGTGAGATCCTGACCGGGCGTGTGCTGATTTCGAATCCTGTCCTTGCAGGCGATACGATTTACGTCCGCGAACGCCTGTTCTAAGGATCGATGATGACGGATGACCCGCCATTGCGAATCCTTCATTGCTTCAGATCCCCCGTCGGTGGCATCTTTCGCCATGTCCGGGATCTGGCAATGGAACAGAGCCGCGCCGGCCATGCCGTCGGTATTCTCTGCGATTCCTCGACGGGTGGCGAACACGAGGAACGCCTCTTCCAGACCATCATGCCCTACCTTTCGCTGGGTCTCACGCGCATGGCGATCGATCGGTCGATCACGCCGCGCGACATCCCGGCATTCTGGAGAAGCTACAAGGAAATCAGAAGTTTGCAGCCGGATGTCCTGCACGGTCACGGCGCCAAGGGTGGCGCAATGGCACGTCTCGCCGGCTCGTTGCTGCGGGTGAACAGGTATCGCGTATCCCGCCTCTATACGCCGCATGGCGGCAGCCTGCATTTCAGCCGCCGGAGTTGGAGCGGCTGGGCCGTCTTCACGCTCGAACGCCTGCAGGAATGGTTCACCGACGGACTGATCTTCGTCTGCGATTTCGAGCGTCGCACCTACGAGGAGAAGGTGGGGCGCGTCTTCCGGCGTAATGAGGTTGTTTACAACGGCGTCGGCGAGGCCGATTTCGAGATCGTCCCGGAAAGCCCCGATGCGGTCAACTTCCTCTATGTCGGCATGCTGCGCGATCTCAAGGGGCCGGACATCTTCGTCGATGCCTTCGCCAAGACCGAGCGCCTGCTCAAGCGGCCGCTATCGGCAATGATGATCGGCGACGGCCCCCAGAAGCAGAAATATCTCGACATGATGACCTCGCGCGGTCTTGGGCGCCGCATCACCATGCTGCCGGCGATGAACATTCGCGAGGCCTTCGCCAGTTCGCAGAACGTCGTGGTGCCGTCGCGCGCCGAATCCATGCCCTATATCGTACTAGAGGCCCTGGCAGCGGGCCGCACAGTGATCGCATCGGACGTCGGTGGCATCTCCGAAGTGCTCGGCAAGGGCAGCGATGCCCTCATTCCCCCGGGCGACAGCGATGCACTGGCCAAGGCCATGGCGGAAAGCATCACCGTGCCGGGCTGGAAAGAATCTCATCTGCCCGACCGCGAGAAATTCCACGCGGTGTTCAGCTCGAAGACGATGGCCTCGCGGATCACCGCGCTTTATCAGGAACTGGCTGGGCGTTGAGCCGCGTGCCTGAAGCGCGATATTACGATTTCGTCAGCCGTGACGCGATAGAAGATCACGTATGGATAAGGCGTCAGCACGAGACGCCGATAGCCGTCGCGGCTCGTCATCTGGCCGGCCTGAGGATATTCCTGGATAAGAGCGAACGCAGTGATGATCCGCTTGTTCACGCTCCGCGCACCCTGTGGCGAACGCGACGCTATGTAATCGAGCGTGCTATCGATTTGCCGCAGCGCGGTGCGCGTGTAACGCAGCTTCATCGATCATGTTTGGCGAAGACGGCTCGCGCCTCTTCATCGGTTGCAAATGCGCCGCGCGCGATCTCATCATCCGCAGCGATAAGATCAGCTTCCTCCTCTGATGTCAGCTGATAAATCTGCTCTTCCTGACCAGCCAGGCGCAACAGAATCTGGGCAAGATCATCCTGCATTTCGGGCGAAAGCGCGCGGGCACGCTCGATGGCGATTTCTAGAAGTTCGGTCATATCGGTATTATGCATCTGACCCACAAAGCGTGCAAGTGGATGCCATTCGCAGCTCCCCTCGTAAGCGTTTCTTAGTTCCTTTGCTCTAGTCTGCCGACCAAACGCGTTTTGAGTAAAAGAGCATGAATCAGGCAGACAAGAACGAAGACGAGTTCGACGTCGAGCGCTTGCGCAAGCAGGTCTCCGAGATCCGCACGATCAGCACCGAGGAAACCACGTCGGGCAAGCGGCCGAGCCAGCCCGCCGAACTCAACGATTTCGCCAAGCGCGTCGCCGCGCAGTTCCGCGAGGACAAGTTCTCGCCGGCGATGATGACGGGTCTTTTCCGCCTGGTCGATTTCGTGATGTTGTTCCTGATCGGCTGCGCCATCAGCTTCTCCTACGTCCAGGAACCGCGCGTGATGGCGCTCTATACGCTCACGATCGCGTCGGGCGCGGCACTGAGCGTGCTGTTCATCCAGATGGCGGATTGCTACCAACTGCCGGTGCTCAGGGCGCCGAAATCGTCGCTGCCGCCGCTTCTCGGCGCATGGGCACTGTCCTTCGCCGCCATGACCATGATGCTGTTCTTCTTCAAGGCGGGCGGAACCTATTCGCGCGTCTGGTTCGCCGCCTGGTTCCTGTCCGGCGCCTCCTATCTCGTGGCCGAGCGCTTCCTGCTGGCCTGGAGCCTGAGGCGCTGGCTGCGCAACGGCATGCTCGAGCGCCGCGCCGTCATCGTCTGCGGCGGCCAGCCGGCGCAGGAACTGATCCGCAATCTCGAAAGCCAGCCCGACAACGATATCCGCATCCTCGGCGTGTTCGACGACCGGCTCGACCGCCGTTCGCCTGACCTGATCGCCGGCTACCCCAAGCTCGGCACGGTAACGGAACTGGTCGAGTTCGTGCGTGCTGCCCGTGTTGACATGCTGATCATTTCGCTGCCGATGACGGCCGAGAAGCGCATCCTCGACCTCCTGCGCAAGCTCTGGATCCTGCCGGTCGATATCCGGCTCGCAGCGCATTCGAGCAAGCTGAAGTTCCGACCGCGCGCGTATTCCCACATCGGCAAGGTCGCGATGCTCGATGTGTTCGACCGGCCGATCAACGACTGGGATTCAGTGGCCAAGCGCATTTTCGACATCGTCTTCGCGACGATCGCCATCGCCTGCTTGTGGCCGGTGATGCTGGGCGCGGCGCTGGCCGTCAAGCTCACCTCCAGAGGACCGATCATCTTCAAGCAGAAGCGGCATGGCTTCAACAACGAGACGATCAACGTCTTCAAGTTCCGCTCGATGTACACGCATCTGTCCGACGTCACCGCTGCCAACGCGGTGACCAAGGGCGACCCGCGCGTGACGCCGGTCGGCCGCTTCATCCGAAAGACGTCGATCGACGAATTGCCCCAGCTCTTCAACGTATTGGCGGGCGGACTTTCGCTCGTTGGCCCACGCCCGCACGCTGTCCTCGCCCAGACGCATGACCGCGTTTACGCCGATGTCGTGGAAGGCTATTTCGCCCGCCATCGCGTCAAGCCGGGTGTCACCGGCTGGGCGCAAATCAACGGCTGGCGCGGCGAGATCGACTCGGACGAGAAGATCCGCTTCCGCACCGCCTACGACCTCTACTATATCGAGAACTGGTCGCTCTGGTTCGATCTCAAAATCCTGTTCCTGACGCCGATCCGGTTGCTCAACACGGAAAACGCCTATTGACCGCGATCGGGGCCAGTCACGCCGGAGCGTTCAAACCGGGCCTCGCAAGCGTGCGGCTCGTCGGCTCCGGCCTTGTGGCCTTCGGCGTGTTCCTGTCGGGCTTCGTCATCAACGAACCTGCGCCTTACGAAGTCTTCATGGCGTTCCTGATCGGCGGCTGGTTCATCCTCGGCCTCAGGATCTCTCGCACGACGGGCGCTTTGCTCGCCTTCATGCTTGTCTTCATGACCGGTGGCTTCCTGTCGCTGACCCAGATGGCCAGGATCGGCGAGGCCCCGATCTACATGGGCGTGTCGCTTTTCCTCTGCCTGTCGTCGGTCTTCTTCTCGGCGATCATCGAGGATGACTGGCATCGGCTGAGGCTGATCTTCAACGCCTGGGCGGCCGCCGCCGTGATCACCGCCATGCTCGGCATCGTGGGCTATTTCAAGCTGTTTCCCGGTTCGGAAATCTTCACGCTCTACGACCGGGCCAAGGGTGCGTTCCAAGACCCGAACGTGTTCGGACCGTTCCTGATCGCGCCGTCGCTCTATCTCATTCATTCGATGCTGACGGGCAAGATCGCGACATTCCCGATCAAGGCGTTTTCGCTCGCCGTCATCACGATCGGCGTCCTGCTCTCCTTCTCGCGCGCGGCCTGGGCGCTCTTTCTTTTCTCGGCTATGATGATGGTGCTGGTGATGTTCATCAAGGAGCGCTCCGGCGCCTTCCGCTTGAAGATCATCGCGCTGGCGCTAGCCGGCCTGATCTTCGCGGTCGTCGCACTGGTCGTCGCGTTGCAGATCCCGCAGGTCGCAGATCTGCTCACCTCGCGCGCGTCGCTCGAGCAGGATTACGACAGCGGCCACCTCGGCCGTTTCGATCGCCACAAGCTCGGCTTCCTCGCGGCGATGGGCCAGCCGCTCGGCATCGGGCCGATGGTGTTCAGCACGATCTATCCCGAGGACGAGCACAATATCTGGCTGAAATCGCTGACCTCCTACGGCTGGCTCGGCTTTGTCGCCTATATCGGCCTCGTCTGGACGACGATCTGGTTCGGCTTCCGCTACCTGCTGCGCGAACGCCCCTGGCAGCCCTATCTGATGATCGCCTGGATCACCATCTGCGGCCATGAACTGATCGGCAATGTCATCGACACCGACCACTGGCGCCATCACTTCCTGCTGTTCGGCATTGTCTGGGGCTGTGCGGCGCTCGAGCACGGCTACCAGAAGCGGCGCGCAAGGGCGCCCGCCGCGACATGACGACGAATGCGCAACTCAATATCCTCCAGGTACTGGAGCCAAGCGGTGGCGGCTCCGGCCGTCATTTCGTCGATCTGTGCGGCGCGCTTGCAGGGTCCGGCCACAATGTCACGGCGATCTATTCCGCCACCCGCGCCGAGCAAAGGTTTGTCGATGAACTGACCGCTCAGCCGCTCCAATCCATCATCGCGGTTCCGATGAGCCGCGCGCCCTCCACTTCGGATTTCGCCGCATGGCGGGCCATCAACCGTGTGATGCGCGAACACGGGCCGTTCGACGTCGTCCACGGCCACAGTTCCAAAGCCGGTGCGCTGACCCGCATCAGGTTTCCCGGCCGGCACGTTCCGCGCATCTATACGCCGCATGCGTTCCGGACCATGGATCCGACGCTCGGCAAGGGCGGCCGGCGCATCTATGGAATGATCGAGAGCCTGCTCGGCCGGCATTTCTCCGATGCCGTCATCTGCGTCTCCGAGGACGAAAAGAAGCACGCCGCAACCGCGCTCGGCATTCCCGAACGCCTGCTGCACACCGTGATCAATGGGGTCGATCAGACCCCACCGGGGGACAGGGAAGAAATCCGCGCGCAACTCGGCGTGAGACCCGAAAATTTCGTCTTCGGCTTCGTCGGCCGGCTCTCGCCGCAGAAGGCGCCGGAGCGGCTGATCGAGGCGTTCCGGCGGATCGCCGCCGATCGCGCGGATATCGAACTGGCGATCGTCGGCTTCGGCGAACTGCTCGACGACGTCAAAATCCAGATACTGGAAGCCGGGCTCTCGGACCGGGTGCATGTGACCTCTGATATCCCCGGTGCCCAGGCGATGCAGGCCTTCGACGCATTGATCATGCCGAGCCGCTACGAGGCGATGTCCTATGTGATGCTGGAAGGCGCGGCAGCCGGCCTGCCGATGGTGCTCACCGATGTCGGCGGCGCGACAACAGTGGTCGATCACGGCTTCAATGGCTTCATCGTGCCGAATGACGACGATCCGCATGAGCTTGCGGAAGCCATGCGCACGCTCTCGACGGCCGAGGGCTTCGACGCCATGCGGCACGCGGCCGAGGCTAGGAGGAACCGTTATTCACTGGATGTGATGGCCCGGCAGACCGAAGCGGTGTACCGGCATGTCTTAGCGGCAAGATGATGGGACTCGCTGCCCGACAAGAGGGCGATGCAAAAAGAACGCATGCGACCAAGTGCGGTATTCAAGACTCGTCCTGTGCCTTCAAGGCTTCCTTCAGACGATGCAGAAGATACCGGCTTTGCTTGTGTTTGAGCGCCCATATTTCCGCTGTCGTCTTGGCAAATTCCTCGAGTGTCATCTCATAAGGCTCCGCAGCCTGCGGAATATGGACTTCTCCAAAGAGCGGGTCGCCCGGAAGTTCGCGGCCAAAATATTCTCTCGCAACGGCCCCGTTGCTGGCGCGCATCCGTTCCAGAATTTCTTTCGCCATATCCGGCGGAAGTCCTAGGGGGGGACCTGGATCTTTCACCTTGGAGACAACATCCGAAAGGTTTCCACGCCGCGCAAGATGGTTTTTGTCTCCCACGTTGGGAAGAAATGCGTTGAGAATGCGAAGATATTCGGCCTGCCTCGCATCGAGGCGAGTGTTCAGCGGCTCTTCCGGCTCGCTCCAGCCGATGTCTGCCGGCAAGGCCGCAGCGGCCGCGAAGTCGTCCAGGATATTGCTGTTATGCAGATGATTGAACAATCTCGCTACGATGTTCTCTTTGCCAAAAACTATCGCCCATCGCTGCAGAAGCTTTTCGTAATCGAATCTCGCTGCAATAACGTGTTCGGAGGGGAATCCGAGCGGCTGGGCGCTGCCGCTTCTCACGGCCGTTGAATGCATGCTCAGCATCGCTTCGTCCTGCCGCCTGAGGTAGACGACAATCGTGATCGTCTCCGCCAACGGCGCTAGCAAGTCCCGCAGGCGCCGGACATCGTTCTCGTGAATCAACCGGCTTGAGCAATGCTCGTTAGAGAGCAATATGGCATCACAGCCGCACTCCGACACCTCGCGCGCCAGTTCGCCCAGGAAGTCCGCCTTCAAGCCGGCAGCATCGCCCGGCGATCTGATGCCCGCCATGATCCGGATCTCGTCACCGCGTGCGTCGTCCATGGCGAACGCGGCCAGCTTGATGTGGTTCGTCTCCCCCGGCGCATGAGGATAGAGAACGCCCGCGCTGCGAAGGGCGTCCCTCGAATTGGCAAATGTCTGCTGCAGGTAGGTTGAGGCCGTATTTTCGACGCCGATGTGCAGGACTAATCTTTTCATTGATGAGACATGATGCCTGCCCGCTTCGATGGTGCGTTTCTATCGACCCGGCGGGCTGATTGCAATGCAGGAGCAACCGTTCTGGCCCTTGAGCCGAAAAAACGGATTTTGCCTCTTGCGCTTAAAAGCCGGAAAAGCTAACGAGTGCAAGCCTTCGGGCAGGGTCGGAGTGTAGCGCAGCCTGGTAGCGCACTTGACTGGGGGTCAAGGGGTCGTCGGTTCAAATCCGGCCACTCCGACCATTTTAGATCAATGACTTAGCCCCAGTAAGTCACCAATCAACAATTGACGGATTTCGCCGCCTGAGAAACCACTCGGGGTTTTCGGCACGCCCGCGAAATCAGGAAGCCCGCCGTCGTGGGACGGCGGGCTTCGATTGTGCCGGTTTTGATCTCAATGCTTCGTGTCTGAAAACCTGTCCTGCGCGGTGCGGGCGCACAGATCATAGAGCTTGCCTGTTTCCGTCGTGCCACTCTGATAGGCACGAATGACAAAGGCGCCGAACTGCTGCTGGCGCGCGATATCGCGTGAAAACCAAGGTTCGGCGACGATCTTCCTGAAGACGTCCTGCACCACCTGAAACTCGTCGGACCGCAAAATGCCCGGATAATTCCTCATGCGCTTCCTCCCCCTAGCACCATTAGAACTCTCGTATATATGTAGGGAAGATTTATGCGAACTCCACTAAAAACTGATGCCGGAAAGCCTGCGTACGATAGCGCACGAATCCTGGAAATGCCCGGCCGCTGAACAATTCTCCGGCTTGGAGCGCTTCAGGGTTAAATGGAAGCAGTTCTGTTGGCTCAAGCGGAGTCGCATGTTTGACCGGTGGGCCACGCGTCGTAGCCAAAGCATACGGCCAAGCCGGCCGGTCAAAGAGGCGGCCCGCTTCAGCCAACCCGAAGGGCCGGTCATCTTTCCGCCAGGATCAGAGGCGATCGGTTCTGCCGTACATCTGGGTACGACCTTCGCCAATCGCCTCTGCCCTGACGAAAACCTGCTCCGGCAGAACTGCTTCCATTTAACCCTGAAGTGCTCTAATTCCGGGACTGGAGAAATACCTGTTCGGCGGCGATCAGCTGGCGGGCCACCTCTCCGATCTCCATTTCGAACTTCTCGAAATTGTTCGCACGCTGGTTGACGACGTAAGCGAATTTCGCCGCCTTGGCGGCCTCGACCAGGAAAAGCCGCGCCATATCATCCGAAATATAGCCCTTCAGCGCCCGTGAGCAGCCGACAACGGCGTGCTTGTAGCTGCGGCTGTCCTTCGCCGGCCACTTTTCGAGAAGGCATCGAGCAGCCTCACGCGTGTTGGAAATGCGGACATATTCACGCTTGTCGCCAACGATCTCGATATAGACTACTTTTGTCCACTCTGCCGTCCTCATGGCGGCTCCCCTTTTCGTCATAGAGTCATTCTATGACGTCGGGTGTAGCGCGCCTTGCTTGCACGAAGGTTGCATCTCTTCAAACGGCAGCCGAGGCCGATATCCTCAAAGCCGTGCATGACCTGTTCGAGCGTTAAATTCTGAAGAGGATCAGCGAACCTGATCGAGCAGGCGCTTGCATTCGAGCAGATCGAACAACGCCTCCTGCAACAATGCCCGGTCTTCCTTGCCGATCATATTGCCGGTCGCGGAAAAGTCCTGGTCCTCATTGCCGCTGATCAGGCCGAAGAACCGCCGGCTTGATGGCGCCTTGGGCCGTCCGACGATCTGGTCGTCTTCGAAAACCACATTCTTCTGCTGATTCTGTGCCGTGGGCGTCTCGTCCTCGGCTTCGCTCTGGGCGGCGAGCGCCTCCATGGTCGCGAGATCGCCGGAAGCGGCAGCGGCGACGAATTTGTTGCCGTTGTTCTTCAGAAGCTTCTGCACGCCCTTGATCGTATAGCCGTGATCGTAGAGCAGATGCCGGATGCCTTTCAGCAGTTCGACGTCATCGGGCCTGTAATAGCGCCGGCCACCGCCGCGCTTCATCGGCTTGATCTGCGGAAAGCGCGTTTCCCAGAAACGAAGCACGTGCTGGGGAAGGTCGAGGTCATCGGCGACCTCGCTGATCGTCCTGAAAGCGTCGGGACTCTTTTCCATCAGCCTCAGGCTTTCTTGGTCTTGCGGCTCAGGTGGCTCTTCAGGATGCGGCTCTTGAGCACGTTGGAGGCTTTGAAGGTCATGACACGGCGGGGCGAAATCGGCACTTCCTCGCCGGTCTTGGGATTGCGACCGATCCGCTCGTTTTTCGAGCGCACCTGGAAGGTGGCGAAGGAGGAGAGTTTTACGCTCTCGCCGCGCACGATCGCGTTACAGACCTCGTCGATGACAGTTTCGACGAGCTGGGCCGATTCGGTGCGCGAAAGGCCCACCTTGCGGAAGACCGATTCTGCCAGATCCGCCCTCGTCACAGTCTTGCCGCTCATGATCCCCCGCTTATCATTCACTGATTAAAGTGGATTTTTTGGGAGAGTATTGTTGTTGGCGGTTCGGGTCAAGCGGGATCATGAACAGGCGTATGATACTGTAATGATTACCAGCGTAGCAAAACCGAGCCCCAGGTAAAGCCGCCGCCCATCGCTTCCAGAAGCACGATATCGCCCTCCTTGATCCGCCCGTCGCCTGCAGCCGCGGCAAGCGCCAGCGGGATGGAGGCAGCCGAGGTATTGCCGTGCTGATCGACAGTCACGACAACCTTTTCCATCGGGATTCCGAGCTTCCTGGCCGAACCTTCGATGATGCGGATATTGGCCTGATGTGGGACCAGCCAGTCGATATCCTCGACTTCGAGTGCGGTCGCGGCCAAGGCGTCGTAGACAACATCCGTGATCATGCCGACGGCGTATTTGAAGACCTCGCGGCCTTCCATGTGGATGAAGCCCGCCTGTCCGGTGGTCGATGGACCACCGTTGACATAGAGCTTGTCCTTGTGGCTGCCGTCGGACCTCAGATGCGAGGTGAGGATACCGCGATCGCCGGCAGTTCCCTGCCCTTCCTGCGCTTCGAGCACCACCGCGCCGGCGCCGTCGCCGAATAGCACGCAGGTCGTGCGGTCATTCCAGTCGAGAATGCGGGAGAACGTCTCCGCACCGATGACGAGGACGCGCTTGGCCATGCCGCCACGAATATAGAGGTCGGCGGTCGACATCGCATAGACGAACCCGGTGCAGACGGCCTGGATATCGAACGCCGCCCCATGCTTCATGCCGAGCCGGTTCTGGATATTCACCGCGCTTGCGGGAAATGTGTTGTCGGGCGTAGAGGTCGCCAGGATGATCAGGTCGATGTCGTCGGGCGTCAGCCCGGCATTGTCGAGCGCCGCGCGCGCAGCCGCTTCCCCGAGCGACGCCGTCGTCTCGCTCTCATCGGCGATGTAGCGCTGGCGGATGCCGGTGCGCTGTACGATCCATTCGTCCGTGGTGTCGACCTTGGATTCCATTTCCTGATTGGTCAGCACACGCTTTGGCAGAGCCGAGCCAAAGCCGCGGACCACTGATCGAATCATGCTCAATTCAAACAATCCCTGTCGCCGTTTCTTCCTCGACGTCCGACGGCGGGACGACAAGGGCATGAAATTTCTTCAAATCGGCTTCAATCTTTTCGAAAAGCCCGTTGCGGACCATGTCATAGCCCACCTTGATGGCTGCGGCATAGCCCTCGCCATCGGTTCCGCCATGACTTTTTATGACAATGCCGTTCAATCCGAGAAACACGCCGCCATTGACCTTCTTTGGATCCATCTTCTCGCGGACCCGGTCGAAAGCACTCTTGGCCAGCAGGTAACCGATCTTGGCCATCCAACTGCGCATGATCGATTCCCGGAGATATTCGGCTATCTGCCGGGCCGTGCCTTCAGCCGCCTTGAGAGCGATGTTGCCAGTGAAGCCCTCGGTAACCACGACATCGACGGTGCCCTTGCCGATATCGTCACCCTCGACGAAGCCGAAATAATTGATTGTGTCGAGATTGGCCTCGCGAAGAAGACGACCAGCCTCCTTGACCTCTTCCTGCCCCTTGATCTCCTCGACGCCGACATTGAGCAGGCCCACCGTCGGCCGCTTGACCTCGAAGAGCGCGCGCGCCATGGCGCCGCCCATTATCGAGTAGTCGAGCAATGCCTGAGAATCCGCGCCGATCGTGGCGCCGACATCGAGAACGATGCTCTCGCCGCGCCTCGTGGGCCATATGCCGGCGATCGCCGGCCGTTCGACATTGGCCATGGTGCGCAGACAGAATTTCGACATCGCCATCAATGCACCGGTATTGCCGGCTGAAACCGCGACATCGGTCTCCTTGAGCTTGACCGCCTCAATCGCCTTCCACATCGACGAGGTGTATCGCCCCCGGCGCAATGCCTGGCTGGGCTTTTCATCCATCCGAATGGCAACATCGCAATGGCGAAATTCGGCCTTGGCCTTGAGTTTCGGAAACCGGTCGAGTATCGGCCTGCAGGCCGCTTCCTGCCCGAAGATGATATACTGGATGTTAGGCTCGCGATCGAGCGCTATTGCGGCACCCTCGATGCAGACTTCCGGGCCGATATCGCCCCCCATCGCATCGATCGAAATCTTGACCACGCTTGCGTCTTCCTTGTTGCCTTGACCGTTTTGCCGGCCGATTGTGGTTCCGTGTGGCGACGTCGCGAGATCGCTGACGACCGCCGTTATTCGCCTTTCAGGCTCTTGAGTACCGCGAAAGGGGACGGCTTGCTGTCCTTCTCGGGGCTGCCTTCAATGTGATTTGCGAATGCGATGCCCGGCTTGCGGGGATAGGGATCGAGCGCCATGGCGACGATCTCCGACACGACGGCTCCGACGTCGATCGCATCGCCCATGAAAGTCTCCGGAATATCCGGACCATCCGGATCGATCAGGATCTCGCCCTGGTCGTTCGCCGGAATGCGCGCCAGCGCCGACCCTTCGGGCGCGAACAGCTCATCGAACTCCTCGTCGATAACTTCCGGCACGGGATCGAGAGTCACGACGCAAGCCTGGGTCACTTCGGCATGCACCGTTCCGAAAACCTTGACGCCGTCCTTTTTCCACCGGCGCAGCTTGAGCTCCGCCGATAGCGCCTCTACGCCCAGAATGTCCCAGAGCTTGGCAAGTGCAGCGCGCTCCCCGGCATCGGCCTCGATGCGGACGTCGAGCGCGTTGTGCGAGATATGGCCGACCTTCACGCGATAGCTGAAGGGCGGCGGACCGGACGTGTCCCTCGTCATGCTTCCTCCTTTTCCACCCCGGCGAGATGCGCCTCACCGCTCCTGAGGATGGATTCGGGCACTTTTTTCAATTCTTCTTCTGCCTTCAGCATATAATGCGCCAGTCCGCGCATAGAAAGCGTCTTGTCGGTGTTTTCCGGATGAATATTCCGCAGAAGTGCGGCCTCCAGCGCGATTTCGTCAGAGTTTTCCAACGCCCGGGCGTAGGAATCGAGCCGGCCATAGAACATGCCCGCCAGCTTCTTCATCCGCTTCGGCACGCCGTTGTCGCCGATACCGAGTTCCCGCATCGAATGGTCGAGATCCTCGAAAAAGGCCTCGACAATATCCTGCGCGATCGCCTTGACCTCGTCTCCGGTGCTTGACGTACGGCGGAAATACAGAATCAGCGCGATCGAAAGCATCTCGAAGCGGCCCATCACGGTATCGGGCACGTTCATGGCTTCAAAGAACGCCGGCGCACGGGCAGCTGTTGTCAGAATACCATACTGACGAACCATGATGGCCTGGTTCACCTTATTTTTCCGGAACAGTCTGAAAATCATCAATTTGCCCTGATTTGGCGTTCTGAAATCCGATGCAATCGTGGACGGCTTGTTGCATCCGCAAAGAAGCTGGTTTACCGAAGCAGGCACGAAAAGCAATGGCGCAGGCTTATTCAGGGAAACTGCGTCGCTTCGATGGCAGTAAGACGAAAATGGCGGCCGACCCAGTCCGCCGGGCGACGATCTTGGGAGATAGTGTTGGGAATTGAAGTCAAGAATAACCGCACCCTGAAGGCGAGCGGCATCGTAATGGCTGTGCTTGCGACGACGGTTTCGCTATCTTCCTGTCAGGGCATGGGCGATACGATCCAGAATGGCTATGTCGTGGATGAGCAGACGCTGGCACTGGCCCCGGCGGGTTCGAGCCGCGAGCAGGTGCTGCTGTCGCTCGGTTCGCCGTCTGCAATGGCGACCTTCGACAACGAGGTTTTCTATTACATTTCGCAGAAGCGCACACGAATGGTGGCCTTCATGAAGCCCAAGCTCGTCGAGCAGAGCATTCTGGCTGTCTATTTCAACAAGGACGGAGAAGTCGATCGACTGGCGAACTACAAGCTCGAGGACGGCCGCGTGATCAACATGCTCGGCCGGACGACGCCGACCGGTGGCAGCGAGATGACATTCCTGATGCGCCTGCTCAAGGGTGGCGTCAACCCGGCCGACGCGGCGGCACAGCTGCTCAATACAAACCGCGGCACGAAGTACTGATTTCCGGCCGGGCTGCTTTCCGCCCGGCTTTCGCGGCGAACAAAACAAAACCGCGCCGGATCACTCCGGCGCGGTTTTCTTGTTTCAGCGATATCAACCAGCCAGCACGGCGAGCAGCAGCAGCGCCACGATATTGGTGATCTTGATCGCCGGGTTGACGGCAGGGCCGGCGGTGTCCTTGTAGGGATCGCCCACGGTATCGCCGGTCACCGAGGCCTTGTGCGCCTCGGAGCCCTTCATGTGCTTGACGCCGTCCTTGTCGACGAAGCCATCCTCGAAGCTCTTCTTGGCATTGTCCCATGCGCCACCACCCGAGGTCATCGAGATGGCAACGAACAGGCCGTTGACGATGACGCCGAGCAACGAGGCGCCGAGTGCGGCGAAGGCAGAGGCCTTGGAGCCCGAGATCAGCAGCACGCCGAAATAGACGACGAGCGGCGCCAGAACCGGCAGCAGCGACGGCACGATCATTTCCCGGATCGCAGCCTTGGTCAGCAGGTCCACCGCACGGCCATAGTCCGGCTTCTCGGTGCCCGCCATGATGCCCGGCTTATCCTTGAACTGGCGGCGCACTTCCTCGACGATCGCACCGGCGGCACGGCCGACGGCGGTCATCGCGATACCGCCGAACAGGTAGGGGATAAGACCGCCGAAGATCAGGCCGGCGACGACGTAAGGGTTGGAGAGGTCGAAGGAGATCGTCCCGACATCCGCGAAATACGGATATTGCGTTCCGTTCGCCGCGAAATACTTGAGGTCGTTCGAATAAGCCGCGAACAGCACCAGCGCGCCGAGACCGGCCGAACCGATCGCGTAGCCCTTTGTGACTGCCTTTGTGGTGTTGCCGACCGCGTCAAGCGCATCGGTGACTTTGCGGACCTCGGGATCGAGATGGCTCATTTCGGCGATGCCGCCGGCATTGTCCGTGACCGGGCCGAAAGCGTCGAGCGCGACGATCATGCCGGCAATGCCGAGCATGGAGGTGACCGCGATGCCGGTGCCGAACAGGCCGCCAAGCTGGTAGGTGGCGATGATGCCGAACACGATGACGATCGCGGGAAGCGCGGTTGACTCAAGGGAAACCGCGAGACCCTGGATGACGTTGGTGCCGTGTCCGGTGACGGAAGCCTGGGCGATCGAATTGACCGGCCGCTTGTTGGTGCCGGTATAATATTCGGTGATCACCACGATAAGCGCGGTCACGATCAGGCCGACCAGGCCGCAGAGGAACAGACTGGTGCCATTGACCATGGCGCCTTCCTTGCCGAAATCACCCCAGCCGACGGTCAGATAAGTGGCGCCGGCAAGCGCTCCGATCGACAGCACGCCGGTCACGATCAGGCCCTTGTAGAGCGCGTTCATGATGTTGTTGTCGGAACCGAGCTTGACGAAGAAGGTGCCGATGATCGAGGTGATGATCGAGCCGCCGCAGATGGCGAGCGGATAGATCATGGCGCTTTCGAGCGAAGGCGTGCCGGCAAAGAAGATCGCCGCCAGAACCATGGTCGCGACTACGGTCACCGCATAGGTTTCGAACAGGTCGGCGGCCATGCCGGCGCAGTCGCCGACATTGTCGCCGACATTGTCGGCGATCGTTGCCGGGTTGCGCGGGTCGTCTTCCGGAATGCCGGCCTCGACCTTGCCCACGAGGTCGCCGCCGACGTCCGCACCCTTGGTGAAGATGCCGCCGCCGAGACGGGCGAAGATCGAGATCAGCGAAGCGCCGAAGCCGAGCGACACCAGCGCGTCGATAACATCGCGGCTGCCGCGCTCATGACCCATGACGTCTGTCAGCAGCCAATAGTAAACAGCGACGCCGAGTAGGGCGAGGCCGGCGACCAGCATGCCGGTGATGGCGCCAGACTTGAAAGCGATGTCGAGGCCGGCAGCCAGGCTCTTGGACGATGCCTGGGCGGTGCGCACATTGGCGCGCACCGAGACATGCATGCCGATGAAGCCGGCGGCGCCCGAAAGCACCGCGCCAACCAGGAAGCCGAAAGCCGCTTCCGCCGACAGAAGGAAGAATGCGAGAATGAAAACAGCGACGCCGACAATGCCGATCGTCCGGTATTGGCGTGTGAGGTAGGCCTGAGCGCCTTCCCTGATATAACCTGCAATTTCCTGCATGCGGGCATTGCCCTGATCGGCAGCAAGGACCGATTGGGTTGCCCAGATCGCATAGGCCACGGACAAAAGTCCGCAGACTATGACGGCAAACATGATGCTCATTCCTCAATTCCTCCAAATTTGGCGGACACGCGTCCCGCCCAAAGACTGCCGCGGCCGCCCGGCAAATACTCCCCGATGCACAGGCGTGCGGAACCGCGGGCGAGATTGCTTGCTGCAAAATGCGGCGTCAAGTATCCCCACACCCATTCGTTCGATAGGGTGCAAAGAATTCAGTAGTTTTGCTTAAAATGTTTAGGCCGGGTCGCCCACAGCCACTTTCCGGCGCGACAGGAAGAACAGAAGCACCAGTCCGGTGATCGCAAGAGGCCAGAGCGGGAGAATCATCGCATCCCAGCCATAGGCACTGAAAACCTGGCCCGAGGCGAAGGAAGAGAGCGCCACCGTGCTGAACAGGATAATGTCGTTGAAGCCCTGCACCTTGTCGGCTTCACTTGGACGATAGCTCGCGGCGACGATGGCCGTCGAACCGATGAAGCCGAAGTTCCAGCCGATGCCGAGCAGGATCAGCGCGCCCCAGAAGTTCCAGAGTTCGATGCCGGCATGGGCGACCAGCGCGCAAACCATGAGGATGCCCAGCCCCATTGCCACCACTTTCTCGGCACCGAAGCGGTTGATGAGCCGGCCCGTGAAGAAGCTCGGCCCGAACATGCCAAGCACGTGCAACTGAATGCCCCAGAGCGAGAGGTCGTTGGAGAAGCCGCATTCGATGACCATGGCCAGCGGGGCACCGGTCATCATGAAGGTCATCAGCGAATACGATGAGATGCCGCAGAACATCCCTGTCAGGAAACGCTGCGTCATGACGATCTCGGAAAGCGGCCGTGCCGGATCAGCGCCGGACGCGGCGTGATCGGTTAGCGCGGGCAGCCTGAGAAAAAACATGGTGGCCGCAGCCGCGAGCCCGAGCGGCACGAACATCAGGAAGGCTCCGGCGAAGGGCGCGGCCGCAAAGAGGTTCTGTGAATAAAGCGCCAGTTGAGGGCCAAGGACCGCGGAGATTATTCCTCCGGCAAGGATCCAGGAAATCGCCGAGGCCTTGTAGCTCGCCGGCGACGCATCCGCGGCGGCAAAACGGATTTTCTGCGTGAAGCCGCCGGAGACGCCGCAGACGATGAATGCCGTGACCAGGAGCCAGAAGCTCTGCTGGAAGAGCGCGATCATGGCGACCACGCCGCCGATTGCCGTCAGGCAGGCGCCAATGATGAAGCCGAGCTGGCGGCCGAGCAGGCGGGCGACGATCGCAACGGCGATCGCACCGCCGGAAACGCCGACATTGAAGGCAGTCAGCGGCGCGGTCGCGAGGCCCTTGTCGTCACCCAGCATCTGGTAGGCGGCGATCCCGCCGAGTGCGAAGACGATCGGCGGCGCGCTGCCGAGGATGGCTTGTGCGGTGGTCAGCAGCGCGACGTTGCGCTTGGCCGAGCCGAGATCGATTTCGCTACCCGTGCCCGCCACTGCCGCCATGAGATATCTGCCTTACTTCTTGTCGCCGCGAACTTTTCGCGCAACGGAATCGAGGACCGCATTAACCAGCTTCGGCTCATCCTCGCTGAAGAAGGCGTTGGCGATCTCGACATATTCCGTGACGATCACCGCCACCGGCACATCCTTGCGCTCGATCAGTTCGAAAACCCCTGCCCGCATGATGGCGCGGATGGTGGCATCGAGACGCGACAGCGGCCATCCTTCGATCAGGGAATCGGCGATCAACGGATCGAGCGCACGCTGGTCCTTGACCACGCCCGCGACGATCGACCGGAACCAGGAGGCGTCGGCCTTCAGGTATTGGTCGCCATCGAGTTCCTGGCCGAGCCGGAAATTCTCGTATTCGGAAACGATCTCCAGCACGCCGGTGCCGGACAACTCCATTTGGTAGAGCGCCTGCACGGCGGCCAGCCGCGCCGCGCCACGCTGGTTGGCCTGCTTGATCTCGTCCTTGTTTCCGTCAGCCGTCATTTCAGGCGCCGAACTTCTTCTTGAGCGCGATCATGGTCAGCGCCGCATTGGCAGCGAAACCGCCCTTGTTGAGGTCCTTGAGCTTGGCGCGGCGCCAGCCTTGTTCATCGTTCTCGACGGTCAGGATACCGTTGCCGATGGCGAGCGACTCGCTGACCGCGAGATCCATGATCGCGCGCGCGGATTCATTGGCAACAATGTCGAAATGATAGGTCTCGCCACGGATGATCATGCCGAGGGCGACGAAACCGTCATAATGCGTGCCGTCATTGTCGGCACCGTCGAGCGCCATGGCGATAGCGGCGGGGATTTCCAGCGCACCGGGCACGGTGACGACATCACAGGTCGCGCCGGCTTCCTTGATCGCCTCGGTTGCACCTTCCAGCAGGGCATCGGCCATGTCGTCATAGAAGCGTGCTTCGACGATCAGGAGATGGGGTGCTTGCTTTTTCTTGGCCATGAACATTCCTCAAAGGACGGCAGAAGGCGAATTGCCTCATAATTGAGCGGGGTAAAACCACGGACAGGCTGGGTTGGCAAGTGAATTCTGGGAATGTCACCCCCTCCAAAATAAGAACGATCCGTCAATAGAGGAGCTTTCCAAATCAAGCGGATTGCCGTAGTGTTGACTTGAAAATGCCACTTTGCCGTTAGGAGTACGACATGACCCGCTCGCTCACGATCACGTTCGCATTGTTGGGTTCGATTGTAGCTGGCGGTGCCCATGCCCAGTCGACGACCAACGATCCGACCGGCATCAACGTCATCGACGAGCCGACGATCAACCAGCAGCGTGGTTCGATCGGGCAGACGACCTATAGCTCGATTCCCAAGAACGAGCGCAACTACTGGAATAGCGGACCGCTTCTCGACCTCAACCTCGACGGCGCGGTTGACGAGTAAGATTAAGGCTTTAATCCGTCGGATAATGACAAAGGCGCCCGGTGGACCGAGCGCCTTTTTTGATTCCCGCTGTCAGTCGAATTCCTTGAGCCGCGCGGCGTAGCGCGCCATCGTATCGGCCTCGAAATTCACGAAATCGCCAGCCTTGCGATCGCCCCAGGTGGTGACTTCGAGCGTGTGGCGGATCAGCAGCACGTCGAACAGATCGCCATCGACCTTGTTGACCGTCAGCGACGTACCGTCGAGCGCGACGGAACCCTTCTGCGCCACGAACTTGGCATGGCCCTCCGGCGCACGAAGCGTGTAGCGAACCGCGTCGCCTTCTTCCTCGACCGAGACGATCTCCGCCATGCCGTCGACATGGCCGGACACGATATGGCCGCCGAGTTCGTCGCCGATCTTCAGCGCGCGTTCGATATTGACCCGCGCGCCTTCCTGCCAGACGCCCGCCGTGGTGAGCCGCAGCGCCTCTTCCCAGGCTTCGACCTCGTGCCAGCGCTCGTTGGAACCGGCATCCGGCAGCGCGGTCACGGTCAGGCAGACGCCGGCATGCGAAATCGATGCACCAAGCGCAATGGTCGCCGGATCCTCGTTTGTCGCCACCCGCAGCCGGATGCCTTCGTTGAGCGGCGTGATCCTGTCGATGGTGCCGATATCGGTGACGATGCCTGTGAACATGATCTATGCCTTTATATATTCGCGGAGACGGTCGGCGCCGAAGACCGCTTCCATCCGCAATTTGAAGCCTTCCGGCAGGTTGTCGCGTGTCACCGGCGATGCGATGCCGTCTTCACCGACGACGATGTCGGACGAAAACAACATGATGCGGTCAACCAGCTCCTGCGCGAGAAACGCCGTCGCGGCCCGCCGCCCGCCCTCGACGATCAGCGAGGAGATGCCGCGCCCCGCCAGCATTTCGAGCAGTATCTGGTAGTCCGGACCTGTGATATCAAGCACCTCGACGCCAGCGGTTTCGAGTGCCGTGCGGCGCCCTCCATCCACATCGGGGCTTCCGGCGACGAGCAGCGGATGACCCTCCCTGATGCCGGCCACGAGTTTAGATGACAGCGGCGTCGCGAGCCGCCGGTCCAGCACCACACGCACCGGCGAGCGGTCCTCCAGCCCCGGCAGGCGGCAGGTCAGTTCCGGATCATCGGCAAGCACGGTACCGATGCCGATCAGGATCGCATCGCTCTCGGCTCTGAGGATATGCGACTGCGCGCGCGCCTCGCGGCCCGTGATGGCAACCTGCCCTCCGTCCTCACGGCCGATCATGCCATCGACGGAAACGGCAAGTTTCAGAGTCACTTGCGGCCGTTTCCTGCGTTGGCGATTCATATAGGCTTCAAGCTGCGTCTCAGCTTGCGCCTCGAGCACGCCGGCTACGACCTCGATACCCGCCGCGGCCAGCATCCCGAGGCCCCTGCCCGACACGCGCGGATCTGGATCCGTCGCGGCAACGACGACCCGCGCCACGCCATAGGAAATCAGTGCTTCGGTGCAGGGCGGCGTCTTGCCTTGATGGGAGCAGGGTTCGAGCGTTACATAGGCGGTGGCGCCGCGCGCCGCCTCGCCCGCGTCGGCAAGCGCCTGGGTCTCGGCATGCGGCCGGCCCGTGCGCGCGGTGACGCCACGTCCGACGATGACGCCATCCTTGACGATCAGGCAGCCGACCGAGGGGTTGGAGCCGGTGGCGCCGAGATGCCAGCGAGACAGGCGGATGGCGGCAGCCATGAAGCGTTCGTCTTCATGCCGCTGATCATCCATCACTCAGCGCTCGTTGCCCGGGTCGCGGGCAATCTTCGCCGAGATCTGGGTGATCGCCTCGGAGAAATCCTCGATATGGGTGAAGTCGCGATAGACCGAGGCGTAGCGGACGAACGCCACGTCATCGAGGCTTTTCAGCGATTCCAGCACCTGCGTGCCGATGTCCTCCGACGAGATTTCAGTCTCGCCGGAACTTTCCAGCCTGCGGATGATGCCGGAGACGGCGCGCTCGATGCGGTCACGATCCACCGGGCGCTTTCGGAGTGCGATCTCGAAGCTCTTGACCAGCTTGTCGCGCTCGAAGGGTACCTTGCGGCCGGATTTCTTGATCACGGTCAGTTCGCGCAGCTGCACGCGCTCGAAGGTGGTGAAACGGCCGCCGCAATCGGGGCAGATGCGCCGGCGTCGGATCGAGGAACCATCCTCGGCGGGCCGGGAATCCTTGACCTGTGTGTCTTCCGAATTGCAGAACGGGCAGCGCATGGGAACCTTGGATCGATGATTTATCCTGACATGCCTTTAACGTTAGCCGCTGGCACTCACAAGAGGCCACGCCACGCAATCGCGGCCAGCCTCGATTTCATGTGTGCACCGCGGCGAGCCGCCGCTTGACACGCAAACGCTTTTGGCAAGTATGCAAGCCGGATGCGGGACCGAACTGGAACTAACACGCTTGGCTTCGAGAACGATCGAAATCATCTACTTTGACGCCGGCGGCGGCCACAGGAATGCGATGCATGCCCTATCGCGCCTGCTGGAAAAGCAGCACCCCGACTGGCGGATCGTTCCCGTCGATCTGCAGAAACTGCTCGAACCGATCGATCCCGTCCATCGCCTGACCCGGCGCGTCACGGGTTCGCTGCAACGCCTGCTCATCCCGGTGGCGCCGAAGCTCAATCTTTCGGGCTGGCAGGCACAGGATATCTACAATACGGCGCTCAAACGTGGCACCACGCGGGGCCTCGGCGCGATCCTGCCGATCCTGCAGGGCTTCGTGCGCCGTTATTCACAGGAGATCGAACAGCTTCTCGTCGACCGGTGGCGCAATCCGGAAACGGCGAGGCCCGATCTCGTCCTGTCGGTCATCCCCAATTTCAACCGCGTGATGTTCTGCGCGCTTCGCGCCTTCGCATCAGACATTCCATACCTCACGGTCATGACCGATATGGTCGATTATCCGCCGCATTTCTGGATGGAAGACCAGGATCAGTTCATCGTCGCAGGCACGCCGAAGGCCGCCAAGCAGGCACGCGCCACAGGCTTCTATGCCGAGAACCGGATTTTCGAAGTCTCGGGCATGATCCTCAAGGACTCTTTCTACCAGCCACCGCAATCAAAGGCGATGAGCCTGAGCGGGCTCGGCCTCTCTGAGGATCGTGCGACGGCGCTGATCATGTTCGGCGGCAACGGCTCCTTCGCCGCGACCCACACCATCCTCGGGCAATTCGAGAAATCGGGACTGGATGTCCAGACGATCGTCATGTGCGGCAACAACAAAAAGCTCCTCGAAAGCCTCCAGGTGCGCGCCAATTGCCATCCGGTCGGCTTCGTCAACAATGTCGCGGATTATCTGCGGCTCGCGGATTTCTTCATCGGCAAGCCCGGCCCGGGCAGCCTGAGCGAGGCCATTTTCACCGGCTGCCCCGTCATCATCGAGCGCAATGCAAGCACACTGCCGCAAGAACGCGCCAATGTCGAATGGGTGCGCGACAACGGTCTCGGCATCGTGGTCCGCAGCTTCCGCAAGGACATCGCCGGTGCAGGTGAACGCATGCTGCGTGATCTCTCACGCTACAAGGCCAATATCGCGGCCAATGTCATCGAAAACCGGGCCGTGTTCGAGATCGCCGATATTGTTGACAAGATCATGTCCACCCCGGCGGCACGGCCGGTGCGGCTGGTCTCCTCGCTCGCGCTCGAAGGCTGACAGCCTGGCTACTCGCGCCTTTTGAACAGCCCACACATGAAAAACCCTCCCCGTTGCCGGAGAGGGTTTGATTTTCGGCCTGAAGCCAATCGCGCTTACATATAACCATACATCGGGAAGCGGCCGGTTAGAGCCATGACCTTGTCGCGCACCTTGGCTTCGGTTGCCGCATTGCCTTCATCGGAATTGGCTTCGCGCAGGCCGTCGAGCACTTCGACGATCAGGTTGCCGATCTCGGTGAATTCGGCTTCCTTGAAACCGCGGGTCGTGCCGGCCGGCGTGCCCAGACGGACGCCCGAGGTCACGAAGGGCTTTTCCGGATCGAATGGAATGCCGTTCTTGTTGCAGGTGATATACGCGCGACCGAGGGCGGTTTCGGCGCGCTTGCCCGTGGCGTTCTTCTTGCGCAGGTCGACCAGCATCAGGTGGTTGTCGGTGCCGCCGGAGACGACGTCGAGGCCATTCGACTTCAGCGAGGCTGCGAGTGCCTTGGCGTTCTTGACCACCTGGGCGGCATAGTCCTTGAACTCCGGCTTCAGCGCTTCTCCGAAGGCCACGGCCTTGGCGGCGATGACATGCATCAGCGGACCGCCCTGCAGGCCGGGGAACACGGCCGAATTGAACTTCTTCGCCAGATCCTCGTCATTGGTCAGGATCATGCCGCCGCGCGGACCGCGCAATGACTTGTGGGTCGTGGTGGTGGCGACATGGCAATGCGGGAACGGCGACGGATGCTGGCCGCCGGCGACGAGGCCGGCGATATGGGCCATGTCGACCATCAGGTAGGCACCGACGCTGTCGGCGATCTCGCGGAACTTCCGCCAGTCCCAGAAACGTGAATAGGCCGTGCCGCCGGCAATGATCAGCTTCGGCTTGTGCTGCTCGGCCTTGCGGGCCACATCTTCCATGTCGAGCAGGTGATCTTCCTCGCGTACGCCATAGGAGACGACGTTGAACCATTTGCCGGACATGTTGACCGGCGAGCCGTGGGTCAGGTGACCGCCCGAATTGAGGTCGAGACCCATGAACGTATCGCCGGGCTGCAGGAGCGCCAGGAACACGGCCTGATTCATCTGCGAGCCGGAATTCGGCTGGACGTTGGCGAAGTTGACGCCGAACAACTGCTTGGCGCGATCGATCGCCAACTCCTCGGCGATATCGACATACTGGCAGCCGCCATAGTAGCGCTTGCCCGGATAGCCCTCGGCATATTTGTTGGTCATGATCGAGCCCTGTGCCTCGAGCACGGCGCGGGACACAATGTTCTCCGACGCGATCAGCTCGATCTCGTGGCGCTGGCGGCCGAGTTCCTTGGAGATCGCGCTGGCGATGTCTGGATCGGTATCGGCAAGCGTGCGGGTGAAAAAGGCGTCATTGGCGCTCATGTCTTCGATCTCTCTCCGGGATAGGTGACCTGACTGTCGATCAGGGTCTTAGCGGGAGAGGCTGCCAAGGGCAAGACGGTTTGCGCCGGGCGATGTGGCACTTGCGTCGTACCTTAAAAAGTGACCCTCCGGCACGCAGCTTTGCGCATCGGAGGGTCGGTCGTGTGTGGAAATTATAGAGCAAAGTTGAAGTCGTTGAGCTCCATGGTCTCGATATCGGAATTCTCGAACTGCGCGACATAGGTCCGGCCGCCGGCTTCCGTGCCGTTGGCATCGAACCAGAGCTTGCCTTCGTCCCCTTCGAAGATGAACTGCGCGTGCGTGCCTTGTGCCGTCGCGGTGTCCGAGTTTCTGAGTTCACTGACATCGAAGGTATCGCCGAGGCCGAAATCCGACAGCTTGATGAAGAACATGTCGGCGCCTTCTTCGAAGCCGATGATCGTGTCGTAGCCGCTATCGTTTTTCAGCACGGCTTCCGTGTCGCCGTAGTTCATGGTCAGCGTGTCGAGACCGTCATCACCTTGGATACGGCCGCCGTCATCATGGCTCATGTAGTCGCCGCCGCCAGCCACCAGGTCGTCGCCGTCGCCGCCTCGGGCGATACCGCCGCGGCCTGCTTGCAGGATGTCGCCGTAGCCACTGCCGATCACGTTTTCCACGCGGTTGAACGTGTCACCAGCCGCACCGTCGGCGGAAGTATTTGCAGCGAGCTGAGCAAGCACCTTCTCCGAAGAGCCAGAGTAATCGACCGTATCCTTGCCACGCCCGCCAATGAATTCGTCGGCGCCATCGCCACCGATCATCGTGTCACTGCTGGCACCGCCGATCAGCTTGTCGTCGCCTTCGCCGCCATCGAGAAAGTCATTGCCCTTGCCACCATTCAGGATGTCGTTATCGCCGAAGCCGTAAAGGTGATCGCTGCCACCAAGGCCGGAGAGCGTATCTTGGTCGTCAGTGCCGTCGAGGGTGTTGTTCTTTGCATTTCCAGTCTTGATTGCCATAATTCGTTCCTTTGAAAGTTGAACGGCGTTGGGAGGAGGATGCCGCTTTCGATAGGGCTGGAAGATGCCGGCGTTTCATTTTCAGCGCTGTTCCCGAAGGCACTGCATTAAGCAAAAGTCACGAATAGCCACAAATTTGTGAAATTATTTGGGAATTTTTTCACTTCATGCTTCGCTGGACCAGTCGCCGACTTTGTTCGCGAGTGCTACTGCGAGCAAAAATGAAGGCAGCCGGCGCATGGATGCGCCGGCTGCCTTGCGTGTCAGCGAATGTCTCAGACCAGTTCGAAGTCACCCACATCAAGAGTGCCAGCGATGATGGACGAAGCCACGAACTCGGAAATCAGGGTCAAGCCGCCGGCGCCAGATCCGTTCTGGTCGAACCACAATCGGCCAGCGTCGCCTTCATAGATGAACTGCGCGTTGCCGCCGACCGCCGTGATCGTATTGGAATTGACCAGTTCGTTGGCATCCAGCGAGCCTCCGAGACCGAACTCGGACAGATCGATCATCAACATGTCTGCGTTTTCGGTGAACGACTCGATCGTGTCGTAGCCCTGCCCGAACTGCACCCACGCTGTGGTGTCGCCATAATTCATGTGGAGCGTGTCGAAACCCGCATCGCCGCGAATGACACCGGCTGCGTCGCCGGTCGTGTAGGACGCGCCGTAGAGATTGTCGTTGCCGGCGCCGCCGACTGCCATGCCGTCGTCGCCGGCCTGCAGGTAGTCGGCAAAGGCCGTGCCGATGAGGTTGTCCATCTTGACGAACGTGTCGCCTGCCGCATAGCCGAGCGCAGTGTTGTTGACGAAATAGACTGTCACACCTGATGTCGCCGACGAATAATCCGCGGTGTCGATGCCCTTGCCGCCCTTGAACTGGTCGGCGCCGAGGCCGCCTTCCATCGTGTCGTCGCCCTTGCCACCGGCGAGGATATCGTCGCCGTCGCCGCCGAAGAGAAAATCGTCGCCTTTGCCGCCATTGATGAAATCGTTGCCGAAGCTGCCATAAAGGAGGTCGTTACCGCCCTTGCCGTAGATGAAGTCGTCGTTGATGCTGCCGTTGATGGTGTTGTTGCCACCGTTTCCGTAGTAATTGGCCATTGGTTCGATCCTTCGTATTGGGTTCCAGCGGCAGGAGTGGTTCCGGTAGGCTGCCGCTCTCTATGGACCAATGGTGCGGCCGTCCCATGTCGGGTGCTGTTCCCCACGAAACTGCGAAAGGTGGCCAGACGTCGTAATTCAAGCCAAGATGCTGCTGATTTTGCTTATGAATTTATTTGCATGGATCAGCATCGAAAGAAGGTCCGGCCGAGCCCTCGGCGCCGGGAAAACCTTTTACTTTCAAAATCTTGTAGAAATTCATCGAGACGGATGGCAGATCCGGCCCAGACAAACGAAACCGCCCGGACTTTCATCCGGGCGGCTCGAAATCCATTCCTGTCGGGCGGCTTAGTTCGCGACGACGGGTTCCTGGTTAAGGCCGGTCTGCAGCGCCAGTTCCTGCGCGCCGTCCATCTGGTAGATGTCGTCGCGGAACTGCACGACGCGGTCCTTGGCCGACCAGGCCGTGACATATTTGAAATAGATCGGAATCTCGTTCGTCACCTGGATCGGCGTGTTGACGCCCGTCCTGATCGTCGCCTCGATCTGCTGGCGGCTCCAGTCGGGCTGATCGCGGAGAATCCAGGTCGTCAGGTCGCGCACGTTCTGGCAGCGGACGCAGCCCGAGGATTCAAAGCGCGACAGCTTGTTGAACAGGCCCTGCGACGGCGTGTCGTGCATGTAGGTGGCATGCTCGTTGTGGAAGTTGATCTTCGTCGAGGCCATGGCGTTGATCTTGCCGGGGTCCTGCCGGAACATCAGGTCGGGCGCCTCGGCATTCCAGTCGATCGTTGTCGGATCGACTTCGTTGCCCTTGCCGTCGAACAGCCGGATTTTGTTGTCTGCAAGGTATTTCGGGTCCTTGCGCATCAGCGGCATGATGTCCTTCTCGACGATCGAACGCGGCGCGGTCCAGTAGGGATTGAGCGTGACATTATAGATCTTGGAGTCGAGGATCGGCGTCGGACGGCTGATACGGCCGACGATTGCGGTATGGCGCTGGGCAACGCGATTGTTCTCGACGGCTTCGATATAGGCGGCCGGAATGTTGACCATGACGTAACGCTGGCCGAGATCCACGGTGATCGCGTTGACGCGCTCGAGATTGGTACGCAGTTGCATCAGCCGCGTATCGGCCGGAATGTTGATCGCTTCAAGCGTGTATTTGCCGATGACGCCATCGAGCGGCAGACCGTGGCGGGCCTGGAAGCGCTTGACGCCCTCCTCGACCAGCGAGTCGTATTCGTTGGAAATGCCGGCGGACTTGGCGAGGTCGCCCGATATCATCAGACGCTTGCGGAGTTGCGCGATGGCGGGGTCGCTCATGCCGATCTTGAGCTTGACAGTGGTGCTGACCTTCGGCCAGCCACCATTGGCAACGATCGACTCATAGTCAAAGATCGCCTGTTGCAGGTTCGCGGAGGCGCCAGGTCCGAAGATCGGGTTTTTGGTCGAGATCGCTGCCGCGGTACGCGAGGCCTTGGCGTCGAACTGGTCGTCCCAGTTGCCACGGCGCGGCGCATTGATGATGTCCTCCATCGATATGTCATCCGCCAGCACCGGTCCGGCAACGACGGCGGCGCCGAGGGCGGCGGCCGAAGTCAGGAACCCGCGGCGGGAAATGGATGAAAAACTGTCACGTTCTGACATGCGATCTGCCTTCCTGTTGTCCCGGCAAAAACTGAAAATCAGCCTCTCGCCTAACACGAATATGGTTAACGAAGTGGGGACGCATGTGCAGCTTTGCAGCCGACGAGCGGTTCAGACAATATCAAAACCGTCCGGCGGCGGCCCCTACCCTGTTTGACCACCCTCATGTGGCGTCGATGTCACATTATTGTGGCGGCATTGTGCTGGATTCATCGCATGGTGTGGAACATCAGTTCTGTTCCTTCACAACCCTGAACTTGGTGTAATCCTTGTACTCCGTGAGCTTCTGGAAGTTGGCGCCGAACCAAGCCGAAATCGTCTTGGCCTGGTCCATCGTATCGAGCTTGATGGTCGATGTGCCGGCACCGCGCGGCAGCGTCTGGCCGGGGAACATTTCCTCCAACTGCCCATCGTCGGTGATGCCGCTCAACAGATAATAGTCGCCATCGCGGATGGTGACGAAGCCGAGCCCGCTCTCGCTGAGGCTCGGTCGCAAGCCCTCGATCGTCTGGGCGAAGCGGATGAGGTAGTTGTTCTCGCTGATCTTCCGCGCCTGCACAACAAGCCGGTTGGGCGTACCGTCGTCGAAGGTCACGACGTAGCGCAGAGCCTCGGTTTCGCGCTCCGGCGTGATCGTCGCGAATGCCTTGTAGACCTGCTTGTCCTTCTCGAATGTCTCGAGCCGGAAGGGCTTGTCCGAGGGGAAGCCGGGAATCGCATCGCCCGCCGCCGTCGGATCGGGCAGGACGGTGTCGGATTCAATGGTGCAGGAAGTGACAAGCAAGAGTGCAGCGATCGCCAGCACGGTTTTGAGGACGTTCATATTGGTCTCCAGGCGGGCCATCGGCCCTGTTGGAGAAAGAACGTTTCGGGGCGGGGTTTAATTTGACGGAGGCAATTCGTCTTGATCCTTGGAATCAAGATAAAACCTTTCAAAATCCCGTCCGCCGTAGAAGACGTTGACGATGCGGACGCGATCGGGTTCAACTTTGTAGGCGATCAAAGCCGAATGCTCGAAAGGCACGACACGCAGACCCGGTTCGAGATCTTCGCGAGCGCGGCCGCCGTTGGGCACATCGCCGATGCGGCTGCATCTGGCCCTGATGCGCCTCACAAACATTTTGGCAGTCTCTCGGCTTTCACTTCTTGATTCGACGTAACGATAGATGTCTTCAAGATCATAATGGCGGAGTCTCTATACGAGACCCTAAGACGACGCATTGTCGAGTTCCCGATCCACTCTCTCGAACATCGCTTCGATCGCGGCCTCCGCCTCTTCCTCGGTTAGATCAGGACGAGGATCATCGAGCGACTTTCGGATGCGTCTCTTCATCATCGCAAGCGTTTCCGCATGCTCATCCCGATCCCGCTGCCAAAGCCGCATCGCGTGCCGGATTACTTCGCTCGTGGAGGCATATTCGCCAGCATCGACGCTCTCGCGGATCGAGCGCAACATTTCAGGCGTCATCGTGATCGAGATTTTTTCAGCAGCCTGCATGGATTTTGCCTCCATTTCTCATACTGCGAGAAGTAGCATAAAATCCTACCGGACGCGAGACCTACATGCTGGCGTCGGTCATCTCGTCGGACCGCAGCACGGCATCGACCTCCGCCAGCAATTCCCGGCGGCGGGCGGCGCGGTTGGTGGCGATGCGGGTCATCACGTCCTCGGGCAGGTCGTTGACGACCTTGGCCGTCGCCTCGTTCTCGGCAATATCCATCAGGAGGTTGCGCATGACGCCGTTGGCCTCGCGGAGATCGAGAATCTCGACGGTCATCTCGTCCCGCTGCGTCACCAGCTTCTGCGCGATGATCCGGTCGATCTGCTGGTCGACGAGGCGCTTCTTGGCGGCCATCAGGTTGATCGCGGCAAAAGTCAGCGCTATCGCGCATGCACCGAGAACGAATAACAACATCTGACCTGACCTTTCAAAACCTTCCGACCACGAGTGATATGTTGGGCTTGGAGGGATGGAAGTCAATGGACAGTCGGCAGGTATGGAGAGACGAAATTCGCCGCGCATGGCCCACAGCCCGTCCGATTTCCACAAGGACCCTATGAAACCGGCCCGCTTACTGATAGCACGGCCTTAGCAATTCAGAGAGAGACCATGAAGCCAGAAGAAAAGTACCAAATCATCCTCAATGCATTCCACAGCAACAGGTACGGCGTTTCGCCGACCGCGACGCGCGGCGCAGTCGAAAGCTATGCGAGGAAGCATCTGCTCGAAGGCAAGGATTACACCGAAGCCCTCGAAGGCGCCATGGCCGCCGGGCTTGTCGGCCAGGGTGCGGATGCGATGATCACGATCCGCAATGCCGGACGGAAGCTGCTGCCGCGCTGATCGGGGGGTAATGGCCGATCGAGATCGAGATCGAAACACGAGAAACGCGACGCAGCTTTTGCCACGTCGCATTTCATCTGTCCTGCATGACTGGAGGAAATGCAGTCCGGCCTGCCTAGCCGATTAGAGCCGATACAAAATCTGGTCGTTCCAGAACCGATCCAATCTCTGCAGCAGCTTGTTCATCTGGCCGAATTCGTCGGTGCCGATGCCGCCGACCTTGTGGATCGAGCCGACATGGCGCTGGTAGAGTTTTGCCACCGTTTCGGCGACGTCCTGGCCCTTGTCGGTCAGCGAGATGCGGACCGAGCGGCGGTCGATGCGCGAGCGGGCGTGGTTGATGAAGCCGAGGTCGACCAGCTTCTTGACATTATAGGACACGTTCGAGCCCATGTAGTAACCGCGCGAGCGCAGTTCGCCGGCGGTCAGTTCGGAAGAGCCGATGTTGAAGAGGAGCAGCGCCTGCACGGCGTTGATGTCGTCGCGGCCCTGGCGGTCGAACTCGTCCTTGATGACATCGAGGAGACGGCGGTGCAGCCGCTCGACCAGATGCACGCTTTCGAGATAGAGATTGTGGATGACCTGCTCGGAGGGATCGATCGCCTGGACTGGGGCCTTGAGCTTCGCGTTCATTTTTCTGCCTCACTGTTTAACGGCGGTCTTGTTTTTTCTGTCCGCCTTATGTGATGCAAATTACCGCGTGCCTCTAAAATTCTACTTAAATCATAGGATTAACAGGCTCTTACTGCTTTCATTCCATCTGTCTTGGTCAACAAGCCGTTACCTGGCTGCGAATTTCGGGCCTGCCTTGACCGGCTTTTTGAGCCACAATGTGACCCTGAGCGCCACGTAGAGGGCGACCGTCGAGGCGATCATCAGCAGCGTCGGACCCGAGGTTCCGAAGATGCCCGGAAAGCTCTCGTGGCGTGCAACTTCCACCGCCGCCGTCACCGTCCAGACCACTGGCCCCCAGGAGCCCTTGAGCCACAGGCCTATGGCTGCCACCGGGTAGAGCACCGAAAGTGCCGCCGCCGCCGCCTGCATGTCGGTGTCCAGGAGATCGAAGCGCAATATGCCGTTCGAGCCGTAGCCGATCAGATCCGACCACGTGTCGAGCGCGAACCACAGGCAGGCCACCGCCACCATGCGCATGAAGATCGTCATCAGCAGTTCCGGCAGGAAGAAAGTCGCCCGCGGCAATGTCTCGGTATCGGTCATATCGCGTTTCTAGCCGATCGAAACTCCGATGAACAGTCTTGGGCGGAAATCCTGCCTGCAATCCAATAATGGGACGATCCGCCGCCCTCCCCCGCCCGGCAATCCCTTTTCCTTTTGCCTCGGCGCATGCTAATCCGGCCCCGGATCGATCGAAGGACGAGCAGGATGACCGACAAAACCCATCTCGTGGACCACATAACCGGCCACCGCCGCATGCGGCGCAACCGCAAGGCCGACTGGACACGGCGCATGGTGCGCGAGAACCAGTTGACGGTGGATGACCTGATCTGGCCGATCTTCCTTGTCGCGGGCTCGGGTATCATCGAGCCGATCCCGGCCATGCCCGGCGTCAACCGCATGAGCGTGGACAAGGCTGTCGAAGCGGCGAAGCAAGCGGCCGATCTCGGCATTCCTGCCCTTGCCACCTTCCCCAACGAGGATCTATCGCTGCGCGACGAGACGGGCTCACATTCGCTGGTCGAGAACAACCTGATCAACGAGGCGACCCGGGCGATCAAGAAGGCGGTGCCCGGGATCGGCATCATCACCGATGTGGCGCTCGATCCGTTCACAAGCCACGGCCATGACGGCATCCTGCGCGGCGGCATCATCGTCAACGACGAAACGGTGGATGCGATTTCCCGCGCGGCCGTCATGCAGGCAGACGCGGGTTCCGACATCATCGCGCCTTCCGACATGATGGACGGCCGGGTCGGCGCGATCCGCCGGGCGCTGGATGCGGCCGGGCATCAGGATGTCGGCATCATGTCCTATGCGACGAAATTCGCATCCGCTCATTACGGACCTTATCGCGAGGCGATCTCGACCAGCGGCCTGCTGCGGGGCGACAAGAAGACCTATTACATCGACCCCGCCAACGGCACCGAGGCGCTGCGCGATGCCGCGCTCGATGTCGAGGAAGGCGCCGACATGCTGATGGTCAAGCCAGGCCTGCCCTATCTCGATATCTGCTGGCGCATCAAGCAGGAGTTCGGCCTGCCTGTTTTCGCCTACCAGGTGTCGGGCGAATATACGATGGTGAAAGCCGCCGCAGCCCAGGGCTGGATCGACGGCGAACGGGTGATGCTCGAACAGTTGCTGTCTTTCAAGCGTGCCGGCTGCGACGGTATCCTGACCTATTTCGCCATGGATGTGGCAAGGCTGCTTGCAAAGCGCTGATCGCAACTCCGCTTCCCGGGCGTTCGGAACCCTTTCCGACATAGTCGGCTTGAGGACGGCGCCTTTTGCATATGAGGAATGTTGAATTGTGCGTTGCAGCATCGACGCTGCCACACCAACTTTGGATGCAGAATTAACAACGGAGAATCCCGATGTCCCGCATCCAATCCAGGACTTCAAACTACCTTGGCCGTGCCCTCACCGTGTTTGGCGCGGCAGTCGCGGCCGCCGCAGCAGCCGAAAGCGGCCACCAGCCCCGTTCGCGTGACCTTCGCACTCTTGGCGTAGACCCCGACGCCTTCGCGAAGATTCATCTGCGCTAATAAACCGCGAACGAAATTCGCCAAACTCTTGCGCCGGCGCGCTTCAATGTCCATCTCTCAGTCGAGTGTTTGGCAATGGGATGACTGCGATGACTGATACATATCAACAGGACGGGCAAAATCTCGACCATGCCTTCGACGGCGTGCTGACGCGACGCGTCCTGGCATTCGTCATCGACTACATGCTGATCGCGGTGCTGCTGGTGCCGGCCTGGGTGATCCTGTTCTTCTTCTCGATCCTGACGCTCGGCCTGGGCTTCATGCTCTATCCGGTCTCCTTCTTCATCGTCGCGGGTCTCTATTTTGCGCTGACGCTAAGCTCCGAACGTCAGGCGACGCCCGGCATGCAGGTGATGGACCTGACGATGGAGCGCGACGATGGCCGCCGCATCGATTTTTCGATCGCCGTCGTCCATGTCATCGCCTTCTGGGTGATCAACTCGCTGTTGACGCCGTTCCTGCTGCTGGCCGGCCTGTTCACCTCGCGCAAGCGGCTGATCCACGACATGCTGCTCGGCACCTGCATGATGCGCGCCAGTGCGACGTATCGATAGAAACCATCGTAATAATCCGGGATTGACGTTTCATAATCTTTCGCCATGCTTGGTCGAATAGCCAATGGCGAGAGAATCTCTCTAGAGAATGAATACGCAGGTCCACCCTTCGCCGCAGTTTTTCATGACGGCCCCCGCGCCGTGCCCCTATCTGCCGGGCCAGACCGAGCGCAAGGTCTTCACGCATCTCGTCGGCCAGCGCGCGCCGGAGATGAACGATATCCTCACCCAGGGCGGGTTCCGCCGGTCGCAGAACATCGCCTATCGTCCGGCTTGCGAGAACTGCCGCGCCTGCGTCTCGGTCCGCATCATCATCGACGAGTTCGAGCCGACAAAATCGATGAAGCGGGCGGTCGCCGGCAATGCCGACCTGCTGGCCAAGGAATATCCCGCCGAACCCTCGACCGAACAGTTCGCGCTGTTCCGGCAATATCTCGACAGCCGCCACCAGAAGGGCGGCATGTCCGACATGACCGTGCTCGATTATGCAATGATGATCGAGGACACGCATGTGAACACCAAGGTCATCGAATACCGGATACGCGAGGAAGGTGACGGCATCGCCGAAAAACCGGCCGGAAGGCTGGTTGCGGTGGCGCTTACCGATTCGATGGCCGACGGCCTCTCCATGGTCTATTCCTATTACGATCCATCGCTGACCGACCGCTCGCTCGGCACCTTCATGATTCTTGACCATATCCGCCGCGCGAAGGCCAAGGGCCTGCCGCATGTCTATCTCGGCTATTGGGTCGAGGGTTCGCGGAAGATGACGTATAAGACCCGCTTCCTGCCGCAGGAGCATCTTCTCATGCAGGGCTGGACCCGCTACACCCCACCTGCCGAATAATTCCTTTCGCGGATTCCCGCATCATGCCCTTTTCAAAATTGTCCCCTCACATGAAGGGCGTCTTGCTGACCTTTTGCGGCGGCCTGGCACTGTCCTTCGATATCCCGGTCCTCAGGCTTGCCGAGGGCGAAATCTGGTCGGTGCTGTTCATGCGTTCGATCCTGACGGTCGGGATCGCCATCCTCATCATTTTGGTCATCCGCTTGGTGACCGGCAAGGCACCGCTGCTCGTGCCGGGCTTCCCCGGCGTGATCGTCGCGATGCTTTACGCAGCGTCGACCGTGTTCTTCATGCTGGCCGTGTTCAACACGACGTCAGCCAACGTCGCCTTCATCCTGGCCTTCAACCCGATGTTCGGCGCTCTGCTTTCCTGGCTGTTCCTCGGCGAGAAGCCACGCCGCGCGACCTTCGTCGCCATGGCTGCGATGACAGTGGGCGTGCTGATGATCGTGGCGAACGGCCTCGAAAGCGGCCACTTCTGGGGCGACCTCGCGACGGCCGCCTCTGCCCTCTCGATCGCCGGCGCGCTGACTTACAGCCGGGCCTCGCGCCAGGATTTCGGCTTCACCCCCATGGTCGCGGCCATCCTGCCCGCCATTATCGGCGGGATCGTGATGTTCCAGGGCACCGGCTACCAGATCGACGTGCCCATCTGGATCTACCTCAACGGACTGTTCCTCACCCCCTTCGCCTTCTGGGCGCTCGCCATCGGCCCGAAGTACCTCTCGGCCGCCGAAACCGGCATGGTCTACCTGCTCGAAACGGTGCTGGCCCCGGTCTGGGTCTGGTTGATCTTCACCGAGGAACCGCCGGTGCCGACCTTGATCGGCGGCGCGATCATTCTCATCGCGCTGGTATGGCACTCGACGCACACGATGCGGCGGGAGGAGATACCGCTGCATTGATTACCTCGAGTTGCATGTGATACCTTACCAATATCCATCGTAACCGAGCGATCAAGATGGAAAATCCGCAAAACGACGACACCCTGGGCATCCTGTTTCCAGACGAAGTGGTCGAAGAGATTGGGCTTAAAGAAGGCGATGTCTTCGATGTCGTCGACACTGGTGATGGCTTCGCTTTACGTCCGGTGAACCCGGAATTGGCAGAACGAATGCGGGGCGCATTTCAAAATCCTTCGACGTTTAAGGCGATCTTGCAGGACCTGTCTAAACAGAAGCGCCGGTTCCCGCTCTGATCAGCCCGCGAACTTACCAGACCGTGGGAAACCCTTGGGCACCGTCCGGCCGGCGGTCGCGCGATCGCCCATCCACTCCGTGAGCTCTTCCCGCTTCCGCACGAAGTTCCGCCCGGCGGAATCGTCCCAGGAGAGCCCGTCCTCCATGTTGAACACGCGGAGATCGGAGATTCCGCCGTCCTTGAAGCGCTGAAGCCGGACGCCCTTGCCGCGGCTCATCTCCGGTAACTGTGCCGCCGGAAAGACCAGCATCTTGCGGTTCTCGCCGACCACCGCGACATGATCGCCCTTGGCCGGAATGACCAGCTTGGCCTCGTCGGGCATCGACACGTTGAGGATCTGCTTGCCCTTGCGGGTATTGGCGACGAGTTCGCCCTCGGGCACCAGGAAGCCATAGCCCTGATGCGAGGCGACAACCAGCTTGCGCGACGTGTCGAGCACGAAGGCGGTCAGCACGTCCTGGTCGTTGTCCATGTCGATCATGATGCGGAGCGGCTCGCCGTGGCCACGCCCGCCCGGCAGCTTGTCGGCGCCGAGCGTAAACGCCTTGCCACCCGTGGTGAAGATGATGACCTTGTCGGTGGTCTGGGCATTGAAGGCGATCTTGAGGCTGTCGCCTTCCTTGAACTGCAGTGCCGAGCGATCCGTCGTGTGGCCCTTCAGTGCGCGGATCCAGCCCTTTTCCGAGACGACGACCGTCACCGGCTCCTTCTCGATCATCGCCTGGCTGATTGCCTCTTCATCAGTCTCTGGCGCATCGGCAAAATCGGTGCGTCGGCGGCCGAGCGGCGTTGCCTTGGCGAATTTCTTCTTCACCTCGCCGACTTCCCAGGCGATGGTGGTCCACTGCTTGTCCTCGGAGGCGAGCAGCGCCTCGATGCCCGCCTTCTCGGTGGAGAGATTGTCGAACTCGGTGCGGATCTCGAATTCTTCCAGCTTGCGCAGAGAGCGCAGCCGCATGTTGAGGATCGATTCCGCCTGCAGGTCGGTGAGGCTGAACCTCGCCATCATCACCTGCTTCGGCTCATCCTCCTCGCGGATGATGCGGATCACCTCGTCGATGTTGAGATAGGCGATCAGGTAGCCGCCGAGGATTTCCAGCCGGCGGTCGATCTCTGCCAGACGATGCCTCGAGCGGCGGATCAGCACTTCCTTGCGGTGCGCCAGCCATTCGACCAGCACCTCCTTCAACGACATGACCCTGGGCACTTTGCCCATGGACAGCACGTTCATGTTGAGCGAGATGCGGTTCTCGAGCTCGGTCAGGCGGTAGAGCTGCTCCATCAGCAGCGCCGGATCGACGGTGCGGCTCTTCGGGATCATCACGATCCGCACGTCCTCGGCGGATTCGTCGCGGATATCCTCGAGCAGCGGCAGACGCCGCGCGAGTAGTAGTTCGGCGATCTTCTCGATCAGCCGCGACTTCTGCACCTGATAGGGAATTTCGGTGATGATGATCTGGTAGCCGCCGCGGCCGAGATCCTCCTGCACCCATTTGGCGCGCACGCGGAAGCCGCCGCGGCCGGTCGCATAGGCGTCGATGATCGTCTTTTTGTTGTCGATGATCGTGCCGCCGGTGGGGAAATCCGGACCCGCGACATGCTCGACAAGGTCCTCGATGGTCGCATCGGGTTTCTTGATCAGCAGCAGCGCGGCATCGCAGAGTTCATGCACATTGTGCGGCGGGATGTTGGTCGCCATGCCGACAGCGATGCCGGACGAGCCGTTGGCGAGAAGATTGGGGAAAGCGCCCGGCAGCACGACGGGCTCTTCGTCTTCCTCGTTGTAGGTCGGGCGAAAATCGACCGCATCCTCGCCGATGCCTTCGAGCAGCAGTGAGGCGACCTCGGTCATCCGCGCTTCGGTGTAACGCATCGCTGCCGGGTTATCGCCGTCGATATTGCCGAAATTGCCCTGGCCATCGACGATCGGATAGCGGATGGCGAATTCCTGCGACAGCCGCACGAGCGCGTCGTAGATCGACTGGTCGCCATGCGGATGGAATTTACCCATCACGTCGCCGACGATACGGGCGCATTTCTTGTAGGCGGTATTGGGCCGCACGCCCATCTCGCTCATCGCGTGGACGATGCGGCGATGCACCGGCTTGAGGCCGTCGCGGACGTCAGGCAGCGCACGGTGCATGATCGTGGAGAGCGCGTAAGCTAGATACCGCTCCTCGAGTGCTGTCTTCAGATCGACCGGCTGGATGTGGTCGCCGCCGCCGGGCGGCTTTTCGATGCTTGCCATGGATTCGCTTTAGCCAAACGAGCAGGAAAGGGCAAGGATTCCACGTGATTGCGCTGTGGATAGCCCGTCGGGATAGATGCCGAATTGACACGTATTAACTGCAACTTGGAAAATCATCACGGGTGGATTGAATGGCAAATATATTTCCTGCTATCAGCGATAGCGGCGCAACCATCACGCGCCATATGCAAGTATAGTTCAGGGGCATCCATGCGCATTATCATTCAGGCTCTCGCTTCACTGGCGATCCTGCTTTCCACTTTATCGCCGGCTTCGGCCGAAACGCTCGACGCGAAGGCCAACACCGTCAATGAGGTGGGCTTTTTCTACTTCTACGGTAGCCGAGCCTATGGCTGCCACACGCTGGGCAAGGGTGTCGTGAGAGTCAACCGCCAGCCGGAGCACGGCGCGATCAGGACCGAGTGGCGCAAGCTGCCGATGAGCAATGCCCGCGGCTGCAAGGGCAACGTCGGACAGGGACTGGCGGTCTGGTACACCCCGCACAAGGGCTACAGGGGCACGGACAAGTTCAGCTTCACCATGAACGTGCCAGGTCTGGCGCCCGGTGCCAGCTATGGCGGCTCCAAGCACTGGAACATCAAAGTCAACGTGAAGTAATTCACGTGGCGATTTTCCGGACATTCCATACCGGGCCAGATCGGCGCGCCCACGGCGGCGCGCCGGCAATCCAATAGCGGGCATCGGTACCACGCCGCATGCCGCCGTCTCAACAACATGCCACCAGGGGCCTCTCATGCGTCTTTTCGCTATCGCTTCCGCAGCCTTTCTTGCCGTCATCTCCACAAGCGTGCTCGCCGGCACTTTGGAGGGCGGCGTACCGGCCAACCGCACAACCAGAATCCACGCATTCACTGTTGCCGACTTCTCGAACTGCACTGTGGCGGGAAAGCCCAAGATGACGATTTCGACAAAGCCCCAACACGGTACCATCACGTTCAAGTGGGAATTTGTCCCTGCCGGGAAAATACGGAATTGCACCAACAACCGGACCAAGGCGATGTCCGTCTATTATACGCCGGCTCCCGGCTTTCATGGGACCGACACCTTTACAGTTGGATATCGCCTGCCCGACATGTCGGACTACCAGACCATCGGCTACCGGGGCCAGAAATTCATCCTGCATGTGAAGTGATAGTGAGCACCAAAAGAGCCGGGATCTGCTGTGGCGAAAACCCGTTACGAGAATCATTTGGCTGACTTCGGGAAAGCTTGAACTCGCGGTTACCATAACCGCGAGTTCCCCAAAAAAAGTCTGAATTCCAGTGGGATATTGCCTGGCTTGAGAATATAAACGGCGCATCAACCGTTTTTGCCTGTGGATGCATTCCAACCGAATTCTGACCTCTTAGAAAGGGACCACCCCATGAAATTGAACCGCTCCTTCAGCGTGTTGCTCGCCGGCACCGCGTTTTTCGGCTTTGCAAATTCGGCCTTCGCGCTCGACGGCAATGACGTGCTCGCCAAGATCAACGCGGTTTACAGCGTCCAGGGCGGCAAGATCGAGGCTGCTTCGACCTCCGTTGATGGCGCCAATGTGAAGCTGACAGGCGTCACCGTCAGCGCCGCTGGCACGGACGGCAAGTCCTTCCCGATCGGTGATGTCACGCTGGAAAATGTCGAAGAAGGCGACGAAGGCTACACGATCGAGAAGATCGCATTTTCCGATATCAACACCACGCAGGAAGGCGCGACGATCACCGCCACCGGCATGAGCATCGGCGGCGTCTATATCCCGAACGAGCCGAAGCCCGGCACGATCGATTCCATGATGCTCTATGAAAACTTCGCCGTCGGCCCCGTCACCGTATCGGCGCAAGGCAAGCAGGTTTTCGCGTTCGAAGGCGCCGAAGGCAATCTCACCGCCGCCGAAGACCAGAGCAAGTTCGATTTCGACGCCACCGTTTCCGGCGTCAATATCGACATGACCGCCGCTCCCGATCCGAAGGCGCAGGAAGCCATCACCGCACTCGGGCTGCAGAACGTCAAGGGCGAAGTCACCATGAAGGGCTCGTGGACGGTCGCCGACGGCAAGTTCGAAATGAGCGAATATGCCTTCGACTTCGACAATGTCGGCCGCCTCGACATCAATTTCTCGATGTCGGGCTACACGCTCGATTTCATCAAGGCGATGCAGGATGCGGTCAAGGCTTCCGAGACCAATCCTGACAAGGCCGCCGGCCAGCAGGCGCTCGGCATGGCCATGATGGGCCTGATGCAGCAGTTGATCTACAACGGCGCCTCGGTCCGCTTCGACGACGCCGGCATCACGGCCAAGGCACTCGAATTCGCCGGCAAGCAGCAGGGCGTGGACGGCAAGCAGATGGCGCAGTCGCTCAAGGGCATGCTGCCGATGATGCTCGGCATGATGAACATGCCCGACCTGCAGAAGCAGATCGAAGCTGCCGCAGGTGCCTATCTCGACGATCCGAAGAGCCTGACCGTCTCGGCCAACCCGGCCCAGCCGCTCGCAGCCCCGCAGATCATGGGTGCCGCCATGGGCGATCCGGCCAACCTGGTCAAGACGCTTAATGTTCAGGTGACTGCGAACGATTGATCGGCGGTTCGTAACAAACATCGCAAAATGGAACCCGGAAGGCCAAGCCTTCCGGGTTTTTTGTGCTGTCAGGGTCTCCAGCGATCCGGGCGGCTCGCACCGCCCGGACCCAATCGTCATTTCGCCTCGCGGCTGCCCGACCAGTCGATGTTGCGGGTGAAATACATCGTCGCCGCGATCGTCACGAAGGAGATCAGGGCACCGGCGAGGAGTGCATATTCGTCCTCCCTGAGGATCAGGTACATCACCGCATAGGACAGGCCGAGCACGACCGCGAGCGACACCCCGCTCCGTCGGCTGCCCGTGACGGTGCCGACATAGGAGGCGATGAGCAGCATCGTGGCGGTGGCGGCGATGCCGTAGGCGATGATGAAGCCGAGATGCTCGGAGAGTGCCAGCAGCATTATGTAGAAGATGATCAGCGCCAGGCCGGTCAGCACATATTGCACCCAATGCACCATCCTGCCGCCCTTCAACTCGATGATGAAGACGGCGAAGAACATCAGCGAGATGAAGCCGACCGAGTATTTCAGCGTCCGCGATACGATCTGGTAGAACTTCACCGGCTCGACGAGATTGACCGACATCAGGTTGCCGCCGAGCGGCAGCACGTTGGATGCGATCACCTTGTCGACGCCGCGCGCGAGATAGGGGATGGTCCAGGCCGCCTCGAAGCCCTGCTTGGTGATCGTCTTCGTCTCCGGCAGGAACAGGCCCTCGAAGCCGGGATCCGGCCAGTTGGCTGATGCCGTGAACATGGTGGTCTGGCCCGCCGGCGCGAGCGAGAATTTCGCCGAGCCGTTGAGCGACAGGTCCATCTCGAAGGTGAAGCCCTTCTCGATTATTGCACGATCGATTGGCCGGTTGATGCCGGTATCGCTCTGCGCATAGGCCTGGGTGGAGTCATACTCGGAATAGCCGCTCTTCAATCCCTTTATGCTCTTCATCCCGGGCTGGAATGGCAGTGCCGCGCCGCCATCGATCTTGATATCCGCGTTGGAACGGATGCCCGATATGTCGGCGATGTTCATGACGAGGAAGGCGCGGTCGAGATCTGGTACGCCCTCGACCTGCGCCAGGCTTTGCCGCAGGTCGGTGCCGAACCGGCCGCTGAACTTCATCTTGGCGTTATAGACCGGCAGCGAATAGATCGAGAGTTTTCGCGCTTCGGTGTCAAGCTTGGTATTGACCTTCATCTCCTCGGGCATCAGCAGCGCCCATTCCGTCACCCGCATCGTGGTGATGGTGCCGTTGTTGTTCTGGCTGCGGTTCACACTCATGGGCACGGCGAGATAGGGTCCGTTGACGATCTGGGGACCGCCCCACCCCGCCGAGATGCGAGCGGAAACTTCGTTGGCGCGCTCGGCCCGTTCCTCGACCAGTGCCCAGACGAGCAGTGTCGGAATGAGCAGAAGAACGGTCAGCACGCCGATGATGATGAATTTCACGCCCGGCGAGCGCATGAGGGTGGAAAAGCCGCCTGCCCGCGAGGGCTCGGCAAACGTTTCGGCCGAAGGCGGCAACACGCCAGCCTGCCGATCGATCTCATTGTCTTGATCTGTCATCGTATTCCCCTGTGGTGTCAGCTGATCAACTCAGCCGGGAAGATGCTGCGAGGGGATTACGGCCGCATCACTGCGGAAATTCGCCGGGATGCAGGCGATATTCCGGCATTTCGAGGGAATCGGTCCATTATGGCTAGAAGATCAGAAAGTGGCTCGCATCAAGTTCTTCCAGCGTCACGCGCCTTCGACATCCTGTGGGACCACGCCGTCCGCGCGCTGCAGGTCTGTCGCAAGCTCGCCGGCACCAATCCCGTCGCGGCTCGACGCCCTGATCCGCAAGACGATCTGGCCCACCACCGAAACGCAAACTCGACGCCTCACACGGCCTGCCCCTCCATCCCCGCCTGCATCGCCGTCAGCACGCTCATCGCGTGCCCCGCATACTGGCTGATCCAGCGGTCGTGGATCTCCTGGATCGGCATCGCATTGAGGTGGTTCCAGCGCTCCCTGCCCTCGCGCGTTACCAGCACCAGGCCCGCCCCCTCCAGCACTTTCAGATGCAGCATGACCGTGCAGCGATCCATATCCGGGAACGCGACACACAGCGCCCCGGTCGTCTGCGGTGCATCCCGCATCGCATCGAGCATCCGTCGGCGCGTGCCGTTGGCCAGCGCTTTAAAAATCTCATCGTCTTTGGAATCAATTGACATGTTATGTTTTTATAACATATCCTGAGGCCAGTCAAACGATGGAGGACAGCATGACGCTGGAATTTCGTGTGAACGGCCGCATCGGCAAACCTGTGGCGGAAGTCTTCGACGCCGTCGTTAACCCCACCAAGCTCTCGGGCTATTTCACCACGATCGGCGGCGCCAGCGCGCCGCTCGTCGCCGGCACCACCGTGACCTGGTTCGGCATGGCGCCCGTCATCGTCGATGAGGTCGAGGAGAACCGGAGAATCGTCTTCCGCTGGGATGCGATGGTCGACGAGGGCGAGGACGCCTACAAGACCAAGGTCGAGATGCGCTTCAAGCAGCTCGACGACGGCGGCACCATGGTCACCATCGCCGAAACCGGTTGGCGCGAGAATGCGCGCGGCCAGAAATCGTCCTACATGAATTGCGAGGGCTGGTCGCAGATGCTGGCCTGCATGAAGGCCTATGTCGAATACGGCATCAACCTTCGTGATGGCTATTATCCCTCCGAGATGAAGGGCGTCGTCGCATCAGAGCAGAATATCGAGATGTAAGGAGGCTCCCATGACCGAACTCATTGCCCGAAGCGAACTTCTCATCCGCCGTGCGGTTCCCGAAGTCTTCGAGGCCTTCGCCGACCCTACGATCACCACCCGCTTCTGGTTCAGCCATGGTTCGGCGCGCCTGGTTGCAGGTGCCGAGCTCGACTGGACGTGGGAAATGTACGGCTTCACGACGCATGTCCGGGTGCTCGCAATCGAACCCCACAGTCTTATCCGCATCCTGTGGGATACGGAAAACAATCCCACAGAGGTCGAATGGCGTTTTCGCGAATACCGCTCAGGCCAGACCTGGATCGAAGTCGAAAACAGCGGCTTCAAAGGTGACGATGACGCCAGGCTACAGGCAGTACTCGACTCCACCGAAGGTTTCGCACTGGTCCTGGCCGGCGCGAAAATCTGGCTCGAACACGGTATCGAGCCGAACTTCGTACTCGACCGCCATGCCGATAAACGGGTCGATGGCTGGAAAGACAGATAGGAGAGAGCCATGAAATCAGAGATCGAGGGCGGTATCAACATCGCCATGAAAGTGCCGTCGCACCAATACGAAGCTGTTGTCAGCTTCTACCGCGATGTGGTGAAGCTGCCCACCTTCGATGCCAAGGCCCCAGCCATCGGCTTCGTGCTCGGCCCCAACCGTCTGTGGATTGACGAGGCGCCGAACTATACGCAGGCCGAGATCTGGCTCGAACTCTTTACGAATGACCACAAGGCTGCGCTGACCCATCTCGAAGCGGGCGGCGCTATCCGCTGCGACCAGATCGAGGATCTCGGCGAAGGCTTTCGCGGCGGCTGGATCATGAACCCCGCCAATGTCGTGCACATGGTGCGTACGCCGGATGCGTGGTGAGGCACAAGGGAAATCCCCGCGGGCGCCGGCTTCCGGATGTCAGAACAGGAAATCGCCCGCGTCGAGGTCCTTGATCCTGACGCCCTCCAGCGTAATCATATCACCCTGGGTGCCATTGATGACCACGTTCGTGCTCTGCTGCCTCATGTGACTGGCCTTGAGATCGGCAAAATCGATGATGGCAGCGAGGCCGGAAAGATCGATCACGTCATGATCGCCGCCCTTGGCATTGAAATCCTTGATCCTGTCGGCATCGTCATCGGTGTTGAAGACGAATGTGTCGATACCGGCTCCGCCAAACAGCGTATCCTTGCCCTTGCCGCCGGCGAGTATATCGTCGCCCTCCAGTGCCTTGAGAACATTCTTTCCCGCATTGCCCGTGAGACTGTTGGCCGTGGCGTTGCCGGTCGCCTTGATGTTCATCAGCCCGGTCAATGTCAGGTTCTCGATATCGGCCAACAAGAGCAGGCTGAATCCGACCGATGCACGCACTTCGTCGGTTCCTTGCGCCGCCAGTTCCTGAATCTGATCGCTGATGGATTCGACCACGTAAATATCGTTGCCGTCGCCGCCGATCAGCGTGTCGGCGCCGCCGCCGCCGGTAAGCGTGTCGGCGCCGTCGCCGCCCTCGAGTGTGTTGTCGCCGGAATTGCCGGTGAGGACATTGCCGAGCGCATTGCCGGTGGCATTGATATCGCCTGAACCGGTCAATGTCAGGTGCTCGATGCCGAACATGCCAGCGAGACTGAAACTGATCGATGACAGCACGGTATCGGTTCCCTGCACCGCCATTTCCTGTATCTGGTCGCCGGTGGAATCGACCACATAGATGTCATCGCCGAAGCCGCCGATCAAAATGTCGTCGCCGGCCTTGCCGTCCAGCGTGTCATTGCCGCCAAAGCCCATCAACGTTTCGTCCCAGTTGGTGCCGGCAAGGAGGTCTGCCAGTGCTCCGCCTCGGACATCGGCAGCGAAATGCCGCTGGTAGATGCCATCAGCATGGCCATCCTCGCCAAAGGACGTCCATGTCACCAACCAGCCGCCATCGGCCAGCGCCGTCACCGAGGGACTGCCCTGATCGCTCGTGGTATAGGTATTGACCCGCGTTTCCGTGCCGGATGCCACACCTTCGGCATCGTAGCGTTGCTGATAGATGCCAGTACCACTGCCATCCTGGCCATCGGACTTCCATGTCACCAGCCAGCCGCCATCGGCCAGCGTCGTCACCGAGGGAGTGGACTGATTGCCCGTGGTATAGCTATTGACGAGCGTTTCCGTGCCGGATGCCACACCACCAGCATCGTAGCGCTGCTGGTGGATGCCATACTCATCGCCATCCGGTCCGCAGGACTGCCATGTCACCAGCCAGCCGCCATCGGCCAGCACCGTCACCGAGGAAAAGGCCTGAGCGAGCGTGGTGTAGCTATTGACCTGCGTTTCCGTGCCGGATGCCGAGCCATCGGCATCATAGCGCTGCTGGTAGACGCCACTTTCCCCGCCATCCTGGCCATAAGACCACCATGTCACGACCCAGCCGCCATCGGCCAGCGCCGTCACCGAGGGAGTGGACTGATCGCTCGTAGTATAGCTATTGACCAGCGTTTCCGTGCCGGATGCCACACCACCAGCATCGTAGCGCTGCTGGTAGATGCTATAGGCACCGCCCTCCTGGCCATTGGACTGCCATGTCACCAGCCAGCCGCCATCGGCCAGCGCCGTCACAAAGGATTCGGATTGCATACCCGTGGTATAGCTGTTGACCCTCGTTTCCGTGCCGGATGCCACGCCTTCGGCATCGTAGCGCTGCTGGTAGATGCCAGCACCACTGCCATCCTGGCCTTGGGACGACCAAGTCACCAACCAGCCGCCATCAGCCAGCGCCGTCACCGAGGAAAAGGCCTGATTGCTCGTAGTATAGCTATTGACCAGCGTTTCCGTGCCGGACGTCACCCCATCGGCATCGTAGCGCCGCTGGTAGATGCCATAGAAATCGCCATCCTGGCCGAAGGACGTCCATGTCACCAGCCAGCCGCCATCGGCCAGCGCCGTCGCCGAGGAATTTTGCTGAGTGCTGGTTGTGTAGCTGTTGACCCGGTTTTCGTCGCTGGCTGTTGCCTGTGAGGACATCAATATCTCCCATTATAGATGGATCAAAGAATTGAACGGCCGACGGTAGTCGCCCCTGAAAAGGCATTAAGAATTGATTAAGCACGATTACTCGACCAATGCAACCATAGCGGTTACCGGCGGGATGCGAGATCGCCTGTTTTCTTGAATGATGCTTACGGCGAGTACCGGTGCTGCCGGAAACACAAAATCCCGGAAGTTCATACCTTCCGGGATTTCATTTTGCGCTCAAGCTATCAGCTTAGTCCTTCTTCACCGGTGGGATGACCCGAAGCGACAGCTCCATGAGCTGTTTTGGCATGGCCGGGGCCGGTGCGTTCATCAAGAGGTCCTGCGCCTGCTGGTTCATCGGGAACAGCGTGATCTCGCGCAGGTTCTTGGCGCCGACCAGCAGCATCACGACGCGGTCGATGCCGAAGGCGCAGCCGCCATGCGGAGGGGCGCCGTACTGGAAGGCGCGGTACATGCCGCCGAAACGTTCTTCCACGTCGGTCTGGCTGAGACCCACCAGCTCGAATGCCTTGACCATCAGTTCCGGCGACTGGTTGCGGATCGAGCCCGAGGCGATTTCGAAGCCGTTGCAGACCGCGTCGTACTGATAGGCCTTGATGGTAAGCGGATCCTGGCTCATCAGCGCATCCAGCCCACCCTGCGGCATCGAGAACGGGTTGTGGGCAAAGTCGACCTTCTTGTCCTCGTCATTGTATTCGAAGAATGGGAAATCGACGATCCAGCACAGCTCGAACCGGTCGCGATCGACGAGGTTCAGTTCCTCGCCGGCCTTGGTGCGCGCCTCGCCTGCAAACTTGTAGAATTTAGAGGGTTCGCCGGCCACGAAGAAGCAGGCGTCGCCCACGTCGAGACCGAGCTGGGTTCGGATGGCTTCGGTGCGCTCTTCGCCGATGTTCTTGGCGAGTGGCCCGGAACCGGCCGTCGTGCCGTCCTCTTCCTTGCGCCAGAAGATATAGCCGAGGCCCGGCTGGCCGGTCGATTGCGCCCAGGCATTCATGCGGTCGCAGAAGGCGCGCGAACCACCCGTTTTGGCCGGGATTGCCCAGACCTCGACCTTCGGGTTCTTCTCGATCATGCCGGCGAACACCTTGAAACCCGAACCGGCGAAATGCTCGGTGACGCTCTGCATCTCGATCGGGTTGCGGAGATCAGGCTTGTCGGAACCGTATTTGCGGATCGCGACATCGTAAGGAATGCGCGGCCAGTCCTTGGTCACCGGCTTGCCGTCGGCGAATTTCTCGAACACTTCGGTCATCACGGGACCCATCGTGTCCCACACGTCTTCCTGCGTCACGAAGCTCATTTCGACGTCGAGCTGGTAGAATTCGCCCGGCAGGCGGTCGGCGCGCGGGTCTTCGTCGCGGAAGCAGGGCGCGATCTGGAAATAGCGGTCGAAGCCGGCCACCATCAGAAGCTGCTTGTACTGCTGCGGCGCCTGCGGCAGCGCGAAGAACGTGCCGGGATGGATGCGCGACGGCACCAGGAAGTCGCGCGCGCCTTCTGGCGACGACGCGGTCAGGATCGGCGTCGAATATTCGCCGAAGCCGATATCGGTCATCCGGTTGCGCATGTCGGAGATGATCTGGCTGCGCTTGACGATGTTCTTGTGCAGCGTCTCGCGACGGAGATCGAGGAAGCGGTATTTCAGGCGGATGTCCTCGGGATAATCGGGCTCGCCGAACACCGGCAAGGGCAGCTCCTTGGCGGCGGAGAGCACTTCGATCTCCTGTGCGTAGAGTTCGATCTCGCCGGTCGCCATCTGCTTGTTGACGGTCTCCTCGGAGCGAGCCTTGACCAGGCCGTCGATACGGATCACCCATTCGCCGCGCACGGTCTCGGCCGCCTTGAAGGCAGGCGAATCCGGATCGACGACGATCTGGGTCATGCCGTAATGGTCGCGCAGGTCGATGAACAGCAGGCCGCCGTGGTCGCGCACGCGATGCACCCAGCCGGAAATACGCACGGTCTGGCCGACGTCGGATTTGCGGAGTGCCGCGCATGTATGGCTGCGGTAGCGGTGAAACTGTTGGTCCTGCATGTCGAATATCCTGCCGGGAATCCCGGGAAATGGGTCGTTAAAATTCGGCGGGACAAGCGCATGATGTGCCCGATTTGTCAAGGCGGGAGGGCGCGACAAGCCCAGCGCAACCCTCATCGTGTCTTGTCCGGCCAAGGCATCATGAGGATTCCACAATGGCTACGATCGTCTACGGCAAGAGACTGCCCGATTTCGACAACTTCTCCCAGTTCGACGGCAAGACGCTCGTTATCTCGAAACTCATCGACGACACATTCACCCTGAAGGACAAGGACGGCACGTCCATGGTCTTCGAAGGCGAGAACTTCGAAAAGACCCAGAACGTCATCACCGATGGCACGATAGAGAGCGCCGAGTTCTTCAACAACAAGGGCCAGCGGATTTACACATTCGACAATCTGGAGGTTGATTCCGCCGACATCTTCAAGGCATTCAGCCTGAAAAGCGACCCCTTTCGCATCCTGCATGGGCTGATGGACGGCGACGACATGGTCAGCGGTTCGGCGAAGAAGGACAGCATGTGGGGCTTTGCCGGTGACGACACGCTCAACGGCAAGGGCGGCGACGACTGGTTCTACGGCCATCGCGGCAATGACACGCTGACCGGCGGCGCCGGCGCCGATCACTTCGCCTTTCTGACCGGTTATGACAGCGACACCGTCACCGATTTCGACCTGACCGGCAAGGACCACGACTTCATCTATATGGACTATTACCTCTACGACGACATCGTCTTCACCCAGGTCGTCACGGAAGACGGAGTAAACCTCATCCTCGAACTGCCGACCGGCGACACGCTGACGTTTGAATTTGACAACGAGACGCAGGCCGCCCAGATCGAGGGCAAGGACAAGTATTTCGACTTCTTCTAAGCTGTCGCCAAGTCCAACCGGAATGCCCCCCAGAAAAAGTCAAACACACACATGCGTTTGACGCTATGAGTTTCGGCGCGGGCCTGTGCCATGGAAGCGGCGTGGGCATGCGGTGCATTTGCGGCCCTGCCGCCTTTTGCGTCATCAAGCCTTGCCGGTCACCGATGCCGGGGCAAGCGGCGCATTTGGGGGAAGACGCATGAGCAAGGTTTTGTCACGGGCGCGCGCGCCCTTCCGTCATTTCATGCGATGACGGAGGTCTGAGCCATGAGCGTGATTTCCGGCACCGAGACGCAGATCAATACCTATACGACGAGCGAACAAAGCGCGCCTCAGATCACCACGCTGACCGACGGCGGGTGGGTGGTGACGTGGATGTCTTACGGACAAGATGGTGATCTCCATGGCGTCTACCAGCAGCGATACGATGCCGATGGCACGCCGCACGACAGTGAAACGCCGGTCAATACGATAACGTCAGGAGTCCAGGTTGATCCTCAGATCGCGGCATTGGGCGATGGCGGATGGGTGGTTGTGTGGCAGAGCTCGCATGCCGACGGCAGCTATGACCTCTTCTCGCAAGCATACAAAGCCGATGGAACCCCGCTGGGTGGCGAGGCAGCGGTAAACGCGCCCACGCCGGCTAACGCGTTGAGCCAGCAGGTGGTCGCGCTCGCCGATGGCGGCTGGGTCGTGACCTGGTTGTCGCAGACGCCAGACGTTGACGAATTCAGCTTCCACCAGCAATCCTATAATGCCGACGGCACGATCCGCAGTGCGGATGCGCAGGTCAACAGTCACCCGCTGTCTTATTCTGACGGAAGTTCTGACGTCCATCGGACAACGGCACTTGCCGACGGCGGCTGGGTTGTAAGCTGGAGTCACTATGACCCGGCCACTTCGACAGCCAGCCTTGTTCAACAAGCCTATAACGAAGACGGCTCCGCGCACGCAACCGAGACGCTGGTCACGACCCATTTCGACAGAGACCTGCAGATCACTTCCCTTACCGATGGCGGCTGGATTACGACATGGCGCGGAACAGGAGACGCCGACGGCCTCGGCATATACCAGCAACGCTATGACAGCGATGGTATCGCGGCCAGCGATGCCATGCTGGTCAACACCGATGTGCCACCCGTACAGTCCGACCCTTCCATCAACGCCCTGCCCGGCGGCGGGTGGGTCGTGGCGTGGCTAACGCTTGGCCAAGACGGTGCCATTTACCAGCAGGCCTACAGCGCCGACGGGACACCGCTCGGCACCGAGATGATGGTCAATGTCACGAATGCATCGAATGAGTATGATCCGATCGTCACGGCGCTTGTCGATGGCAGTTGGGTGGTGACATGGGCTTACGGCGAAGACGGCGCCGGCGCCGGCGTCTTCCAGCAAGCCTTCAATCCCGATGGCAGCCGCCACGGAACGGAACTTCGCGTCAACGACTATACGACGGGAAATCAATACGATGCCCAGGTGACCGCACTGCCCGATGGCGGCTGGGTGGTGACATGGCACTCCGGTAGCCAGGACGGCGACGGCTTCGGCGTCTACCAGCGCGTTTTTCATATCGACGATCATCCGCCGGCCACGATGGAAGGGATCGCCAACCAGACAGCGCCCGAGGATGCGCCCTTCACGTTTCAGATCCCGGCGGACCTGTTTTCCGATTTCGAGGGCGACGCCTTCACCTATAGCGCACTGGTCAACGGCACCGACCTGCCGGACTGGCTGCATTTCGATGACGCGACACGCACCTTCACCGGCACGCCTGCCAACGGCGACGTCGGGCCGCTCACCGTCACGGTCATCGTATCATCGAATAACGGCGCACAGACATCCAATACCTTCGTCATCAATGTGACCAACACCAATGATGCGCCGCAGCTTGGCGGCGCGATCGCGTCGGGCTCTGCCATCGAAGACAGTCCTTTCACCTTCACCTTCGCCGCAAACCACTTCTTCGACGTGGATGTCGGCGACACGCTGACCTATAGCGCGACCAGCGCCGATGGCTCCGCCCTGCCGGACTGGTTGGATTTCGACCCCGCAACGCGCACCTTCTCCGGCACGCCTCTCAATGGCGATGTCGGCACGCTCACGGTCAAGGTCATTGCGTCGGACGGGTCGCTCAGCGCCTCCACGACATTCGACATCGTGGTCGAAAACACCAATGATGCGCCTGTGGCCATTCCGTTCACGCCGCCGACGGTCATGGAAGACATCCCGTTCAGTTTCAGCATCGCCGGTGCCTTCACCGACGCCGATCTCGGCGATACGCTGAGCTATGAAGTACTCGATTACCCTGCATGGATGACGTTCGACGCAAGCACCGGTACCATCTCCGGCGCGCTTGGCAATGAGTATGTCGGCATAGTCTCCATCACGGTCAGGGCTTCGGATGGCGACGTTACCGTCGATAACACGTTCGAGCTCGTGGTCGAAAACACCAATGACGCGCCGACATCCTCCGGCTCGCTCGGCGAGCAAGATGTGTTTGAGGACAGCGAACTTAACTTCACTTTCGACGCCGACATGTTCGTGGATCAGGATATCGGCGACACGTTGACTTATTCGGCGACGCTGGAAGATGGTTCCGATTTGCCAGATTGGCTGGACTTCGACCCCGCTACGAGAACCTTCTCGGGCACGCCTAATAACGGTGATGTCGGAACGCTTTCGATCAAGCTCACGGCCTCGGACGGCGCGCTCAGTGCGTCGAGGACGTTCGACCTCTGGGTTCGCAACACCAACGATGCGCCGGTTGTCAGCCAGACGATCGACAATCAGGTCGTCTACGAGGACAGCCCGTTCACGCTGGCATTGCAGCCGGGCACGTTCGTCGATGTCGATCTGGGCGACACGCTGACCTATTCCGCGACGATGGAAGACGGGAACAGCTTGCCGGAATGGCTTATCTTCGACGCTGTCACCGGCACGTTCACGGGTACGCCGCTCGATGCCGATGTCGGATCTTTCGCCATATTCGTCACCGCCTGGGATGGATCACTGGGTGTAACAACGTCCTTCACCCTCACCGTCAACAATGTCAACGATGCGCCCACCGGCCTCGACAAGACCGTCACAACGCTGGAAGACACCGCCTACACCTTCTCGGCTGCCGATTTCGGCTATGCCGACACCGAGAACAACGGCTTCAAGGAGATCATCGTCTCCGCCCTGCCCGGCTCCGGCGAACTCAAGCTCGGCGGCGTCGTGGTGGAAGCCGGCGATCATATCGCCGTGGCCGATCTCGCCACGCTGACGTGGCTGGCCGACAAGGACGCCTATGGCGACGGCCTCGACGCCTTCAGCTTCCAGGTGGTGGACGATGGACAGACCGCCCATGGCGGTTCCGACACTGACGCGACGCCTGATGTCATCAGCTTCGATGTCGATGAAGTCACCGACATCTATACCGGCGGCAACGGCGAGGACAACTTTACCGGCACCACAGCGCACGACGTGTTCAACGGCAAGGGCGGCCGGGACAAGCTGACCGGCGATCTCGGCTCGGATACGTTCTTCTTCGGCAGGAAATACGGCCGCGACACGATCACCGATTTCGAGGCATCCGGAGTCGATCACGACATCGTCGATCTGTCCAAGCTCAAGGGCTTCGACAATCTCAAGGACGTCAAGGCGGCGCTCGAAAAGCACGGCTCCGACGTCTGGCTCGAAGCCGGCAAGGACGTGCTGGTCCTCGAGGATGTCAACATCAAGCATCTCGGCAAGGGCGATTTCATGTTCTGATCGACGACGGAAGGTTGACCGCACGATGAACACCGAGGCATAGGCGCGCCCCATCCGCAAATATTCCGCACCCTAGCCTGCACATAATTTGACCTGATATGCCGGATTCGGACGGACTTTGGCGGCATTTGCCGCTAGGAATAGATCGAGGCCGATTCAGGCCGTCTTCTCCCGCGCGTAATCCTTGCATGAACAAGCTCACATCCCTCATCCCGCTTCTCGCCTCGGCCGCGCTTCTGATGTTCGGCAACGGGCTGCAGGGCACGCTGATCGCCTGGCGGGCGTCGTCGGAGGGCTTTCCGCCGTGGCTGATCGGGCTGATCACCGCAGCCTACTATCTCGGCTTCGCGCTCGGCTGCTTCCACATCACGCATCTGCTCCGTCAGGTCGGCCATATCCGTGCCTTCTCGGCGATGGCGGCGATCTCGACGGCGACGATCATCCTGGCGGGCCTGGTCGTCGATCCGTGGCTGTGGACCATCCTCCGGCTGATCAGCGGCTATTGCCTGGCCGTTCTCTTCGCTGTCATCGAGAGCTGGCTCAATTCCAAGGTCGACAATGCCATCCGTGCGCGCACGCTGTCGGTCTATCGCTATGTCGATCTCGCGGCGAACACGTCGGCGCAGTATTTCCTGCCGTGGTTCGGCGGTACGTCCTTCATACTGTTCGGCATATCGGCGATCGCGCTGTCGCTGTCGCTGACGCCGATCTCGCTCGCCGACAAGTCGAGCCCTTCGCCACCCGACCATGTCAATTTCGACATGAAATATCTGTGGCTGACCTCGCCGCTCGCCGCTGTCGGCTGCTTCGCCGTCGGCATGACCAACACCGTCTATCGCTCACTCGGGCCGGTCTACTGCCTGGAGCTCGGCTTCGACACCACGGTCACCGCATGGTTCCTCGCCGCCAGCATCATATCGGGCGTCGTGCTGCAATATCCGTTCGGCCACTATTCCGACCGAAAGGACCGGCGCACGGTGATCATGGTGGCGACCGCCGGCGGCATGCTGGCGAGCCTGCTGCTGTTCTTCTTCGCCGGCAACAGCATCTTCCTCAATATCGCGGGCGTCTTCCTGCTCGGTGCATTTTCGATGCCGCTCTATTCGATGTGTTCGGCGCATGCCAACGATCGGGCCGGCCCCGGCGAGTTCGCCACCATCACTGCGGCGCTACTTTTCTACTGGGCGGCCGGCGCCGTGATCGGCCCCTGGCTTGCCGCATCGATAATGGGCTGGTTCGGTCCGAAGTCGATGTTTGCCTTCACGGCCGCGACGCAGGCGATATTTCTCGCCTATACGTTGACACGCAAGCTGCAACGCCCTGCATAAAATGCGGGCAAAGCTTCCGCCGAGCCTTGATTTTTGCCCGCCATAAGCGGAAGAACATGAAAACAATACGGACTCTGTATTTATGAAGATCATTCTCAAGACCGAGGAACTCGCCGAGGCCTGCGAAATATTTGCCCGGCACGACTATGTCGCGGTCGATACCGAATTCCTGCGCGAGACGACGTTCTGGCCGCAGCTCTGCCTGATCCAGCTTTCGGGGCCTGATCTCGACGCCATCGTCGATCCGCTCGCACCCGGCATCGATCTCGCCCCGTTCTTCAAGCTGATGGCCGACGCGTCCGTCACCAAGGTGTTTCACGCGGCGCGGCAGGATATTGAAATCATCTTCAACCGCGGCGGGCTGATCCCGCATCCGATCTTCGATACGCAGGTGGCCGCCATGGTCTGCGGTTTCGGCGACTCGGCGTCGTACGACACGCTGGTCCAGCGCATCGTCAACGTCCAGCTCGACAAGTCGTCGCGCTTCACCGACTGGAGCCATCGTCCGCTGTCGGAAAAGCAGCTCGATTATGCCATCGCCGATGTCACGCACCTGAAGGACGTCTATCTCCATCTCAAGGGCGAGCTCGAGCGCGAGGGGCGCACCGAGTGGCTGGCCGAGGAAATGTCGGTTCTCGAATCCCGCGAGACCTACGACCTGCACCCCGATGACGCCTGGCAGCGGCTGAGGATGCGGGTACGCAAGCCGATCGAGCTGGCGATCCTCAAGAATATCGCCGCCTGGCGCGAGCGCGAAGCCCGTTCCCGCGATGTGCCGCGCGGCCGCGTGCTGAAGGACGATGCGGTCTTCGAGATCGCCCAGCAGCAGCCCAAGGACACCGAAGCGTTGGCTCGTCTCCGCACCATTCCCAAGGGCTATGAACGCTCGCAGAATGGCGCGGCGATCCTCGGCGCGGTCAATGCGGCGCTCGCCATCCCGAAGGCGGACCTTCCGCGCATTCCGCGCTCGGGCAGTGCGCCCGAAGGCAGCGGCGCGGCCGTGGAAATGCTGAAAGTCCTGCTCAAGCTGATCGCCGAAAAGAACGGCGTGGCCTCCAAGATCATCGCGTCCGGCGACGATCTCGACGCCATTGCGTCCAAGGGCGAGGAAGCCGAAGTCGCGGCCCTGCACGGCTGGCGGCGCGAACTCTTCGGCGAGCCTGCCCTGAAGCTCATCCAGGGCGAGATGGCGCTACGCTTCGTCAACCGCAAGGTCGATGTCGTCGAGTTTTCGCTCGCCGCCGAATAAGCCAAAATTCACGGAAAAAAGGGCCTGGCGGACGACCGCCAAGCCCTTGTTTCATTCTATCTCGTCTTAGAACTGGAAGTCCGAGGCGTCGAGCTGCTTGGTGGTTACGCCGTGCAGGATGATCTGATCGGCACCGTCGAGATCGATCACGACATCGGACTTTCCCTGCCTGGAAATGTCGAGGTCCTTGAACCGCAGCTCCTTGTCGCCGCCGAAATACTCGGAAAGGTCGATCGTGTCGTGGCCCTTGCCGACAAAGTTGAAGCCCGTGACATCGTCGATGCCATCGCCCCTGTGGAAGATCAGGGTGTCGGCACCGATCTTGTCGTTAATGCTGTCGTCGCCCTGGCCGGCGTCGAACGTGTCGTTGCCCTTGCCGCCCAGCAATTCGTCCGCACCCGCGCCGCTGAACAGGAAGTCGTTGCCGTCGAGGCCGTTCAGCTTGTCGTCGCCATTGGCCGTATAAAGATCATTTGCGGCATTGTTGCCGGTAATCTGATAGTCGCTGTTTGCGAGATACTTCGCAAGCGCCTTGAAACTGTGCAGTTGATCCGCACCGATCTCCAGTCCAGAAATCTGGAAGGCAACCTTGCCGTTATCGACCACCTTGTAGCTGGCGACCGATTCGACGTTGTCGAGCAAGGTCTCGGTTTCCTGGTCCACGGGGTCTTCCGCGTTGAATTGACCCTTCAATTCTACATAGTCATTCTTGCCGGAATAGAAGCGTACGCTGTCGAGCGCTTCCCCGGTGCCTTCCTGAAACGCAACCTCGAAGTTTGCGCCAGTAAACGCCTGGAACACGAAGTTCGAGACATTGAAGTCCGAGGCGCCAGCAGCGCCGAAAGTAACGTTGATCATTTTTTTCACCCCTGATTACCCACCGCTTTGGTGTTGAGATGAACTTACCGCTCAAAGCTGAAATTTCCGTGAGACAGTACAGTTAAGAAGCGGTAATTTGGCGGCGCACTATTCGGAATGGCAAATATTTTACGAACAAAACTATCTAGATCTTGCAGTCCTGGATATTGTCAATTCGTAAGGGATATACTGGAAAACAAGCAAAACGCGAAATAGAAATAGCGCCGGCCTTTGAGTGAGACCGGCGCCGATGCTAAACAGGATGTTGTGTCAGAACAGGAAATCCGACGCGTCGAGATTTGCCAGCGCCACATTCTTGAGCGTCATCGTGTCGCCGTCGCCAAGGTCGAGGACGACATTCTTGCCGACCTGCTCGAGCGACAGATCCTCGAAAGAGGCAACACTATCGACAGCGGTGAGATCGATGATCTCGTGAGCCCTGCCCTTTGCGATGAAGTCCATGACCGTGTCGGCGCCATCGCCGGTCGCGAAGACGAATGTGTCGATGCCCCGCCCGCCGGTCAGCAAATCGTTGCCGATCCCCCCCGTAAGGACATCGTTGCCGTCGTCGCCGAAAAGCCTGTCGTTTCCAGCCAGGCCGATGAGGCCGTCATTGCCTGCCATGCCGTGGATGAGATCGTTGCGCGCGGCGCCGAGGATCTCGTTGCCGAATGCATTGCCCTTGACCGTATAGTTCTGCTCGACGAGCCACTGCTTGGGGCTGAAGTCGTCGTTGCCGATTTCCCTGCCCGTCAGGTCGAGATTGCCCGCATGATAGATCTGCCGGCCGTTCTCGACCACGGTGATCCCGTCGAGCGCCCGGATCATCTCGTCGATACCCTTGCCGAAGCCGAACTTGAATTCGCCTTCGAGGACGACGTAATTGTTCTTGTCCTGGGAGATCTTCAATTCGTCCCGGCCAACCGAAATGTCGGGGCCGTCTTCCATCAAGCCTTTCAGCTTGATATCCGCAACGTCGAAATCGTAAATCTTTGCTCTGCCGCCAAGCGTGACGCTAACCATTGATGCCCCCGGTCGTCTGTTGAGCGGGATCATGGGGGCAATTGGTTACCAAATATCGTCCGCTTCGGCGACGAATAATCGCAGATAAAATTTAGGCTTTACAGAATCTTATGGCGATCGGTTAATGTCTAATTATGAGACGGCGGCAAGCTATTCGAACCGGAATGCCAGCTTCTTGCCGGTGAGCTTGGAAAGCTGCTGCAGCCGTCCCTCGATGCGCTCGCCGCTGAAGGCCGAATATTCGTGCGGCACGACGAATTCGAGGTCGAGACCGCTTTGCGGGATCTTCGGCGCCTCGAAGCGGAGGTGCCGGACGATCCCAGGCATCGAGGCCGAGAAGACATAGGCAACGCGCAACAGCCCGCCGAGCAGCTTTGCCAGTTCCAGCAGCCGCGGCGTGGCAATCGTCGAGAGTTCATCCGTCTCGTGGTCGTCGCTCAGCCCCTCGAAGCGATAGTAGTTGGCCAGCGCGATGAACGCCCTACCCGGATGAGTGATCCCGATAAAGGCGCCATGCGCGATCAGGTTGAGCGCCTGCAGGCCGCGATAATCCGGATGGGCACGCCAGCTGATATCGGCGAGCAGGCAGGCCGCCTGTCGGTAGCGCCCCTCCTCCACCGTCTCGCGGATACCGAAGGCCGGAACCATTTGACCGGTCCAGGTCGCAAGCTCGCGGGCATGTTCGGGCGAGCGGGCACGCAGGACGGCCAGTTCGCGCGCCGCCGACAGCAGCGGATCCTGCGCCTTTTCAGCTTCTGGCAGCAGCGAATAGAGATAGCCCTCGCGCACGCCCTGCTGCGAGAAGGAGACGCGCGACGGCTTCATTTCCGCCAGCACCTCGCGCATGGCGACGGCGCCATAGGGCAGCAGCGCGCGGCGCGAACGGGAAACCGATTGATAGGCCGGCTCCTTCTGTTCCTTGTTGCGGATCACCTCGTCAAGGAAGACCATCGCTTCGTCGAGGCCAAGGCGGTAGTCCTGGACCATATGTAGCGGATAGTTCCTGAGTTCCATGTGGAGCTTGGCGAGAGCGCGCCAGGTGCCACCGACAGCATAGAAGGTACGCCCCTCACCCTCTTTCAGGAAATCAACGCCGCGCAGGAGCTTGCGCGTATGATTGGCCGCCTTGGTGAGCGAGCCGCCCGAGAACTCCGACAGCCGCAATCCGCCGAGCGGCGTCGTCAAGCCTGTGCCGTGCCCCTTGCCGCGCACATCGACCAGTTCGAGCGAGCCGCCACCGAGGTCGCCGACGATGCCGTCGGCGTCGAAATAGCCGCTGACGATGCCGAGCGCGGAGAAATGCGCCTCTTCCTCGCCGGAGAGGACCCGTATCTTCTGCCCAAGGATCAGTTCGGCCTGCCGGATGAATTCGGGGCCGTTCTTCGCCTCACGGGCTGCGGCCGTGGCGATGGCGAACATGGTGCGCGACCGTGCCTGCGTAGCCAGCGCCCTGAACCGCTTGAGCGCGGTCAGCGCGCGTTCCACGCTCTGCGCATCCATGTTGCCGGTCTGCGCCAGCCCCTTGCCGAGGCCGCACATGACCTTCTCGTTGAACAGCATGGTGGGGGCGCGGTTGAGCCCCTCATAGATCACGAGCCTGACCGAATTGGATCCGATATCGACGATCGACACCGGCTCTATGCCGGGCAACCGTCCCTGGGCTTCAGATTCTACCATGAGATACCGAATTCAGCGCTTCTGTCATTTCCGGCCGGAGGATGGGAACCTGCCGGCGATCAGTTTCGGCGCGCTCGATTTCAATGCTTCGCCGCGTCCGGAGAGCGACGGATTGGTCATGAAATAGAGCTGCGCGTTAAAGGGTTCCTCTCCTTCGCGTACGGTTACGCGTCTGGAAGTGCCGTCGGGAAGTATCTCGTAGGACTGCTGGTTGTCAATCAGGTTGGCCAGCATGATCTGGGACAGCACCTGCTCATGCACAGTCTTGTTGACCAGCGGCACAAGCGTCTCGACGCGCCGGTCGAGGTTGCGCGGCATCATGTCGGCCGAGCCGATATAGACCAGCGCCTTCTCGTGCGGCAGGCCGAAACCATTGCCGAAGCAGAAGATCCGGCTGTGCTCCAAGAAGCGGCCGACGACGGAACGCACCCAGATGTTTTCCGACAGCCCTTCGACCTGGGGCCTCAGGCAGCAGATGCCGCGCACCACGAGTTCCACCTTCACCCCGGCGGCGCTGGCATCGTAAAGCGCGTCGATGATCTCAGGATCGACCAGCGAATTCATCTTCATCCAGATCGCCGCGGGCTTGCCCGCCCTGGCATGCACGATCTCCTCGCGGATGTGCTGGAGAATGCGCGGGCGCAGCGTATTGGGCGACATCGCTATTTTCATGCCCGCTTCCGGCTCGCCATAGCCGGTGATGAAGTTGAAGATGTTGGCCATGTCGTGGGCAATGACCGGATTGCAGGTGAAGTAGCTGAGGTCGGTGTAGATCTTGGCGGTCACCGGGTGATAATTGCCGGTGCCGAGGTGGCAATAAGTCCTGAGCCGCCCGTCCTCGCGGCGCACGACCATGCTCATCTTGGCATGGGTCTTGAGTTCGATGAAACCGAACACGACCTGTACGCCGGCGCGTTCGAGGTCGCGCGCCCAACGTATATTGGCCTCCTCGTCGAACCGCGCCTTGAGCTCGACAAGTGCTGTCACCGACTTGCCGGCCTCTGCGGCATCGGCGAGCGCCCGCACGATCGGGCTGTCGTTGGAGGTGCGGTAGAGCGTCTGTTTGATCGCCACGACATCTGGGTCACGCGCGGCCTGGATCAGGAACTGCACCACCACGTCGAAGCTCTCGTAGGGATGGTGGACGATCATGTCCTTCTCGCGGATCGCAGCGAAACAGTCGCCGGCATGCTCGCGTACCCGTTCCGGATGGCGGGCATTGTAGGAGGCGAAGCGCAGGTCGTCGCGCGGCGCCTTGGCGATTTCCGAGAGCGCATCGAGCGCTAGGAAGCCGGGCAGAACCGCAGTGCGGTTTTCCGGCACGCCGAGTTCATGGGTGACGAAGTTCCGCAACGATTGCGGCATCTCGCTATCGGTCTCGATGCGGATCACCGAACCGCGACGGCGGCGCTTGAGCGCACTTTCGAAGAAGCGGACCAGGTCTTCGGCCTCTTCCTCGACTTCGATATCGCTGTCGCGGATGATGCGGAACGTGCCCGAACCCTCGACCTTGTAGCCCGGGAACAGTTTGGTGATGAAGGCCTCCACCGCGTCTTCCAGGGTGATGTAGCGCAGCGTGCCCTTCTGGTCGGGCAGCTTGATGAACCGGTCGAGCGCTTGCGGCAGGCGGATCAGCGCCGTCATCGGCTCCTTGCCCAAAAGGCTCGACAGCTGCAGCGCGATCGAGAAGCCGAGATTGGGAATGAACGGAAAGGGATGGGCGGGATCGATGCTGAGCGGCGTCAGTACCGGAAAGATCGCCTCGTCAAATTCCTTTTCGAGCCACTTGCGGTCTTCCTTCGAGAGCGCGCCGGGCCGGACGATCAATATATCCTCGCGGGCGAGATATTGCTGCAGCACGGCGAGTGCCGCCTGCTGCTCCATCTGAAGGTTGTTGATTTCCCTCAGGATCTGTTCGAGCTGCTCGGCCGGTGTCAGCCCGTCGGGGCTCTTGACGGCGATATTGGCGCGCACCTGGCCTTCGAGCCCGGCGACGCGCACCATGAAGAATTCGTCGAGATTGTTGGCGGAGATCGACAGGAACCGCACCCGCTCGAGCAGCGGGTGGTTGACGTTGAGCGTCTCTTCAAGGACCCGCCGGTTGAACTGAAGCCAGGAGAATTCGCGGTTGATGAAGCGGTCCGGGCTCTCGCGGATGTCAGGCGCGGAGGCCGCCTGCGGCTGTGGCTCCACCGGCATTTCCATCGCTATCAGCCCGCCTGCACCAGCTTCCATCCCGCCATCTCCATACAAGTATTCAATAAAAGCAATCCGGCCCTGAATTATTACAGAATGACGACAGTTCCGTGACAGTCAATCGTCTTCGCGCTCGGAAAGCGCGCCCATCACCTCGGCTGCCAGCGCGCGCGAAATCCGCGTGCCCCGCGACAGCGCCAGCGTATCGAGCCGCTCGACGATCGTCTGCGCGGCGGCCAGCGAACGCTCCATGCGCGAGACGATATAGGCGATCAGTTTGTCATCGACCTGCAATTGCCGGTCGGCGAACAGCTTGACCAGTATCTGCGACAGCAACATGTCATCGGGCGCACCGATCTCGACCGTGGTCGCCGCCTTCAGCCGCGAGACGAGGTCCGGAAGTTTTACTCCCCAGGCGAGCGGCCAGATCCGCGCCGTGATCAGCAGGCTGGTGCCGGCCGAACGCACCGCGTTGATCAGGTGGAACAGTTCGGTCTCGTCGAAGCCGTCGCGATCGGCATCCTCTATCAGCACCGGCCCCTCTCCCGCAGCCTCGACGGCGCCGGAGCCAGCCACCGGCCGCACGGCCTTCGCGCCGCTCTTCCTGCGCCAGACCTGGGCGAGATGCGACTTGCCCGAGCCCTCGGGCCCGGTGATGATGACCACCGGCGACGCCCAGTCCGGCCAGCGGTCGATGATCGAGGCGGCCGCACTCACCGGATCGGAGATCACGAGATCGTCGCGCCCGGTCGCCGCGTCATGGCGCAGGTCGAGCGGCAGTTGCTCCGGCTTTGCGGCTCTGGTGGCTTTCATGCGAGCAAGCCTATCACTTTTCCTTGACGATCAGGATAGTCGCGTCCTCGGCAATGATCTGCGGCTTGTCGGCATCCGGCATGGCGTCGCCATGATAGAGGTCACTGTCGAGATAGCGCGATAGCGCGTAGCGCACCAGCACCGCGATGCAGGCCGAGACGGGCACCGCCACCAGCAGGCCGACGAAGCCGAACAGCGAGCCAAAGGCCAGCAGCGCGAACATCAGCCATACCGGATGAAGCCCGATACGCTCGCCGATCAGCTTCGGCTGCAGTACATAGCCGTCGATGATCTGGCCGACGAAGAAAATCGCGGCGATCAGCCCGATCCAGGGATAATCCGGCCAGAACTGGACGAGCGCCACGCCCACCGACAGCACCAGTCCGAGCAGCGAACCGACATAGGGAATGAAGGATACCAGCCCCGACACGATGCCGATCAGCAGACCGAAATTCAAGCCCGCCAGCGACAGGCTGCCACCGTACAACACCGCCAGGACGATGCAGATCGTGCCCTGGCCGCGCACGAAGCCGGCGATCGCATGATCCATCTCGCCGGCAAGCCGCCGCACCACATCAGTCCAGTCGCGCGGCACCCAGCGATCGACCTTGGCAATCATCTTGTCCCAGTCGAGGAGCAGGTAGAAGGCAACCACCGGCGTAATCACCAGCAGCGACAGGATATCGACCAGCGCCTTGCCCGAGGCCCAGATCTGCACGAAGACGCCGGCGATGAACGTAGCGCCCTCGCCGATATACTTGCCGACATTTTCCTTGAGCGTACCCATCTGACCCTTCAGCCAGTCGGGCACGAGTGTCGAATTGGTCTCCGCGAGAATGCCCTGCAGCGAGGTCACGTAACCCGGCACGTTCTTGGCAAAATCGGCGGCCTGGCTCGCGAGAAGGGGCACGATGATCATCAGCGCGATCGTCAGCAGGATGACGAAGGACATGAGGATCACCGAGGTCGCCGCCATGCGCGAAAAACCCCAGCGCTGCAGCCGGTCGGCGACCGGATCGAGGAAATAAGCGAGCGCCATGCCCGCCACGAAGGGCAGCAGGATCGAGGAGAACAGCATCAGGAAGCCGATGAAGGCAGCCAGCACGAGAAGCCAGAAGTATATCTGGCGGCGCAGGCTCCTGCCCGAGATATGAGTGGTCATCGGTCGTCGCATCCCCGTGAATTGCGTCATGGCAATATGACGGGGATGGAGGGGTGGTCAAGGGTGCGACATCTTGTGATCGGTCAAACGCCGTGTACACAAGTTCAGAACCTCCCCCTCAGCCCGAGCGACACGGTCACGGATTGATAATCCGCGCCGGCGCCATCGGGAAATTTGTGTTTGTCGCCGGTGAGTTTGTCGATCTCGTCGGTATCCGCCCGGGTCCTGAACATATGGTCGAACGATCCCGAGAGATAGAAGGCGGTGTCCGGCCGGAATTCGTATTCGGCCGATGCCGAGATCATGACGGCCGGCGTCGTGTCGAAATGGTCGATGAAGCGCAGGTCGCGCATCCAGTGGTCGTCGGTGCCGTCGGCATTGACCGCGATGCCGCCCTGCAGCGCGCTGCCGAATGTCCAGGCGCCTTCGGTATGGCTGAGATTGACGCCGAGATACGGCACCGGCCATTGCTGCTGGTAGGAAATGCCCTTCTCGCCATCCGGGAATTTGCCCCGGTCGGCGCGGAAGCCGGTGTCGGAATAGACGTAGGAGCCGCCATAGGCCGACCATTTGACGTCGGTATATTTGAAGCCGCCGCCGAGCGAGACCGCCGTGCCGTCGTAGGAGAGGACCTCGCGGCCAGCCTCGAGGCCGAGCGCGAAATAGTGGTCGAGACGCGTGTCGGGATGCTGCGAGCGGTGGGTCCAGGGGCCGCCCGGATTGAACCAGTCGTAATCGGCCATGTAGCCATCGCCGCCGAAGCCAATCGTGCCGATTGCCTTCAAATAGAAAGATTTGTCGAGCGCGAATGTCGCGTCACCCGTGAAAGTGCTGATGCCCTGGCTTTTCCAGATCAGCTGCGAGACCTTCGCCTTGCCCTCCCAGACCAGCTCATTGGCCTTGACGGCGGTGATGCCGTAGCTGCCGCGGAAGATCACCGTGCCATCGGCCGATGAGAGCAGCATGTCGCCCGCCTGCGATGCGACCGGTGCTGAAACTAGCGTCATGCAGGCGGCCAATGCGCGAAAATTCATGGCGAATCTCTCCAAATCACCGGGAGTTCGAGGATATCACCGATTGGAGAGGCTTCAACGGGTGCTGGCAGTCACTTCGGATGCCCGCACAAGGCTGGCGTAAGCCGCGGACGCCGAAACCCGGACCATCGGCGTGCCACGGTCCAGCTTGGAGGCGACCGACAGCGCGGTGATGCTGCAATTGCCCGATTTCTTGCGCATGGCGGCACAGGTATCGGCGACATCCTGGTAGATGCGCTGGCGCAGGCCCCCGGCCTTCTCGAAATAGACGCGTGAGGAAGTCGCGGCCTTGCCGGGGCTCGATTTGGTCACCAGGAATTCATAGGACATCGTGGGATCGACGGTGCCGAGCTTGCTCTTTTCGGCGAAGGCGAGCTGCAACTGGTATTCGTAGGCATTGGTGCCGAGCGCGCGGCCCGTCGCGGACATCACGGTGCAACTGCCGGCGAGCGTCTCGAGCATGGCGGCGCATTCGGCCTCGCCCATGTCGTTGATCTTCTCGGAGGCGGCATTGAGGAGCTGATCGTCGGTGAATGTCTTGCCGGATTTCAGCTTCTTCTCGCCGAGCGGCTGCTGGATGGTGACGATCACCCGGCGTTCGGCAACCATGTCGTCATGGACTTCCATGAGCTTGTAGGCGAACTGGTTGGCGGGGCTCTTCAGGCTTTCCGGATCGACATTGGCGTTGAGCCTGGCGGCCGCGATCTTCCACTCGTTCTCCTTGATCGCGATATCGTTGCCGAGCTGGGTCAGGTGATAGGCGTTGTAGATCTGCAGGAAGAGCAGCACGACGAAGGGAATGACGATGAACGTGGCCAGCGCCACGAGGAAAAGCTGCTGTCCCTTGGGCAATACAGTCCATATGGACACGAGTTTCCGCATGACGATCCCTTTGAATATAATCCCATTGGCGGGCAACGCCGTTAAATTGATCTTAACGCGGGATTCTGGGGCGGGGATGAATGCGGGGGCGGTTTATTTGCGGTCAGCGGATTGGATCGATTTTTATCGATCTGTTTCAACCGAGACTGCCCCTCATCTGCCTGCCGGCATCTTCTCCCCGCAGGCGGGGAGAAGGGACTCGTGGCAGCGGCAGTGCCTCCAGCGTCCCCTCTCCCCGTTCTTACGGGGAGAGGGTTAGGGTGAGGGGCAATCAGCCCAACGAGATAAGCTGCGCTGCTCCGTCGGTCGTGGTCGTGCCGCCGGCGACCTTGCGGAGCGCCAGCGCATAGAGCTTGTGCTCGGCTTTCAGGATACGGGCGGCAAGCGTCTCGGCGGTGTCCCCGGCAAGGACCGGCACCGCAGCCTGCGCGACGATCGGGCCCTCATCGACGCCTTCGGTGACGAAGTGGACGCTGCAGCCGGCGAGCTTCGCGCCGGCATCGATTGCCCGCTGATGGGTGTGAAGGCCGGGATAGAGCGGCAGGAGCGATGGGTGGATGTTGATGATGCGACCGCGCCAGGCATGGATGAAATCCGGCGAGAGCAGCCGCATGTAGCCGGCGAGGCAGATCAGGTCGAGGTTGAGGCTTGCGAGATGGGCAAGGATCGCAGCCTCATGGGCGGCCTTGGAGGCAAAGTGCTTGCGCTCGAAGGCGATGGCCGGCACATCGGCGGCTTCGGCCTTTGCCAGTCCGCCAGCATTCGCGTGGTCCGAGATCACGCCCACGAATTCCACGGGATAATCCGGCTCCCGCGATGCCGCGATCAGGGCGGCCATGTTGGAGCCGCCGCCCGAGATCATGATCGCAGCGCGCTTGCGGGGAGACGTCATAGGGCGAGCGTGCCCTTGTAGCTGACGCCGGCGGCGCCTTCGGCCCGGGCGATCATCCGGCCGAGTGTCACGACGGTCTCGCCTTCGGCAGTCAGTACGGCGGCGACTTCGGCCGCCTTGTCGGCGGGAACGACGGCGATCATGCCGATGCCGCAGTTGAAGGTGCGCAGCATTTCCTTTTCCGCGACGCCGCCCGTCGATGCCAGCCAGCGGAAGACCGGCTTGACGGGGATGGCCGCGAGATCGACTTCGGCCGCGAGCGCCTTCGGCAGCACGCGCGGAATGTTTTCCGGAAAGCCGCCACCGGTGATATGCGCGAGCGCCTTGATCGCGCCGGTCTCGCGGATCGTCTTGAGCAGCGGCTTCACGTAGATTTTCGTCGGTTCCAGCAGCGCTTCGCCGAGCGTCTTTTCGGCGTCGAAAGGTGCGGTGGCATCCCAGCCGAGGCCGGAGAGCTCGACGATCTTGCGCACCAGCGAATAGCCATTGGAATGGACGCCGGAGGAAGCGAGGCCGAGGATCACGTCGCCCTCGGCGATGTCGCCTGATGGCAGCAGCTGGCCGCGCTCGGCGGCACCCACGGCAAAGCCCGCCAGATCATAGTCGCCATCGCGGTACATGCCCGGCATTTCGGCGGTCTCGCCGCCGATCAGCGCGCAGCCGGCCTGGCGGCAGCCTTCGGCAATGCCCGCAACGATCGCGGCACCCTGGTCGGGATCGAGCTTGCCGGTGGCGAAATAGTCGAGAAACAGCAGGGGCTCGGCCGCCTGCACGACGAGGTCGTTGACGCACATGGCGACGAGGTCGATGCCGACCGTGTCATGCTTGCCCGCATCGATCGCCACCTTGAGCTTGGTGCCGACGCCGTCATTGGCGGCCACCAGGATCGGATCGATGAAGCCCGCGGCCTTCAGGTCAAACAGGCCTCCGAAGCCACCGATCTCGGTATCCGCACCCGGCCTCTTCGTCGAGCGCACCAGCGGCTTGATCTTCTCGACCATCAGGTTGCCGGCATCGATATCGACGCCCGCATCGCTGTAGGTCAGGCCGTTTTTTGGGGCGTCGGTCATATCGGGGCTCCGGAAGGGTCAATTGCGGGTAGCGAATAGCGAATAGAATGCGGGATTGCCAGTGGGCAGATGCGGGAAGTGCGGGATTTCCTCAGGAGAAGGGGTGTGCGTCCGGCCAGCACCCCTCACCAAGCGCGTCCAGTGATCGGCTTCGCCTCTCACGGACTTGCTATCCTCTCCCGCAGGGGGAGAGGTAAAACCCGTGGCACCCCCTTGCCTCAAGTGAAGGTGGCGAGCGTGGCACCCTACCTCTCCCCTGCGGGAGAGGATACGAAGGCCGCGTGAGCCGCAGGCGAATGCCTGGCCGAAGTTGGTGAGGGGTGTCCCTTTTGCATCATTGGATTCCCTTAAAATACACCTCCGCGTTCACGCGAGCTTTTCCACCCCGTGGTATGACCATGCACATCCCCGATCCCTTGCCTTCGCATGAAGGATCGGCCGGGGCACGTCTCCGTGCCGAGTTATATGGCCGCTTTCGCGACCGTTAAGACACGTATCCGTGCCCCGCTCTCGGTGTCTCCATCCCCGAACTCGCCAGCACTGCCCCCGTATCTCCATCCCTGTCGAGGACTGGAGGCGGATATGTGTGCGCTACAGCGCACGTCCGGGGCGAAACTCAGCGTTTCCGCTGCCGTCCCCAGAGGACTGGCCCTTCTCGCGGACGCCCGGCATGGAGATTTACGTCGCTTCTCCAAGCCGGTCACCGGTCCCGCCTCGCCCTGACGCCTCAAGGTGTAGCCGATGCGGAACGGGAGGGATTATGGCATGGAGTTGGAGATTTGGGAAGATAGGTGAGGAATATTTTCCTACAATTGTTCCTGGATCTGTCAGGAATTACGTCGCGATGGTGGAGGCGTGTGGAATATCGCTCGCCAACAGGCGGGCCATTGCATCTGTAATCGCGTGGTCGTCATAGGGTTTCGAGAAGAATCTGCTCCCCACGGGCAGGCTGCTCTCTTCGAGAATGGCCGCGCCAGATGCAACCATCAGCTTTACAGGCGGCCATCGATTCCGGATGTAATGGGATAGCTTGATGCCGTCCATCGTCCCCGGCATCTGAACATCCGTGAAAACCAGATCGACGTCGTCTCGCGATTCAAGGACGCGAATTGCCTCGTCCGCATCGCATGCCTCAAGCGCTTCGTATCCTGCCGACAACACCAGATTGACGGCACCCATTCGTATCAAGGGACTGTCTTCGACGACTAGGACGACCGGTTTGCCGTTATTCATCGTTCACTCGGTATACGAGGGTGGGCCGCCTCGAGGGCTGCGATTGTATAGCGCGTCGGGGGCAATTTGGTTCCTACGCCGCTGTAGAAAGATCGGCATGGAGACCGGCGCTTTCCCGATGGCTGATTGTAACGACGGTGCCGGGGCCGGCATCGCTCAACTTAATTTCGCCGTCCAGGTTCTTGACGAGCGCCTCAATGATGCCAGTCCCCAGTCCCGCCTTGGGTGCATCGCTTCCCACCGGCATACCGATGCCGTTGTCGGCAATCGAAAGAGTCCAGTCGTTGCCCGACGATCGATAGTCGATGACGATCGTGCCTGTTCGCTCGTCGGGAAAGGCGTGCTTGAGGGCGTTGATGACAAGCTCGGTCACGATCAGCCCCAAGCTCACGGAAACGTCCGGATCCACCGCGCTGTCATCGACCGTCACCTGAATCGAGAGCCGGTCGGGGTCGGCTATCATTGACGCGCCAAGGCTTTGGCCAAGCTGCGTAAAATAGGCACGGAGCTCAACACTGCCGCCGTGGGAGGTCGAGAGTTGCTGTTGCAGGGCTGCGATCGACATGACCCGGCTATGGGCGTTATGAAGATGTCCGCGCGCTTCCTCCGACTGAACCCGGCGTGCGCTCTGCATCAGAACGCTTGCAATGATCTGGAGACTGTTCGCGACCCGGTGCTGGACCTCCTGTAGCAGGATGGCTTTATCACGAACGAGGTCATCTTTCAGTCGGGCTTCGGCGCGCACATCGGTCACGTCCGTTACGGCTAGAAGGAGGCGAATGTGATCGAGGTCGCCGTCATCGAGCGTCCGTGCATTGACGACCAACTGCCGTATTTTCTGGTTTGGCCGCTTGAGGTCTATTTCGTAGGCTTCGATGTTCGCACTTCCTGAAGCGGTGGCTTTCAGCAATGACTCAAGCTTTGGCATGGCCCATTCGCCGTTTCCAAGTTCGCCAAGGCGGCTACCGGGAACTGAAGCAGGATCGATCCCGAAGGCCCTGCAGAACGAAGCGCTCGCTGCAATGACCTTCAGATCGTCGGACAGGAAAAGCAGCGGTTCATTTGATGACACCACCACGGCAAGCGTGCTCGCCGCTTCGAAATGCACTGTCGGTGTCTGTAGCATGAAATGGCCCTCAGGGGCCGAAGACTCACGGAGCAAGTCATGACTCGGCAGAAACTTCGACAAGCCCGAAAGGGCAAGCTCGACAACACCACTATAACATGGCTGGTGCGTAACCGTTCCACTAATATCGCACCTGCGTCATATCTTGGTAAGGCGGAACTAATCGACCGTTAGTCGCCGCTGATCAGATCTTCGCTGTTGGCATTCCTCGGCAAATAGCGCACTCCCAATCCGGATGGAACTCTTTGCATAGCAGCCATTCTAAACTAAAAGTTGACATTGCCTATATATGTGACTATTTACAGTTTATCGATATTTTGCTTGCTGAGCTTTGGTTACCGCGCGTTTAGCACCGCGCCCTGAACGAACCTTCCTTTCAAAAATCGCTATCACCATCCGCAATGCTTGTGCGTTGCGGTCGTTCAATATGCTATGAAAGGGTTCAAACATGACCACTGGCACAGTTAAATGGTTCAATGCCACCAAGGGCTTCGGCTTCATTCAGCCTGACGACGGCGGCGCCGACGCGTTCGTCCACATCTCCGCCGTCGAACGCGCCGGAATGCGCGAAATCGTCGAAGGCCAGAAGATCGGCTACGACATGGAGCGCGACAACAAGTCGGGCAAGATGTCGGCCTGCAATCTCCAGGCCGCCTAAACGGTTTCTGCGTTCCGCTGACCACGGATGTACTGGCATTGCGAACGCAGGCTACCGACCGGGTCAGGCATCTTGCCTGGCCTTTTTTGTTCTGACATGATGATGAAACACAAGGGTAACACGTGGCTACGACGATGCTGATGCTGACACCGACACAGATAAGAGGGCTCAAGCTGGCGAAAGATGGCAATCTCCATCCGCAGCAGCCCAAGAAATGGACCCACCTCAACGCCGAGGTGACCTACCTGAAGAGCGACCGGTTCAAGGAACGGCCGCAGAAGATCAAGTTCGTCACGACGACGATCCTGGAGGAACTCCGGGAAAATGGCCTCGTCGCCAGATGCAATATCGCCGACAACGCCAATGAAGATCCCCATGCGATCACCATGGCGGGCAAGATCTGGCTGATGCAGAACAAGTGATTGCAATGGCCGCTTCAAGAGAGGCGGCTGTCTGCCACTGACGTGCATTTGTCCCCTGATATTGGCGCTGCGGGCTGTCCGCGCGATCACCAGACCGCCGCCGTATCCACGGCCGGATCGGCATGATCAGCGGGAGAGGTTTGCAATATGGGTCCATGTCCCTGCGGGTCGAACAAGGCCTTCGACTTCTGCTGCGGTCCCCTGATCGCCGGCCGGCCCGCGCCGACGGCTGAGGCCTTGATGCGCTCGCGCTATTCGGCCTTCACGATCGGCGACCTCGACTATCTCCAGAAGACTTCCGCGGGCGAGGCGGCGCTGAAATTCAATCACGCCGAGCTGGCACTGTCGCTGCCCAACACGGAATGGCTGGGGCTGGAGATCACCGCGACCGAGGCCGGTCAGGAAGCTGACGACCGTGGTTCGGTGACGTTCACGGCGCGCTTCCGCGAGAACGGCCGCCTGCATCTGCAGGGCGAGCGCTCGGAGTTCCGCCGGATCGGTGGAGAATGGCGCTATGTGAGCGGCGAGGTTGATGCCGAACCGATTGCGGCCGCGATGGCACGCGTCGGCCGCAATGATCCGTGTCCCTGCGGTTCGGGCAAGAAATTCAAGAAGTGCCACGGGGCCTAAAGCCCGTCGAAAACCGCGATCTACGATCCGAACGGCCGACCGCTCAGGAATCAGACGTCCTGGCAGCAGGTTACGCCAGATACTTCATCTTCGCCCATTGCAGCAGCATGATCGTCTTGCCGTCGCAGATTTCGCCGGTGGCGATCATGGCGATGGCCTTGTCGAGGGGGATTTCGAGGACTTCGATGTCCTCGCCCTCGCCGGCCAGTCCGCCGCCCTCGGCAACCTTCTTCGACATGTCGATCTCGGCTGCGAAGAAGCTGACGCGTTCGGTGAGCGTGCCGGGCGACATATAGGCGTCGAACAGGAATTCGGCACTCTCGACCAGATAGCCGGTCTCCTCCATCGCCTCGCGGGCGATCGCATCCGCGGGATGGTCGCCGTCGTTGAGGCCGGCGGGCGCCTCGATCATGAAGCCTTCGCCGCCGTTGAGGAAAACAGGCACGCGCAACTGGCGCACCAGCACGACGGTTTTCTTCGTGGGATCGTAGAGCAGGATCGTCGCGGCATTGCCGTGGTCATGGATCTCGCGCTCGACCGTCTGGCGTCCACCGGCGAGCGTGGCGTGCTCGACTGTCACCTTTTCCAGGTTGACGAAGCGCTTCGACAGCGTCTCGCGCGCCAGAATCCTGATCTTCGGCTCTATCTTCATGTCCATGGGTCGATCTACTTCCTGAGCCATACGTGATTGTCATGCAGGCCGACACCGCCATAGGGGGCGGCAGCTTCGGCGCTGGTCAGCACGTTGATGCCCTCGCCGTCGAGATGTGCCTTGTTGGGCCACAGCCCTTCGGCCAGCACCACGCCCGGCTTGGTAAGATCAGTGACCCTCGCGTGGATGCGGATCGAGGCCCTCGCATTGCCGATGGTGACGATGTCGCCGGTGGCTATGCCCGCGCGTGCCGCATCGGCCGGCGAGATCATCAATTCGGGACGGCCTTCCTTCTCGCGCGACGTCTTGGTCTCGGCGAAGGTGGAATTGAGATAGTTGCGCGCCGGCGGCGTGGCGAGGCGATAGGGATGCGCGGCATCGGTCTCCTCGATCGAGGCCCAGTAATCCGGGAAGGTTGGCAGCGTATCGACGGGGCCCATTAACCCCATGCTTTCGGGCGGGCGGGTCGGGCCGCGCTGGCCCTTCCAGTCCGGCTTGAAGCGGAACTTGCCATCGGGCTGGGCGAAGCCATTGAGGTAATGCGCGGTCTCGAAATCCGGCTGGCGGTCGAACCATTTGTCGGCGGCTAGTTCTTCATAGCTCGGCAGATCGGCCGGCGAGAGGATCGCATCGATGTGCTGGCGCTCCGTCAGGCCGAAGCCGGGCATGTCGGACACGTCGAGGCGCTTTGCGAGTTCCTCGATGACGAAGAGATTGGTGCGCACGTTTTCGGGCGCTTCGACGAGCTTGGGGCCGAGCAGGATGTGGCTTTGGCCGCCGGCGCGATAGATATCGTCATGCTCGACGAACATGGTGGCGGGCAGCACGATGTCGGCGATGTCAGCCGTCTCGGTCATGAACTGCTCGTGCACCGCGACGAAGAGATCGTCGCGGGCAAAGCCCTGCCGCACCAGCCGCTGTTCGGGCATGACGTTCATTGGATTGGTGTTCTGGATCAGCATGGCGGTCACCGGCGGGCCGCCCTGCAGCGAGGCCTTGTCGCCGGTGAGGATGCGGCCGAGTTCGGTCTGCGCCAGGTGCCGGATGGCTGGATCGGCGAATGACGCGCCCGTGAGCAGCCGGTTGTCCAGGCCGAAGATGCCGGAATTGGAATGGAAACCACCGCCGCCTTCATACTTGAATCCACCGAGCACGACGGGCACCGAGAGCGCCGCATGCATCGATACCGCGCCGTTGCGCGACCGGGTGAAGCCATAACCGAGGCGGAAGAAAGTCTTCTTGGTCGTGCCGACGAGGCGGGCGAATGTCTCGATCTCCCCGACCGAGAGGCCGGTTATGCTAGAGGCCCATTCCGGTGTCCGGGTCTTAAGATGTGCCTCAAGGCCCGAGGGATCGTCGGAATATTTCGCGAGGTATTCGCGGTCGGCATGGCCATCGCGGAATACGATGTGCATGACGGCACAGGCGAGCGCGGCATCCGATCCCGGCCTGAGGATCAGCTTCATGTCGGCCTGTTTCATCGTCGGATTATCGTAGATGTCGATGACGACGATCTTCGCCCCACGTTCCTTGCGGGCGCGGATCGCGTGCGTCATCACATTGACCTGGGTCGAGACGGCATTGGTGCCCCAGATCACCACGCAGTCGGATTTCGCCATTTCGCGCGGATCGGGACCGCGCAGCGCGCCGGTGCCCATGACGACGCCGGTCCAGGCCTGGTTGGTGCAGATCGAATCGAAGAAGCCGGAATAGCGCTTGGCATGGCGCAGGCGGTCGATGGAATCACGCTGCACCCAGCCCATCGTGCCGGCGTAGTAATAGGGCCAGACTGTCTGCGAGCCATGTATGGCCTCGGCCTTGACGAAGGCGTTGGCGATCTCGTCGAGCGCGTCATCCCAACGGACCTGCTGCCAACCGCCGGCGCCCTTGGCACCGGTGCGGCGCATCGGGTGCATCAGCCGGTCTGGATGATAGAGCCGCTCGGCATAACGCGCGACCTTGGCGCAGATCACGCCTGCGGTGTAGCTGTTGGAGTCGGAGCCCCTCACCCGTCCGATCCGGCCATCGGCGCCGATCTCGACGTCGAGCGCGCAGGTGGAGGGACAGTCATGCGGACAGGCGGTGTGGCCGATGGTGACTTTTTCTATGTCGCGGGTCGCAATATTCATGGCATTTCTATATGCGATGCGATGGGCGCGGAAAAGCGCATCATCTCGCAATTGCGAAAAATCATGTGACGATCACGGGAAATCATGAATTACCGCCACATCTATCATGCCGGGAATTTCGCCGATGTGCTGAAGCATGCGGTCCTAGCGCGGCTGATCGAGTATCTCAAGCTGAAGGACAAGCCGTTCCGGGTGATCGATACCCATGCCGGCATCGGCCTCTATGATCTCTCCGCAGAGGAGGCGCAGAAGACGGGCGAATGGCTTGGCGGCATCGGCAGGCTGATGGGCGCGGACTTGCCCAGGAATGTCGCGCCGCTGCTCGCGCCCTATCTCGACGCGGTCAAGGCGCTCAACGCGACCACCAATGTCATGCTCTATCCCGGCTCGCCGAAGCTTTCCCGGATGCTGCTGAGGAAGGAAGACCGGCTCTCGTTGATGGAGCTGCATCCCGAGGACTACGAGACGCTGCATGCCAATTTCGAAGGCGATTTCCAGACCCGCGTCACCCATCTCGACGGCTGGCTGGCGCTCAACGCGCATCTGCCGCCGAAGGAAAAGCGGGGGTTGATCCTGGTCGATCCGCCCTTCGAGGAGCCGAACGAATACAAACGCCTGGTCGATAATTTCGCCAAAGCATGGCGGAAGTTTCCCGGCGGCGTCTATTGCCTGTGGTATCCGCTGAAGAACACTGCCCCGATCCGCGAGTTCCACGAGGCGCTTTTCGAGCTCGAGATCCCGAAAATGCTGGGCGCCGAGCTGACGGTGAAAGGCCATCGCGAGGAAGGCCTGACCGGCTCCGGCCTTATCGTCGTCAATCCGCCCTATACCCTGAAGGGTGAACTGGACATTCTCCTGCCGTTTCTCAAGGAGCGGCTGGCGCAGGATCGTTTCGGCCTCTCGCGCTGCTGGTGGGTCCGGGGCGAGTGACCTGCGCGCCGCACCACAATCGGAAGTATCGCGCGGTGGCCGGCCAAATAAAAGTATCCCGCATTCCGGTTTAGTGGTATCTATATTAGGTATCACCAAGATCGGTTTTGGGGGAGGTTTCCATGATACCTTGGGAGATCGATGCACTGGAAATCGCGAACTGCAATTGCGATCCCGGATGTCCTTGCCAGTTCAATTCGCTTCCGACCCATGACAATTGCGAAGCGGCCGTGGGCTTCATCGTCAAGTCGGGCCATTTCGGCGATGTCCGGCTGGACGGCGTGAAGATCGCGCTGACGGCGCATTGGCCGGGTCCGATCCATCTCGGCAACGGCACGATACAATTGGTGGTGGATTCGGCCACTACACCGGAACAACGCGAGGCCATCGAAACGATCGTCACCGGAGGCGAGACCGAGGACATGGCAACCATGTTCTGGGTCTTCAGCAAGATGGCACCGAACAAGCTGGAAACACTGACCAAGCCGATAGACTTGCGCATCGATATGGAATCACGAACGGGATATGTTCGTGTGCCCGATGTGTTCGATCTGGACGTCGAACCGATCCGCAATCCCGTGACCGGCCAGGAGCATCGCGCTCGCATCAACCTGCCGCACGGATTCGAATATCGAGTTGCCGAAGTGGCCAGCGGCACGACACGGACCTTTGGCGCTATCTCCCTTGAAAAGAGCAAGAATACGCACGCGCATATCTGCCGGGTGTACATGAACGGCCAGGGTGTGATCGAACACGCTGCCTGAGGACGGACCGTGAACCAATCGATCGTCGAACGCATCCTAACCCGCGATCGCGTGATCGTCATCGGGGCGCTTCTGATCGGCGTCACGGCCTCGGCCTGCTTCGTCCTGTCGGGGGCGGGAACCGGCATGTCATCGCTCGGCATGTCGCTGGACACGGGGCCTGCCGGGGCGCTGATCGGCGGCATGCCTGACATGATCATGCCCATGGTTTGGACGCCTGGCTACGCGGTCGTCATTTTCTTCATGTGGTGGCTGATGATGGTCGCCATGATGGTTCCTAGCGCCGCTCCGACCATCCTGCTTTACGGCGCGCTCAATCGCGATCGCGGCGCCTGGGGGCCTCTCGAATTTCTCTCCGGTTACCTCGTCATATGGGCGGGGTTCAGCCTGGTGGCGACCGCGGCGCAGGGCCTTTTGTCGGCCAGCGGATTGGTATCGGCGATGTACATGAACCTTGCCACGCCCTATCTCGCAGCAGTGGTCCTGATTGGTGCCGGTCTCTATCAATTGTCTCCCGTGAAAGCCGCCTGCCTCGATCACTGCCGCGGCCCCGTGGAAGCGCTCACACGGCATCGGCGAACGGGGCGCGCCGCAGCGTTCCGCATGGGGCTCATTCATGGCCGCTACTGCCTGGGGTGCTGCTGGGCCCTGATGTCGCTCCTTTTCGTCGGCGGCGTCATGAACATCTGGTGGATCGTCGGCATCGCGCTCTATGTCGCGCTCGAGAAGCTGGCGCCCGGCGGAAAGCGCATGGCGCAGGTCATGGCTGCCGTGCTGTTGGTTGCCGGACTTGCGATGCTTGCTGGCCCCCTCGGCATCGTTTGACTTCGCATTACTCCCGGCGCCATCCTGCTGCCGCTCCTCAAGGAGCGGCTGGCGCAGGATCGCTTCGGCCTGTCTCCTTGCGGGTGGGGCAGAGGTGAGTGAGACCCTTTATTGCGTCAGCCGTGGCATGTTGACGACTTTCATGAACAGGGCGTTCATCGCCTCGTCGATGCCCTGAGACGGGGAAACTTCGAAGAAGAGACCTTCGGAAGCGCAGGCTTTCATATGCGTACCGATGTCTGGTCTAAAGGGCTTGATATGCTTGTTGTACCAACCATCTCGTTCGATGGGATGATAAGTTGTATAGAGCACAGCAATTGAAACGCCATTTTCCTTGATTTTCTGGCAGATCGAACTATCCAACGGCGCTTGGCATCTTCCCTTGTTGTCACCACTGGAGATTGGCGCGCGTATGCATCCGATCGGCCTGTAAACGTCTTCGACACCATCGCTGACAAGAAACAGAACCTTCTTGCGATCCCCGGAATTCATGCCGCTTCCCGACTTGCCCATGCTATCTTTAAGTGCGGTCAGATTGGTCAAAAGATCTGTCATCTGGTCCTGCTTGTAGTTCTGCTTGGGAATGGACATCAGATCGATCTTCTTGGTGTTCGTTTTTACCGTGTCCAGATTTGACGACAGTTCGGCGACATTGGTGAGTGCGGGTTCCTCCGCCTTCGCACCCATGGAATACACCGCCATACGATATTGGTCCTTGTGGCGACGAGTATCTTCGGCTGTCTCCATCATTTTCTGCGCAGCTTCGCTGACGAGCTCGATGCGCGTCATCACGCCGAGTGATTTTGCAAGTTTATAGTAGTTATCGGCTTTCGTCGTTTCGTGACATGCAAACGCGCACTTGTCGGGCGTGTTCGCTTCCAGCTTGGCGATATCCGCAGTCGTGGCTCCCAAGCCCATAGAGGGCGAATTGTCGAGCATTAGATGGAAATCGATGTAGCTCGCGGGCACATAGACGCCCTTCGCGATTCCGGCGACCTCAATCTTGCGCACGCCGAACATGCCGAGAAAGCTGGTGGGGACGGTCGCCTTGAAGCTCACAGTGGAAACGAATGTGTCGCCAGTCCGGACGATGTTGATCTCTTTCGAATTGAGATAATCCTTGGACATTTTCTGCAGGTTGGCTTCAAAGAGATATCCGGCGTCGGTTTCCGCGAGTTGGAGTTCGCCGCTCAGGCTCTGTGTCAAGGCTGCGATGACACCGGCTGATTGCTCAGAAAGTGCCTGAACGGCCGCGATATCGGCTGCGCTCTGCATTTCGGTTCTGACGCTCAGCGCATAGCCATAGTCGATGGCAGTTCCCATCGCGAGCGCGATGGGCGCCATCAGTAGCGCAAGGATTATCCCGAAATTTCCGGATTTGTCGCGCCCGATTGCGCTGAAGTGATCTCTTTTGGAATGCATGTTGAAGCCCCCGCTCAGCAGTAGGCTACCGTTCTAATAAAGTCACACTATTCCAGAGTTAACAATTCCCTCGCATGGATCCATTTTCTGTCCCATATTTAACCAATGCTTAAATTGTCGTACTTTTTTTGACGTATGGCAATTTTTTCCCATGTGCTCATTCCACCAGCCACTTCACCTTGTGCTGATCGAGAAAATCGACCGAATGAATCACCGTCGAACGCTCGTTGAGCATGCAGACATTGTAGTTGGGTACGAGGTCGCCATAGCCCATGCGGTCGGCGATGCCGGAGAAATCCGGCCAGCATGTGTGGCAGGTCGAACGCGGCGCCGAGAAAGGCACGCCGTCGATCATGCCGCTCAGCGTATAGTGACAATGGCCGAAGAAGATGTGGCGCACGACGTCGCGATAATCCGAAATCAGCGCCTGGAATGCGGCTTCGTCGACAAGGCCGATCTGGTCGGCATTGGCGACATGCACGGCGGCCGGATTGTGGTGCATGAAGAGCCAGGCCGGCACGCCATCCTCCCGCGCGAGGTCGAGCACATGGGTCAGCCATGCGCGGCGTTCCTCGCCGTAATGGCCGGCATGGGTGCCTTTCTCGGCGGTATCGAGATAGATAAAGCGGCCGGCGGCGACGTCCTCGTACCATTGGACGTGGCCGTTGTGATCGGCCGCGGCTTCCGGGAAAACGGCGCGGAATGTGTCGCGGTCATCGTGATTGCCGATCAGCAGGCGCGGCGCGAGGTCGTTCTTCAATGCGCTTTGGTCGAGCATCCCGCGCAGCAGCTCGTAGCTTTCGCGCCGGCCGTGGTGAGTCAGGTCGCCGGTGATGACGACGCGGTCGGCATCGGACTGGAATTCGGCGACGTGATCGATGCAGGCCTTGAAATTGGCCACCGGATCGATGCCGAGGATCGGCTCGGGGTTGATATGGATGTCGGAGATATGGACGAGCTTCATGGACTTCTGGCCTCAATAGACGTAATCGCAGCGGGGCCGATTTATAGACCGGCAAGTGTGACAGGTTTGCACTTGACCCGGCATTCGCATCCGGATCAAGGTGCGGCACCTAGCTATCGGAGTCATGACGATGTTTCTCGCTCGCACCGCGCTTTCCCTCGCGCTGACGCTGACCGCGCTGGTGCCGGCTGGCAACGCGGCGGCCGGTGAACTCCGCCTGCCGGATCCGACCGACTATTGCACGACGCCCTGGGTCATCGAGACGCTGAAGCAGAAGGTGGATTCCAAGTTCCGCGGCTATACCAAGACGAAGATTTTCCTCGTCGAGGTCATCCATCCGCGCGAGCGGCTCGACAGCAAGCGCGACGAGACGCATACCGTCGCCCGCAAATGGTGCCATGCCAAGGCGCGGATGAACGACGGCACGATACGCGACATGTGGTATCTCCTGGAAAAACCATGGGGCTTTGCCGGCACGCCGCTTCTTTCGGGGCTTGAATTCTGCATCGCGGGGCTCGATCCGTGGCATATCTACGGCAAGGACTGCTCGACGATCCGCAACACGATCGGCTGGGAAACCGGAAACGACGGATGAAGCGCATCGCTACCCGAGTTCTCATGGCCGTGTTCCTGCTCGCCAGTGGGAGCCGGGCGTTTGCCGACGATTTTGATTTTTATGTTCTGTCGCTCTCGTGGTCGCCGAGCTGGTGTGCGGCGAACGACCGGGACGGTTCGACCGCACAATGCAGCGGCCGTCGTCCCTATACGTTCATCGTGCATGGATTGTGGCCGCAGAACGAGCGGGGCTGGCCGGAATACTGCTCCAGCCGCGAGCCGGAACGGGTGCCGCAGGCGCTTGCGCGGACCATGTTCGACATCATCCCCTCGGCGGGGCTTGCGGGTCACGAATGGCGCAAGCACGGCAGCTGTTCGGGGCTGAACCAGCGGACTTATTTCCAGACGTTGAGGGCTGCCTATCAGAGAGTGCGTGTGCCGCCAGTCGTGTTCGACGGACGACTTCCACGCAGGCTTGCTGTCGACGAGATCGAGACCCTGATGACGAAGGCCAATCCGGGCCTGACGCACAAGGGTGTCGCCGTTTCCTGCCAAGGCGGGCAACTCATTGAAATCCGCGTTTGCATGACCAAATCGCTTGCCTTCCGAGATTGCGACGAGACCGACAGGAATGCCTGCCGCGCCCGCATCGTCAACCTTCCCGCCCTGCCTTGAGGATACAAATGAAACTGCTTTACTCGCCCACCTCGCCCTATTCCGCCAAAGCGCGGATGGCAGCGAAATATCTCGGCCTCGATGTCGAGAGCGTCACGACCAATACCGAAGAATCACCGGAACTCCTGACCGGCAACAACCCGCTCGGCAAGATTCCGGTGCTGATCCGCGAGGATATGCCGTCGGTCTATGACTCCAGGGCGATCATGCAATATTTCAACCGCATGACGAAGAACGGGCTTTACCCGCGCAATCCGGAAAAGAGGACCGAGGCGGAGGTGTTCGAGGCGCTGTGCGACGGAATCACCGACTGCCTGCTGGCGATCGTCTATGAAAGGCGCATGCGGCCGGCCGAACTCGTTCACCAGCCGTGGATAGACCGGCAGTGGGTGAAGGTGACGCGCGGGCTCGATCATATTGAAGCCAACCTGCCGAAGACCAACAAGAACCTGCACGGCGGCCACTTCGCGCTCGCGGCGCTGATCGGCTATCTGGGCTTGCGTTTTCCCGGCCAATGGGAAAAGGGCCGCCCGAAGCTCAGGAACTGGACGAAGAAATTCGAGAAGTTCTTTCCCGCCCATGCCGACATGGTGCCGCAAGCGCCGAAATAAAATCGGGGCCGGGTTTTCACCCGGCCCCTCGTCCCCCGACGATTGGGAATGGAACGCGTTGCAGCGAGATCAGAACTTTACGCCCAGGCCGATATTGACCTGGTGATCTTTCAGGCCGCGTTCGGTGGCGCCGGAATCGAGATCGAAGGTCTGGCTCTGGTAGTTGGTAAAGCGATACTCGGTACGTGCCGTGATCGATTCGGTGATCTTGGTTTCCACGCCGGCGCCGATGGTCACGCCGATCAAGTTCTTGCTGTCGCTCGACGTTGCGTCCTTGCTCTCCAGATTGGTGGCAGCCAGACCGCCGGTCGCATAGACTAGGGCCGGCGAGAGATCGTAGCCGACGCGGGCGCGCAGCGAGCCGTTGACGCCCTGCTCGGATTCGACGCCGTTGTAGCCCTTGTCGATGCCCGAATAGTTCACGTCGGCTTCGACACCGTAGACGATCTGGCCGTTCTGCTTGTTGTAGCCGGTATAGACGCCGCCGCCGAAACCATTGGCGTCATAATCCTTGGTGTCCTTGACCTTACCCCACTGGTGGGTGAGCTTGCCGCCGACATAGGCACCTTCCCAGTTGCCTGATGTGACGGTTTCGACGGCTTCAGGCGCCAACGGAATCTCGTCGATGGCATCAGCCGCGCGGGCAAAGCCGGCAGCGGCGGAAACGAGGATGACCGAAGCCGTGAGGGTCTTGATGAGGTTACGCATGTTACTACTCCTTAATTTCCCGTGCCGGACCGGCGGACCCCGCGATTTCCAGCACCAGTTCTGAACATCAATCCGCTCCCGGACTGAAAGAATTGATGCCTCCTAAATGGGGAAATGAAGTTACCAAAGCATGAATAAATCATGGCAATGTTGTGTTATTTTATCAATGAAACAATCCAATAATCAACTATTCATTCACTATACATATAGATGCACCATCACCCGCGCAACATAAACTGAAAATTAGATGAAATATTACATCGAATATTACGGTTAAAAAATCCTCTACGTTTGGGTTTGTACCAGCCTAAGCCGCACTATATCTATTAACGGATATCCAAACGTGATTCTGAAGGTCCTGAATTGACATCCCGGCAACTGAAGACAGTGCTTGTCACCGGCGGCGCCCAGCGTATCGGCGCGGCGATTGTCAGGGAACTCGCGAGCCATGATTATGCCGTTGCTATCCACGCGTCACGGTCTATCGACCTGGCAAGCTCGTTGCGCGACGAGATCGTGGCGGCGGGCGGCCGCGCGGCGGTGGTTTCCGGCGACCTGACCGACCGAAAAGAGCGCCAAACCATCATCGCGGAGGCGGTCGCACATCTCGGGCCGCTCGGCGTGCTGGTCAACAATGCCTCGATTTTCCGCCAGGACAGCGTCGAGCATTTCGACGAAGCGCTGTTCGACGAGCATTTCGAGATCCATGTGAAGGCGCCATCGATCCTGGTGCGCGATTTCGCGCGGCAACTGCCGGAATCCGTCAGCGGGCTTGTGGTCAATATCATCGACCAGCGGGTCTGGTCCCCCACCCCGCGATTCTATTCCTATACGCTTTCGAAGGCGGCACTCTATATGGCGACCAAGACAGCGGCACAGGCGCTGGCCCCACGCATCCGCGTCAACGCGATCGGTCCCGGTCCCACGCTGCCGGCCGCACGCCAGACACAGGCCGATTTTGAAAAGCAGACGGCGGGCCTGATCATGAAAAAGGGTGCCGATCTCGACGAGTTCGGCCGGACGATCCGATACCTGCATGATACACCGTCGCTCACCGGCCAGATGATCGCGCTCGATGGCGGCCAGCATCTGGCCTGGCAGACGCCCGATGTGGCGGAGGTCGTGGAATGAACGGACGCACGCCTGACGACGGCGGCATTCTCTATGACGAGAACGCGATTGAGGAAGACGACGACGATGTCATGGAGGCACCGGCGGTCGCTGCGGATGTGCTGCTGACAGATGCGACCGGCGCGACAATCGCCTGGAACGAGACGCCGCGGCTCGAGACCAGCCTGACCGGCATGGAACTGATCGGCGAATTCGTCAAGCAATTGCCCAATAGCCCCGGCGTCTACCGCATGCTGAATGCGGACAATGAAGTGCTCTATGTCGGCAAGGCGCGCTCGCTGAAGAAGCGTGTCGGCAATTATGCAGCCGGCCGTGTTCATTCCAATCGCATCGGCCAGATGGTGCGGCTGACCGCCAATATGGAATTCGTCATCACCAGGACGGAAACCGAGGCGCTGCTGCTCGAGGCGAACCTGATCAAGCGGCTCAGGCCGCGCTTCAACGTGCTGCTGCGCGACGACAAGAGTTTTCCTTATATCCTGATCTCGGGCGGGCATCGCGCGCCGGCGATCATGAAGCATCGCGGTGCGCGCGTCCGCAAGGGCGATTATTTCGGGCCGTTCGCCTCGGCAATCGCGGTCGGGCGGACAATCAATTCGCTGCAGCGTGCCTTCCTGCTCAGGACATGCACGGATTCCGTGTTCGAAAGTCGCACCCGGCCCTGTCTGCTCTACCAGATCAAGCGCTGTGCCGGGCCCTGTACGCATGAGGTCAGCGACGAGGACTATGCCGAACTGGTGACCGAGGCACGCGACTTCCTTTCGGGCCGCAGCCAACTGGTCAAGGCTACGATTGCCAAGGGCATGAACGAGGCGGCCGAGGATCTCGATTTCGAGCGCGCGGCAGTCTATCGCGACCGGCTGGCGGCACTGTCGCATGTGCAGAGCCACCAGGGCATCAACCTCGCCTCGATCGAGGAAGCGGATGTCTTCGCCATTTATCACGATGGCGGGCTCAGCTGCATCCAGGTGTTCTTCTACCGGACAGGCCAAAACTGGGGCAACCGTGCGTACTTCCCTAAAGCCGATCCCGCGCTCAGCGGCGCTGAAGTGTTGAACGCGTTCTTGGCACAATTCTATGATGACAAGCCATGTCCACGGCATATTCTGCTGTCAGAGGCCATCGAAGAGCAACAATTGCTCTCGGATGCTCTGACGGAGCGCTCGGGCTTTCGCGTGCATATCAACACGCCGCAGCGAGGCGAGAAGCGCGAAGTGGTCGAGCATGCACTCAACAACGCGCGTGAGGCCCATGGCCGGCAACTGGCCGAGACGAGTTCACAGGCACGGCTGCTCAACGGCATGGTCGAGACATTCAGCCTGCCCTACCCGCCCCGCCGGATCGAGATTTACGACAACTCGCATATCATGGGCACCAATGCCGTGGGCGGCATGGTGGTTGCGGGGCCGGAAGGTTTCGTCAAGAGCCAGTACCGGAAGTTCAACATCAAATCCGAGGAACTGACGCCCGGTGACGATTTCGGCATGATGCGCGAAGTCATGACCCGGCGCTTCTCGCGGCTCATCAAGGAAGAAGGCATTCCGGATCGCTCGCAGTCAGCACCGGAGGACGCACCCTTCCCGGCATGGCCGGACATTATTCTGATCGACGGCGGCCAGGGCCAGATGACGGCGGTTCGGGCGATCCTCGAAGAGCTCGGCATTACCGATAGCGTGATCGCGATCGGCGTCGCCAAGGGGCAGGATCGCGAGGCCGGCCGTGAACGCTTCTTCCAACTCGGCAAGCAGAGCTTCTCACTGCCGCCGCGCGACCCCGTGCTCTATTTCATCCAGCGCATGCGCGATGAGGCGCACCGCTTCGCCATCGGCACGCACAGGGCGCGGCGCAAGAAGGAACTGGTGAAAAATCCGCTCGATGAAGTCTCGGGCATCGGCCCCGGCCGCAAGCGCGCCTTGCTTCAACATTTCGGCACGGCAAAAGCGGTGTCACGCGCGGGGATCACGGATCTTTTGTCGGTGCCGGGGATTTCGGAAGCGGTTGCAAAGCAGGTCTATGCCCATTTCCACGACAAGCTTCCGGACAAATAGCGGCACGGAGACTCGCCTAAATTGAAAACGCCACCGCCCGTTCAGGCGGTGGCGTTCAATGGGGGTCGGTCAACAGTAAAAGCAGAACGAGGACTCCGCATATATTACTAGCTGACCGACCGGCCCCACGACCCAGGAGATGCGGCGGACCTGAGCATCATGGGGTATCCGAATCTGTGAGCAGTTAGCTACCGCTCCCATGCAGGTGGAACATGCTCCGAAATCGCGAGGAAATCAACGGGTTATTAACCAACCCGTTGCAAAAGTGTACAAATGGTTAACGCTCGGGCAGGTTCCTGCCCCATAAAGCGGCATACGGACACTTCGGTCGCATTGCCAAATACTCGCGCTATACGACAGTATTAAATACTCGTAGTGATTCCACAATACGCAACTGAAAGCAGAAAGCTATGCTGTGGAAGAGCCGACTAAAAGACAGGTATTCAGCTCCAGAATTGACTTTTATCAACTTGGGGATATTGCTCGAATTTAATGGGTACTACTTCTAATAGATATTCATCGACGAAGCGTAATTTTAGCTAAGCTCATGCGAGAGCGAAAGCCCCTGCGGCGCCTATGTACCAACAAAATCCGCCAGAATTGTCTGTGGACAACCGTGCGAACCACGAAAATGCAATCCGCGGATTCTAAGCAGCCGCCGCCACAACCCGATTGCGGCCGCCATGCTTGGCTTCGTAGAGCGCACGATCGGCCTGCTTGAGCAATTGTTCCGCTGATTCGGCGCCACCGATAGTCGAGGAAAAACCCAGCGATGCTGTAATGGTGAGCGCCGTGCCGTTCTGCCGGAGCTGGAAGGGTTGTGATTCCACGACATGCCGCAGGCGTTCGGCGATTGCCGCAGCCGTTTCCGGCAATGTGTCGGGCATGATGACCACGAATTCCTCGCCGCCGAAGCGGCAGGCGAGATCGGCGCCGCGCACGGTGGAACGGATGCGGGCGGCGAATTCCTTCAACACCTCGTCGCCGGCATCGTGACCGTAGGTGTCGTTGACTGATTTGAAGCGATCGATATCGGTGATGCAGATCGAGAGCGGACGGCCGCGCGCGATCGCGCGATCGAAAAGCAGCTTCAGGTGCTTGTCGAGATAGCGGCGGTTGTTCAGGCCGGTCAGCCCGTCTGTCACTGCAAGTTCGATCGTCTGCTGCACGCTGTCGCGCAGGCGATCGTTATAGCGCTTGCGCTTGAGCTGGGTCAGGCAGCGCACCAGCAGTTCGTTGGGGTCGACAGGACGGAGGATGTAATCGTTGACGCCGAGTTCCAGCGCCCGCACCACCATGCTCTCGCCGCCCTGATCGACCACCAGCAGGACCGGGATGAAACGGGAGCGCTCGAGCGATCGTAGCTGCGAGCAGAGCCGCAGCGCATCGTAGTCGTCGAAGTTGGAATTGACGATGATGAGGTCGAAATGACCCTCGGCAGCCTCGAAGATCGCGGCCTGCGGATCGTTCATCGCGGTGATGTCGGCAATCGGCCTCAGAGCGCGTGCGATGCGCTCTTGCGAATTGGCACGGCCATCGACGAGCAGGATGCTGGCGACTTCCTCTGCCTGTACGGCGCGGGCAAGGTGATCTTCCAGCCCGATCGAACGGGCGGTCTCGGCACGCAGCTTGAGTTCATCCGACAGCATCTTGAGCCGCACGAGGCTTTTCACGCGCGCCATGAGCTGCATGTCGTTGACCGGCTTGGTGAGGAAATCGTCGGCCCCTGCCCTGAGCCCACGCACGCGGTCGGCGGGCTGGTCGAGCGCGGTGACCATCACGACCGGGATATGCGCGGTCTTCGGATTGGACTTCAGCTTCTCGCAGACCTCGAAACCATCCATGCCGGGCATCATGATATCGAGCAGGATCACATCGACGGAGACCTTGCTGCAGATATCGAGGCATTCATAGCCGTTCTCGGCGGTGAGAACGTCGAAATACTCGGCCAAAAGCCTTGCTTCCAGAAGCTTCACATTGGCTGGAATATCGTCAACGACTAGAATACGCGCGGTCATACAAACATCCGTGATTTCTAGGATCAGGCGTCGCCAAGATACGTCTTGATGGTCTGCAGGAACTTCGGAACCGAGATGGGTTTGGAAACATAGGCCTCGCAGCCGCCCTGGCGGATGCGCTCCTCGTCGCCCTTCATGGCAAAGGCCGTCACCGCGATGACCGGGATGACATGCAGGTCGTCATCCTCCTTCAGCCATTTGGTGACTTCCAGGCCCGAAACTTCGGGCAGCTGAATATCCATGAGGATGAGATCGGGACGATGCTTGCGTGCCAGATCGAGCGCTTCCATCCCGTTCCGGGTCTGGATCGTCCTGTAACCGGACGCCTCGATCAGGTCACGGAAGAGCTTCATGTTGAGCTCATTGTCTTCGACAATCATAACCTGTTTTGGCATGGCGCCGTTCTCTAATCCTGATTTTACAAGCTGTTTCCGAACTCTATATAGGTATTGTCATTCGGATTCTTAAATGTTCCAAGCACCACCTTACGGTCATTAGGTTTATAAAGAAGAAATATGCGCGACAAAATCCCGATGAGGGGCCTGACGCCGAGCGGCGAAGAGGCCGAGGAACTGGCCATCAAGGTTCTTGGCTGGCTGACCCAGGACCCTGACATGATGAGCCGCTTCCTGGCGCTTTCCGGCATCGAGGCCGGATCGATCCGGCAGGCGGCGCAGGAGCCGGGCTTCTTCGCCGGCCTGACCGACTTCCTGATGAACCACGAGCCGACCCTGATGACTTTCTGCGAGCAGAACGCTGTGAAGGCGGAATTCGTTGCCGCCTGCCACCACAAGCTCAACGGTCCGGGAGACGACGCGTGGATGTGAGCGGCGATATCATCAAGGCGATCGCCGGGTCTTCACGGCCACTTGTGGTCTGCGACGTGGACGAGGTGGTGCTGGAATTCCTCGATCCGTTCGACCGATATCTGAATTCCGTCGAGCACCGGCTGCATCCGGACAGTTTTAGGCTACATGGCAATATCAGGAGCATATCGGGCGGCATCGCGGCCAGTGACGACCGGGTCGCGGAGATGCAGGAGGCGTTCTTTGCCAGCCAGGACAAGTGGCAGAGCCCTGCCCCCGGCGTCGTCGATGTGCTGAATCGTCTCGCCAGGGACGCCGACATCGTCTTCCTGACCGCCATGCCGCCACGGCATCAGGATGTCAGGCGCACTGTGCTGGATATGCATGGGCTGACCTATCCTATGATCGCGACCGAGGAGCCGAAGGGGCCGGTCGTGGCGAGCCTGATCGGCGGGCGTGATGTCCCTGCCGTGTTCATCGATGATATCCTGCGCAACCATGGTTCGGTGCGTGACAGTGCGCCCGATTGCCTGCTGATCCATTTGATGGTCAACGCGGTGTTCCGCAAAATGCTACCGAAGGCGGAAGAGCATATCGTCGTGGCCGAGGACTGGGCGGATGCGGAGCGGGTGATAAGGCGGCATTTGGGAATTGCCGCTGACTACTGACAATTCCTGGGCAGTGGGTCAGTTTGAAATTTGCGCTTACTCAGCTTTCGAGGTCGCGAGCGAAATAACAAACCCCAAATAAGTACCGAACAAGGTGGCCAACGTTTCACCAGCGAAAACGCGGTCGATGCCCAGCAGCAAGAGTATCGGACCAAGTACGACAAGGCTTACCATTTGAATCGTTCGCGGGCCAATTCCTTTCCGGAAAACAAGAACGAAAGAACCTATTATACTGCCAGCAATTATCGCTAGGATCGCGAGTGTTCCCCAGGACGTACTTTGCATTTCTCCCCCCAAGTTTCATGATCTCGCCCGGTGGATGGCAGACAGAGCGCTCACACTATGGAACACCTCAAGGTAGAAGGCAAATGATAACGCGCGCAGTGCTACTTAGCAGTCTGCACCGATTCAGACGGCGCGTAAACAGCATGGAGGAGTGATGGTACAAGCTGGACGCTAGGCGCTGAGAGCCGTCGTGCAAAATCATACCTTTGCAGGCGGTACCGGGAAGCCGTCGATGAAAAGCGTGCAGATTGCGGCCGGGCAATCAGCTGTGGACAATCCTGCCATCGCCAGTCATGAGCGCTTCCTGAATCGAGCTTGAGCCCCATCCCGCGGCATCGTATTATCGACCATTCAACCTCTGTTCCGGCGTCGCATGAGCATTCCAGACCATAATCCCGGCTTCTGCCGCGACTGCCTGGCGCCGGTTTCCGGCGCTGGACGGCGGTGCCGTGCGTGCGGATCGCCACGGCTGATGGTGCATCCGGAACTCGACCGGCTGACGATCGCGCACGTGGATTGCGATGCCTTCTACGCCTCGGTCGAGAAGCGCGACAATCCCGAGCTTGCCGACAAGCCGGTGATCATCGGCGGGGGAAAGCGCGGCGTGGTGTCGACCGCCTGCTATGTCGCGCGCATTCATGGCGTTCGGAGCGCCATGCCGATGTTCAAGGCGCTGGAAGCCTGTCCGCAGGCGGTCGTCATCAAGCCCGACATGGAGAAATATGCCCGCGTCGGCCGCGAAGTCCGCAGGATGATGCAGGATCTCACGCCGCTGGTGCAGCCGCTGTCGATCGACGAGGCCTTTCTCGATCTCGCGGGCACCGAGCGCCTGCACCACGATCCGCCAGCGCGGACGCTGGCGAAATTCGCCCGGCGCGTCGAACAGGAGATCGGCATCACGGTTTCGGTCGGGCTTTCCTACTGCAAGTTCCTCGCCAAGGTGGCGTCTGATATGAACAAGCCGCGCGGCTTCTCGGTGATCGGCGAGGAAGAAGCCTACGCTTTCCTGAAAGAGTGGCCGGTGACGCTGATCTGGGGCGTCGGCAAGGCCTTTGCCGCGACGCTCGCCAGTGACGGGATCACCATGATCGGGCAATTGCAGGAGATGGACGAGGCGACGCTGATGCGCCGCTACGGGGTGATGGGCAAGCGGCTGTTCAATCTCTCGCGCGGGCAGGACGACCGCAAGGTGCATCTCAACGACGAGGCCAAGACGGTTTCCGCCGAGACGACCTTCTTCGAAGATTATTCGCGGCCCGAGGACCTGGTACCGGTGCTGAGGGCGCTCGCCGAACAGGTGTCGCGGCGGCTCAAGAAGGCGGCGATCGCCGGCCAGACGGTGGTGCTGAAACTCAAGACCCAGGATTTCAAGACCCGCACCCGCAATCGCAAGCTCGAAGCCCATACGCAGCTCGCCGACCGGATTTTCCGCGAGGGACAATCGCTGCTGGAGCGCGAGCTCGACGGCACCAAATACCGCCTGCTCGGCATCGGCGTCAGCGATCTCGCCGATTCCGCCACCGCCGACCCGCCCGACCTCATCGACCGCGACGCCGGCCGCCGCGCCAAGGCGGAAGCCGCGATGGATACCTTGCGCGACAAGTTCGGCAACAAGAGCATCGAGACGGGCTATACATTCGGCAAGGGCAAGCGCGGGCATGCATGAGGACCGATCGCCGTTTGCAGGCCGGCCTGCAAATGGTGATTGGTTCCAAGCGAACTCTCACGGCAGTTAGCAATCAATTAACCGTGATACCAGCCATAGCCCTGTTCCCACGGTAACTTACGGCGTTGCAAAGATTCCTTAAATGAAGGCTTCTAACCTTCTGGACAACCAGTATTGCGTGGGGACACACACATGCTTACCCGTCTTGCCTTTTCGCTCGCCTTGACCGCTTCGACCGTTTTCGGGACAGCGGTGCTTGCCGCCGACGATACCGCGCCGCTGCAGATTTTCGTGTCGAAGGACACGCAGACATTGGTCGTCTACGATGGCGACCAGGTCGTCACCTCGACGAACGTTTCGACCGGCAAGCGCGGCCACACCACGCCATCCGGCATCTTCTCGATCATCGAGAAGAAGAAGATGCACCATTCCAACCTTTACGACGACGCGCCGATGCCGTGGATGCAGCGCATCACCTGGTCGGGCGTGGCGCTGCATGAAGGCAAGCATGTGCCGGACTATCCGGCCTCGCATGGCTGCGTGCGCATGCCGCGCGAATTTGCCAAGATGCTGTTTCCGATGACCAAGCGCGGTTTCCACGTGATCATTTCCGATCGCGAACTGATGCCGCAACGGATCACGACCGCCGACCTCTTCATGCCGCGTTTCGCGCAGCCGGAAGCCGAGCTTTTGAGCGACGCCGAACTTCGCCCCACGGTGACCGGCGACACTGAGGTCGAGGTGGCATCGAACGACAACCTGCCGAAGAACGGCGCGCTCGCCGTGGCCGCGATGCCGAAGGCCGAGCCGCCGCTCAAGATCCTGATCACCCGGGTCAGCGAACGCCAGAAATTCGCCGACGCGCAGGCCCTGCTCACGCGGCTCGGCTACTACGACGGCCCGCATGACGGCAGCATCGGCAAGAAGACCCGCGATGCCGTGAAGGCCTATCAGGAACTGCACGGCCAGAAGCCGACCGGCGTCATGGACCAGGCCTTCTTGCTGTCGATCCACAAGGTGATGAACAGGAAGCCACTCACGGGCTGGCTGTCGGTCCGCCGCAACTTCAAGCCGATCTTCGACGCAGCCGTCGATCTCGACCAGCCGGAAGTCGCACTCGGCACGCATTTCTACACCTCGATCCGCGTCAACCCGGCGCAGAATTCGGCCGAATGGTATGCAACGACGCTCGACAACTATATCGGCGACAAGGCTGCCAAGCGACTTGGCATCACCGTTCCGGCCGACGCGCTGGCGCCGGATGCCGCCGAGACGGCCTTCAAGCGGGTCACGGTTCCCAACGAGCTACGCGCCAAGATCGAGACCATGCTCGGCAACGGCTCTTCGCTGACGATCACCGATATCGGCACCGAAAGCGAAACCGGTCAGGGCACAGATTTCATCACGATCACGAAAGCTGCACCGAAGACGGAAGGCTGAGCCTCCGATATTCATTATCGCATTCAATGCAACGGCCGCATTTCGCGGCCGTTGCCAATTGCGCCACGCCTTCTGACCACGACCCCACATCACAGCGCCAGCAGGAACAGGAGCATCGATAGCGCGGAGGCTATCGTCCTGACATGGTTCCATGTCGTCCAGTCCGCGAGATAGCCGGCCCACCATGAGGCCTCCGCACTCTGAGGATTGGCGGCGGCGAGCGCGGCGTTGAGCGGCACATTGCCGGCCATGGTCACCCCAAGCACGCCGACGATGTAGACGACGGCGCCCGCGACAAGCAGTAGCCCACGCGGCTGGGGCCAGGCGAGATAGACGCCGACGGCGAGCGCAGCACCCAGCAGGCCCGTGCCGAACAGGATCAGCATGAACAACGGATTGATCACCGTGATGTTGATCGATTGCATGGCCGCGATCCCCTGATTGGCTGGAAGCCGGGCGAGTGCGGCCATCACGAAGGACGAGAAGGCGAAGAAGACGCCGGCGACGATGCCACTGCCGAGTACACTTGTGATCGTGAGTGCGTGGATCATTCGATCAGACATTGTTGCCTCCCCAGATGCCGGTTGCCGCCGTCCGCGCAACATATTCGTCGAAGCTGCCGGCCGGGCGGCCGAGGGCCCGTTGCACAGCGTCGGTGACTGGCGTGTTGCGGCCATCCAGAACGTTGGCAAACAGATACATGATCAGCTCGACATATTCGCGCGGCACTTCCATCCGCACCAGTTCGTCGCGATAGGCCTCCGGCCGAACTGTCGTGAAGGATATTTCCCGGCCGGTCGCCCGGGCGATCCTGCCAACCGCATCCTCGAAGGTCAGCGCCTCCGGACCCGTGATGTCGTAAAGCACGCGGGAATGATCCGACGTCATGATGGCGGCGACGGCCATGTCGGCGAGATCGTCGGCATCGACGAACGGCTCGGCCGCAAGCCCCGTGGGCAGAAAGACCTCGCCCTGCCGAATGGGCTCGAGGAAGAAGCTCTCGCTGAAGTTCTGGGCAAACCAGCTGGCGCGCAGAATGGTCCAATCCGCGTTCGTGGCCTGCAGCACGCGCTCGGCGTCCTCGGCCTCCACCTCTCCCCGACCCGAAAGCAGAATGAATTTAGCAGTGCCGCTCGCAATCGCCGTGTCGTAAAACTTGCTGACTGTCTCAAGCGCGCCGGGCACTGCGATATCCGGCTGGAAGGTGACGTAGACCGTCGAGACACCATCGAGTGCGGGCTTCCACGTGGTGTGATTTTCCCAATCGAAAGGGATTGGCGCCTTGCGCGAGCCGATGCGGATGGGCGCATCCAGGTTCCGGAGCCGCTCCACAATGCGGCGGCCAGTCTTGCCATTGGCGCCCAAAACCAGAATGTTCCCAACAGAATTGCCAACCATTGTCATTTCAATCTCCATCTGTTAATGTGAGTAATCCTCACATATATAAAAGCGATAAATCCTCACTTTTGGAAAGTCAATGGCACAGATCGAGAAAAATGAAGTGGTCGACGCGAATCTTAAGGTCACTGCCCGCCAGGCATCCGTTGCCCGCAAGCAGCCGACCCAGCAACGCGCTCGCGAGCGCCTGGATAAGATCATGTCCGCAGCGTCGGAACTGATTGCCAGAACCGGGAGCGACCGGCTGAAGATGGGAGAACTCGCCGAACATGTAGGAATATCAATCGGTTCGCTCTATCAATATTTTCCTGACAAGGCCGCGATCATCCGCAGCCTGGCTGAGCACTATGGCCTCGAAAGCCGGGCATGTATCAGCAGCGCGCTCGACACGGTGCATGATGTAGAGAGCCTCAAATCGGCCTATCTTGGCCTCGTCGACCAGTACTACGAGTTGTTCCTGTCCGAACCTGTGATGCGCGACGTCTGGTCCGGCATGCAGGCGGATAAACAGTTGATGGCCATCGAACTCGCCGAAAGTCGCCTTTGTGCCGCGATGCTGGCGGACGCGATGAAGCGGGCATTCGGCGATATCGACAGGGCCGAAGTCGAGGCCTCGGCATTGCTGATCTGGCAGCTCGGAGAAAGCACGATGCGGCTGGCGATCTCGCTCGATCGGGCCGAGGGCGATGCCATGGTCGAAGCGTTCAAGCGGATGACGATGCGGGAGTTACTGGCGATGCAGGCCGGAAGCTAGACAAGCTCCACGTCCACGACCCCGGGGCTAGCCCTCAGCGCCGCGGCAATCTCCGGCGAGATACGGTATTTCTCGGGCAGTTCGACCTCGATCTCCTTGCGACCGTCCTCCTTGATCAGGATGAAGGAGACGAGTCCCTCGCCGCGCGTGCCGAGATGGGTGGTGACGCTGCGGAGCGGTCCGGCATCGCGCAGGAACACGCGCATCGCCTTCTGCATCTGCACCGATTTTTCCTCGAGCGATTGCAGGGAGTTGATCCTGAGGCTGATGCCCTCCGGCCGCTCTTCGGCCTCGACGCCGATCACGAAGCTTTTGCCCGTCTCCAGCACGTCGCGGTACTGTGCCAAGGCTTCCGAGAACATCACGGCCTCGAACTGCCCGGAGGAATCCGAGAAGGTAACGATGCCCATCTTGTTGCCGGTGCGCGTCTTGCGCTCCTGTTTCGAGGTGACGGTGCCTGCGAGCCGGCCGGGCGCCTTGCCCTGTTTGACGGCGTTGGAGAAGTTGGCGAAGGTCTGGACCCGCATCTTCTCCAGGAGACTGCCATAGGTATCGAGCGGATGGGCGGTGAGGTAGAAGCCCAGGACCTGGAATTCCTTGAGCAGCTTTTCCGACGGCAGCCATGGCGCGACAGGCTGGAAGATGATCTTTTCCGGGCCGGAACTCATAGAGCCGAAAATATCGCCCTGCCCGCTGACCTTGTCGGACACTGCCCGCTGGGCAAAGGCCATCAGGCGATCGATGCCACCGGACAGAAGCGCGCGATCGACGCCAAAGCAATCGAAGGCGCCGGCGAAAATCAGGCTTTCCCAGACGCGGCGATTGACGAATTTCGGATCGGTGCGCAGGCAGAAATCCTCGAGGCTGGCGAAAGGCGTGGTCCCGCGCGCTTCGACGATGTGCTCGACCACCGCCTCGCCGACGCCCTTGATTGCCGCGAGCGAGAAATAGATGCAGTTCTCGCCGACCTCGAAGGGTCGGAATGAGGTCTGCACCGAGGGCGCCACGACCTTGATGCCGAGGCGCAGCGCATCCTGGCGGAAGTCGTTGACCTTCTCGGCATTGCCCATGTCGAGCGTCATCGAGGCGGCGAGGAATTCGACCGGATGATGCGCCTTCATATAGGCGGTCTGGAACGACACCACGGCATAGGCGGCGGCGTGGGATTTATTGAAACCGTAATTGGCGAATTTTGCCAGGAGATCAAAGATATTGTCGGCCTGCGGCTTCGACACCTTGTTGGCCATCGCGCCCTGGACGAAGCGCGAGCGCTGTTGGTCCATCTCCGCTTTGATCTTCTTGCCCATGGCGCGGCGCAGCATGTCGGCTTCGCCGAGCGAATAGCCAGAGAGCACCTGGGCGATCTGCATCACCTGTTCCTGATAGACGATGACGCCCTGGGTTTCCTTGAGCAGGTGGTCGATCATCGGGTGGATGGATTCGATCTCTTCATCGCCGTGCTTGCGGGCGTTGTAGACCGGGATGTTTTCCATCGGGCCGGGGCGGTAGAGCGCCACAAGCGCGATGATGTCCTCGATGCAGTCGGGCTTCATGCCGAGCAGCGCCTTGCGCATACCCGCACTTTCAACCTGGAAGATGCCGACCGTCTCGCCGCGCGACATCATTTCGTAGCTCTTGGGATCGTCGAGCGGCAGCGCCGCGAGGTCTATGTGGATGCCCTTTCGGGCGATCAGGTCGACGGCGGTCTTCAGCACGGTCAGCGTCTTGAGGCCGAGGAAGTCGAACTTCACCAGGCCGGCCTGCTCGACCCATTTCATGTTGAACTGGGTGACCGGCATGTCCGAGCGCGGATCGCGATAGAGCGGCACGAGCTCGGCGAGCGGCCTGTCTCCGATGACGATGCCGGCGGCATGCGTCGAGGCGTGGCGGTAGAGGCCCTCGATCTTCTGGGCGATATCGAGCAGGCGGGCGATGACCGGCTCGCGCTCGGCCTCTTCCTTCAGGCGCGGCTCTTCCTCGATGGCCTTGGAGAGCGGCGTCGGGTTGGCCGGGTTGTTCGGCACCAGTTTGCAGATGCGGTCAACCTGGCCGTAAGGCATTTCGAGCACGCGGCCGACGTCGCGCAGCGCGGCGCGGGCCTGCAGCGAACCGAAGGTGATGATCTGGGCCACCTGCTCGCGGCCGTATTTGGCCTGGACATAGCGGATCACTTCTTCGCGCCGGTCCTGGCAGAAGTCGATGTCGAAGTCGGGCATCGAGACGCGTTCGGGATTGAGGAAGCGTTCGAAGAGCAGCGAGAAGCGGAGCGGGTCGATGTCGGTGACGGTGAGAGCATAGGCGACCAGCGAGCCCGCGCCCGAACCACGGCCCGGCCCGACCGGAATGTCATGCGCCTTGGCCCATTTTATGAAATCCGCGACGATCAGGAAGTAGCCGGGGAACTTCATGCCCTCGATGACACCGAGTTCGAATTCCAGCCGGTCGCGATAATCCGTCTCGGTATAGCCAGGTGCCAGGCCGATGGTCTTGAGCCGCATTTCCAGCCCTTCCCAGGACTGGCGCTTCAGTTCTTCCGACTCTGGATCCGTACCCTCAACGGCGGCCTCGCTGGTGAAGCGCGGCAGGATCGGCGCCACGGTCTTGAGGATGAAGGAGCAGCGGCGGGCGATCTCCACCGTGTTGTCGATCGCTTCCGGCAGGTCGGCGAAGAGCTTCGCCATCTCGGCGCGCGACTTGAAATAGTGGTCGGGCGTCAGGCGGAAACGGTTGTCGTCGGAGACCATCGCATTGTGGGCCACCGCCATCAGCGCGTCATGGGCCTCGAAATAATCCAGCGTCGGGAAGAACGGCTCGTTGGTCGCGACGATTGGCAGTTCGAAACGGTAGGCGAGATTTATCATCGCCGCTTCATGCGCGTGGTCGTAATTTCCATGCCGTTGCAGTTCGACATAGAGCCTATCACCGAAGAGCGACGCGAGCGCCCTAAGCCGCGCCTCGGCGACATCGTGCTGACCCTCGACGAGGGCCGAATCCACCGGTCCGCCGCGTGCTCCGGTCAGCGCAATCACGCCGGGAACGGAATCCCCGAGCCAGGACCGCTTGATGTGGATGGTGCCCGGCCCCTCGCCCTGCATGTAGGCGCGACTGACGAGGCCGGACAGTGTGTGATAGCCCTCTGATGTGGCGGCGATCATCACGATTGCCGGCAGCTTGCGCAGTTGCTGCTGGCGGCCGTTCCTGTCGTCGCCGGACTCGTCTTCCATGTCGATCGAGAGCTGGCAGCCGATCAGCGGCTGGAGCCCATCGCCCGAGGCGGTCTTGGAAAATTCGAGCGCGGCAAAGAGATTGTTGGTGTCGGTCAGCCCGATGGCGGGCTGATTGTCGTCGAGCGCCTTGGCGATGATCTTCTTGACGGGCAGTGCGCCCTCGAGCAGCGAATAGGCCGAATGGACCCTCAGATGGACGAATTGCGGGCTCTCGCTAAGCGCCTGTTCCGTCCCCGAATGAGAATCACCTGCCATGCCATGCCACCGTTTCGCGATGGCGGATTCTAGCGACGGGCGGTCGCCTGCGCGAGTCCTGTTTAAGAGACCCTGTCCTTACCCACTAGAAAGTGATCATCAACACAGCGCAGCTGGTTACAAACATGACGATTGAGGTGAACGCTGCCATGTCGCGAAGAAAATCGGTCATTTACGCCTCCTGTTCGTTTATGTTTCTTATTTGTTCCATTTTTGTTCATGAGTCAATGGGGCAAATGCTGGGTGGTTAAGAAAGTGTTGAGAGCGACGAGGGACCGCCCGCTATTCACAGGGGCGGGAGAACTTTGGCCTGGCTGACGTTGGACTGAGGTTACTGCGCCATTCGCTGCACGGTCGCGAAACCGCTCAGGCCAAGCCATTGCTGCATGCTTTTGGCGATCGCAGGATCGCCCTCGATATCAAGTTGGCCTGCATCGGCCTCGCGCCGGATGGTGGTGAGGCCCATCCAGATGGCGGTCATCGACCGCAGCGATCCACGCACCAGCAAGTCGAGATCGTATCCGGGGTCAAAATTGCAGAGATCAGCACTTCCGTTCTCGACCACAAGCCACCAACTCTTCTGCGAGGCAATGAGTTCGGGATACAGAAACTGAATCGTGCAGCGGCGGGACGGCAGATGCCCGGCATCGAGGTTGCGGCGCATGTCCCACATCAGCAGCGAAGGATCGAGATTCTTCAGCGACAGCCTGGATTCCATCCATCGCTGTGCCCAGTTTCCAAGGCCGATGATGAGCGGACGAAGCTCTTCGCCGGCCGGCGTCAGCCCATACTCCACAGCGCCTCCCGGTTTGCGCAATGTCGTGACCACGCCCGACTGTTCGAGTTCCTTGAGACGCTTGGAAAGCAGTGCCGGGGACATTTTGGGGACGCCGCGGCGAAGTTCGTTGAAGCGCGTCGAACCGCAGAGCAATTCGCGCACCACAAGCGTCGTCCAGCGCGAACACAGAATCTCCGACGCCATCGAAACCGGACAGAACTGTCCATACCCACCGCGCTCTTGCATTGGAGACCTCTCAAGGTCGACGAAAAACCCATGATAGTCGAGATTTCCACCAGAACCAACACGTGTCGCCATTCTCAGAAACATGGTCGAGCGACCCGTCTCACCGAGCAGTACAGTTCCTGAACTGGAAGCTGGTCGGAAGTGCAGGCAAGGTCGATGGCATAGTTTCACAATTGGAGGATATCGACATGCAAGCCGCAGCGGAATTTGCACTTTCCCCGAATACGATGGACACCCCCAAGCGCAGCGTTGCCGAGATTGCGGCATCGCTGGCATCGGCGATCGCGGATGGCGCCGCGACAACAGATGAAAGCGATAGCTTCGTCAGCGAGAACTACGCCCTGCTCAAGGAATCAGGCCTGGTCGAGGCAGCCGTGCCCGTCGAGCTTGGCGGTGGTGGCGCGGAAGTCGCCGAGTTGGCGGACATGCTCCGCATCCTCGCACACGCCTGCGGTTCCACCGCGCTCGCTTTCTCGATGCACACACATCAGGTGGCGATCCCCGCCTGGCGCTGGAGGCACCAGAAAGTCGCCGCCGTCGAACCGCTACTCAAGCGCGTCGCCGCCGAACGCCTGATCCTGCTCTCCAGCGGCGGCTCGGATTGGATAGGCGGTTCCGGGAAAGCCGAAAAGGTCGATGGCGGCTACCGCATCAACGCCCGCAAGGTGTTCACATCGGGCGCCGAAGCCGGGGCGATCCTGATGACCGGTGCCGTTCATGAGGCGGCGGATGGCACGCGGTCCGTCATCCATTTCGGCGCGCCGATGAAATCACCCGAGGTGAGGATCGAAAACACCTGGCGGACACTCGGCATGCGCGGCACGGGGTCCAACGATGTGGTGTTCGAGAACCTCTTCATCCCTGACGCCAACGTGGCGCTGTCGCGAAAGGCCGGCGAATGGCATCCACTGTTCCAGGTCATCGCGACCGTCGCCTTTCCCCTGATCTACGCGGTCTATCTCGGCATCGCCGAAAGCGCCCGCGACATCGCCATCGATCTTGCCAGGAAGAAGCCCGCCAGCGATCACGCCACCAGCCTCGCCGGGCGGATGGATACCTCGCTCCGCGCCGCACAACTCGCACACCGCTGGATGCTCGATATCGTCGCCCGCAATGCGCCGTCTGCGGAGAGCGTGAATGAAGTGATGATCGGTCGCTCCCTCGTCGCCCGCCATGCGATCGAGGCGACGGAGTTTGCGATGGAACTCGCCGGCGGGGCCGGGTTCTATCGGGCCAACGGACTGGAGCGGCGCTTCCGCGATGTGCAAGGTGCACGCTTTCATCCGCTTCAATCGGGACCTCAGGCGCGATATGCCGGTGCGATGGCTCTCGGCCAGCCGGTGGCGGAGATCTTCTGATCGCCTGCCGGCTAACCGGTTCATTTGCTGAAAAAGCTGCGCCGTCTCTGGCTCAAGGGCTCAGAGGCGGTGCTTGACGCGTCCCTAGAACTGTCAAAAAGTGTTGAGAGCGGCCGAAGCCTGCCCGCTATTCACAGGGTTTCGAGGTGCCGGGCTGTAATTGGCGAGTTGCCACGGCGTTAGGAACGGCCCTCGGATCAGGCCGGCACGCCGCCGAGACCGACCCAAAATTCCGCCAGACCGTTGCGGCGGGGGAACGGACCATCCGGGATATCGACGCTGAGGAAAGTGCAAAGTGGTGCCCAACCCTCGGAGACGTCGAAGACGAGCAGCCGGTCCGCTGGAATGGCTGCGCGGACATCCGCCGTGCGGCGATGAAAGGCGGCCAGCGCCTTGTCCCTGTCGCCAAACTGTTCGGCAAAGGTCTGCTTGCCGATGATCTCGTAAGCCGCATTCAGCATGTCACGGACATGTGGCGGGACATCCAGCCCTTCGTGGATCGAAAGGAGCTTGCCGATCGTGCTGGAGAAGCTGTTCCACCATGCGTCGTCGGGGCGGACGCTGTGCACGACCTTGGCGTCGGGAAATGCGACGGACAGCTCGCGCCAGACATGCGCGCCTGGCCAATCTACCTGAGCCCGATAATTGGCAAAGACGTCGTGCCAATCGACGGGCTCGCCACTAGCGACTGATTGCCAGTATGGAACCTGAGGAGGATTTTCGAAGACCTCCTCCATATGGTGGCATGTTGCAAAACCGAGTGTTTCCAGCGCTTCCTTGAGTGAGCGCGTACCCGTTCTGCCGAAGCCCGAGCCAATGACTGAAAGCATCACCTGTCCCCTCCGAACAGTGCAGTTCCTGCCAGTGTTGATTTGGGCACAGAGTGATGTCGCTGGCAAGAGAGCGAGTTGATTTCCGGCGATGTGGAGCAAGTATTTTGGTTTCGACCCCTCAAAAACCGGCTTGAGTCGATAAAATCCGTTAGAAGCTGATCTTCAGCCCCACCTGCACCACCGGATACACCCTGAACGGCGCAATCCGGTTTCTCGCACGCTCCGCCTGGTCGCGAATCTGGTCGCGGGTGAAGCCGAGTTCGGTGGCGCGGGAATTGTAGCTGAGCGAAGGCGTGCCGGCATAGAGCGCGCCGAGGTCGAAATTCAACGACACCCGCTCGTTGATCGGCACGGAATATCCGGCGCCGATATAGGGCTGGATGACATTCTGGCGGACGGTGAAGTCGGTCAGGGGGTCGTCGATGGTGACAGTGGAGCCGCCCATCTTCGCTTCCATGTTCTTGACCTTGCCCTCGATCTTGTTGGCCGAGAGGCGCACGCCGCCCGATAGGTAGAAATCGCCGGCGAAGGGGAAATAATCCACGGTGACGCCGCCATTGAGCAGGGTCAGCGTCGAAGGCAGGTCCGACTTGCGGTCATGGTAGACATAGGATGTGGCAAATCCGTTGATGCCGGCGCGGACCTGCCAGTTGTCGTTCCAGCGGTAACCGGCCTCGATACCGGCGCCAAGCGTCGAGACGTTGGGCATCATGAAAAACCGGTCATAAGCCAGATCTTCGCCGGCGAGCGATGGCCCCGCCGCAAACGAAGCGAGCAATCCGAATGCCAGTGCCGGCAGTTTCATCGACCTTCTCCAGCCGCGCCCCTTGCGGCAACCGGCCGGAATTTCCGGACCTGATTCGAATCTAGCCATAACCTGTTGAGAGAGTTCTAATTCCGGCCGCGTCCGGCCACGAAATTTCATCGATGATTGTTCACCGGCAGGAGACGGCATCCGACCGGCTTGCGGGATAAGCTATCTCGCCCAAAGCTGGGATATCGAAGCTAGATGGGTCGGCGTCAGCACCGCTTGCATGCCTAGCGTGGGCATCCGCTGCCGCGTCATGCAGGCGGCCGATCCAGCGGCAAAACTGGCGCAGGTGGTAGAGGTTGATCGAGAGCATGGAAATCGCGCCCTTCTCCTCCCATGCCATGGTTCCCGCCTCGACCGAGAGGCGCACCAGCCGGTAGAGCGTGCTGCGCGACAGGCCGAAATACCGGCTCATGCGCGGAATATTCAGGTCCCGCGCCGGAACCCAGGCCTCGCCGGTGGCTTCGACCGGCAGGTGGCGCAGAATGTCGCTCATGACCAGCCAGCCGCCGCGCATATCCTGGGTCAGGCTCACATCGATGGGCGGCTTCATCCATTTGCCGTCGGCGAGCAGGCTTGCGGCGATGTCGAGATACATGCGGCGCAGGCACTCTTCGCCAAGCGAGCCGGTATCCTCGCCGGTAGCGGACTCAACGACCAGCCGCGTCCAGTCCAGCATCACGGCCTCTGCGCCTTCGGAAAGCGAGATCAGACGGATGCGCCTGTCGCCGCGGCATTCCTTCTTGGTGAGATAGCCATAGGCGACCAGTTGGTTGAAGAAGGCGAGCGAGGTGTTGCGGCTGGCGACGCCGAGTTCGGAGGCACGGTCGCAGATCCAATTGGCTGCAGCGCCGTGCATGCTGCCGGCGTTTTCGGGATGGCCGCAGGTGTCGGCGATCAGGTGCAGCAGCAGCCACTTCTGGTGCGTATCCACGAAGCGCAGGAACCGGCGGTGCCTGCCATGGAATTCCACGCTCATTTCGGCATGTTGCCTGATTTGCGGCAACAGGTTTTCGTGGCCGCTGATATCGGCGCGATTCATCAACATTGTCGTCTAACCCTTTGTGGTGTCGAAGGTTTTTCAGGCCCTCTCGTTGAGCCTAAAATGCCTGCGACCCGGGGCACACGATGTTACGCCGGGAACAATCCCCGAATTTTTTTCATTTTCTTCCGAATAAATTTGAATGGCGGTCCGTAGCTGCCTATTTTCCGACACAGCGGGGGACGAAAGCATTGACATCCAAGGGATTTAGCGGGCGCACCGGCTTGACCTTTTGGCGGCAAAGCCTTCTTCTTGGTGCATCCCACGAGTCTGAAGCGGTGATCATGGCGAAACGCGCATTGAATATTCCGAATATGCTGACCTATGGCCGCATCCTGGCCGTTCCGCTCATCGTCCTGTGCTTCTTCGTCGAGGGCCGGCTGCAAAGTACGGATTTCGCCCGGTGGACCGCGCTCGGCCTTTTCGCGGTCGCCTCGATCACCGATTATCTCGACGGCTATCTCGCACGAATCTGGAACCAGACTTCGAATATCGGCAAGATGCTCGACCCGATCGCCGACAAGCTGCTGATCTCCGTCTGCCTGCTGCTGCTCGCCGCCGACACCGAGCGCACCATCGCCGGCTGGTCGCTCTGGGCCGCCATCATCATCCTGAGCCGCGAAATCCTGGTGGCGGGATTGCGCGAATATCTCGCCGACCTCAAGGTCTCGGTGCCGGTCACCCGCATCGCCAAGTGGAAGACGACGGCCCAGATGTTGGCGATCGGTTTTCTGCTCGCCGGGCCTGCGGGCGAGAAAGTTCTGCCTTACACGATCGAGATCGGCATCACTCTGCTCTGGGTCGCAGCACTTCTGACCGTCTATACCGGCTACGACTATTTCCGCGCCGGTATCAAGCACGTGGTGGATGACGAATGAGGGCGTCGCTCGTCTATTTCGCCTGGGTGCGCGAACGGATCGGCAAGGGCCACGAGGAAATCGACCTGCCGCCCGATGTGATCACGGTCGGCGACCTGCTCAACCATCTCAAGACGCTCGGCGAGGAATACGAGATCGCGCTCGAGCACGACCGGGTGATCCGCGTGGCGCTCGACCAGGAACATGCCCACCATACCGACAAGATTGCCGGCGTGCGCGAGATCGGCATCTTCCCGCCGATGACGGGTGGCTGAGATGGCGACGGTCGAGCCCGTCATCCGGGTGCAGGCCGAGGATTTCGACCTGGCCCGGGAAAGCGCCCTGCTCTCCTCGGGCCGGCGCGATATCGGCGCGGTTGTCAGCTTCACCGGATTGTGCCGCGACGAGGGCGGCAGGCTCGCCGCTCTCGAACTCGAACATTATCCAGGGATGGCCGAACGCGAAATCCGCCGCATCTGCGAGATCGCCATCGACCGCTGGCCGGTGACTGGGCTGACCGCGATCCACCGCTTCGGCAAGATCGCGCCGGGCGACAATATCGTGCTCGTGCTGGCAGCCTCCGCCCACCGGCAGGCAGCCTTCGACGCCGCCAATTTCGTGATGGACTACCTCAAGACCTCGGCGCCCTTCTGGAAGAAGGAGCATTTTGTCGATGGGTCCGAAGGCGACTGGGTGAGTGCCAGGGACACGGATACCAGCGCGTTCGAGCGGTGGCGCGACAAGGACTAAACCCGCCGCTCCTGCCTCGCCACGACGGCGAGGATTACCAAGCCCGAGAACATCGCGAGATCGCGCCAGACATAGGGCATGTAAGCGCCCCACATCGTCTCGGCGAGACCGTAGAGCGCGGCGCCAAGCGCGCATTTTGCCGGTGACGACTGATCGCCGATGGCGGCGATCATCACCACCTTGAGCCCGAACATCAGGCCGGCGCCGAAATCCATCGAGCCGTAATAAGAAGTCGCCATCACGCCAGCGACGGCCGAAATCGCCGCCGTGATCAGTGCCGCCGCGACGAGCACCCTGCCCGCATCGACGCCTAGCAGGGTGGCGGCAAAGGCGTCGTCCGACACCGCACGCCAGTTGCGGCCCTGTTTGCTATAGGCGAGCACGGCGGCGCCGAGCAGCACGATTGCCGTCATCGAGACGACATTGATGACCTGGATGGCCGTGAGCACCACGGGAAAGCCGGGGTGAGCCCAGAAGGTGATGCGCGTGTTTAGGAAGGGCGACAGCCAGAGATCCTTGGCGCTTGCTGCGATCCGCACCAGTTCCATCAACACTATCATGATGGCGAGCGAGGCGGTGATGACCGAATTGGGCGATATGCGCGCCAGCGGCCGGATCACCTTGTCACCGACAATGGCCGCAGCAAGCAGCGTATAGGTGATCGCTGCCGTGGCGCCGATCGCGAGCGCCGCAGGATAGATCAGCCACAGCCGGTCATAGCCGAAAGCGGTGAAATAGACGAAGACCTGGCCTGCGAAGGCGAATAGCGCGCCGGGCGTGAAATCCGCACGTTTGGTCAGCGCGAAGCTCAGCGAATAGCCGAAGGCCAGCATGGCATAGAGCGCCGCGACCGGTGCGGCATTGAGACTCTGCTGGAGGAAATAGGCGAGTTGGGTGTCGCTGAGCATGACGAAATTATAACTGGCAAAATAGTTTTTGCCAGTTATAATTCGTGCCATGACGTTTCGATGGACACCACATCGCTTTACGGGTGGCGCGCTGGCGCTCGATGTCGCCAACAGCGTGATCCTGCGCTTCGACGAGAAGCGCCGCACGGACCGTTTCGCGGTGCCGGAACAGTTCGGCGCCTTTGCAGAAGCCGCGAGCGAGCTGTCGGCCGAGCGGACGGATTTCCCTGAGCTCGCGCCGGTCGCGGATGGGCGGCAGGCCGATTTCATCGGGCTCAGGGAAGCGATCGACGCGCATTTCCGTCACCGTACCCTTCATGGCGCGGATGACCACCGGCTGGTCGCTGGGTTGCTCGGGCGGCTTTCAGCGACCTTTGCAGCCCATACAAGTAATCCCGATCCCTGCCCCGTCGATCTCGCCACCGCGCGTTCGGCGCTGAAGCTGATCGCCTCGCCGGAAACGGAACGGCTAAAGATCTGCCCCAATTGCGAATGGCTGTTCATCGACCGCAGCAAGAACCAGAGCCGCACGTGGTGCGACATGTCGGTCTGCGGCAACCGTGCCAAGGCGCGGCTTCACTACGAAAAGAGACGCAAGGAGGCGTCGCCATGAACAGGCTGGTCATCATCCCCATTCTGCTGGCCGGACTGCTGCTCTCAGCATGCCAGCGGGAGCCGGAGGACTATATCACCATCAAGGGCAAGGTCTTCATCTTCAACATCAGGGTGGCGCGCGCTTTCTACATGCTCACGCTCAACCGGCTGCCGACGACGCCCGACGACGCCGTGGTGGTGGCCGAGTTCGAGGACCCTTCGGGCGGTCCGCCGCTGATCAAGAAGCAGAAGGTGTTCCCCAAGATGACGCGGATCGATCTCCAGAGCCCGGATGTCAATTGCGTGGTCACCGGCAAGGCCTACAAGATCAAGATCACGCTCAAGAGCGCCGATGGCGAGGAACTGCAAACCATCGACACGACACTGAATTCGACGCTCGACGAAACCATGCTGCCGGAAAAGGCACTCGTGCTCGGCGCCAAGTATGACCGGAACCCGGAGGCCTTCAATCCTGATGGCTCGATCAAGTTCCGCAAGAAATGTGGCTAGAGGCATTGCTGGGCTTGAAATAATTCCTTGGCCTTATACGTTCGCCATAGAGAAGCCTTAGTGAATCCGGAGGCTTCGCGCTCTTGCAGAGGCGAACATCCTTGATTTCGAGACGTGCATTTCTTCTGGGATCGACCCTGCCGCTTGTCATGGGGTTGCGGCCCGGTTTCGCGCAGGAGGCTTGCGCGTCACAGGATCACATTGTGCTGCTCGCGGACTACGTGATCGCCAACCGCTCCAAGCTCCCGAAACTGCAGAACCGCCGGCATGGCACGGTCTCGGCCTATCTCAAGATCATGTATCAGCAGCTTGGGGCCGAACAGATCGCGGCGCTCGTCGAACCGCTTGCCAATGCCAAGGTCGATCGCGCCCGCGAACTGTTTCTGGCATGGCGGATCAGCACCGATGGGCTTGAGGCTACGCTGACGAGCGCTACGCCGGAGGCCCAAGAAGACGTCCTGACATTAGGCGAAGGCTTTTCGCCTCTTCGGGCCGCGACCCGGTCTGGCGAGATTGCATTTTTCTTCGACAAGCTCGCAGCGATACCCGAGGAGAACCGCCACGGGCTCGAAAAGAGCGCCGCCCTCTCAGTGATCGATGTCGATGACGAATCCAAGAAGGCACTCGGCGCCGAGGCGCTGACCCGGAGGCTCTATGTCTTGGCCGCCAGCCTTGCCGCAACACAGGATGACGCGAATGCCTGGCCGGTTTTCCTGGCGGCATTGCAGGACCTCAGGCGCGCCGAGGCGCTGACCACCATGCTTCACTGGCTGCCGGCATTGAAGGGCAAACCTGCGCTGCCTCGCCCGGCGCCCGCCAATGCGGAAGGGCAGATGGTGCGCTCGTTGCTTCACGAAACGATGATCGCCGCGGCACGGATACCCGAACGGGATTATCTCGTGACCTATCTCAACCAGACCGGCGATTTCGCCGGCGCCGGCCGGGCGGCAGCCGCGATCATCGACCTGACGCGCGAAGGCGCCGCGATCGACATGGAGACCGCCTGGCTGGTGATTTATGAATCGCTGGTCGAATCCTCCGGCAAGCGCGCCGAGATTGACGAGAAGCTCAAGAACATCGCTGTGAACAGCGTGCGCTTCGGGGGCGACAATGTGCGCGAAGTTCTCGACCATATGCTGGCGATCGAGGCTCTCAAGACACATGCCGCGAATGGCGGCGCGTCGCGGCCACCGGAACTCCAGGGAGCCTCGGCGGGTTTCGAGCCGCAATACAAGGCATGGCAGGAGGCAGCCGCGGTGATTGCGGCCGGCGGCGACCTGGCGGCGCTTCGGTCCAGCGGCCAGAAGCTGCTGATCGCCGCCAACCTGCTGTTCGCATCCGGACGTCATGAGGAACTGGCAAAGTTCCTGACCAGCACCGTGCCCAATTCGGACAGTATCCGGCTCGCCGAACTGTTCGCCGAAGCGCTCGACCGGCATTGCAGCGGCTACCTCGCCTTCCCCGCCGAAGCTGTGCTGATGCCCGGAGCGCCCATGTTCAGGTTCGAACCGCAGACATGATTTTGAAGTCCGGTTTTCTGGCACTCCTCGTCACATCGGCGTTCCTGCTTGCAACGCCCGCGATCGCCGGCGGCGAGCAATGCGCGCACGCCAAGGAGATCACCGATCTCGCGGGCTTCGTGCTCGATGATCTGGCGCATCCCCAGCCGACGCTTGGCAAAAGTTACGGTGTGGACGCCGCATATCTTACGCTGCATTACGGCAATATCTCGGAACCGGAAGCCGAAGGCTTACTCAAGGCTTTGATTGCGCAAAACGTCGTGGCTGGGCGAAGCTTCGTGCAAGCCTATCTCATCTCCCGGTACGGATACGATGAGGCTACGCAAAGATTGCAGTCGTTTCGGCAGACCGTGGGATACGGATCGCTCGATACCACGGTGATCCGGCAGTTGGCGAAGGCCAACCGGTTCGATGTCGCGATATCGGCACTCGTCAAGCAAACCACGCCTCCGGACGCCAATCGGCCGCTGGGCGACGCAATGGCGGTGATCGATTTCCCGGATGCCGACAAGCGGCGCTTTGCGCAGGCCGCCGAAGCGGCCGGGCTCTATGCGATGGCGGGCGGCATCTATGCCTCGATGGGCGACCGGAGTGATTGGCCGGGCTACATCAAGCGCAACTTCAAGAAGCCGGGATTTCCGCGCCTGCGCTACACATTCCTGGCGTTTTCGGCCTACCATCCCGAACTTCCGCCTATGCCTGATCCGCGCAATGGTCGCAACTCATTGATGATCCGGAAATATGTGAGAACGGACTATGCCGCCGGCTTCCGCCTGCCGCATGTATCGCTGCCGCTCGCCTATGGATCAAGGATCCATTTCGAACCTCTCTTTTCCGCCAAGGCCAGCGACAAGCTGATCAAGCTCATCGATCAAGGCGCAATCAAGCCGACCGACAACATGGACGAGAGCTGGCTCGTCGCCTTTCGCGAGATAGCGGCCCGCATCGGCGACCCGCGCGGAACAATGGAAAAGATGGAGCGCATCGGCTTCGACGGCAGGCGGCACCTGAGGACGAACGCCGGTGAGATCCTGAACTGGATGCTGGCCGTGGAAGCGATCGCGCCATGGCTGAATAATCCGGGCGATGAATTTCCGGATATTCCCGACGAGGCCGGCGAAAGCCTTCGCGTGAACTGGCAAACGTGGCGGACTGTCGGCACCGCCATCGAGGCGGGCGACCTGCAGAGTCTTGATCGACGGGATGAGAAGGCGTCCGCGATAGCCACTGAACTGCTGTTCGCGAAAGGCGATTATCAGGCGCTGACCGAACTGGTCGCATCCGTTCCTTCGCCCTGGCTCAAGCTGCGCCTTGCGGAAGACTTCTCCACGCGTCTCGACAGGCTGTGCGACAGCCGGCTCTATTTTCCGGGAGAAGGCGTGATGGGGCCTGCCGCCCTGCTCTACGATTTCGACGTGGCAAAATAGAAAAACCGGGATGCAGCGCATCCCGGTTTCCTGAATAATACCAGTTCTCTAAGGCTTGAACCTCAGGACTTGAATCAGCCGACGACCTCGGTGCCCGAGAACCAGTAGGCGATTTCTTCGGCAGCCGTTTCGGGGGCGTCCGAACCGTGGACCGAATTTTCGCCGATCGACAGGGCATGGACCTTGCGGATGGTGCCTTCAGCGGCGTTGGCCGGGTTGGTGGCGCCCATCACTTCGCGGTTCTTGGCGATTGCGTTCTCACCTTCAAGAACCTGCACGATGGTCGGAGCCGACGACATGAATTCGACGAGTTCGCCGAAGAAGGGGCGATCCTTGTGAACGGCGTAGAAGCCCTCGGCTTCGCGGCGGCTCATCCAGACGCGCTTGGAAGCGACGACGCGAAGGCCTGCATCTTCCAGCATCTTGGTGATGGCGCCGGTGAGATTGCGGCGGGTTGCGTCCGGCTTGATCATCGAAAAGGTGCGTTCAATCGCCATTTTCAGGGTCCTTTGTCTTGGTTTCCTTGGGTGGGCGGCTCTTAACCGCCTTCCCAAGGGAAAACAAGGGGTCGAACGCGCAGCCGGCAATCACTGACGAGAATTTCATGCGATTGTCGCAACTGTGCTCAAGCAGCGGCAGCCATCTGCCTTCCTCGTCCGCCATGAAGGTCCAGGCAGCGCTCGAACCAATCGTAAACGGGATCGTCATCGCTCAGTATCGCCTTGGGCGAGGCCACCCTTGCCCATTGCAGCGCACCGAACAGAATGTAATCCGCGAACAACGGCGCTTCCCCGCCGATGAAGGGCTGATATTTGAGCATATGCCGCATGGGGTCGAGCCTGGGCCGGAAGGCGGCCAGCTCGGCCTCGTGTCCCGCCTCGATGTCTTCCAGAGTGAGCCCGAGCCTTTCTTCGCGGCTCGTCCTGAAATAGCTTTGATCGATGGGTGACAGGATGTCGTGGATGTCCTTGACGATGATCTTGACCAGCGCGGCCTGGATCAGCGTCTGCGCATAGCCTTCAATCATGCGGCTCAGCGCTTTGCCGCCTTCGCCATGGAAAAGGCTTGGTCGATCCGGATATTTTTCCTCGAGGTAGAGGGCGATGGCGAAACTGTCGCGCACCAGGTGACCACCGTCATCGAGCACCGGCACGGTCGGCGAGAATCCGCCCTCGATCGCCTTGATTGCCGTGAATGGCGTCGGCACTTCCGAGAAATCGAGGCCCTTGTGCGAAAGCGCCATGACGACCTTCCACGTATGAGGCGAGAACCGCCGACCGGGGTCGGCGCCGCAAAGCGAATAAAGAAGTCTGGTCATGGTCGTCTCCTCAATCTCGAAGCGCCGAATTGACCGCAAAAAGCAGGCCGCATCAATTCAATAAATGTTATCGCCGCCATCAACGATCGTCACTTGATCGCGCCGGCTACAGGCGATTAACTGGCGTGACCGCAGGGAGATCTATCATGAAAGACCATTTCGAGATGTTCGCCGCCTATAATCGCTGGGCCAACGAAACCCTCTATGCGGCCGCGGCCACGCTGACACCGGAGGAATTCGACTCCAATCGCGGCGCCCACTTCGGCTCGATGAAGGGCACGCTCAATCATCTGCTCTGCGCCGACCGGATTTGGATGCGGCGGTTCACCGGCGCGGGCGACGCGCCGGCAGCGCTGAACGTCATTCTATTTGAGGAGCTCTCGGCACTCGAAACGGCGCGCAAGGCGGAGGACGAACGGATCGCGGATTGGGTTGCAGGCGTCGAGGAAGAGTCACTTGGACAGAACTTCACATATACGCCGATCACCAATCCGCAATTGGTCACCCAGAAGCTCGGCTCGGCGATGTTCCACTTCTTCAACCACCAGACCCATCACCGGGGCCAGTGCCATATGATTCTGACGGGCCTGGGCAAGCCGAGCCTGATACTCGACCTGGTCTATTTCCAGCGGTTCGCCGGAAAGCAGTGGCTATAGCAGCACTATCCGGCACCGGTCGGCAACGGCCTCATTCGCTGTCCATCGTCGCACGGCGTTGAAAGTCCACGCTGACGACGTTGCCACGCAGAATGCGGGCGGGTGGTCGCATGTGGCGGCGGATTTCGTCCTCCGCCTTGCGCCGGTTTTCCTCGATCAACGCATCGATCGCTTCAGGATCGACGCGCGCCGCCCTGAGTTCGCAAACCTGTCGGTAGAGCTGGGCCACAAGCCTTGTGTAATACGCAATGCTTTGCTGGTGCTCCTCGCGGGAAATATATCGCTCCTGGAACCACTGGGTCATGGCGTTCACCTTTTCAATCGAACAGAATAACACCCGGATTCACGGGGTGTTCCGGAAGATTGCTTGAGTGGCTAAGAAACTCTAACTGCAGGCCTCTCGCGGTGTTTCTCTTTGCATCAGATTGTCTTTGCGTGCCCGCATCAGAGAACGAAATCGTCTTCTACAAGCTTGATCCGCCCCTTGAGCTCGATCATGAAATCGGCCTGGCCATCGGCGTCGACGGTGCCTTCGATGAAAGTCTTGTGGCCGGAGAAATAGTACCGCAACTCACCGGGTGTGTTGGAGAAATCGTCCTTGCCGATGAAGGTGAAGGCATCGTTGGCGCCGCCGATATTGGCATCGAGTTCGTTGAGGATGATCCTGTCGCCCTGACGGTGGCTGAAGTCCTGGATCAGGTCGCGGCCGCTCCGATCGACATGGGTGTCGTTCATGAGGTGGTAGATGAACTCGTCGCTACCTTTACTGCCTTTCAGGATGTCGCGCCCTTCGTCGCCAGCAAGCTGATCGGCCCTGGGGCCACCCGTGAGCCTGTCGTTTCCGACCTCGCCACTGATGATCCCAACAACGCGACCGCCGGTTCCGACATAGCGGTCGTTGGCGTCGCCGAAGATGATCCCGCCGTCGAACCTTCCGGAATTGATGATCGTCTGCCGGCCACTGGAGTCGGTACCGTCATAGGCATAATCCGCCTTGGAACTGATCTTTCCGTCGTTGACCAGGCGGAAATCTTCCTCGCCGTTGCGATAGATCGCGGCGGCCGATTGGCTTTCCGTGACAATCAGCCCGGTGTTGAACAGGCGTGAGGTCGTTCCCGTATCGTCGCCGTAGAGTGAAATCGCGTTCGTGCCGCCGCCGAGTTGGCCGTGGTTCCTGACCACGCTGTTGCTGCCATAGATGACCGCACCGCTGAATGTCGAACCGATCACCGATGCGTCCTCGGCGATCGTCAGCCGCTGGTTGGCGTCGAGTGCGCTGTCGCCCAATGTCATGCCGCCGATATGGCCGATGACATCGCCCTTGACGACGACCTGGTGGCCCGAGCCGGTTCCGATAATCACGACGTCGTCCAGGCTGTTGAGAAGCACCCCTTTTTTGACAAGCGCGTCATCGACGGCGCCGAGTTGGCCGATAACACCATTTTCTGAACGGTCGGTACCGAAAACCTGCAGACCCATTGCCATTCTCCTTCAATTTCTCGATGGACAAAGATGCTTGCTGCAAGGCGCAATCCAATCGCACCAGTCGGAGAAACCTACGCCCGCACTGCGCGCAAACCTGTTACCGGGGGAACACCGTTGCCGCCCTCAATCTGATCCGGGCGCCCCGATAAACCGCCCGGCCCCTTGCCTTCCCTGATATCCCGGTTATTGAGAGCGCCATGATAACGATTTCCAATCTTTCGATCCGGATTGCCGGACGCCTGCTGCTGGACGACGCCAGCGTTTTCATCCCCACCGGCTTCAAGGTCGGCTTCGTGGGAAGGAATGGCGCGGGCAAATCCACCCTGTTCAAGGTCCTGACCGGCGAGATGGTGCCGGAGGGCGGCGAAGTCTCCCTGCCGAAGAGCGCGCGCATCGGCCAGGTCGCCCAAGAAGCGCCGGGCACCGACGAGCCCCTCATCGACATCGTGCTTGCCGCCGACAAGGAGCGCGCGAGCCTGCTGGCGGAAGCCGAGACCGCCACCGATCCGCACCGGATCGCCGAGATCCAGATACGGCTTGCCGACATCGACGCCTATTCGGCGGAATCGCGCGCGGCCTCGATCCTCGCCGGCCTCGGTTTCGACGAGGCGGCGCAGCGACGCCCGGCCAAGAGCTTTTCCGGCGGCTGGCGCATGCGCGTGGCGCTGGCGGCGGTGCTCTTCGCCGAGCCGGACCTGCTTCTCCTCGACGAGCCGACCAACTATCTCGACCTTGAAGGCACGCTGTGGCTTGAGGATTATGTGCGGCGCTATCCGCATACAGTGATCATCATCAGCCACGACCGCGACCTGTTGAACTCGGCGGTCAATTCGATCGTCCATCTCGACCAGAAGAAGCTGACCTTCTATCGCGGCCCCTACGACCAGTTCGAGCGGCAGAAGGCGGAAGCCGAGGAGTTGCAGACAAAAGCGAAGGTCAAGAACGAAGCCGCGCGAAAACATCTGCAGAGCTTCATCGACCGCTTCAAGGCGAAGGCGACCAAGGCCAAGCAGGCGCAAAGCCGGGTCAAGGCGCTTGAACGCATGGGCACCGTGGCGGCCGTCGTGCACGATCATGTCCAGGGCTTCAAGTTTCCCGATCCCAAGAAGGAAGCCGCATCGCCGATCATCGCCATCGAGAACGGATCTGTTGGGTACAAACCCGGCCACCCGATATTGACCCGGATGAACCTGCGTATCGATACCGATGACCGCATCGCGCTGCTCGGTTCGAACGGCAACGGCAAATCGACATTCGCCAAGTTCATCTCCGGCCGGCTGAAGCCGGATTCGGGCGGGCTAACCGTCGCGCCGAGCCTCAAGATCGGCTTTTTCGCCCAGCACCAGCTCGACGATTTGAGGCCCGATGAAAGTGCGGTCGCGCATGTCCGCAGGCTGATGCCCGGCGATCCGGAGGCCAAGGTCCGTGCCCGCACGGCGCAGATGGGGCTTGCGACGCAGAAGATGGATACGGCGGCCAAGGATCTCTCGGGTGGCGAGAAGGCGCGGCTGCTCATGGGGCTCGCGGCGTTCGATGCGCCCAACCTGCTGATCCTCGACGAACCGACCAACCATCTCGACATGGACAGCCGCCGCGCGCTGATCGAAGCGCTCAACGACTATTCGGGCGCGGTGATCCTGATCTCGCATGATCGCTATCTGATCGAGGCAACGGTCGATCGGCTGTGGCTTGTCCGCGATGGAACCGTCAAGCCGTTCGAGGGCGACCTCGAGGAATACCGCGAAATCATTGTCGGCTCCTCGAAGAAGGGCAAGAAGAGCAAGCAGGAAGATGCGCCGCCCCCCGCTCCTGAGCCGACCAGAGCCGAGCCAGCCAAGCGGATCAATCCGACCGTTCTCAAGAAAAAAGTCGATGATCTCCACAACTTGATGGGCAAGATTGAGAGATTGATTCAAGGCATCGACAAGGAACTCGCCGATCCCTCGATCTTCACGAAGAACCCCAACAGGGCGGCGGAACTGGCCAAGGCGCGGGCGAACGCCGAGAAGAAACTCGCCGAGACCGAGGAAGAATGGCTGATGATGACGGCTGAGTTGGAAGCGGCGGAGTGACGCGGGTTTTCAGGCGAGGTCGGTCTGGGAGAAGTCGTTGCCTTTGTAGAGAAGCGGCACGTTCTGGGCTTTGGCGCAGGCATAGGAGAAACAGTCGCCCATGTTGAGAGCGGCCTTGTGGCCGACGACTTTGCCGAATGTCGCCGCGGCATGGAGGGCGCCATCACCGATCGCCGGTGTAATTGGAAGCTCGCGAACTCCGATCTCAGCCAAGTACCTTTCCAGCGCTTTGCTAGCTTCTGCCATCAGCACCGCTCTACGCTGCCCGGTCTCTCCGTTTCTTTCCCAATTCGAACGGGCGATCGCCATCGCGGCTTCGAACTTTACCATAGGAGAAATGTAGGTTGGCGAAGTCAGGTCTGCGATGCGCAGTTCCAACGCTGCGCCGTCGGCTTCCTCGTTGAAAATGGCGACGAGAACCGATGCGTCGAGGAACATCAGTTCTCGCCCCACATATCATCGAAAAAGGCCTTCTGATCGAAATCCGGGTTGGGCAAGAGCCCCTTAGTCCGCGCTTCCGCTCTAATCCGCTGAAGCCTTTCCTTGAGGGGAATTTCCGATTTCTTACGCTCAATCTCACTCTCGAGCGCCCTTCGTACGGCTTCGGTCTTGGTCGGCGCATTCGTCATCGCCTGAAGTCGCTCGGCAAGCGCATCGACTTCGCGATCCCTGATATAAAGCGCCATGAGCCGGCTCCTGCATATTCATTTTTTCTGATTTGAATATGCGCCTGACGTTCACCGATTGCAAGTCTTGCCACCCTTGCCTACGCTCGCCTTTATGCTAAAACGCCAGCCAAATAATCATACTTTTCGGGAGGAAACCATGGCACCTATCAAACTCGCGATCGTGGGCATCGGCAAGATCGTCCGCGACCAGCATCTTCCCGCCGTGGCCAAGAACGCGGACTACCAGTTGATCGCCGCAGCTAGCCGCAATGGTGTGGTCGATGGCATCGACAATTACAAGTCGATCGAGGAAATGCTCACTGCCAAGCCGGAGATCGAGGCGGTGTCGCTCTGCATGCCGCCGCAGTTCCGCTACGAGGCGGCGCTTGCCGCACTTCAGGCCGGCAAGCACGTGTTTCTCGAAAAGCCGCCGGGTGCGACGATTTCCGAGGTGCAGGATCTACAGCGCATCGCCTCGGCCAAGGGCGTTTCGCTGCTCGCCAGCTGGCATTCGCGCTACGCGCCGGCGGTGGAAGCCGCGAAATCCTTCCTCGCCGCCTCGCCGGTCCGTTCGATGACCGTGACCTGGAAGGAAGATGTTCGCCACTGGCATCCGAACCAGGCCTGGATCTGGGAAGCCGGCGGGCTCGGCGTGTTCGACCCGGGTATCAATGCGCTGTCGATCGTCACGCACATCCTGCCGAAGCCGGTGTTCCTGTCATCGGCGGTGCTCGAATTCCCCGAAAACCGCGATGCGCCGATCGCGGCCTCACTCAACTTCACCAATGCCGACAAGCTCAGGGTCGAGGCGGTGTTCGACTGGCGCCAGACGGGCAAGCAGACCTGGGATATCGAGGCGGTGACCGATCAGGGCGCGATGCGGCTTGCCGATGGCGGCGCCAAGCTCTTCATCGACGGCAAGCTTACATTCGAGAAGCCGGAGGAAGAGTATCCCGAGCTCTATCGCCGCTTCGCCGAGATCATCAAATCAGGCGCCAGCGATGCCGATATCTCGCCACTGACCCATGTCGCGGATGCCTTCATGCAGGGCAAGCGCAAATTCGTTGAAGCGTTTCACGACTAGCGGCTAGGTTCGAGGCCGTAGCAATGTGCGACCTCTGGATCTCTTGGCGCCGCCTGCCATATCTCCTCGTGGAAGTTGACCGCGTTGAAACGTGCCTCGATCTTGCTGACGACTTCTCGGTCGTCAGTGATGATCTCATAAAAACTACTGTCGATCGCGCGAATGATAACCCATTGCCTGCCATGAATGGCGGGCAGATAAGCCGTGAAGGCTCCCCAGATGACCTGAACGGTGTCCTGTGCGGCGGCCATAAGCGCTTTGCCGCTCACGGGTTCCCCGGTCTGGGCCATCGCTTCCAGTCTTTCGCCGCCGGGGCCGGTCGCATCAAAGCTCGGAAACCCAGCATCGACCGCTGACAGACTCCATGCTGCCTCGAGCGATCGCGGGGCCAGCAGAGCAAGAACGTCGCGCAAGTCGAACGAAAGCGCCGACCCGGCCGTATCGGTCACCCTTAGAATTGTCATTCCCCGCTCCAAAACAGTGCAACCCCGCAATCCAGAACAGATTTCCCGATAAATAACGGATCACTCTCAAAGTGAGCCGTTTCATTCCGGAACCCGGATCAATTCAACACCTTTGCTTAACCGAAACGCAAGGCTTGGGCGATAAGCTCCCGATCAATATTGCATCCGGAGTGAGTTCATGCGTCTCCAGGTCAACAGTTCGGCCGCCAGACCCGCACGCCCATCGTGTGGCGTATCCGGCTGCGCCGGAGCATCGATCCTCGACGCACATCCGGATGATATGGTCCGCCATGGACCGATAGCACGCGGGAGAGTGCGGGCATGAGGCTGTTGCACTCGTTGATCAAGGACAGGAAGGGCAGTGCCGCGATCGAGTTCGCGATCCTGGCGCTACCGTTTTTCGTCGTCATTTTCGCCATCGCCGAAATCGCGGTGATGTATTTCGTGGAATCCGGCCTTGATGCCGCCGTTCACCAGACGGTGCGGCAGGTGCGCGTCGGCGTCGCAAAGTCCGGTGCCTGGGACTCCAAGAAATTCAAGGACACTGTCTGCGCGAACCTGTCGCTCTCCTTCGGCTGCGCGACCAATCTCAAGGTGCGCGCCGTCGTGGTCACCGATATGGCATCGGTGACAAGGGTATCGCCGATCACCAATGGCGCGCTCAATGTGACGGAAGATTTCAACCTCGGAGACTCCGGAAGCTACGTGCTTGTGCAGGCTTTCCTGCCGTGGGATCCCGTCTTCAAGCTCTACCCAATCGCGTCGACACGGCTTTCCAACGGTTCCTACGTCCTCGGCTCTTCAGAGCTTATCAAGAACGAGCCATTCTGATGATGACACGATTGAAGAATGCGATCGTCAAGAGCCGGGTGTCTTTTCAACAGGCATCCACGCGTCTGCTACGCGACCGGAGCGGCGTCTCGGCGATCGAGTTCGTGCTGCTGTTTCCGATCCTGGTGACCATGATGGCCGGCACCGTCGATATCGGCCAGGCACTGACGGTCAGTCGCAAGATGAACCAGATCGCGTCGACGCTCGGTGACATGACCTCGCAGCAAGCGACATGGAAGGCGGCCGACATCGATGCCATCGTCGCAGGTGCTGCGACAATCATCGACCCATACAGCAAAACGGGCGTCAAGATCGAACTGGCAATCCTCGATATCGACGCGACCCTGAAGGCCAAGGTCAACTGGTCACGCGGCTACAATACTCCCGCGCTCGTCAAGGGTGTGGCGTCCCCTGTCCCCATCCCCACGAACATCGCCCAGTCTGGCGTGCAGCTCATCGCCGTCCGGGCGACATATTCGCTGCAGACGCCGTTCACGAAATTGCTGACCCCGGTCACAGGCGTTACATCCTACAATTACGAGAAGACCTATATCATGCGCCCCCGCACCGGTGAGGCGATTACCCTGGAGTAGGTCTCAGCATGGGCGTGCTCCGTATCGTCGCCAACCTGCTCGCACCGGACCCGGGGGCAGTAGCCGCTTTCTACCGCGATCTGCTAGACCTCGATGTGGTCATGGACCACGGTTGGATCGTGACGTTGGCTGCCGGCGGCAATATGGTGCCGCAGCTCAGTATCGGAAGCGAAGGTGGCGCGGGTGCGCCCATGCCCGACATTTCAATTGAGGTCGACGATGTCGATACGGTCTTCGCCCGCGCGGTGCATCGAGGACACGAAATCACCTATCCGCTGACTGACGAGGATTGGGGCGTCCGCCGCTTCTTCGTCCGGGATCCCTCGGGCAACGTGGCCAACATCCTGATGCACCTGTAACGCGGCACGACCAGCTGCTCAGGCCTTCTTCTCCCAGCGGCCATCATGGTTCTGCTGCCAGTAGGAGAGTGTGTGCCCCTGGCCCTTGAGGCGCTTCCACTGGCTTCGCGCGGACTGCACCTGGTCGTCGTCATGGCCGTCGAACATGAAGACCACGCGGTCGTAGTCCTGGAGTTCCGGCGGTTCGGCGCCATCGATGACGAAACGCACACCTGATTTGTTCTGGTTGGCGGCGCCCGAGGTCAGCAGGATCGGTTGACGATCGGCATGCGGGTCCTTGTCCATGCCATGCGGCAGGAAACTGTCGGGCCGGAAGGTCCACAGATGCGTGTCGAGCGCCTCGCAGCGCTCCTGGGTGGTTGTCTGGACCGTCACGCGCCAATTGCGCTCGATGCTGCGCTCGAGAAGCGCGGGCAGCGCGTCGTCAACCTTGGATTCGGTCAGGTGGTAGAACAGGATTTCCAATTCGTCTCTTCTCAACTTTCGTAATAAGTGCGCACCAGTTCATCCAGCAGCCGCACGCCATAGCCGGAGCCCCACGAAGTGTTGATCTCGTCACCCGGCGCGCCCATGGCAAGCGAGGCGACATCGAGATGAGCCCAGGGCGTTTCACCGACGAAGCGCTTCAGGAACTGGGCCGCGGTAATCGCGCCTGCCTGCCGGCTGCCGCCAGTGTTCTTCATGTCGGCGAACTTGCTATCGATCATTTTGTCATATTCACGGCCGAGCGGCATTCTCCACAGCTTTTCGTTGGAGCTTATGCCTGAGGCGAGCAGATTGGCGGCCAGTCGGTCGTCATTGCAGAACAGTCCGGCATGATAGCTGCCAAGCGCCACCCCGATGGCGCCGGTCAGCGTCGCGAGATTGATCATGAAGGCGGGCTTGAAGCGCTCATTGGTGTACCAAAGCGCGTCGCCCAGCACGAGCCGGCCCTCGGCATCGGTGTTGATGACCTCGATCGTCTGACCCGACATCGAGGTGACGATGTCGCCCGGGCGCTGCGCATTGCCATCCGGCATGTTCTCGACCAGGCCGATGACGCCGACGGCGTTGACCTTCGCCTTGCGGGCGGCGAGCACATGCATCAGGCCGGTCACGGCCGCGGCACCACCCATGTCGCCCTTCATGTCCTCCATGCCGGCGGCCGGCTTGATCGAAATGCCGCCGGTATCGAACACCACGCCCTTGCCGATAAAGGCATAGGTCTTGTCCTTCGGCTTGCCGCCCTTCCAGTTCATCACGACCAGCCTGGGCGGCCGCACCGACCCCTGCGCCACGCCGAGAAGCGCGCCCATGCCGAGTTTGCGCATTTCCTTCTCGGTCAGGATTTCGATCTCGACGCCGAATTTCTCGAGTTCCTTGGCCTTGGCGGCGAACTCCGACGGGCCAAGCACATTGGCGGGTTCGTTGACGAGATCGCGCGCCAGGATGACGCCGTCGGCCACGGCCTGCGCGGTCTCGAAGAAGCGCTTGGCGGTGATCGATGCCGAGACAACGACCGTCACGCGCACCGGTTTGTCCGAAGCACCGTTGTCGTCGTCGGACTTTTTCGATTTGTATTTGTCGAACTTGTAGCCGCGCAGGATCATGCCGAGCGCGAAATCAGCCGCCTGCTCGCCGGTGACGGTCAGGCCGGGTGCGTCGAGATAGATCACCGCTTTCTCCGCGCCGTTGAGGGCAGCGGCCGCTGCGCCGCCGGCTTTCAGCCAGTCATGCGCGGTCAGTTCGGAGGCCTTGCCCAATCCGATCGCGACCAGCCGGTCGGCGCCCGAACCTTGCGGGGCGAGAATATCGAGCTTGGCGAGGAGCTTGCCCTTGAACTTGGCGATTTTCGCGGCGCGCGGCAGGCTGTTGCCGGGATCGGCATTGTCGCCACCGGAGAACCCTTCCGTATCGAGCGCCTTGAGAACGACGGCCGCGCCGCCCGAAACCTTGGCGGACCGGGCGAAAGTGAATTCAAACCTCGATTTCATTACTGCTCCTGAACTTCACGCGCGTGATTCCCGCATATGGACCGAGCACGACTCATTGCAAGCAGCCCGGTATCGAGCGCTGTCATAGCCCTGTAACGCAGCGAGGTGAAGAAGAGTTCGCGGGATCGACAAGTCGATCCGCTTGCTGTGACAACGACGATCACCTCGGGGGCCTGCGTGATTCCGGACATCCGGCCTGAGAGGGACGCCATTTTCCTGGCGCGTTGCTTGCTCGCATGGCTCGTCATTTTCGTGTTCTTCCGCAATCTTCCGGGTCTGGACCTCGGTGTGACGACGCTCTTCTGCCGGGACGTCGCGACATCCTCCGGCCTGCTCTGCGAGGGCTTCGCGGCGCGCAAGAGCGGGGTTGCCGCGGCCTTTCGAAGTTTGTTCTACTGGATACCGGTGCTTGCACCCTTAGCGCTACTGGCAAACATCGCCTGGACCGGATTGCGCAGCGGCTGCGCCGATCGCGAAACCCTGCGGAGCAAGGCAATCCTGATCGGCGGCTTTCTCCTCGGGCCGGTTCTGATCGTCAATGGCCTGCTCAAGACCTTTTCCGGCCGGCCGAGGCCGCATGAGACGATCGAGTTCGGCGGAACGTTGCCCTTTGCGGCGGCGGGCGATTTCTCCGGCGCCTGCATTGCCAACTGTTCCTTCGTTTCAGGCGAGGCCGCCAGCGCCGGATGGCTGATCTGCCTGCTGCCGCTGCTCAAGGGGCGGTTTCGCACGGTTTTGGCGGCTGTCATCATCGATATATCGATTGCGACGCCCCTGCTGCGCGTTGCAATGGGCGGACATTATCCGTCCGACGTGGCTCTCGGCTGGATCATCGGGCTTGCAAGCCCTGCCGCTCTGTCGCTGCTGCTGATTTTCCGGCCGACCCGCATTTCTGCAACACTTGAACGGGCGCGGTAAAAGTGCCACATCCGGGGTCTTATGCCCCGATGGCGCTCAGGGGCGAGCACGCTCGCGGATCATGCATGAACCTGCTGGAAAACTATATCTTCGGCCGGATATTCCGGATGTTCGTCGCGGCGCTGATTCCAGTGCTGGCGATCATCTGGGTGACGCAGGTGCTGGGGCGAATCAACCTTGTCACCGATAGCGGGCAATCGATCGGTTCCTTCGTCGCACTCGCCACCTACATGCTGCCGACGCTGATCCCGGTTGTCATGCCCTTCGCCGTGATCATCGGCGTCACGCAGACGCTGCAAACGATGAACAACGATTCCGAACTTGCGGTGATCGACGCATCGGGCGCGCCGCGGCGAACGGTCTACAAGCCGGCGCTCATCCTCGCGGGCATACTCTGCATCGTCTCGTTCGGCGTCGACAATTTTCTCGAACCGGTCTCGCGCTACGGCATGCGCAAGACGATCGCCGCGACCTATGCCGACCTGTTGTCATCCGTCATCGAGGAAAAGGCCTTCCGCAAGATCGACGATGGCCTCTATGTGCAAATTTCCGAGCGGATGCAGGGCCGCGTTTTCAAGGGCCTGTTCGTGGCCGATTCCCGCGACCCACGCTTCGAGATGGTCTATTATGCCCGCGAGGGCGCGGTCGACGAGAGCGGCGGCACGCTGATCATGAAGGATGGCGAAATCCACCGCAAGATCGAGGGCCGCAGCGTCTCGGTCATCCATTTCGACTCCTATTCCTTCGACCTCTCCGAACTGTCGGCCTCGCGCGGACAGGCCACGCTGAGAGCCGGCGACCGCGACTTGGGCTTCCTCTTCAATCCCGATCCCAACGACCCATACTACAAGGAAAAACCGAATGATTTCAGGGCCGAACTGCACCGGCGCCTGACGGACTGGTTCTTCCCGGTGACCTTCGCGCTGATTTCGCTGATGGTCGCGGGCTCGGCGCATTCACATCGCGAGCGGCGGCTGCATCCGCTGATCTCGGCTCTGTTCCTGGCATTCGTGTTCCGCTGGAGCGCCTTCTATCTGGCCAACCGCGTCGAGGGCGGCATGAACTCGCCCGCGCCGCTCTATGCCTTCATGGTCGTCATCAATCTTCTGCTGCTCGCCGGCATCTATCGCAGCGTCACGCGGCTTGACCGCGACAGCCTGTTTCCACGCGTCGCCGACAGTTGCGCTCAGCTCTATGGCCGCCTCGTTCCCGGACGCGCAAAGAGCGGAGGTGCCGCTTGATCTTCACCGGCACGCTTTTTCGCTATTTCCTGCGGCGGCATCTGATGACCATCTTCTGGTTTCTGGTCGGCGTGACAGGTCTCGTCTACCTCGTGGATTTCATCGAGATCTCGTCGCGACGGGGCGACATTCCAGGCTTCACGCTCGCCGACAGCCTGTTCCTGACACTGATCCGCGTGCCGTCTATCCTGCAGCAGACGCTGCCGTTCATCATGCTTTTTGCCGGCATCACCACGCTTGTGTCGCTCAACCGCAAGCAGGAGATGGTGGTGACCCGCGCTGCCGGGATTTCGGTCTGGCAGTTCATGGCCCCCTTTATCACCGGGGCGATTCTCGTCGGGCTCGTCGGCCTGTTCGTGCTCAATCCGCTCGCGGCCGCCGGCATGCGCACGGCGACGATGATCGAAAACAATCTCAAGGCCTCGAAGCAGCTCGGCCGCAAGAATGAAACCATTCCCTGGCTGCGCCAGATCACCGCCGATGACGACGTGATCGTCGGTGGTGCGCGCGTCAGCGCCGATGGCACGACGATCGAGGACGCGGTCTTCATCCATTTCGGACCGGAGAGCCGAATCGTCCTCAGGCAGGACGCACGCCAGGCAAAGTTGAAAGATGGTTACTGGGAGCTTAACGACGTTACCGAGAACCGGCCGGGACAAATTCCGGCCTTGCTCAAGACGGTACAGGTCCGCACCAATCTGAAACGGGAGTTCGTCCAGGAGCGGCTCGCACGGCCTGAAACCGTTGCGTTTCTCGACATTCCCTCGAAAATCGAGGCCGCGAGGTCGTTCGGGGTGTCAACTTTCACGCTTGAATCGCAATATCACTCCCTCATGTCGATGCCATTCCTGCTCGTCGCGATGACTCTCATTTCGGCAACAGTCTCGTTAAAATTCAGCAGGTTCAACCAATCGCAGAGCATGATTTTCGGTGGCATCGTTTCGGGCTTCGTGCTTTATGTGATCACCGTGCTGATTAAAGCATTCGGTAGCAGCGGTGTTGTACCTCCGTTCGTTGCAGCCTGGATTCCGGTCGTGGTAGCAATGTTTCTCGGGTCCACCATTTTGCTGCATCAGGAGGACGGTTAGTGGCGGCAGGCAACCGCGGAGTAACAGGGGTGTTCGGCGGAGCGCTGCTTTCGGCAGTGGCCGCCTGCGGACTTTTTTTGCCCTCGTTCCAGCCTGCCTTCGCACAGAATGCGATCGAGCAGATGGCTGCAAAGCCGTCGCCTGATTCGAAGCTGCTGCTGACATCGTCCGAACTCATCTACGATCAGGATGCCAAGAAGATCATCGCCGTTGGCGGCGTGCAGATCAATTACGCCGGCTACAAGCTGGTCGCCAAGCGCGTGGAATACGACCAGGCCTCTGGCCGGATGATCGCGATAGGCGACATCGAGCTGATCGAGCCCAATGGCAACCGGGTCTATGGCGACAAGATCGACGTGACCGACGATTTTGCCAGCGGCTTCGTCGATGCGCTGAGGATCGAGACGACCGACAATACAAGGCTGGTGGCCGTCAGCGGCGAGCGCATCAATGCCGACGAAATGATCCTCAACAAGGGCGTCTACACGGCTTGCGAGCCCTGCAAGGAGCATCCCGAGAAGCCGCCGCTCTGGCAGATCAAGGCCGAGCGCGTCGTCAACAACGGCAAGACCCATACGGTCCGGCTCGAAAAAGCTCGCTTCGAACTGTTCGGCGCGCCTATCGCCTATATCCCGGTGCTTGAAGTGCCCGATCCGACGGTGAAGCGGAAGTCCGGCTTCCTGTTCCCGCGCATGTCCACCGCCGAAAATCTCGGCTTCGGACTGGCCATTCCGTACTACCAGACTTTGACGCCGCATATGGACGCGACGCTGACTGCCACCGGCTTCACCAACCAGGGCGTGATGTTCGACGCCGAATTCCGCCAGCGGTTCAGGCTCGGCACGCATACACTCAGGATCGCCGGCATCCACCAGCTGAGGCCCGGCGCGTTCACCAGGTTCACGTCGGATGCCCAGGTCGATCAGCGCGGCATGATCCAATCCAAGGCCGACTTCAAGATCAATCCGCGCTGGGCCTTCGGCTGGGACGTCATGGTCCAGTCCGACAACAATTTCGCCCGCACCTATTCGCTCGACGGCGTGGACGATCAGGTCCGCACCAACCAGGCCTACCTGACCGGGCTTGGCCATCGCAATTCGTTCGACATGCGGTCCTATTATTTCGATGTGCAGGACGCGGATCCGAACAGTCGCGACGAGAAGGAGCAGGCAGTCGTCCATCCGGTCTTCGACTACACCTATTATCATCCTGACTCGGTGCTCGGAGGACAGCTCTCCGTCGTCACCAATTTTACCAGTCTGAGCCGGACCACCACAGACCAATATGACCGGATCGAACGCATCGACGTTGCCGACCGTTTCCGCGGCCTTGCCGGCAATTTCAACCGCTTCTCGACGGAAGCGGAGTGGAAACGCACCTTCATCCTGCCTGGCGGTCTGGTGCTGACACCGCTCGCGGTTGTGCGTGGCGACGGTTTCCAGGTCAATATGAACCATCCCTCGGCGGCTTATCCCGGCGACTTCCATGACGGCAACAACGCCACCCGCAGCATGCTGACCGCTGGGCTGGAAGCGCGCTATCCGATCCTGATGACGACGGCCAATTCGAGCCACATCTTCGAGCCCATCGCGCAGATCTTCGCTCGACCCGACGAGCAACTTGCCGGCGGGCTGCCCAACGAAGACGCGCAGAGCTTCGTCTTCGATGCATCCAACCTCTTCGATCGCGACAAGTTCTCTGGCTTCGACAGGGTCGAAGGCGGAACGCGCGCCAATGTCGGCGCCCGCTATACTGGCACGTTCGACGCCGGCTATACGCTGCGTGGCGTCTTCGGCCAGTCGTTCCTGCTCGACGGCAAGAATTCCTTCGCGTCACCCGACCTGGTTTATGCCGGCGCGGATTCGGGCCTGGAAACGGCGAGTTCCGATTATGTCGGCGCCATGGGCGTGGAAATGCCGGTCGGGCTTTCCCTCGCGCTTGGCGGCCGGCTTGACCAGAAAACTTTGGATATCCGCCGGTCCGACGTGACTGTGGGCTACAATTCGAACTGGCTGCAGACCGAGGTCACTTATTCGCAGATCGCCGCGCAGCCGCTCTACGGCTATCCGACCGACAATGACGAAGTACAGACGGTCAGCGGCGTCAAATTCGACCAGAACTGGACCGTTTACGGCTCAGCGACCTGGGACATGGACGACAATGTGCTTTCGCGCCGGGGCATCGGCTTTGCCTATGACGACAGCTGCACCATTTTTGCGCTCGCCTTCACCCAGACGAAGGACCTCAACGACACATCGGCCAACGACTGGCAGATCGGTGCGCGGCTTTCCTTCCGCACGCTGGGCGACGTGAAGGTCGGCGACACCGCCGAGCCGACATCGATCGCCGGCCAGACCCTGTTGCCGGTGTTCCGGTAAAACAGTGCGATCTTGGGCGAATGACATTGTTTTGCCGCAAGTAATGTGCAATTCCACCACTTCACTATAAAAGCCCGAAGCAAGAGGTTGGATCCATGGCCAAAGTCCGTTCGCTTTATCTCGGCGCGGCATCCTTGCTGCTCGCGGCATTCATCGTGCCGCAGACCTTTGTTCCGGCACATGCCGAGCAGATCGCCGCCACCGTCAACGCGACCGTCATTACCAGTGGTGATGTCGCCAGGCGCGTCAATTTCCTGAAGCTGCAACGCGCCAAGGGCAACCTGAAGCAAGTGGCGACACAGCAGCTTGTCGACGAAGTGCTGCAGCGTCAGGAGATTATTCGGACCGGCACATCGGTCAGCACCGACGACGTCGATGCGGCCTTCGCCCGGTTTGCCAAGAACAACAACATGTCGACTGAGCAACTGACCGAGATCCTGAAACGTGCCGGCATCGGCGCCGCGCACTTCAAGGCCTATATCGGCGTGCAGATGAGCTGGCCGAAAACCGTCTCGGGCCGCTACGGCGGCGGCAACGGACGCATGAGCAATGAGGATTTCGTCGCGAAGCTGAAGGAAAACAACGGCCAGAAACCGAAAGTGACGGAGTATTTCCTGCAGCAGGTCATCTTCGTCGTGCCGGAATCCAAGCGCGCCAAGATCACCGGCAAGCGCAAGGCCGAAGCCGAGGCCTCCCGCAAGAGCTACCCAGGCTGTGCTCAGGCGAAGGTCTTCGCAGCCGGCTTCAAGGATGTGTCCATCCGTGACATCGGCCGCGTTCTGGAAGTCCAGCTTGCCGAAGCGCAGAAGAAACTACTTGCCGGCGTGCCTGTCGGCGGAACCACGACGACAACTGTCAGCGCAACCGGCGTTGAATACACCGCGATCTGCAAGAAGCGCGAGGTGAGCGACGATTTCTCGGCACAGGTCGCGTTCCAGTCGCAGGATCTCGAGAAGGCCAAGGAAGAGGGCGAGAGCCCCGATGCCAAGAAATATATGGACGAACTGAGGAAGATGAACGAGGTCACGATCCGCTGATCATGGTCACTGGTGCCGCGCCACTCCTGGCCCTCACACAGGGCGATCCCGCCGGCATCGGCCCTGACATAACATTGATGGCATGGTTGCGGCGGGACGCGGACAGCGTTCCGCCATTCCTTTATCTCGGCGACCCCGACGTTCTTGCCGCACGTGCCATCATGCTCGGTCTTGATGTGCCTATGCGAGAGGCCGACGAACAATCGGGGGCTTCCGTCTTCAACGAGGCGCTGCCGGTGCTGGCGGTGCCGGCTGGGGTGGGCGTGGAGGCCGGCAAGCCGGACAGTGCCACGGCACACGGCACGATCCGTGCCATCGAACTCGCCGTCGAAATGACCATGCTCGGCAAGTCTGCCGCCATGGTGACCAACCCGATCGCCAAGTCGGTGCTCTACGAATCCGGCTTCACCTTTCCGGGCCACACCGAGTTTCTCGCCGATCTCGGACGCAGAGTGACGGGCCAGCCTGGAATGCCCGTCATGATGATCGCCGGACCCGAGCTCAGGACCGTGCCGGTGACCATCCATATCCCGCTCAGGGATGTTCCCGAACAGCTGACCACACGGCTGGTCTACGAGACCTGCCGCATCACCGCCCATGATCTCAATCGCCGCTTCGGCATCGAGGCGCCGCGGCTCGCGGTTTCCGGGCTCAACCCTCATGCCGGCGAGAATGGCGCGCTCGGGCTCGAGGACGATGCCATCGTAGCGCCGGCGATCCGACAGTTGCGTGCCGACGGCATCAACGCGGTCGGCCCCCTGCCCGGCGATACGATGTTCCACAAGGCAGCACGCGAGACCTATGACGTGGCGATCTGCATGTATCACGACCAGGCGCTGATCCCGGCCAAGGCGCTCGGCTTCGACGATGCCGTCAATGTCACGCTCGGCCTTCCCTTCATCCGTACCTCGCCAGACCATGGCACCGCGTTCTCGCTCGCGGGCACCGGCAAGGCAAAACCGAACAGCTTGATCGCCGCGCTGAAAATGGCCGCCGAAATGGCATCGAGAGAGACAGTCCATGGCAGCACTTGACGGCCTGCCGCCGCTGCGCGAGGTCATCGCGAAGCACGGGCTCGATGCGCTCAAATCGCTCGGCCAAAACTTCCTGCTCGACCTCAACATCACGCAGAAGGTCGCCCGCAATGCCGGCAAGATCGACGACGCCATCGTGGTCGAGATCGGCCCCGGCCCCGGTGGATTGACGCGCGCGCTGCTGGCGCTTGGCGCAAAGCACGTGATCGCCATCGAACGCGACCGCCGGGCGATTCCGGCGCTGGCGGAAATTTCGGATCACTATCCCGGGCGGTTGACTGTGATCGAGGGCGACGCGTTGACGATCGATGTCGCGCAGTTGGTAGAACCCGGCGTGCCACTGAAGATCGTCGCCAACCTGCCCTACAATATCGGCACGCAGCTTCTGGTGAACTGGCTGACCATCCCCTGGCCGCCGTTCTGGCAATCGCTGACGCTGATGTTCCAGAAGGAGGTCGGCGAGCGTATCGTGGCGGAGGCCGACGACAACCATTACGGCCGGCTTGGCGTGCTCTGCGGCTGGCTGACCCACGCCGAAATGATGTTCGACCTTTCGCCGCAAGCCTTCACGCCGCCGCCGAAGGTGACCTCGACCGTGGTGCATATCGAGCCGCGCAAGAACCCGATCCCGTGCGAACTCGCCAAGCTCGAGCGCGTGACACACGCCGCCTTCGGCCAGCGCCGCAAGATGCTGCGCCAGAGCCTGAAGCCGCTCGGCGGCGAAGCGCTGCTCAACCGAGCGGAGATCGATGCGTCGCGGCGGGCGGAAACGCTCAGCATCGAGGAATTCTGCCGGATCGCCAATCTGCTGTGACACTTCGACCGGCGCCGAAGCATCGTGGCGATGTTCGAGGATAGGAATGCGGCATCCGCAATGAGAGATCCGACCGATATGACCGCTCCCACCTCGAAGCCGCTCACCAATATCCTGCTGCTGCTGGCGCTCGCCACGCTCTGGGGGGCGTCCTACACCTTCATCAAAGTCGGCGTGGAAACCATCCCGCCGGTGACGCTGATCGCGGTGCGCACGCTGATCGCCGCCTCGATCCTTGTATTCGTCATCACGCTTCGCGGTCTATCCTTGCCGCGTGACGCGACCACATGGCGGCGGTTTCTCTTCCAGGCATGCCTTAACAGCGTCATACCATTCACGCTGATTGCCTGGGCCGAACAATCCGTCGATGCAGGCCTCGCAACGATCCTGAATTCGACAACGCCGATCTTCACCTTCCTGCTCACGGTGATCGTGGTGCGGCATGAGGCGGTGACCGCGCGCAAGATCTTCGGCGTCGTTGCGGGTTTGGCCGGTGTTTGCTTGATCATCGGCACCGAAGCACTTTCCGGTATTGGCGACCAGTTGCCCGCACAGTTTGCCATTCTTCTCGCCAGCATGGCCTATGCCGGTGCTGCGATCTTCGGCCGGAATTTCAAGGGCCTCGATCCGATGATGCCGGCGGCCGGATCGATGATCTGTGGCGCGATCATCCTCATCCCGATCAGCCTGATCGTCGACCGGCCCTGGACATTGACGCCATCGGCCGAGTCCATCGGCGCGCTTCTCGGCCTATCGGTGTTCTCGACGGCACTCGCCTTCGTGATCTTCTTCAGGCTGATGCAGACGCTCGGCTCGGTCGGCACGACCGCGCAGGCCTATCTCCGCGTGCCGATCGGCGTTGGCATCGGTGTGGTCTTCCTCGGCGAGACCGTGACGCAGACAGCCGGCATCGGGCTCATCTGTGTCATCGCAGGAGTGGCGGCGATGACATTGCCCTCACGAAAAAAACTCGCGGCGGCTTAGGCCAACAGCGTGCTGACGAAATCGAACATGCCGTGGCGGCGGTCGCGGCGGAGGCGTTCGGCCTCGACGATGCAACGCACCGAGGCGAACGCGCGATCAAGGTCGTCGTTGATCACGCCATAGTCATATTCCCGCCAATGGGCGATCTCCTCGCGCGCATTCTTGAGGCGCGTCGCGATCACCTCCGCCTTGTCCTCCGCACGGCGGTTGAGCCGCGATTGCAGCTCGGTCATGGTCGGCGGCAGGATGAAGATCGAGACCACGTCGGCAGGCATCTTGTCCTGCAATTGCTGGGCGCCCTGCCAGTCGATGTCGAATAGCATGTCGCGGCCCTCCGACATCGCGACCTCCACCGGTTCGCGCGGCGTGCCGTAGAAGTTGCCGTGCACTTCGGCCCATTCGAGCAGCGAATCGCTGTTCTTCAGCCGTTCGAATTCCTTCCTGCTGACGAAATGGTAATGAACGCCTTCAATCTCGGAGGGCCGGCGCTCACGGGTCGTGACGCTGACCGAGAGCGACATGTCGCGATCGGCTTCGAGCACGTTGCGGGCGATGGTCGATTTTCCAGCGCCCGACGGCGAGGAAATCACCAGCATCAGGCCGCGCCGCGCGATCTCCACAAGCCTCTTTTCGGTCGCCGCCATGCGATCACTCCAGATTTTGCACCTGCTCGCGGAACTGGTCGATGACCACCTTGAGCTCGATCCCCGCCGCGGTCACCGCCGCGCTGTTGGATTTAGAACAGATCGTGTTCGATTCGCGATTGAATTCTTGCGCCAGGAAATCGAGCTTGCGCCCCACCGGCCCGCCCTTGTGGAGCAGATCGCGCGCGGCCGCGATGTGCGACTTAAGCCGGTCGATCTCTTCCCGGACATCGGCCTTGGTGGCGAGGATCGCGACTTCCTGATGCAGCCGGTCGCGATCGAGCGTGCTTGAGGCGCCTTCCATCAGCGTGGCGACCTGCGCTTCGAGCCGTGCGCGGATCTGGTCGGCTGTCCGGGATGGATCGGTCTCGACCATCAGGGTCAGCTTCTCGATGGCGCCGACCTGGGCGAGAAGCACGGCGGCGAGGGCCGCGCCTTCCGCCTCGCGCATCGCGGCCATGGCAGCAGAGGCGCGTTCAACAGCCTGCAACAGCCCGGCGTCAAGCGCTTCCAAGTCGTCCTGGCCGTCCGCAGCATCCTTGAAATCGATGATACCGCGAATGCCGAGCAGCGTATCGAACCGGATCGGTGCCGGATCGATCACATCGGCAAGCTGGTCCTTGAGCGCCATGACGGCATCAAGTGCGGCCTGGTTGACCACGGCCTCGACCCTCGACTCGCCCGACTGCAGCGAGAGTGTGGCCTGGATATTACCGCGCGAGAAACGCACTGACAGAATGCGCCGCGCTTCAGCTTCCATCCGCTCGAAGCCCTGCGGCAGCCTCAGCCTGACATCGAGGCCCTTGCCGTTGACCGAGCGCAGTTCCCACGCCCATTGATGACGGCCGGCTTGTCCGTCGAGGCGGGCAAAGCCCGTCATGGATTGCAATGCCATTGTGCTGGCCCCCCGGCCTTGAGAACTCAGTCTGGCTGGGTCTCAGTATTTGGTTCCTGCGCGCCGTTCTTCTGGTCCGCCTGGAACTTGCGCCAGCGCGCCACATTCTCGTTGTGCTCCTTGAGCGTCGCGGCGAAAGCATGCCCGCCCGTGCCGTCAGCCACGAAATAGAGATATTCGGTGCGCGATGGATTGGCGACCGCTTCGAGCGCGGCACGGCCCGGATTGGCGATGGGCGTCGGCGGCAGGCCGTCGATCTCATAGGTATTGTAGGGCGTTTCCTTGTCGACATCAGCCGAGGTCAGCTCGCGGTCGGAGGGCTTGCCGTCGCCGCCGAAGAGGCCATAGACGATGGTCGGGTCGGACTGCAGGCGCATGCCCTTCTTGATACGGTTGAGGAAGACGGAGGCGACCTGCGGCCGCTCGTCGGCCTTGCCGGTCTCCTTCTCGACGATCGAGGCGAGGATCAGCATTTCTTCCTTCGAGGCGAGCGGCGAATCCTTGTCGCGCTTCTCCCAAACCTCGTCGAGAATCTTCTGCTGCGCATTCTTCATCTGGGTGACGATGGTGTTGCGCTTGTTGCCACGCGTAAACTTGTAGGTGTCGGGTCTCAGGCTGCCCTCGGGCGGCAGCTCGACCGGCAGATCGCCTTCAAGCACGGTGTCGGCGGCGAGCCGCTTGAACATCTGCTTGACGGTCAGGCCTTCCGGCAGCGTCAGCGAATACTGGATCGACTTGCCCGACTTGAAGAGATCCATGATCTCCAACATCGAGGACTTTGCCTTGACCTCATACTCGCCATGGCGCGATTTCTGGTCCTCGCCGAGGAACTTGGTGACCGTGGTGAAGATGCGCGACTGGGAAATGATGCCCTTGCGCTCCAGGCTCTGGCCGATTTCGTTGATGCCGGCGCCCTCGCGGACGAGGAATGTGGTGTCGGCTTCAAGTGGGCCTGGCACCTGGTATTCGCGGAAAAAGTAATAGACAAGCGCCACGGCGGCGACAGTCAATAAGGTGACCAGGGTCATCACGAAATTGAGGAAGATGACGAGCTGGCTGCGGGCCTCGCGCGAGCGGCGTGGCGGCAGCGGCACCTTTTCAGGCCTCAGCGCCTCCTTCGGCGACTTCGGTATGATGCGCGTCTGGGCGTCACCGCCATTGGCGGCGCGGCCAAACTGACCTTCGCTCGTCTGGTTGGGATCGGTCAAATGCATTCCTCAAAATTCGGACTGTTTCACACGCAATTAAGCAGACATTGGAGCGGCATTGCGGCAAGACTGGATGCGCGTGAGCGCCCTGGAATGTCTGTTCCGGAGCGGCAAAAGTCAATCCTGAAGACGGCGCAGGATCAGCGATGCATTCGTGCCGCCAAAACCGAAGGAATTGGAGAGCGCGATATCGACCTTGCGCTTGCGCGCCTTGTTCGGCACCAGATCGATCTTGGTCTCGACTTCAGGATTGTCGAGATTGATCGTGGGAGGCACGATGCCGTCGCGGATGGCGAGAACCGAGAAGATCGCCTCGATCGCGCCGGCGGCACCCAGGAGATGGCCGGTCATCGACTTGGTCGAGGACATCGACACGTTGGACGCGTGATCGCCCACGAGCCGTTCGACCGCGCTGAGCTCGATGGTGTCGGCCATTGTGGATGTGCCGTGCGCGTTGATGTAGTCGAGCTCACTGGGCTGCAGCCCGGCTCGCTTCAGCGCCATGCGCATGCAGCGCTCGGCACCCTCGCCGTTCTCCGAGGGGGCAGTAATATGGTAGGCGTCGCCCGAAAGACCGTAGCCGACGACCTCCGCATAGATCTTGGCGCCGCGCGCCTTGGCGTGCTCGAACTCCTCGACCACGACGATACCGGCGCCCTCGCCCATAACGAAACCGTCGCGGTCCTTGTCATAGGGTCGCGAGGCACGTTCAGGCTCGTCGTTGAAATCCGTCGACAGTGCCTTGCAGGCGGCAAAACCCGCGAGCGAAATCCGCGACACCGGCGACTCCGAGCCGCCCGCGACCATGACGTCCGCGTCGCCCAGCGCGATCAACCGCGCAGCATCGCCGATCGCATGCGCGCCGGTGGAGCAAGCGGTCACGACCGAATGGTTCGGACCGCGCAGCTTGTGGCGGATCGAGACCTGTCCCGAGACCAGGTTGATCAGGCGGCCGGGAATGAAGAAGGGGGATACGCGGCGGGGGCCCTTGTCGCGGAGCGTGTAGCCCGCCTCGACTATGCCTTCGACGCCGCCGATGCCGGAGCCGATCAGCACGCCGGTGGCGATCTGGTCCTCATCCGTTTCGGGATGCCAGCCGGCATCGTCCAGCGCCATGGTGGCGGCTGCCATGCCGTAGATGATGAAGGGATCGACCTTGCGCTGTTCCTTCGGCTCCATCCAGTCGTCGGCATTATACGTGCCGTTGGAGCCATCGCCGAAGGGCAGCCGGCAGGCAATCTTCGCCGGCAGGTCCTCGACTTCGAATTCGGTGACCCTGCGAGCGCCGCTTTTTCCAGCAAGCGCGTTCGCCCAGGTCGCCTCAACACCACATCCAAGCGGGGTCACCATTCCAAGCCCCGTGATAACGACGCGTCTCATGGCTTATTCTCCACCCTACTCAAGTCTGTTCATTAATTCATGCCGGATAGCAAACTGCCGGGCGACAAAAGTCTGCCCGGCAGAGCCAACCCGGAATGATCAGGCCTGGGCCTTGGAGATGAACTTCACCGCATCGCCAACCGTCAGGATCGAGTCGGCGGCGTCATCGGGGATTTCCACGCCGAATTCTTCTTCGAAAGCCATCACGAGTTCGACGGTATCGAGAGAATCTGCGCCCAGATCATCGATGAAGCTGGCGGCTTCGGTCACCTTGTCGGCTTCCACGCCCAGATGGTCCACCACAATTTTCTTTACGCGTTCTGCGATATCGCTCATGTCGGTTTCCTCGACCTTCGTCTGTTTATGCGCCAGGAGTGGCGTCAATACCCGATTTGCACCGCTCTTCCCCAAAAGGCGGGAGCGGCAGTTCCATCTAGCGGCTCGCATGTCCAAAATCCAGTCTAAACCGATTTTAGTCCTGCAAGCGCCATTCTAGAGACTGCACTCAGTCTCCTGCGGCTTAACACGGTTTATTTCCCGCGCAAAGCCTGAAAATGAGCAATTCCCGGCTGTTCAGGGGTGTTTCCCCAGCGGTTCTTGCCCAAGTTTTTCAACCGCTTTACCGCCCCTTTCGAACGAAACGCGGGAGCTGGTCAATTCGTTGCTTAGAGCATCGCCATGCCACCGTTCACATGCAGCACGTGACCGGTGATGTAGGAGCATTCTTCGGATGCGAGGAAACAGACGGCAGCGGCGACTTCCTTGCCCAGGCCCATGCGCTTCATCGGAATCTTCACGAAAAGCGTTTCCTTCTGCTTGTCGTTCAGCTTTTCGGTCATCGCGCTTTCGATGAAGCCCGGCGAGACGCAGTTGGCGACGATGCCGCGCGTCGCGACTTCAGCGGCCAACGCCTTGGTGAAACCTTCCATTCCGGCCTTGGAGGCGCAGTAATTGGCCTGACCCGGATTGCCCGTCGTGCCGACCACCGAGCTGATGTTGACCACGCGGCCGTAGCGGCGCTTCATCATGGGGCCGCAGAATTCGCGGGTCAGCAGGAAGGCGGCATTGAGATTGATGTCAAGGACATTGTCCCAATCCTCGTCGCTCATCCGCATCATCAGGCCGTCCTTGGTGATGCCGGCATTGTTGACGAGGATATCAACGCCGCCGAGTTCCTGTTCGGCGGTCTTCGCCAGTTCCTTCACCGCGGCGCGGTCGGTGAGATTGGCGGTGAAGATATGGGTCCGCTCGCCGAGATCGGCGGCCAATTGCTCAAGCTTTTCGCGGCGGGTGCCGTGCAGGCCGACGGTCGCGCCGCGTGCGTGGAGCGCCCGCGCGATCTCTTCGCCAATTCCCCCGGTTGCACCTGTCAGAAGCGCCTTGCGGCCGGTCAGGTCGAACATGTCTCGCAATCCTTATCTTGATATTGTTCAGGCGTTGAGCGCCGCGAGTGCCGCTTCGATATCGGCAGGCGTATTGACCGCCGTGCCGGCCAGCGACTTGTCGATGCGGCGGACGAGCCCGGTCAGGACCTTGCCCGAACCGACTTCATAGAGCGAGGTGACGCCGTTCGCAGCGAACCACTCCACGGTCTCGCGCCAGCGCACCTGTCCGGTGACCTGCTCGACGAGAAGCTTGACGATCTCGGACGCATCCGTCACCGGGGCCGCACGGACATTGGCGACGATGGGTACGACAGGGCTATTGGCAGTCACCTTGGAAAGCGCTTCGGCCATGGCATCCGCCGCCGGTGCCATCAGGCGCGAATGGAAGGGTGCGGACACGGGAAGAAGAATGGCGCGCAATGCCTTCTGTTCCTTGGCGAGTGCGGCGGCCTGTTCGACCGCGGCCTTCTCGCCGGAGACGACCAGCTGGCCACCGCCATTGTCGTTGGCGATCTGGCAGGCGCCAAGCCCGGCGACCGACTGACAAATGGCTTCGACTGCGGAATGCTCGAGCCCGATGATCGCCGCCATGGCGCCCTTGCCCGCCGGCACCGCGGCCTGCATGGCGTTGCCGCGAATGCGAAGAAGACGCGCTGTATCGGCCAGAGTAAAGGTGCCGGCGGCGCAGAGTGCGGAATATTCACCGAGGGAATGGCCGGCGACATAGGCGACCTTCGACTTGAGATCGAGGCCACGCGCCTGCATCACCCGGATCGCGGCGATCGACACCGCCATCAGCGCCGGCTGGGCGTTGGCCGTCAGCGTCAACGTCTCCTCGGGGCCGCTCCACATGACATCGGAAAGCTTTTCGCCGAGCGCCTCATCGACCTCGTCGAACACCGCGCGCGCCTCGGCAAAGCTGTCCGCCAATTCCTTGCCCATGCCGACGGACTGACTGCCCTGACCGGGAAATGTGAATGCGACCGTCATGGCAGCTCCCTCTCGTTCTCGTATTTGGCCTTCCCATTCACACAATCTTGCAGCCTGTCAAGCATTGGTGATCCGCTGCCAACCGGTTTTTACCCCGAAAACGCCGCCGCGTGCCCTTGCACTGCAACAAAATCGGCATAGATTGCGCCCGTTTCAATGCCCTCGCTTCAATTTCCAAGGATACTCCATGCGCTTTAATCCGCTCGGCCGCACCGGCATGCAGGTTTCGGAAATCTGCCTCGGCACCATGACCTGGGGCAGCCAGAATACGGAGGCCGAGGCACATGGGCAGATGGATTACGCCGTCGCCGAGGGCGTCAATTTCCTGGACACAGCCGAACTCTACCCGACCACGCCCGTTTCGGCCGAGACACAGGGCGATACCGAACGCTTCATCGGCACCTGGATGAAGGCGCGCGGCAATCGCGACAAGGTCGTGCTGGCAACCAAGATCGCCGGCCCCGGCCGCGACTATATTCGCGGCGGCGTGCCGATCACCGGCGATGAGATACGCAAGGCGATCGATCTCAGTCTCACGCGGCTCAATACCGATTACATCGACCTCTACCAGCTCCATTGGCCCAATCGCGGCCACTACCATTTCCGCCAGGCCTGGACCTACAAGCCCGAGCGCCAGCCGCCGCGCGAGGCCGTGGTCGCCAATCTCCGCGAGATCCTGGAAGCGATCGGCGAAGCGCACAAGGCAGGCAAGATTCGCGCCTTCGGCCTCTCCAACGATACCGTCTGGGGCACGATGCAGTATCTGCGGCTTGCCGATGAACTCGGCCTACCGCGCGTGGCTTCGATCCAGAACGAATACAATCTGCTCTATCACCAGCATGACCTCGATTTCGCCGAAGTCGCCCATCACGAGGATATCGGGCTGCTAGCCTATTCACCGCTGGCTGGCGGTCTGCTGACCGGAAAATATTTGGGTGGCGCCATTCCCGCTGGCTCGCGCGCGTCGATCAATCCCGACATCGGCGGCCGCCTCACCCATCACCAGGAACCGGCCGTCGCCGAATTCGTCGAGGTTGCGAAGAAGCACAATCTCGATCTCGCGCGGATGTCGCTGGCCTTCTGCCTGACACGGCCGTTCATGACGTCGGTCATCATCGGCGCCACGACAATGGAACAGCTCAAGACGGATATCTCGGCGAAGCATTTGACGCTCGACGATACCGTAATCCGCGATCTCAGGGCGGTGATCCGGAAATATCCGATGCCGATCTGACGGATGGGCTTTATCGGCCGCGGCCGGAAGCGCGTATCGGTGCTGCTTCCGGCCCAGGCATGTTGGTACGATCAAATATCCTTCGTGATGTCGTTGTTGCTTACCCAGCCCTCGACCGGCTCGTCCTTCTTGCCTGTTTTCGTAACGAACACGTCCTGAGCGCCCTTGACCGCGAGCATCGCCGTGCGCGCGTCCTGCAGGTTCGCGTCCAATTTGACGAACGCCATCTTGGAAACGATGTCCTTGACGTTCTCGGCGCCGATCTTGAACGCGAGAAACTCCGGCAGTTTCGCAGTGGTCAGGTCGACAGCGGTCCCGGCTGCGGCGTTGTCGGCGATGAATTTGTTCAGCGTTCCCTCGTGAATGATGTACTTGATGACATTGTTGGGCGCGAAAATCGCGATCCGGCTGAAGCCCTGGTCAAGTAGGGTGCGGATCTGGGCGATGGTAACATTGGCTTCATCGGCAGCCGTGGCGAGATCGAGGCTCTTTATCGCGTTGCGCTTTTTCATCACCTGGCTGACGGCGGTCTGCTGCATCTCCTGCTCCGGCGTCAGCTTCTCCATCGCCTTGTCAACCGCCCTGTTGGCGGTCTCGAAATTTTCACGCGAGAAGTAGAAGGCCAGGATGGTTCCGACCCATGTACTGAACAGCGGCACAAGCGTTGTGAATACGTCACGTGCGGTCGTGCCGCTGCCCTGGATCGTGGCGGCAAAATAGCCGGTCACGAGTATTCCAAACGTCGATACCAGAAAAACAGCCCATGCCAGCAGATTCTTGAATTCCCATTTTGGCGTGGCGTTATCAGCCACAGCATTGGAAACAGCCATTTCATTCCCCCTTTTGTGTTGCCGCGGTATCCAGCACCTCGTCTCCCGCCGAGAGCACCCGCATCAGGGAATGAGTACAACCTTCTCATTCGAGAATCAATACCTATGCGTGCATTATTATACAATTGCAACCATGCGTAAACTCTTGGTTGCGGTATTGTCCCGAGCATATGCGCTATCCACCCCTTGCTTTCGCCGCATTTTCCTGTAAAAGCCGCCCTCATCAAACATCCGGTCATTTGGCTGGTGGCTTTACGGAAGGCCGGTTTCGTCGTTGAAACCGTGAGGAACCACAGGGTTCCGGCTTCCCGTGTCTCCGCTCTCGACCGTACCGAACAGACGCTTTTCTTGCCCCGCGGGCTTGCCCGCAAACAAAGAACAGTCGTTGAGGCTTGGCGCCATTCCGGATGGGATTGATGAAAACGCAAGAAAGGCAAGTCATTTCATGGCTCTTTACGAACATTGCTTCCTTGCCCGGCAGGATATCGCCGCTCCGCAGGTCGACGCACTCGTTGAAACATACAAGGGTGTTATCGAATCTCTCGGCGGCAAGGTTGGGCGCATCGAGAACTGGGGCCTCAAGTCCCTCACCTACCGCATCAAGAAGAACCGCAAGGCCTTCTACGTCCTCATGGACGTCGATGCTCCGGCAGCCGCGATCCAGGAAGTCGAGCGCCAGCAGCGCTACAACGAAGACATCCTGCGCTTCATGACCGTCAAGGTCGAGGCTCACGAGGAAGGCCCGTCGGCCATGATGCAGAAGCGCGACCGCGACGACCGTCCGCGCCGTGATGGCGACGACCGTCCGTTCTCGCCGCGCGGTGATCGTGGCGACCGTGGTGATCGCCCGCCGCGTCGCGATGGCGACCGTCCGTTCCGTCCGCGCGAATCGTAAGGAGAATTTCCAATGGCTGATACTTCATCCGCTCCGGCCGCGCGCCGTCCGTTCCATCGCCGCCGCAAGACCTGCCCCTTCTCGGGCCAGAATGCGCCGCGCATCGACTACAAGGACGTCAAGCTGCTCTCGCGCTACATTTCCGAGCGTGGCAAGATCGTTCCGTCGCGCATCACCGCCGTTTCCCAGAAGAAGCAGCGCGAACTGGCCCAGGCCATCAAGCGCGCCCGTTTCCTCGGCCTGCTGCCTTACGTCGTAGCGTAAAGCTCGATCCCCGGAGACCCGCTCTCCGGCACCTGACTCCGCGTGAGGCGCCCGGCGCCTCATGCATCCCTTCCGCGATGGGCGCGGATCGGAACGACAGAAATCCCATGTTGGGGACCTGAATCAATCCTTCAGGAAACTCCCCTAACTGCTTCATTCGATTGAATGGACAGGACAGCGAGATAGAATGAAACCGAGCGTAAACCCTGTATTGGTCGGCATCATTGCCGGACTGGTCGCCGCCATTCTCATGGTGGTGTCGCCGGCCCTGCCCGTGATTGCGCCGATTGCCGCAATGACCGCGCTGTTCATCGCCGGTCTCGGCTTTGGCCGGGTGGCCGGACTGCTGGCCGTCGTCGTTGCCGCCGCGGCGCTCGGCGCGCTGGCATCTTCAATCGAATTTGCCTTCATTTTCGGGGCCACGCTTCTGCCGGCAGCCATCATGAGCCAGCTCGCGGGACTTGCGCGTCCGGCAAGCGAGATCGGCGGGCCGGAAACCGCGCTCGCATGGTATCCGCTTTCCGACATTCTTCTCGCAGGCGCCGCGCTGGTCGCGCTGGCAACCCTGTGCCTGGTGCTGGTTGCGCCGCTCGACGCCTATTTCACCCAAGAGATCGATCGCCTCTCCGCCATTATCGCCGAGATGGATCCCCTGGCGGCACCGACGGCCGGCGACAAGCTGCAGATGCTGGCCACCCTGAAGACGTTCAGCCCGGTCCCCATCGCCGCCGGCAACATGATCTCCTTCTTCGGCGGCTTCTATTTTGCGATGCGCATTCTCACCGCGTTCAAGCGCAATGTCCGGCCGCGTGAAGATGTGCGCTCCAGCCTTCGCATGAACCGCCTCGCACTGGCCGTATTGGTGGGTGGGATTGTGTTGATGCTCGTCGGCGGCACGGTCGGCCTTATTGGCGCCAGTTTTGCGGGCGCGGTCGGCGGCGGCTTTCTGCTTGCCGGTTTTGCGGTCATTCACAATGCACTGCGCGACAAGCCGTGGGCGTTGCCTGCGTTGATCCTGACCTACTTGGTCGCTCTTATTCCCGCCGTCGGACAAATATTGATCATGTCCTTCGGTCTTGCCAATCCGCGACGCGCCGTCGCGATCACGCCTGCCAATTCCAACGAAACTTCCGACACGCAGAACTGAAAGGAACTCACATCATGCAAGTCATTCTCCTCGAACGCGTCAACAAGCTCGGCCAGATGGGCGAGACGGTAAAGGTCAAGGACGGCTACGCCCGTAACTACCTGCTGCCGCTCGGCAAGGCACTGCGCGCCAACGAAGCCAACAACAAGCGCTATGAAACCGAGCGCGTGCAGCTTGAAGCCCGCAACCTCGAGCGCAAGAGCGAAGCCCAGACGATTGCCGACAAGCTCGAAGGCAAGTCCTTCGTCGTCGTCCGCTCCGCTGGCGAAACCGGCCAGATGTACGGCTCGGTCGCAGCGCGTGACATCGCCGACATCGTGTCCGCCGAAGGCTTCAGCATCGGCCGCAACCAGGTCGACCTCAACACCCCGATCAAAATGATCGGCCTGCACAATGTGGTTATCCACCTGCATGCCGAGGTGACCGTCACGATCGAACTCAACGTCGCCCGCTCGGCCGACGAAGCCGCCCGCCAGTCCAAGGGCGAAAGCCTGACCTCGGCCGACGCCATCTATGGTGTCGACGAGGATGCATTGAAGCCGGAAGACTTCTTCGATGCCAGCCAGATGGACGACGGCGAAGAAATGTAAGATCGTACGATCTTTAAGCGGTTCGCCCCGCTTTTTTGAACGCCTCCGGAACCATCCGGAGGCGTTTTGCGTTTCCCCACGCATGTTAATCATATCACAAATCGGAATGGATTCTTGTGCAAGTTTGAACAATTAGCCGATCAAGACCCATTGCCAATTGGAGATTCTTTGCTAAATTTTACTATTGTTAATGTTTTGGACAAGCTTACCGCCCGGTGCGCCCTCCATTACGCCCGTCCGGCCTGCTGTCAGTTGTGTGTAATGCGCGTGGAGCTGACATATGAATCGCATTCTAGACCGCTTTATTGCGACCATCGTTCGCAAGGGTAATCTAACTCTCACATTCGCCGATGGTACGCGGCGCACCTATGGCGGAGGAACCGGCAAGCCGGTCCACATCCGCTTCAACACCAGCAAAGCGGAGTGGCTGGTCGTCTACAATCCCGAATACTATCTCGGAGAATGTTACGGCGACGGCGGGCTCGATATCGTCGAAGGCGATATGTACGACCTTCTGGAGACGGTGTTCACCGGCAATCCCGATGGCGAGTTCGAGTACAAGCCGTGGATGAAGCTGTTCGCCAAGATTCGCTACGCTTTCCGGTTCTTCAAGGAATACAATTTCGCCCAGCGCTCGCGCAAGAACGTACAGCATCATTACGACCTGACCGGCGCGCTCTACGACCTGTTCCTCGATGGCGACAGGCAGTATTCCTGTGCCTATTTCGAGACGCCTGATACGGATCTGGAAGAGGCGCAACTCGCCAAGAAGCGGCATATCGCAGCCAAGATGGTGATGAACCGGCCGGGCCTTTCCGTGCTCGACATCGGTTGCGGCTGGGGCGGCATGGCGCTTTATCTCGCACGCAATCTCGGCGCCAAGGTCAAAGGCGTCACGCTCTCCGACGAGCAGTTGGCAATCGCCCGCAAGCGCGCCGAGGATGGTGGCCTGAAGGATGACGTGCGCTTCGACCTGCAGGATTATCGCCATGTCGAAGAGAAGTTTGACCGCATCGTCTCCGTCGGCATGTTCGAGCATGTCGGTCGGCCGTTCTACGACACTTATTTCAAGAAGTCGGCGCAGCTTCTCAAAAAGGACGGCGTGATGCTGATGCACACGATCGGCCGCACCGACGTGCCGAGCACGACCAATCCGTTCATCGAGAAATATATCTTCCCCGGCGGCTATATGCCGGCACTGTCCGAGGTGATGCCGGCGATCGAGCGCTCCGGCCTCAAGATCACCGATATCGAGATCCTGCGGCTGCACTATGCCGAGACGTTGAAGGCATGGCGCAAGCGCTTCATGGCAAGGCGTGAGGAGGCCAAGGCGCTCTATGACGAGAAGTTCTGCCGCATCTGGGAATTCTATCTCGCCTCCTCCGAAAGCGCCTTCCGCTGGCAGAACCTGGTGATCTTCCAGTTCCAGCTGGCACATGACCAGGAGGCGGTGCCGCTGACGCGCGACTATATCCAGTCCTCGGAAAACTGCCTGCGCCAGACCGAGCAGAAGCAGCAGGCCGGCTCCGTCCGTTTCCCGCATGAGGCGGCCGAATAGCTGATTCTCCTTCATCCCTTTCAAAAGGCCCGCACTTCCGGTGCGGGCATTTTTGTTCTATGTATGTTCGCCGCGAGTCGCTTGAGTCGAGTCAACGGAAAGATGTGTCAATGGCGATCTTATCCACGGTAAGCTTCATGCTGTGGACATCGGCTACAGCTTAACGAATTGGCAAGATTCATCTGCGTCTTGAGGCCAACCGGTCTATAGGATCGGCACCTTCAAGACAGAATTGTGACGGACAGCATAATGAAAGACGCCGCGCGGAAACTTGCCGCCATCAGCAATACCGACGCCACCCCGCATTACCGCGAAGCCCCGAACAATCTCGAGGCGGAGCAGGCGCTGCTCGGCGCCATGCTGGTCAACAACGACGCCTTCTACCGCGTGTCGGATTTCTTGAAGCCCGTGCATTTCCAAGAGCCGCTGCACCGCCGGATCTTCGAGGTCGCGGGCGATATCATCCGCATGGGCAAGACCGCCAACCCTGTGACGATCAAGACCTTCCTGCCGGCCGACGACAAGGTCGGCGACCTCACCGTGGCGCAGTATCTGGCGCGCCTTGCGGCGGACGCCGTCTCGATCATCAATGCCGAGGACTATGGCCGAGCGATCTACGATCTGGCGCTCCGCCGTTCCCTGATCACCATCGGCGAGGACATGGTCAACATCGCCTATGACGCGCCGCTCGACATGCCGCCGCAGACCCAGATCGAAGACACCGAGCGGCGCCTGTTCGAGCTTGCCGAGACCGGCCGTTACGACGGCGGCTTCCAGGCGTTTTCCGATGCCGTGGCGCAGGCGATCGACATGGCGGGCGCTGCCTTCGAGCGCGAAGGCCATCTCTCGGGTATCTCCACCGGCATCATGTCGCTGGACGCGAAGATGGGCGGTCTGCAGCGCTCCGACTTGATTGTGCTTGCCGGACGTCCCGGCATGGGCAAGACCTCGCTGGCCACCAATATCGCCTATAATATCGCCGCGGCCTACGAGCCGGAAGTCCTGCCGGACGGCTCCTTCAAGGCTCGGAACGGCGGCGTTGTCGGCTTCTATTCGCTCGAAATGTCTTCCGAACAGCTGGCCACCCGTATCATTTCCGAGCAGACGGAAGTCTCGTCGTCCAAGATTCGTCGCGGCGACATCACCGAAGCCGATTTTGAGAAGCTGGTCGCCTGCTCGCAGATGATGCAGAAGATTCCGCTTTTCATCGACCAGACCGGTGGTATCTCGATCGCGCAGCTTTCGGCGCGTGCCCGTCGCCTGAAGCGCCAGCGCGGCCTCGATTGCCTCGTCGTCGACTATATCCAGCTGATGACCGGTTCCGGCAAATCCGGTGAGAACCGCGTGCAGGAAGTGACGCAGATCACCACCGGCCTCAAGGCGCTCGGCAAGGAACTCGGCGTGCCGATCATCGCACTGTCCCAGCTGTCGCGCCAGGTGGAAAGCCGTGACGACAAGCGCCCCCAGCTCTCGGACTTGCGTGAATCAGGCTCGATCGAGCAGGACGCAGACGTCGTGCTCTTCGTGTTCCGCGAGGAATATTATGTGAAGAACGCCGAGCCCCGCGATCCCGACGATCCGAAATACACGGAATGGGAATCCAACATGGACAAGGTCAAGGGCACCGCCGACGTGATCATCGCCAAGCAGCGCCACGGACCAACCGGCACGGTAAAACTCGCCTTCCAGGCGGAATTCACGCGCTTCACCGACCTCGCGGACCCGAGCTTCACGCAATACGAGCATTGAGGGCCGGAACGGCACCTTGAAAGTAATGCAATTTTGCATTACTTTCATTTGGTATTCCACGGAGATCCTGTCATGACCAGCTTGACTGTCACAGCACGGGGTCAGGTTACCCTCCGCAAGGACGTGCTTCAGCATCTGGGTATCGAGCCGGGCGACAAGATCCACGTGGACCTGCTTCCCGACGGCCGCGCAGAAATAAAGGCCGGCAAGCCCAAGGGGACCATCCGTGATCTGCGCGGGTTCCTGCGCGGCAAGACCAATGGCCGGAAGCTTTCGATCAAGGAGATCGGTGAGGCTATCGCCGAGGCTGGTTCTCGCGCCGGGCGCGGCGATTGATGCTGGCGACAACAGATACGAACGTACTGATACGGTTTTTCGTCGAGGACGATGTCCAACAGAGCGAGCTTGCGGCAGAGATTCTTGAATCAGCCGAGGTCATCGCCATCGGCCTGCAGGTTCTTTGTGAATTCGCCTGGGTCTTAAGCTCCCACTATAAAACGTCGCGTGCCGATATCTCCGCGTCGATAAGCCAGCTTCTCGGCACAGCGAATGTCGTCGCCAACCGTCCGGCGGTCGAAGCCGGTCTCGCCGCGCTGAATGCCGGCGGCGATTTCGCTGATGGCGTCATAGCCTATGAAGGCCAATGGCTCGGCGGCGAGACTTTTGTCACTTTCGACAAGAAGGCATCCAAAATTCTTGAACGGCAGGGGCGATCGACAAAGTTATTGGCGCCCTAAAACCCAACCGCCCGCAACGCCACGACGGTCCCCACCCCGATCGCCACGCAGGCCAGCAATGGAAGCCGCAATGCAGCAAGCGCCGTCACGGCACATGCGATCGTCTCGGCCAAGCCCGTCGCGAGCGCAGTGGGCGCGATGACGGCCATCAGCACGGCGGGAGGGATCGCATCGAGTGCTCCCCGCGCGTGCTCGCCGATCGAGATGTAGCGCAGTAGGAACACGCCGGAGACGCGCGTGAGGATCGTCGCGGCGGCCATGGCGAGGATTGCGAGGAATGTATTGAGATCGATCGTCATTGCGCCACCGCCACTTTTCTGAACCGTCCGGTGACGACCGCCGCCACCAATCCCGCAGCCGCCCCCGCCGCGATGTACCAGGCGCCGGGAACCAGATGGTGCACCAGGATCGAGGCGAGTGCGCTCGCGATCAGCACCATGCCGGTAGCCGGGCCTTTCCAGAAGCCCATGACCAGCACGATGAACACCGCCGGAAAGGCGAAATCCAGCCCGATAACGGCGGGATCGCCGAGGAAGGCCCCGAGCAGCGCACCAGCCAGGCTGCATATGATCCAGTTGAGATAGAAGAAGATCGATAAGCCCGCGAAAAAGGCGGGCGTCAGCTTGGTCTTCCGAGCGCGCGCCTCGGCCATCGCCCAGTTCTCGTCGGCCATCACGAGCACAGCGAGATATTTCTGCCAGGGAGAGAAAGCGTCCATCTTGTGTCCGAGGGAAGCACCCATCAGAACATGGCGGATATTGACGAGCAGGGCTGCGAAGCCGAGCGCCGTCCAGCTCGCCGGATGGGTCCAGATATCCATCGCCACGAACTGCGAGCCTCCGGCAAACACCATGGCGCTCATCAAGGTCGCTTCCAGTGGCGACAGCCCCTTGGCGGCGGCGACGGCACCGAAGACGAGGCCGATCGGCATGGCGGCGACGATGATCGGTGCGATGGTTTTCACACCGGCGGTAAATTCCGCTTTCCAGGTCATGATTTCTCCTGATTGGTTACGCCCTCTTAGCCTTGGGCATAACGCGGGTCTTGAAGGAAAGTGCTCGGGGGTTGAGAAAATCAGCCGTTGCGGAAGACGGCCGGCGTGACGCCCGTGCGGGCCTTGAAGTGACGGGTGAAATGCGCCTGATCGGCGAACCCGCATTGCAAAGCCACTTCAGACGGCGATGCGCCTTCGCGCAGCAGGCGCCGCGCCTGTCGGACGCGCATGTCGGTCTGGAAGGCATGCGGCGTGATGAAGAACTCGCGCCGGAAAGCCCGGATCAGATGCGCGCGGCTGAGCCCCGCCACGCCCGCCAGTTCCTCCAGCCCGATATCACTTTCGAAATTCTCGGCGAGATAGTCCCGCGCACGCGCCACCCCTATGCGCCCCGTCTCGGCCGGCGGCGAGATGATGACGCTGCCATACTGGGCGAACATCCGCGAGAGCACACTGTACATCGCCTCCTCGGCCGCGAGCGGTTCGTCTCCGGCTTCTACCAGCCGATGGGCATGATGGAACGCCTGGGCGAGGTCCGGATCATGCAGCAACTGGCGCGAGAAGCTCGGCGTTCCCTGAAAGCTGCGACCCGTCACATCTTCGAGAATCCCGGTCAGTAGCGCGATCTCCGGATAGATCATCCGGTAGCGATAGCCATCGCTGATGCCGGGCGCGCCATCATGGATCTCGCCGGGATTGAGCAGGTAGAGCGCGCCCGGCCCGGTGAACTCGCGTTCGCCGCGGATGCTGGCGATCTGGCAACCGGATTCGATCGCGCCGATCGAGAACGTGTCGTGCGCATGCGGCGCGAATGCGTGGGTGATGAAGGTCGCCGTCATGCATTCCATGTCCCGGAAGGGCTTGGCCCGCCAGAAACTGGTCTTTTCCTTCGCCGTCACCGGCACGGCTTCCGTCGCCTGCGATTGGGAAACATTCTGCATGGTGGCTCAAATACCGCATTTTCACTCAACCGTCTTGAACAAAAGTGCTCATGCTTGCCCCCGCCGAAGTTTCTCATTAAGAGCGCGGCCATGGATATGCCGCCGCCCCAAGCCAGCACTTTCGATATCGCGCCTGCGCGGCTGACGGTCGATACCGGTGCGATTGCGGCTAACTGGCGGATGCTGGCGGAGCGCAGCGGCCGGGCGGAAACGTCGGCCGTGCTGAAGGCGGATGCCTATGGCCTGGGGGCCGCGCCCGTCGCGCAAGCCTTGTCCGGGGCCGGCTGCCGGACCTTTTTCGTCGCGACGGTTACCGAGGGCGCCGAACTCCGCAGCACACTGCCGGATGCGCGCATTTTCGTTCTCTCCGGATTATGGGCTGGATGGGAGGACCAGTGCTTCGCCAATGGTCTCATTCCCGTGATCGCCTCGGTCGAGCAGTTCGATTTCTTCCAGGGCCTTGGCCGCACGCACCCTCACGCGCTTTATGTCGATACCGGCATGAACCGCCTGGGCGTGCATCCCGAAGAGGCCGCGCGCCTATCGACATCCGGTGTTGCGGCTCCCGTCATGCTGATGAGCCATCTCGCCTGCTCCGACGAACCGACCCATCCGTTGAACCGTCAGCAGCTTGAATCCTTTCGGACGGTTAGCCGGCTTTTCCCAGGCGTGGAATCAAGCCTGTCCAGCTCGGCTGGCATCTTCCTCGGCTCCGGATATCATTTCGACCTCACCCGTCCCGGCATCGCGCTATATGGCGGCGAGTCTGTCTGCGGCGTGGCCAATCCCATGCGGCAGGTCGTGACGGCCGAGGCACGCATCCTGCAGATCCGCGATGTCACCGCCGGCGAAAAGGTCAGCTACGGTGCCACGCAAACGCTGGCGCGCGACAGCCGGGTGGCTGTGGTGGGCGCGGGCTATGCGGATGGCTGGCACCGGTCGCTGTCCGGCTCGGGTGTCGCGCTGAGGCAGGCCGGATCACCTGGTGCTTTCGGTTTCGTTGCGGGACAGAAAGTGCCGGTCATCGGCCGCGTTACCATGGACCTCACCATGTTCGACATCACGGACATCGATAAATCGCATGTGAAAACAGGCGATTACATCTCGCTGTTCGGAAACGGAATCACACTGGATGAAGCGGCGCGTGCGGCAGGCACGATCGGCTATGAATTGCTGACCAGCTTGGGTAGGCGCTATGAGCGACGCTATGTTTGAACGTTGAAATCCGGCGGCGAATGGCTAGTATGCTTGGGTAAAGACGGAGAACGAGATGACCAGTTCGAAGAAAGTGCCCGAGAATATGCAAGCCGACCTTGAACGTCTTCGCATGGAACGCGCGGCACGGACGCCACAAGAACGCCTCGAAGCTGAGCGGCTGTTCAAACGGGAAAATGCGAAAGCGTTCGCGTCAATGAATGCCTGGGTAGAGGAGCACGGGCTTCCGCTCGAAAAGTACCGACAGTTCTGATGGCGCAATTCGACGTCTACTCACTGCCGGGTTCGGATACGCTTTTTGTCGATCTGCAATCTGGCGCTGTCGATGAATACAACACGCGTCTTCTGGCACCCCTGGTACCAGCCGATCCAAGATTGAAACCATTGAGAAGGGTCAATCGCGAACTACGCTTCAATTCCCGCACGTATCTCTTCATGCCGCAGTTGATGTCCGCGGTGAGAACGCGCGATATTGGAAAGAGCGTAGGCAGCATAGCTGATCAACGCGATCAGATCACCGCGGCACTCGACGTCCTGTTCCTGGGCATCTAACCGCACCTCTTCCTCCCGCCCCAACCTTTCCGCCTTGAACATGGTTGAAGAGGACCCCATTTCGCGCTAGTCCGGTGCCGCAACCAGGAGCCCCGATCGAATGAGCCTTGTCGATACCATCCGCAAAACACTCGTGCCGATCCATCGGGAAGGGCACAAGTTCATCGTCGCCTTCTTTGCGTTGTCCCTTATCCTCGGCTTTCTCTGGCAGCCGCTGTTCTGGATCGGCCTGATCCTGACGCTCTGGTGCGCCTATTTCTTCCGCGATCCCGAGCGCTCGGTGCCGCAGGACGAGGATTACGCGATCAGCCCGGCCGATGGGACGGTGTCGCTGGTTTCCATGACGGTTCCGCCGGCTGAACTGGCGCTGAGCGCCGAGCCGATGCTGAAGATCTCGATCTTCATGAACGTGTTCAACGGCCATATCAACCGCGCGCCGATGAAGGGCATGATCGATCATGTCGTCTATCGCGAGGGCAAGTTCCTCAATGCCGATCTCGACAAGGCAAGCGAAGACAACGAGCGCAATGGTCTGGTCATCGATACCGTCCATGGCCGCATCGGCGTCGTGCAAGTGGCGGGCCTTGTGGCGCGCCGCATCGTTTGCTGGGTCACGCCGACTATGCAGATCGATGCCGGCCAGCGTTTCGGCCTGATCCGTTTCGGCTCGCGGCTCGATGTCTACCTGCCCGAAGGCTTTACCCCGCACGTGACCGTCGGCCAGGCCGCGATCGGTGGCGAGACGGTGCTTGCCGAATTCGGCAGCGACAAGGGGCCGGTGCTCGGCCGGCGGATGTGAGGAACCTGGAAATGGATAGCGCCGCCACACCGCCGGGAACACATGCCAAGGACGATGGAGCCCGTGGCCCGCGCCTGCGCGAAATTCCGCTTCGCATGATGGTGCCGAACCTCATCACGGTGCTGGCGATCTGCGCGGGCCTCACCGGCATAAGGCTGGCTTTCGAGGGTCGCTATGAACTGGCCGTCTCCATGGTGCTGGTTGCCGCCTTTCTCGATGGCATCGACGGACGAGTGGCGCGGATGATGCGCGCCACCTCGAATTTCGGCGTGCAGATGGATTCGCTGGCCGATATCGTCAATTTCGGCGTCGCCCCGGCGCTAGTCCTCTATGTCTATGTGCTCGACCAGGCCCGTTCGATCGGCTGGATCGCGGCGCTGATTTTCGCGATCTCGGCCGGCCTAAGGCTGGCGCGCTTCAATGTGATGACCGACCGGCCGAACAAGCCGAAATGGCTCTCGGAATATTTCGTCGGCGTGCCGGCGCCGGCCGGGGCGCTGCTCGTCATGCTGCCGGTCTATATCGGCTTCCTCGGGCTGGAAGCTTCGCCCATCTACGGCTACTGCTCGGCGGCCTATACGGTTCTGATCGGCTATCTCCTCGTCTCGCGCATTCCCGTCTGGTCTGGCAAGGCGCAGGGCATGATCCGGCGCGAAAACGCCCTGCCCTTCATCCTGGTGGTCGTGGTCTATGTGGCGCTGTTGATGAGTTACACTTGGCAGGTTCTCGCCGCGACCTCCATCCTCTATCTCTGCACACTGCCATTCGGCGCCCGCGCCTGGATGAAGAAATACGGCTCCTTGCCGGCACACGAAAGGGATGTGGAAGAAGGCGTGGTGCCTGAAGTGCCACCCAGCCGCGTAGAAGGCTCAGACGACGACGGTCCCCGCCACTAGCGCAGTGGTCGCCGTGTAATCTACCTTGCCACTGCCCAGGACCGGTATCTCCGGCACGTTGACGATATCATCGGGGATCATCATCTCGGTCGCGCCGAAGCGTTTGGAATAGGCGATCAACTCGTCCTTCCGCGCTGGCAATTGCGTGGTGACCAAAACGATCCGTTCACCGCGCCGCTTGTCGGGAAGCGAGATTGCCGCATGGTTGGCCTCTGGCCAGAGTTGCTTGACCATCATCTCCACGGCACCGAGCGAGATCATTTCGCCGGCGATCTTGGCGAAACGCTTCGCCCGACCCTTGATGCTGATGAAGCCCCGCTCGTCGATCGAGACAATGTCGCCGGTATCGTGCCACTTGCTGGCCAGCGGCTGGACCACGCCGGGCTTGTCACCGAGTAGATATCCGAGCATGAGGTTGGGCCCCGCGATGAACAACCGTCCACCCTCGGCAATCCCCTCGACGGGTTCGATGCGCATTTCCATGCCGGTGAGCAGCCTGCCCACGCTGCCGTCCTTGGAAAAGGTCGCGGAGTTGACCGCCACGACGGGCGAGGCTTCTGTCATACCGTAGCCTTCTACAACCAGGGCATCGAAGCGGTCGCGGTACATCTTGCGCGTCTCGGGCTTCACCGCCTCGGCTCCGGCAACGATCATCCGCAGGCTGTCGAAATCGCCATCCTTGGCAGCGCGCGCGTAGCCGTTGAGGAACGTATCGGTTCCGAACATGAATGTCGGCGCCACCTTGCGGGCCAGTGACGGGATCAGCTTGTAGTGCAGCGGTGAGGGATAGAGGAACAGCCGGACGCCGTAATAGATCGGCAGGAAGGCGCCGCCGAGCAGTCCGAAGGAATGGAACAGCGGAAGCACGTTGAACAGCGTGTCCTCGCTCGAAAAATCGATCCGGCAATCGACCTGCGCGGCATTGGCGACGAGACTGTTCGCCGAGAGCACGACGCCCTTCGGCGTACCCTCGGAACCCGAGGTGAAGAGCACGATGGCCGGATCGTCCGGTTTGGATTTCGCAACGGCACGCCGCCACAACAGGAAAGCGCGGAACTTCTCCATGAAGCCGATGCTCTCGCGCAGCTCCTCGACATGGACGATCTTGGCCCCGCTTTCCTTCATTTTCTCGATGAGGCCACCGAGATCCGCCTTTTCGATGAAGCCCTTTGATGTCAGCACGGTCGAGATGTTGCCGGTGCCGAGTGCCGAGACGATCGCTGCGGGACCAGCGGTATAATTGAGCATCGCCGCGACCCGCCCGGCGGACGCCACCGCGAACATGCCGACCACCACGCCGGTGGAATTGGGCAGCAGGATGCCGATCGCCTCGCCCCGCTTGGACATGGCTTCGATCCGCTTCGCCAGCACCCGCACGCCGATCAGCAGCTTTCGGTAGCTCAGCCTGGCGCCCAGCGCATCCTCGAGGATCTCGCGAGAAGGGCCGTAGAGCTTGGCTGCCGCGACCAGCGCCTCGAACAGCGACTGGCGCAGATTGACGGAGCGGAACTTGGCATTGGCCGCGCCATCGAGCAACTGGTCGGCCAAGTGCTGGCCGCTGGTTCCCGACAGCTGGAATTCGGGTGCGGCCGCCATCACCACCTGCGGCAACAAGCTGCGCGGCGCCTGAGCCTGCTTCCAATGGGAGAAGAGGGAAAAGCGCGTGCCGCGTATGAAGATCGGCACAATCCGCGCGCTGGCCTCGCGCGCGACCGCACCTATCTCGGCGAGCAATCCCATTGTTTCCGGCGAAGCCTCGACCTGGGGCGGCAGGTAGACACAGGTGATGCCGTGGCCCGCCATCACCGACTTGAAAAGCGTCATGGCCTGCGCCGTCGCGTCCTCGCCCTCAGTCTCGACATGAAATGTCTGGGCGGGCAGGAACGGCTTCAGGATGGCCCGGTCGAGCGAGGACTGGGCGAGGACGATGAAGACAACCGGTCCCTTCCACTCTGCCTTGGGATCGAAGCCCGAATGCCGGATACCGAAGACGAATTTGAGGAGCGTGAACTTGAGCGCCTGGACATAGGTGATGCCGCCGGCACCCTTCTCGCGGAAGGCGGTGATCAGCCACACAAGGATAGCCGCGCCGACTACGGCGAAGATCGCGTTTTCCAAGAAATGTCCTCCGCAGAGCCGTAGCGCTCGTACCGATTGCTTGTATCCAAACTATGGCACAAGTTGAAGAGCGCGCACGCTGGCGCGCGCCTTACGGCATCACATAGTCGCCGAAACGCTTTTCCCTGACGATGTAGAGCTTGCCCGTTTCACGCATATCCGGACCGGTGAGCTTCACCAGTTCGCGCGCGACTTCCGAGGGATGCGGCAGCGTATCGGGATCCTCGCCGGGGAAGGCCTTGGCGCGCATGGCGGTACGGGTGCCGCCGGGATCGACGCTGACGATGCGGAGCGGCAGGCGGTTCGTCTCGCCCGCCCAGGTGCGCGCGAGCGCCTCCACCGCCGCCTTCGAGGCTGAATACGGTCCCCAGAATGGACGGCATTTGTGTGCGGCGCCGGACGACAGGATCAGTGCCCTGCCCGCATCGGATTTCTGCAGCAGCGGATCGACCGAACGGATCAGCCGCCAGGTGGCGGTGACGTTGATGGTCATGACCTTTTCGAACGTCTTGGCCTCGACATGCCCGATCGGCGAAATGGTGCCGAGAATGCCGGCATTGGCGACTAGGATGTCGAGCTTGCCCCAGCGTTCGAAGATCGCGCCGCCGAGGCCGTCGATCGCGCCCATGTCGGCGAGATCGAAAGGCACCAGCGTGGCGCTGCCGCCGACCTTCTGGATTGCATCGTCGAGCTCTTCCAGCCCGCCGACAGTGCGGGCGCAAGCCACGACATGGGCGCCTGCCTTTGCCAGTTCGAGCGCCGTGAAATAGCCGATGCCGCGCGAAGCGCCGGTGACGAGCGCGATCTTGCCGCTCAGATTGATACTCATGAAGTGCCCTGATCCATGCTGTTCTCGCGAAACGAAGGGCCGGAGCCCTTCGTGTGTTCATAACCGGAAAACCAGACGGTGTCAGCCGTTGCTGGCGATGACCGAAAGCTTGCCACCCAAGGCCTCGCCGTCCTTGTCGAGAAGACGTGTCGGATAATCGCCGGTGAAATAATGATCGGTGAATTGCGGCCGGGCGGCGTTGCGGTCTTCGCCGCCGACAGCACGATAGAGGCCGTCGATCGACAGGAATGCGAGCGAATCCGCACCGATATATTTAGCCATGTCGTTCACGTCGGCATACTGATTGGCCAGCAGCTTGTCGGCGTCGGGCGTGTCGATGCCGTAGAAATCCGGATAATAGATCATCGGGCTGGCGACGCGGATATGCACTTCCTTGGCGCCGGCATCGCGGATCATCTGGACGATCTTCAGCGAGGTCGTGCCGCGGACGATGGAATCATCGACCAGGATCACGCGCTTGCCCTCGATCATCGCCCGGTTGGCGGAATGCTTGAGCTTGACGCCAAAGGCGCGGATCGACTGCGTCGGCTCGATGAAGGTGCGGCCGACATAATGGTTGCGGATGATGCCATATTCGAACGGAATGCCGCTCTGCTGCGCATAGCCGAGTGCCGCGGGCGTGCCGCCATCTGGCACGGGAACGACGACATCGGCCTCGACCGGGGCTTCCCTGGCGAGGTTCATGCCCATATTCTTGCGCGCGACATAGACGCTGCGCCCGCCGACGACCGAGTCCGGCCGGGCGAAATAGACGTATTCGAACAGGCAGAGCCGTTCCGGCTTCGGATTGGAGGCTTTCCGGGAATCGATCAGCACCGAGCCATCCGGCTGGAGTTCGCAGATGACCACTTCGCCATTCTCGACATCGCGGACATACTTGGCGCCGATAATGTCGAGCGCACAGGTCTCGGAGCAGAAGATCGGCTTGCCGTCGAGTTCGCCCATCACCAGCGGCCGGATGCCGATCGGGTCGCGCGCGGCGATCAGCTTGGTGCGGGTCATGGCCAGCATCGAATAGCCGCCCTCCATCTGCCGGATCGCATCGATGAAACGGTCGGAGGACGACGGGTGCTTGGAGCGCGCGATCAGGTGCAGCACAACTTCCGTATCCGATGTCGACTGACAGATGGCGCCGGTGGAGATGATCTGGCGGCGAAGCGTCAGGCCGTTGGTGAAATTGCCATTATGCGCGATGGCAATGCCGCCGACCTCGAGTTCGGCAAAAAGCGGCTGCACGTTGCGCAGCGCCACCTCGCCGGTGGTCGAGTAGCGGGTGTGGCCGATCGCCATTTCGCCCGGAAGCTTCGCCAGCGTCGCCGGGTCCGTGTAGTGGTCGCCGACCAGGCCCATGCGCTTTTCGGTATGGAACTGCTTGCCCTTGCCGTCGAAAGTGACGATGCCGGCGGCTTCCTGCCCGCGATGCTGGAGCGCGTGCAGGCCGAGCGCCGTCAGCGCCGCGGCATCGCTGTGCCCCAAAATGCCGAACACCCCGCATTCTTCATGAAGGGTGTCGCCATCGATATCGTCATGGACCTTGCGAGAGGCGGTGTCGTTCATTGGATTTACGGCCTTTGGCTCGTGGGAAACTAGGGATTGAGGACCCGTCGAGCGACCCATTTCACGAGGCGGATCCGGAGGCTCGAATGAAGCGAGAATATGGGCTTTGCAGCCCGCATTTTCAATCACTCAAAATCGCCGAATTCAGCCTCGGTCCGTGGACCGGAAGACATGATGCCTGCCGAAAGCGTAGCCCCGGGCCAAATGCCCAGGCGTCGCCGCCTTCATCCATGCGATCCGGTGTCTTCAGACCGCATCGCATGGAAACCTCAGTCCTCCCTGCCTCAACAGAACTCTTACTGCTGCGGCGTCGTCTGCTCCTCGGCCGGTGCCGTATCCGCCGGCTGATCGGCAGGTGCCGTATCAGTCGATGTATCGGCGGGCGGCGTGGCGGTATTATCCTTGCCGTTGGCGTCGTTCATCTTCTCTTCGATCTTCTTGCGGAGAAGGGCAGCGACGTCTTCCGGCAGCGCATTCTTCAGCTTTTCCCCAAGATCGTCGAGAAAGGGCTTGGATTTAGAGCCGGCGATCCAGGCCTGATGCTTCTCCGGCGGCACCCATTCATTGTAGAATTGTACCGCAACGACGACGATGAGGATACCGCGCGCGGCACCAAAAATGAAGCCCAGCGTACGATCAAGCGCCCCGATGCGGCTGTCGATGATCATATCGGCGATGCGCATGGTGATGAAGGAGATGACGATCAGCGCGATCAGGAAGATCGCGGCGGCTGAAGCGATGATGGCGAACTTCTCGTCGGCGATGAAATTCTTCGCGTAAGGCAGGCCGTATGGGTAAAGCTTGTAGGCGGCATAGGCCGAGCCGAACCAGCTCACGACGGAGAGAACTTCGCGGGAAAAGCCGCGAACCATGGCGAGAACGGCGGAAAACAGCGCAATAGCAAGAACAATACCATCAAAAGCAGTAATGGGCATTTATCTCTCCACAAAACGGCGGGACGAAACCCACCGTTAACAAACTCTTACCACGCGCGCCCATATAGCATCCGGCACCGCCAACGCGAAAGCCTAATCCATGTCGTTTGCCGCACGGCCCACATGTTTCGAGCCTGCGATCCGTGCGACCAGGTCGGTCAGGCTCTCGATCTGCGTCCAGCGGCCCGAAAGCCCCTTTGGCAGTTCCGCCGAACCGGTTGGCAGCACTGCGGTCTGAAAGCCCAATTTCTCGGCTTCTTTAAGGCGGAGCCCCGTATGGCCCACCGGGCGCACCGCGCCAGACAGGCTGATTTCGCCGAAATAGACGCAATCATGCGGAAGAGCAAGAGAGGCTAGCGAAGAAACGAGCGCCGCCGCAATCGCGATATCTGCAGCCGGTTCGGAGATGCGGTAGCCGCCGGCGACGTTGAGATAGACGTCGTGGCTGCCGAGCCTGACGCCGCAATGGGCCTCCAGAACCGCGAGGATCATCGCAAGCCGCGACGAATCCCAGCCGACGACCGCACGGCGGGGCGTGCCGAGTGATGTCGGCGCCACAAGGGCCTGAACTTCGACCAGCACCGGCCGCGTGCCTTCCACGCCGGCGAAGACCGCCGCACCCGGCGACTTTGCATTGCGCTCGCCAAGGAAGAGTGCCGAAGGATTGGTGACTTCGCGCAGGCCCTTGTCGGACATTTCGAACACGCCGATCTCGTCGGTCGGCCCGAAGCGGTTCTTGACCGTACGCATGATGCGATGATGATGGCCGCGATCGCCCTCGAAATAGAGCACCGCATCGACCATGTGCTCGACGACGCGCGGTCCGGCGATCTGCCCGTCCTTGGTGACATGGCCGACCAGCACCATAGCCGCGCCCGTCTGCTTGGCGAAACGGATCATTGCCTGCACGCCGACCCGCACCTGGGTGACCGTGCCGGGTGCTGCTTCCGCCATGTCGCTCCACAGCGTCTGGATGGAATCGATGATGACGAGATCGGGGCGCTTGCCCTCGGCGAGGGTTGCGAGGATGTCCTCGACATTGGTCTCGGCGGCAATCAGCACGCCGGCATCGGCCGCACTCAGGCGCTGGGCGCGCAGGCGCACCTGCGCGATGGCCTCCTCGCCCGAGACATAGATGACGCGGTGGCCCTTGCGGGACAAGGCCGCCGCCGCCTGCATCAGCAATGTCGACTTGCCTATGCCGGGATCGCCGCCGACCAGCAGCGCGGAACCACGCACAAAGCCCCCGCCCGTTGCCCGGTCGAGTTCGGAAATGCCGCATTCGATACGCGGCGCTTCCTCGATCTCGCCGTCAAGCGTGGTCAGGACCACCGGCCTGCCCTTCTTCGGCGCCCGGGTAGGGCCGCCGCCGATGCCTGAGGTCGGGTCTTCCTCGATGATCGTGTTCCAGGCGCCGCAGCCATCGCACTTGCCCGCCCAACGGGAATGAACGGTGCCGCAGTTCTGGCAGATGAATTGGGTGCGGGTCTTGGCCATCAGTTTTCGTCCTTGAACAAATCCGCACCTACATCCTGCCTCCCATGAAGCACACGCAAGACGTAGAACTCGCTGCCAATCACTCGGAAGTAGATGCAGCGTTGCCTGAACGGACGAGCCCTGAGGCCAGGTAGGATATCATCACGCGCGACACCGCTGTTTCCAGCTGCTGCCATCGCCACAATCTTTGCAGTTATGGCAGCGACTAGGCTCTCAGCAGCAATTGGATTCTTTGCCGCGACATAGTTGTAAATGTCAGCAAGATCATCGAGGGCCCTGTCGGAAAGAACGTGTCTCAGCGGTGCAATCAATTGCGCGTCTTCGCACGTTCTATAACATAACGCGTCATATCCCCTGCATTCTCAAATGCGTGGATCCGACCGGCTGCAATGTCCTCATCGCCTTCAGCAATCAACGCACGTAACACAACAAGCTTCTTTCTGGCCTGCAGAAGCTCCAGCGCCGCATCGACGATTTCGGCCTCGTCCGCATAGACTCCACCGGCGAGTTCCTCCTCTATGAATTCGCGACGGTGGTCGAAAATTGCGACTGACAGTTTTCCATCGTCCATGGACTGCTCCTAAAAAACAGCTGATAAGGACACCCTAGCAAACCCGGAACAAAATAGCAACAACCTCACTCGGCGGCCGGGGCTCTCCGCTCGATCACGCCGAGATCGTCTTCCTCGCGCACCTTCTTGAGCTTCTCCTCGGCCTCGCTCGCCTCGCGCTGGCGGCTCCACATCTGGGCGTAGAGGCCGTTGGTTTCCAGGAGGTCGGCGTGCTTGCCGCGTTCGGCGATGCCGCCGTCCTTCAGCACGATGATCTCGTCGGCATTGACCACGGTGGAAAGCCGGTGGGCGATGACCAGAGTCGTGCGGTTCTTGGACACGACATCCAGTGCCGACTGGATTTCCTGCTCGGTATGGGTGTCGAGCGCCGAGGTCGCCTCGTCGAGGATCAGGATCGGCGGCGACTTAAGGATCGTGCGGGCGATTGCCACGCGCTGCTTTTCGCCGCCCGAGAGCTTCAGACCACGCTCGCCAACCATCGACTTGTAGCCTTCCGGGAGGCTGTCGATGAATTTGCCGATCTGGGCGATCTCGGCTGCCTGCTCAACCTCGGCCTCAGTGGCGGACGGCCGGCCGTAACGGATGTTGTAGGCGATCGTGTCGTTGAACAGCACGGTGTCCTGCGGCACCATGCCGATGGCCGACCGCAGCGACTTCTGCGTCACGCCGCGCACGTCCTGGCCGTCGATGGTGATCGAGCCCTTCTGCACGTCGTAAAAGCGGTAGAGAAGCCGCGAAATGGTGGATTTGCCAGCACCAGACGGCCCGACGACGGCGACCGTGTGCCCGGCCGGCACGTCGAACGAAATGCCCTTGAGGATCTGCCGCGCCGGATCATAGGCGAAATGCACGTCCTTGAACGAGATCGCACCCTTGGCGGCGATCAATTCCTTCGCGTCGGGCGCGTCTTCGATTTCGGCATCGACCTCCAGCAGGTCGAACATCTGCTCGATATCGGTCAGGCCCTGGCGGATTTCGCGATAGACGAAGCCGATGAAATTGAGCGGCACCGAGAGCTGCAGCAGCATGGCATTGATGAAGACGAAGTCGCCGATCGTCTGGGTGCCGTTCTGCACGGCGAGCGCCGACATGACCAGCATGACCAGCGTGCCGATGCCGAAGATCACGCCCTGGCCGAAGTTCAGCCAGCCGAGCGAGGTCCAGACCTGCGTCGCCGATTTCTCGTATTTCGCCATCGACTGGTCGAAGCGCCTGGCCTCCATGTCCTCGTTGCCGAAATATTTGACGGTCTCGAAGTTGAGCAGCGAGTCGATCGCCTTGGTATTGGCGTCGGTGTCGGAGTCGTTCATGTCGCGGCGGATGTTGATCCGCCAGTCGCTGGCCCGGATGGTGAACCAGATATAGATCCACACCGTGAAGGCCGTGACGCCGAGATAGGAGAGGCCATAGCCCCACCAGAAGATCGCCGCCGTCAGCACGAATTCGATCAGTGTCGGGAAGGTGTTGAGGATCGTGAAGCGGACGATCGTCTCGATGCCCTTGGTGCCGCGCTCTATGACGCGGGACAGGCCACCGGTGCGGCGCTCGAGGTGGAAGCGCAGCGACAACCTGTGGAGATGGACGAAGGTCTTGAAGGCGAGCTGGCGCACGGCATATTGGCCGACGCTGGCAAACATCGCGTCGCGGAGCTGGTTGAGTCCCCATTGCACCAGCCGCGCCACATTATAAGCGATGACCAGCATCAGCGCGCCGAGCATGAAGGTCGGCAGCAGGCCCACCGGGTCCATCTTGCCGTTCAGCGCGTCCGTCGACCATTTGAAGAAATAGGGAACGCTCAGCAGGATGATCTTGGACAGGAGAAGATAGAACGTGGCCCAGACCACCCGCATCTTCAGGTCCATTCTGTCCGCCGGCCACATATAGGGCCAGAGATTATAGATGGTCTGAAGCGTCTTGCCCGATTCCGCGGAGACGGTTTTGTCGTCGGATGCCATGGGGATTCACCGGAAGTCGATCAAAATGAGGCGCGGCGATCCGCCCCGGACCGCCGCGATAGTCCCTGTCAGATAGGTTTCCGGCCACACATTCGCAACCGAGAAGCCGAAATTAATTGCCGGCTCACTTCTTGTGCTGATGTAGGCGCTCCTTGTGGAGCTCCTCGGCATTATCCAGCCACTTGCCCGGCATGGAGAAGACCTGGCCCGGCATGATCCGGTCCGGATCGGTGATCTGCGCCTGGTTGGCGACATAGATCGTGGTGTAGCGGACACCCTTGCCGTAGACGCGGCGTGAAATCTGCCAGAGCGTGTCGCCGCGGCGGATGATCACCGATGAAGCATCGCTCTGCGTCAGTGGCGCCTGTTCGATGACCTTCGGCTGGTCGCCGGTCGCGACTTCCTGAGTGGCGTCCGGCGCAGGCTTGCCTGCCACATCCTCCGTCCCGGTCGATGAAGCCGAGCCATCGGCGGTGTTGCTGACCGCCGTCGTCGCGGTATCGGCGGATTTGTCCTTGGTTGCGTCGTCCTTGGCGGCTTCGGCGGCGGTGAGCGTATCCTTTTTCTTGAGATCGTTGATTTCGCCCGGCTGGGCGGTGTCGGATGCCACCGAACCGTCTTCCGGCGCGCTTGTCGTCTCCTTGGACGTCGCAACGTCGGCCGGCTTGGCGGTGTCAGTCACCGGCTCCTTGATTGTCGTATTGGCTGCAAGCTCGGTGGCCGGCTTGAGCGCGGAGCTGACGCCCTGCTCGATCGAACCCAGCGCCGACTTGACGGCGGCGGGATCCTGCGGCAGCGCCTTCAGCGTCGTCAGGGCCTTCTCGGCCTCCTGCGATACGGTCTTTGCCATTTCAGCGAGCGCGGCATCGGCGTTTTCGGCGACGCGCACTTCAGACAGGCGCTTCAGGGCTATCTCGGTCGAGGAGCGCGCAGCTGCGAGTTCTTCGGCCGTCGGCGTCTTGCCATCGGCATAGAGATCCTTGAGCAGGCCAAGCGCCTTGCCGGCCTCGTCACGCGCCGTGTCGAGAGCGCCGTTGGCAGTGGGCTCGACGGCCGTTGCCGCGTTCTTCGCCGGCTCCTTGCTGGCGACGACGGCAAGATCGCCCTCGGGCCGGAAGAACGGAACCGAAGCCCGGAACTCGACCTTCGCGCCGTCCCTGCTCAGCACATCGGCGCGGATCGTGTGGTTGCCCACGGCGAGCGGCATCCTGGCATCGGCCACGAAACTGCCGTTCTCGTTGGCCTTGACCTCCGCGACGATCTTGTCGTCGGCATAGACGCGAACAGTCGCCCCGGCCCTGGTATTGCCGGCGATGAAGATCTTGTCGCCTTCGAACTCAACGGCGCTGACCAGCACTTCCGGCGCGGCAGCGGGTTCGGCGGTCTTGGCGGCGCTTTCGACTGGTGTCGCGCTATCGGCCTTTGCCACTTCCTGCGCTTCGGCCTTCGCCTTGTCTTCGGTTGCGACAACGGGCGGATTTTGCGCGATCTCGGTCGACAGCGCGGGAAGGTCCGGCGTCGTCACGGCGCCATCGGCGGCCTTCGCCTGCTCCGTCGTCACGCCCTTGTTGGCCGCGACTTCCATCGTCTTGTCCGCCTCGGGCATAGAAAGGATCTTGGAGGCTTCGCCCGGTTTGGTCACCATGGCTAGCAGTTCGCCCTTGCCGTCCTTGGGAACGGAGACCGTGGCGATTTCCTGCGAAGCGTTGGACTTGCCGTCCTTGGATGTTGTCTTCAGCACGATCGAATGGTCGCCCGAAGCCAGCGGGTTGTCGAGCACGGCGACAAACGCGCCGGTATCGTCGGCCTGCGCGGATGCGATCAACTTGTCGCCATCGACGATATCGACCTTGGAGCCGGCTTCGGCGCGGCCCGCGATCAACGTCGAACCGTCCTTCTCGACGCGCAGGATATCGAAAGAAGGAACCGCCGGGTTGGTTTCCTGCTTGGCACCGTCCGCATTCGTCGTATCGGGCGTCAACTTGGCCGTCTCGGTGCTGTCCTTTGCTGCGTCGGCCGGTTTGGCCGCCGTATCGCCCGGCAGGGCCGATTCGATGCCGGCCTTCAGGTCGGCGATCGCGGCCTTGGCGGCGGCGGGATCGGCAGGCAGTTTCTCAAGTGTCGCAAGCGCTGCCTTGGCGCTCTCGCTCGCCTTGCCGGCCAATGCCACGGTCGCGGCATCCACGCCTTCGGGAAGCTTGACGTCGCTCGCCTGTTTCAGCGCGGCTTCGATCTTCGCCTTGGCGGCGGCCATCTCTTCGGCAGTCGGCGTGCCTTTGTCCAGCAGCGCCTGCAGTTCGCCGGTCGCGGCCTCGGTATCGGCCTTCAGCCGCGCCATCTTGGAGACAAAGGCGGCCTTGGCTTCTTCAGTGCCCTTCGCGACGTCCTCGACCTGCTTGCCGGCATCGTTGACGGCATTCTGGGCCTGTTCGACGGTGTCGCCGGCTTTCCTGGCAATGTCCTCGACGGTCTTGCTGCCCTTCATTTGCGGCATGACGACAAAATACATCAGCAGTGCCGCCACTGCGAGAACTGCCACTACCACCCCGATGGCGCCGCTTTTTTTCATATTCTATCTCCGGGCGGTGAGAATCCCGCCAAAACCCCTCCCCGACTGCTAACGTTTTCCACTGCGCTTCTCAAGCATTTAGGCCCATTATGCCCGTAATCTCAGGCATTTTAATGGTATTTACCTTGACGGACGGGCGCGGTCTTTGTCATCTCGGCTCATGTCAGACAAAAAAATCCCGATTCGATCCATTTGTGTCTATTGCGGCTCCCAGCCGGGACGCGATCCCGCCTATATGGAAGCAGGCCGCGCGCTCGGTCGTTCCATTGCTGAACATGGCCTCAGGCTTATTTATGGTGGCGGCACGCGCGGCATCATGGGCGCCGTGTCATCGGGCGTTCTATCGAACGGCGGCCATGTAACCGGGATCATTCCGGAATTCCTGATGGACAAGGAAGCGTCGAAACATTCGCTCGGCGCGCTCTCCGAACTGATCGTGACGCGCGACATGCACGAACGCAAGCACAAGATGTTCGAGCATTCGGACGCGTTCGTGACGCTGCCCGGCGGCATCGGCACCTTGGAGGAGATCGTCGAGATCATGACCTGGGGCCAGCTCGGCCGTCACCGCAAGCCGATGGTCTTCGCCAATATCGGCGGCTTCTGGAACCCGATGATGGAATTGATCAAACACATGTCGGGCGAAGGCTTCATCCACACCGCCCATCTCGTCAAGCCAATGGTGATCGACGACGTCAACGACATCGTGCCCGCTGTTATCAAAGCCGCGAAGACCGCAAGCGAGGGCGACTCGGCCGTGCTTGAGAAGATGTAATCAGCTTTTGCGTCCGCGGTACATCGAGACCGAATAGATCACCAGCGCTGCCCAGATGAAGCAGAAGGCGATGAGCTTGGTCGAGCCAAAGGGCTCCTTGAAGATGAAGATCGCGATCAGGAACACGAAGCTCGGCGCGATATATTGCATGATGCCGATGGTCGAGAGCCTCAGCAGCTTGGCCGCATTTGCGTAGAGCATCAGAGGCACCGCGGTCGCCACGCCAGCGAACATCAGCAGCCATGTATCGTTGGCGTCGAAGGCGCCGAGGAAATGGCCGATCCCGGCGCGTTCGACATAGATGACATAGCCAAGCGCCGGCACCGTGAGGATCAGCACTTCCAGGAAGAAACCCTGATTTGGCCCGAGCGGCAGTGCCTTGCGCGCCAATGCATAAAAGCCCCAGGTGATGGCGAGCGTCAGCGAGATCCATGGCAGGCCGCCCGCGTCCCAGGCGAGGATCGCCACCGCGACGACGGCAAAGCCGACAGCGACCATCTGCCCAGGCTTGAGCCGCTCCTTGAGGACCACTGCCGCGATGATCACCGAGATCAGCGGATTGATATAATAGCCGAGCGCCGCCTCGACCGTGTGGCCCGAGCCGATCGCATAGACATAGGTCAACCAGTTGGCCGTGATCAGCGAAGCGGTCAGCATGCCCATGGCGAGCTTCTGCGGGTTGCGGATCATCGGCCAGATATCGCCCAGCCGCCCGCGCAGCATCAGGGCGGCCGCCGCGATCGGCAGCGACCAGATAACCCGGTGGGCGACGACTTCCATCGCGGGAATGTGGCTGACCATCTTGAGATAGAGCGGCAGAGCACCCCAGAGCAGGTACACTGCGGTCGCGTAGGCAAAGCCGGCGGTCGTGTCTTCGTTGCCGATCACCGGCTTCTGAGCCGAATCCGTCGCCGCCATATCCGCATTCCTCCGAAAGCGGCGGTTTACGTTATCCTCGGTCAGGCGACCAATTCATTCGGCTGATGGCTGAATCAAGATATGGAAAGTGAGCGCGTACGTTCATTCGACCCGGCCATGCTCCGCCAGATAATCGAGCATGACCCGAACCCGCACAGGCAAAGGACCGCCCTGCCCGACATAGACGGCGTGGAAAGCCTCGGTCTCAGCCACCATCCGCTCGGGCAACACCTCCACCAGTCTTCCCGCCGCCATGTCGGATCGCACGCAGAATGCCGCGAGCCGGGCCATGCCTACGCCGTTGAGCGCCTGGTGCCGCAATGCCTCGCCATCGCTGGCCTGAACTCTCGATTTGGCAGAGATCAGTTCGATCTCGCCATCTTCCTCAACGCGCCAGCCCTCGGCATGCCTGACATAGCTGAAGCCCAGCCGATTCAGCTTGTTGACCTCGGCAAGTGTCGTAGGCCGGCCCGCGCGCTCGAGATAGTCCGGGGACGCGACCACCAGCAGCCGGGTCTCGCCGAGCTTACGGGCCAGCAGCGTCGAACTCACGAGTTCACCGGCACGGATGGCGATATCGGTGCGATCCGCCACCAGATCGACAATCTTGTCCGTCTGGATCAGATCAACCGACGTGCCGGGATAGCGCGCCAGGAACCCGGCAAGAATCGGCGCCAGGATATGCGTGCCGTAGGAGGCGCTGGTATTGATCCTGATCTTGCCCACCGGTTGATCGGAGGACGCGGCACTGCTTTCGGCCTCTTCCATATCAGCAAGAATCCGCAAAGCCTTCTCGTGGAACGCCGCGCCTTCGGGCGTCAGTTCGAGCTTGCGCGTCGTGCGATTGACAAGCCGCGTGCCGAGCCGCGCTTCGAGCCGGCTGACGAGCTTGCTCACCGCCGAGGGCGTCATGCGCAATTCGCGCGCGGCCACCGAGAAGCCGCCTAGCTCCACGACGCGGGTGAAGACTTCCATCTCGCCGGAGCGGTTGATGTCGATGCGTGCCATTTCGTGAATTGAACTCACAAATCCTTTTCCCAAACGCATCCTAGTTCACAAGCTGTGGCGTGTCTATCTCAGTGCCATCGTCAATCGTTCGCCGAGTGCCCACTATGCCCCTCGCTCTTTATGCCCTCACCGCCGGCGCCTTCGGCATCGGCGTCACCGAATTCGTCATCATGGGCCTGCTCATCGATGTCAGCCAGGATCTCAACGTCACCATCGCCGCCGCCGGCCTGCTGATCTCGGGCTATGCGCTGGGCGTCGTCGTCGGCGCGCCGCTTCTGACTGCGCTCACCAGCCGCTGGCCGCGCAAATCCGTGCTGATCGGCCTGATGGCCATCTTCACTCTCGGCAATCTCGCCTGTGCGCTGGCACCGACCTATGAGCTGCTGATGGCCGCGCGCCTGCTGACCGCGCTTGCGCACGGCACCTTCTTCGGCGTCGGCTCGGTCGTCGCGACCAATCTCGTCGCGCCGGACAAGAAGGCCACCGCCATTGCCGTGATGTTCACCGGCCTGACCGTCGCCAACATCCTCGGCGTCCCCGCCGGCACCTGGCTCGGCCAGCAGTTCGGCTGGCGCACCACGTTCTGGGCCGTGACCGCCATCGGCATAACAGCGCTCGCCATCATCGCCGCCTTCGTTCCCCGGGATAAATCCGCGCCGGAAGCCAGCGACTGGCGCGCCGATCTCCGTGCCATGGCACGCGGCCCGGTCCTGCTCGGGCTCGCCATGACGGTTCTCGGCTATGCCGGCGTGTTCGCCGTCTTTACCTATATCGCTCCGGCGCTGACCGAAATCACCGGCTTCTCCGATGCCGCTGTCTCGCCGATCCTGCTGGTCTTCGGCGGTGGGCTCGTGCTGGGCAACCTGCTCGGCGGCAAGCTTGCCGATCGCAATATCGTCAGCGCCATCTTCGGCACGCTGATTGCGCTGACGCTGACGCTCGGCCTGATGACCTTCGCGCTGCATGACAAGATCGCGGCCATCGTCTTCACGGGCCTGCTCGGCGCTACGGCCTTCGCGACCGTCGCGCCCCTCCAGATCTGGGTGCTGCAGAAAGCCGAAGGCGCTGGCCAGAGCCTCGCCTCAAGCCTCAATATCGCAGCTTTCAATCTCGGCAACGCGATCGGCGCCTGGGCGGGCGGTATGACCATCAAACACGGCCCCGGCCTCGCTTATACGCCGCTGGTCGCCGCCGCCTTTCCGCTCGCAGCCATCGCAATCACGGTCGTCGCGCTGCGCACTGACCGCAGCCGGTTGGTTCCGGTCGCCGCCGAATAACCTCGCTCATTCGAAAGGACAAAAGCCATGGAATATCGTCGTCTCGGGGCCTCGGGCCTCAAAGTTCCCGTCCTCAGCTTCGGCGCCGGCACGTTCGGCGGCTCCGGCCCGCTCTTCGGCCACTGGGGCAATTCTGATGCGGCGGAAGCGCGCCGGCTGGTGGACATCTGCCTCGAAGCCGGCGTCAATCTCTTCGATACAGCGGACGTCTACTCGAACGGCGCATCGGAAGAGGTTCTCGGTGAGGCGATCAAGGGCCGCCGCGACCAGGTGCTGATCTCGACCAAGACTTCGCTCCCCATGGGCGACGGCCCCAACGACGCCGGCTCATCCCGCTCACGCCTGATCAAGGCAACCGAGGATGCACTCCGCCGTCTCGGCACCGACTATATCGACCTCCTGCAACTCCACGCCTTCGACGCCTTCACCCCGGTCGAAGAGGTGCTGGCGACCCTCGACATGCTCATCCGATCCGGCAAGGTCCGCTATGTCGGCGTCTCCAATTTCTCGGGTTGGCAGATCATGAAATCGCTAACGGCGGCCGACAAGCACGGCTGGCCGCGCTACGTCGCCAACCAGGTCTATTACTCGCTGGTCGGCCGCGATTACGAATGGGACCTGATGCCACTTGGCCTGGACCAGGGCCTCGGCGCGCTGGTCTGGAGCCCACTCGGCTGGGGCCGCCTGACCGGAAAAATCCGCCGTGGCCAGCCCTTGCCCGAAGGCAGCCGCCTCAACGACACCGCAAGCTTCGGCCCGCCGGTCGATGACGAAAAGCTCTACGACATCGTGGATGCGCTGGACGAAGTGGCCGCCGAGACTGGCAAGACCGTGCCGCAGGTGGCGCTTAACTGGCTCACCACCCGCCCGACCGTTTCCTCGGTCATCATCGGCGCCCGCAACGAGGAGCAACTCCGCCAGAACCTCGGCGCCATCGGCTGGGCGCTGACGGCGGACCAGATCGTGCGGCTGGACAAGGCAAGTGCGGTGACGGCGCCCTACCCTCACTTTCCGTATCACCGGCAGGAAGGGTTTGCGCGGCTGAACCCGCCGGTGGTTTGATGCAGTGATAACCTCTAGGCAAGATCTGTCGCCGGTGATATAACCGGCGATAGGTCACCGAGGCATTGCCATGAACCAGGCACAACGAAAAGCATCGAAAGTTCATCGCGAACGCGCCAAGGCACGCGGTCTCGCGCGGATCGAGGTCCAGGCGCATGCGCATGACACCGCGCTCATCCGCGCCGTCGCCGAAACCCTTCGATCAGAGACCGAGGAGGCCAGCCGCCTGCGCAAGGTCATCGCGGAACTGTTGCCCGACGCCGCTCCCCGAAATGCCTTCGACGTGTTCGGATCGGATTTGTCGGACACAGCATTCCACGAAATCCTCGACCAACCGCGTCAGGTCGGTTGGCGTGAGGTCGAGCTTTGAAGTTCCTGCTCGACACCAACATCATCTCGGAAATCCGGAAGACCCACCGCGCGCATCCCAACGTGATTGCCTGGGTCAACGCCACCGATGTCCGGGACATGGGAACGAGCGTCGTCGTGCTCGCCGAAATCCGGCGCGGCATAGAACTCAAGCGCCGGCATGATCCCTCACAGGCAAAGGCCCTGGATGCATGGTTCGAACAAATGCGAAGTGGTCTCGCCGATCGTGTTCTGCCGATAGATGAAGCTATCGCCGATCAATGGGCAAGGCTCAGCGTTCCTGATCCCCTGCCCTTTATTGATGGTTTGCTGGCGGCGACAGCGATTGTACGAGAGCTGACACTCGTCACGAGGAATACCCTCGATATCGTCCGAACCGGCGCCAAATTCTTCGATCCATTCTCCAGGCAGTGAGGGCCTGATGACCGCACAAGGCTACCCCGAGCAATATGATGTCATGTGGGCGGCGACCGACAGCATCGGCCAGGTCGGCGTATTTTTCTCGGCGGGCGAAGGGCCGATTGCGAAGGCTTTTCTCGACTACGAAGGCTATGAACAGAAAGATCTTGGAGGCCGTTTTGGCGATCCGCCTCCACGCGGCGAATTGATCCGGGTTGGTGGATTTGGAGATGATTCCGTCTACGAACTCGCAGAGCGCGGATGCTATGTCTTCGACTGGAGCGACGTTCATCGCGGTTCGGGGAAGCTCCACGCATATGAGCTCTGCGCGATGCCGAGTGCCCCGTGGAAACTCAGCGAACTTGCGCTTGATGTGCAGACGTTCCTTGGGCAAGTCCAGCTTCCGGGCGTGGTGTTCGGGACCTCGAACTGGCTTGATGTCGAAGCACATGCCGAATGCCTGAACACGCGATATCGGATGCCTTTCGATGATTTGCCGGTGCGCAAGGACGGTCCACCGGTTCAATACGCAGGGAGCGTAGGAGCGCGCACGTCCACTCTGCAATCCCTCATGACGCTTCTTCAGCGGCTCCTGCCGCGCTAGATGCCACGTCTCAAGTGTTTCATGAGGCGATAAAGGCAACCACAATATGCCGCGCCGCCGACTTACACGACGGCACGGCATTTGCTTTAGAACACGAAGTCCGCCTCGACCGGAGCGGCCACGTTCTTCAGGGTTATCTGGAAATCCGTGCCACCGTCCGTATCGACGCTGACCACCGTATCGCTGCCAGCGGTGCCGAAGGAAACGTCGGCAAAGTCGATGCCGTAATCGCTCAGGTCGATCTTGTCCGTGCCCGACACGAAGTCGATGATCGTATCGTTGCCGGTGACATCGGTGAAGACGAACGTATCGAGGCCCGCGCCGCCAATGAAGGAATCGGAGCCGATCCCGCCATTGATGGTGTCGTTGCCAACGCCGCCGACCAGGAAGTCGTTGCCGGTATCGCCGGTCAATGTGTCGTCGCCCGCGCCGGCATTGATGTAATAGACGAGTGTGCCGCTGTTTCCGCCGAGGTCGTCATTGCCTGATGTACCGAGCTTGACCGCGGTGAACAGATCGCCCCGCGCCGCGCCACTGACAAGGTCGCGGACGTCGAACGTCACGCCGGCGGTTGTGCTCATGAAGGTCATGCCTTCGTCGTCGAAGCGGCTGATCGTGCCAGTGAGACCACCAAGGCCGTCCTCGACCTGCAGACGCACGGCCAGACCGGCATCCTGATTGGTCATCGTTCCGCTGTCATTGGCACTGTCATTGCCGACCTCGCTGCTGGTGAAGGTCAGCCGGACCTGGCTTGCTGCGAGCGGTGCGGCGACGTTGACGGTATCGTCACCCGCTCCGAGATTGACGCTATCGGTGCCATCGGTGGCCGTCGTGAAGATAGCCAGATCGTTGCCGGCTCCGCCGACGATCGTATCATTGCCGCCGCCGCCAATGAAGGAATCATGGCCATTGCCGCCATTGAGCCTGTCGTTTCCGGCACCGCCGACCAGGAAATCGTCCTTGCGGCCGCCGGTGATCACATCATTGCCCATGCCGCCATTGATGTAATAGCGCTCTTTTTCGCCGCTCTCGTTGAGAACGTCATTTCCAAGGGTTCCGAGAACCACGGTATCGAACTGGTCGCCGCGCTGCACGCCGCTGACGAGGTCGCGCACGTCGAAGGTGAATTTGCCCTTGCTTTCGAAAGTAATGCCCTCGTCGTCGAAACGGCTGGCCACGCCCGCCAGAACGTCGGTCGTGCCGGTTTCCCGCTGCATGCGGACGGCCAATCCACCATCCTGGTTGGCCAGCATGCCGCTATCGTTTGCGAAATCATTGCCGACCTCGCTGCTGGTGAAGGTCAGGCGCACCTGTTCGACATTGTTCCTCGCATCGACCTGAACCGTGTCATCGCCGGCCTTCAAATCCCTGTTGACCGGATCATCGACCGAAATGTCGAAGGCATAAGTCTGGTTGATGTTCTTCCTGGCGTTCTGTTTGGTCATCGGATTCTCCCAGAGAGCGGGCCCCTGCCGTCACGGCAAGAGCTGGCCAAATCGAGCGCACCTTATGGCGTCGCAAGCGTAGCTACGGGTTAGCCCGCCTGGGAGTTTCAGGGTTAATCAAGTATTGCGTACACGTATCCGTGAACGCGGCGTGAAGAGTCATCCCCGACGTCGTTGCATCTCTACATCAAGAAGCTATTCACTCCGCCGCGATCTGCCCTGCCTGATCCCGGTTCTTCATCAGCTTGTAGATGATACTGTCCATCAGCGCCTGGAATGACGCATCGATGATGTTGTCCGAAACACCCACCGTCCACCAGCGCGCGCCGGATGCATCGGTCGATTCGATCAGCACGCGGGTGATGGCCGCCGTCGAGCCGTTGAGGATGCGCACCTTGAAGTCCACCAGAACGAGGTCGCCGATCTCGGCCTGGTATTTGCCGAGATCCTTGCGCAGCGCGATGTCGAGCGCGTTGACCGGGCCGTGAACGCTTTCGGCGACCGACATGGTCATCTCACCGTCGATCTCCACCTTTACCACCGCTTCCGACACGGTCTTGAGGTTGCCATTGGCGTCGAAGCGGCGCTCGACCATCACGCGGAAGCCATCGACGCGGAAAAAATCCGGCACCGAGCCGAGCGTCCGGCGCGCCAGCATCTCGAAGCTCGCATCGGCGCCTTCATAGGCATAGCCGGTTGCCTCGCGTTCCTTGACGATCGAGATCAGCGCGTCGAGCTTCGGATCGTCCTTGGAGACAATAATGCCGCGCCGCTTTAGCGCGTTGATGAAGTTCGACTTGCCGCCTTGGTCCGACACCATGACCTTGCGCAGGTTGCCCACCGTTTCCGGCGGCACGTGCTCATAGGTGCGCGGGTCCTTGAGCAGCGCCGAGGCATGGATGCCGGCCTTGGTCGCGAAGGCCGAGGCGCCGACATAGGGCGCCTGATGATCGGGCGAACGATTGAGCAATTCGTCGAACGAATGCGCGAGCTGGGTCAGGCCCTGCAGCTTCTCGGCATCGATGCCGGTCTCGAAGCGCGTGTTGAAGGCGGGCTTCAGCACCAAAGTCGGGATGATGGTGACCAGATTGGCATTGCCGCAACGCTCGCCGATGCCGTTCAGAGTGCCCTGCACCTGCCGCGCGCCGGCGTCGATCGCGGCGAGCGAATTGGCGACGGCCTGGCCCGTGTCATTATGCGCATGGATGCCGAGATGGTCGCCCGGCACGCCCGCGGCGATCACCGCCGAAACGATGTCGCGCACCTCCGACGGCTGCGTGCCGCCATTGGTGTCGCAGAGCACGACCCAGCGGGCGCCTGCCTGATACGCGGTCTTCGCGCAGGCGAGCGCGTAAACCGGATTGGCCTTGTAGCCGTCGAAGAAATGCTCGCAATCGACCAGCGCTTCCTTAGCCGCGCCGGTCGCCGCCTTTACCGACTCGTCGATGCTTTCGAGATTTTCCTCGTTGGTACAGCCAAGCGCGACCTTCACATGGTAATCCCAGCTCTTGGCGACATAACAGATGGCGTCCGATTTCGCCTGCAAAAGCAAGGCCATGCCGGGATCGTTTGACACGGAGATTCCGGCGCGCTTGGTCATGCCGAAGGCGACAAAGGACGCCTTTTTGGTGGCCTTCTTCTCGAAGAACTTGGTGTCGGTGGGGTTGGCGCCTGGATAGCCGCCTTCGACATAGTCGAGACCGAACTCATCCAGCATAGAGGCGATGGCGATCTTGTCCTCGACGGAAAAATCCACGCCGGGCGTCTGCTGCCCATCGCGCAAGGTGGTGTCGAAGAGGTAGATGCGTTCACGTGCCATGTCGTATGTCCAAGTTCAACTTTGCATTCCAGGGCTGCCCCTCACCCTAGCCCTCTCCCCGTAAGGACGGGGAGAGGGGACGCTAGAGGTACTAACCGTGCCACAAGTCCCTTCTCCCGGCCTGCGGGGAGAAGATGCCGGCAGGCAGATGAGGGGCTTTTACCCCACCTTCCCCGCATATTTATCCGTCGCCTCGATCAGCGCATCCAAAATCCCCGGCTCGGAATAAGCGTGCCCCGCCCCCTCGATCAGCCGGAAGTCCGCCTTCGGCCAGGCCTTGTGCAGCGCCCATGCATATCTCGCCGGGCACGGCATGTCGTAGCGGCCATGCACGATCGTGCCCGGAATGTCTTGAAGCTTATGTGCATCGCGCAGCAATTGCCCCTCGTCCATCCAGCCGGCGTGGACGAAATAATGGTTCTCGATACGGGCAAAGGCGATGGCGAAATCGTCCTCGCCGAACTTGTCGGATGTCTCGGGCTCGGGCAGCAGCGTGATCGTCTCGCCTTCCCAGAGGCTCCACGCGCGGGCGGCTTCCACCTGCTTGTCACGATCGGTGCCGACCAGCCGCTTGCGATAGGCACCCATCATGTCATGGCGCTCACTCTCGGGAATCGGCGCGAGGAAGCGCTCCCACTTGTCGGGAAACATCTCGGAGACGCCGAACTGATAATACCAGTCGAGCTCGCCTTTGGTCAGCGTGTAGATGCCACGCACCACGAGTTCGCTCACATGATCCGGATGCTTCTCGGCATAGGCGAGCGCCAGCGTCGATCCCCAGGAGCCGCCGAAGACCAGCCATTTATCGACGCCCATCTTTTCCCTGAGCTTTTCGATGTCGGCTACCAGATCCCAGGTCGTGTTGTTGTCGAGCGAGGCGTTCGGCGTGGATTTGCCGCAGCCGCGCTGGTCGAACAACATCACGTCATAGAGCTTGGGGTCGAAAAGCTGGCGATGCTTGGCCGAGAAGCCACCGCCCGGCCCGCCATGCAGGAACACGGCCGGCTTCGCACCCTTGGTTCCGGAACGCTCGTAATAGACCTGATGTCCGTCGCCGGTGTCGAGAAAGCCGGTCTCATAAGCTTCGATTTCGGGATAAAGGGTGCGCAGTCTCATGGCTCATTCTCCTCGGGCCAAACGGATGTGTCATGGTCCGGATGCTGATGATTACTGTTGCGGATCTCTTGGTAGTGCTCACCGCCGCCATCCGTCGCGTCCTTGGCGCCTTCCTCGGGAAGGCTGAAAAGTGCGTCGAACCACGGCATGCGGGCATAGGCGTCGGAATGAGCGACCGGCGGCACATCCTGCGGCCGGTCGAGCGAGCCGAGCGTGATCGCCACATGCTCCCCGCCGATCGTTTCATAGATCAGCGGCGTGCCACAGTGGGCACAAAAACCGCGCCGCACGATATCGGACGAGTGGAACCAGGCCACCTCACCGCGCGTGATCTCGAAATCCTCGTGCATCACCCCCCCGAGCGGCATGAAGTAATTGCCGGCCGCCTTCTGGCACATGCGGCAATGACAGAGGTGTGGCTCGGACGGCGCCTTCGCCGCCCGGTAGCGCACCGCCCCGCACTGGCATCCGCCGGAAAAGCTCATACGCCCTGCTCCGTCGGCCGCCAGTGATCGGGCTCGTCCGCGGGTCTCGCCGTCCAGTCCTTGGTGTCGTGGTCGGGGTGCTGGTAATTGACGATGTCGGCCAGGAAAGGCGCGGCCTCGAGATCATCCATCGTGTCGCGCTCGGGCAGTGCATGGAGATGATCGACATAGGCGATTTTGGCCTCGACGCCGAACTGGGTGAGCGGTGGCAGCCGGCCGGGCTCGTCGAAGGCACCGATCGCAAGACCCGTTCCGTCGGGCCCCTCATAGGTCAGCGGCGTGCCGCAATTCTCGCAGAAGCCGCGCTTCACGTGGTTGGAGGAGTGGAAATATTTCGGCCGCCCGCGCGTCCAGCCGAACTTGACATGCGTGACCGAAACCAGCGGCGCATAGAAATTCCCGAACGCCTTCTGGCACATTCGGCAATGGCAGATCGATGGATCCTTGAGCTCGCCCTCGACCCGGAAGCGGATGGCGCCGCACTGGCAGCCGCCGTTGTAGATGTGGTCAGACATTTGCGGCTTCCTTGTAGTAGAACCCCGCCCCGAAACCCCTCCCCACAAGGGGGAGGGGCCAACGTGTGGCGGCCGCATAGTGCAAAGCAACGTCCGCTCTTGCGGAAACGGTAAGGTTCGATCGCAGAGGGGGCGGCAGATTAAGCCCCTCCCCCTTGTGGGGAGGGGTTTGGGGCGGGGTCTTCTTCACGTCGCGTCCTCCGGCCATTTGTCGGTATTATGATCCGGGTGCTGCCAACTCTCGATCGCCGCGTGGGCGGCCTCCACCTCGGGATTGTCGAGCACCGGCTGGTCGAACAGATGGTCGATCCACGGCAGCCGTTTCTTGTGGTTGACCTGGATTTGCGGCTCCAGCCGTTCGGGATGGTCGAAGGCGCCGATCGCAAGTTCGACGCCCTCTCTCATCTGATAGGTCAAAGGCGTGCCGCATTTGGCGCAGAAGCCGCGCCAGATCTTCGCCGAGGAGCGGAACAGCGTCGGTGCGCCGCGCGTCCATTCGAGATGCGCCGGATCAGCGGTAACCAGCGGCCCGAAGAACCCACCGAATGCCTTCTGGCACATGCGGCAATGGCAGATCGAGGGCCGGCCGAGCTTGCCGGCGGTGAAGCGCACCGCGCCACACTGGCAGCCGCCGGACATGGGTTGGTCGATGGTCATTGGCCGCCTCCATTCGGGGCATACCCCCCTCTGTCACTTCGTGACATCTCCCCCTCAAGGGGGAGATGCCCGGCAGGGCAGAGGGGGGTATCAAGTCCACAAGCCATCACCGCTTCACCTCCCATGTCGTCACGCGCTCGCCGGTCGCTGGATCCTTGCCGTCCTTGAGTTGGATGCCCTTGGTTAGTAGGTCGTCGCGAATCTTGTCGGCTTCGGCGAAGTTCTTCGCGTTCAACATTTCGAGCCGCGTCTGGATAATGGCATCAAGGCCGTCGGCCACGGCAGCCTCGACCTTGTCTGCTTCGGCCTTGAACCCCAACAAACGAAGTGATTGGCGGTATTGCGACCACCGCTCTTCGTGCTTCATAGTTCCTTGATTGGCCCGATCGCTCAGATAGCTGTGTTGTTCGTGTAGAGACTTGATGGCTGCTGGTACATTTAGATCGTCTGACAAGGCAGCCACGACGTCCGGGTGCGGCGCGATGTGATCGTATTCCGGGCCGTAGCCAACTTGATCGTCCAAATTAGACCATCGGGAAAACTTAGCGAGCGTACGCCTTGCTTCCAACAATTTATCAACGGTGAAATCGATCGGCTCGCGATAATGCGTCATCAGCATCGCCAACCTCAGCACCTCGCCCGGCCACTTGCGACCACCAAATGTCTCCGTCTCCAGCAATTCATGGATCGTGACGAAATTGCCCTCGGACTTCGACATCTTCCTGCCTTCGACCTGAAGGAAGCCGTTGTGCATCCAGACATTGGCCATCACGTCGTGCCCATAGGCGCAACGCGATTGGGCAATCTCGTTTTCATGGTGCGGGAAGATCAGGTCGAGCCCGCCGCCATGGATGTCGAAGACCTCGCCGAGATGGACCTCGGACATGGCCGAGCATTCGATATGCCAGCCGGGGCGGCCGTGGATCGCGATTTTCTCGCCATCCACGACATGCTCGGCGGGCCAGCCGGGCTGGTCGCCAGCGGATTCCTTCCATAGCACGAAATCTGCCGGGTTCTTCTTGTGCGCCTCGACGGCCACGCGCGCGCCGGCCTGCTGGTCCTCCAGCTTGCGCTTGGACAGCTGGCCGTAGTCGGCCATCGAGCCGGTGGAGAATAAGACCTCCCTGCCCTCGGCGCCGGTGGCGACATAGGCATGGCCGCGATCGATCAGCCGCTGGTTGATCTCCACCATCTTGCCGATGTGCTCGGTGGCGCGCGGCTGGGCGCTCGGCTCCAGGCAGCCGAGTGCCTTCACATCCTTCTGGTACTGGTCGTAGGTCTTTTCCGTCACCAGCCGGATCGCGGCATTGAGCTCCATGCCGGGGTAATCGCGCAGCGCCCGCGCGTTGATCTTGTCATCGACGTCGGTGATGTTGCGCGCATAGGTGACGTGGTCCGCGCCATAGACATGCCTCAGCAGCCGGAACAGCACATCGAAGACGATGGCCGGGCGGGCATTGCCGATATGGGCGAAATCATAGACGGTGGGGCCGCAGACATACATGCGCACATCCTTGGCGTCGATCGGTGTGAACGCCGATTTTTCGCGCGTGAGCGTGTTGTAGAACCTGAGCTCGGGGGTCGCACCCATCAGTCACTCCCAAATATCCATGCCAAACTTCATCACCCGGTCGGCCGGGGCGTTTTGAGCTCTTGTCATGTCAGGAGACGAAAACGGCCGGGCCAGCGTGTGGGCTAGCGAATAATGTTCCGGCAAATGCAGATCATCGTTTTCATGCGTGTTGTATCGCGCTTTCTTCGGTTTCGGTCAAGACCGCCGCCGTAGATTGTGTGTCACTTCGGTAACAGATTTTCTGGTGGCGTCCGCTAATGATGATTTCAACCCGGACTTTTTATCCCGCCGTCATGGTTTCGTCCAATTCCAAGCGGCATAAGGGGCCTTCGGGAACAGTTCACAGATTGGATGAGGGACTATCATGCAAAAGATTGAAAAACGTAAACAAAACCTTAACGACCTGGTGTCGAATTATCGCCCCATCGGTCCCCGTCACCTGCTTGCCGCGGCCCTGATGCTGCGCGCCGGAAAAGTCGCGGACGAAGCGGCGAAGAAGCCTGCCCGCAAGATCGCCGCCGCTTAAAAAAGCGTCACGGCAAGGCTGGTCGCCAGGCCGGACATGACGAGGCCGATCACGACATCGAGTACCCGCCAGGCGGCGGGTCTGGCGAAGACGGGTTCGAGCAGGCGGGCGCCATAGCCCAGGCCGAAGAACCAGATGAAGGACGCCAGCGCGGCCCCCGCGCCATAGGCGATCCGCCCTGCCCCTTCGAAACGGGCAGACAGGCCGCCGAGCAGCACGACCGTATCCAGATAGACATGCGGATTGAGGAAGGTGAAGGCGAGGCACGCGGCAATCGCGGCCTTCAGGCTGCCGGTCTGTGTCTCAGCCGCATTCATCACTGCCGGATGCAAGGCCCGTCGGAAGGCGATCACTGCGTAGGCACCAAGAAACACCACGCCGCCGATGGTGACGACCGTTATCAGCACTGGCGCTTGCGAGATCAGCGCACCCAGCCCGCCGACGCCAAGCACGATCAGTGCGGCGTCCGATGCCGCGCAGATCAGGCAGAGGATGAACACATGCTGGCGCAACAGTCCCTGCCTCAGGATGAAGGCATTCTGGGCGCCGATGGCGATGATCAGGGAAGCTCCGAGCAAAAGGCCGGAGACGAAGGCGGAGAGAAGCGGCATGCGGGAATCTTCAGGATTCGAGTGGACGGCCTTCCAAGCACAGTCTCGGACGCAAGTCCATGCTGCAGCCTCCCGCTTCTCCCCTTGGGGAGAAGATGCTCGAAGGGCAGATGAGGGGTTGCGCGAAGCGCAGAGTAAGGGGCCAAGAACCCCTCATCCGGCGCTTCGCGCCGCCTTCTCCCCAAGGGGAGAAGCGATCCAGTCACTCGCCCGGCATGCCGCTCATGTCCATATGTGCGGCTTCGAAAACATGGCCGTTCGGATCCTGGAAAGCGCGGTTATACATGAAGCCGAGATCCATGGGATCGCGGATATCGGCCTTGCCGCCGGCGCTGGCTGCGGCTTCGGCGATGGCATCCACATCTGCGCGGCTGTCCATCGAAATCGCCAGCAGCACCTGGCAGGTGGCCTGCGCGTCGGCGATCGGCCGTGAGATGAAGGTCGAGAAATAGGGCTCGACCAGAAGCATGAAGCTGATCGAGTCCGACCAGACCATGCATGAAGCATTGCCGTCGCTGAACTGTTCGTTCCTGGTGCAGCCGATCGCCTCATAGAAGCGGGTCGATGCCGCGAGATCCTTCACGGGCAGGTTTACGAAAATCATCTTGGGCATATCAATTCTCCTCTCTTCAAATCAGACTTGGACAAGTTCCTGCACGATCGTGTCGTTCGCATGAATGCAGACGATTTCGAGTCTATCGTCCCCGACATTCTCGAAACGATGCGGAATATTGGCGGCGGCGACCACGATGTCGCCGGGATAGGCGCGCGTCTGTTCGCCGCCTACGGTGAACTCCGCCTCGCCTTTCCGGACGACCCAGGTCTCGGTATAGGGGTGCACATGCAGCGCCGACCCCCTGCCCGGCTCGGCATCGACAAGGAACAGCGAGACCTGGCCGCCGAAATCGCGGCCCTCGAAGCGTACCGTGCGGCTTTGACCGGCCTGCGGTTCCTGATGGCGGTGGACCATGAACATTGCACGACCTCCTATCGACTGGTTGGTAAAACTATCTTGATGAGAAGATATATTGGCGAAAACTATCTTCTCGTCAAGGTAAATATCTTTATGGGAAGATATATTTACCAAGCCACTGATTCCGTGTATATTTTTTGCATCCTTAGAGTACGGTGATAGAAGATGGCGGACAAAATTGCTGGCGAAGAGCAGGATCATGTCGATCGTCTGCGCGGCCAATGGGCGCGCGAACTGCCCGACCTCAATACCGAACCGATGGCGATCCTCGGCCGCGCCATGCGGATCACCAACATGGTTCGTCCCTCGATCGAGGCGACCTTCGCAGGTTTCGATCTCGACCGTGGCGAGTTCGACGTCATTGCCACACTGCGCCGCTCAGGCACGCCCTATCGGCTCACCCCCACCGACATGTACACGTCCTTGATGATTTCATCCGGCGGCCTCACCCACCGCCTCGACCGGCTGGAAAAGGCCGGCCTCATCCGCCGCGAGAAGTCGCCGCATGACGGCCGCAGCATGCTGGTGGCGCTGACGGACAAGGGCATCGCGCTTGCTGAGGAGGCGTTCCGCACGGACATGGCGAGTGAGCTGAAATTCCTTGATGTGCTGGATGCCGGGGAACGGAAAGCGCTTGCAGGCCTGTTGCGGAAGCTGATTGGCGGCATTCAGAATAAAATCGCGGAAAGCGAAGGCGACGCCTAGAGCGTTTCATTGTTAAATGGAAGCAGTTCTGCCGGAGCAGGTTTTCGTCAGGACCAAGGCGGCGGGCGAGCGTCGTACCCTCAGGTACGGCCGAGGCCGGCGCCGCAGGGCCTGGCGGAAAGATGCCCGGCCCTTCGGGTTGGCTGAAACGGGCCGCCTGATCGACCGGCCGGCTTGGCCGTAGAGCTTTGGCTACGACACGCGCCGGCCGGTCGACCATCCGACTCCGTTTGAGCCAACAGAACTGATTCCATTTAACAATGAAGCGCTCTAGCGACCCGCCGTCTCCAAAATCGCCACCATCTCGTTAAATCCCCGCGAACGCGCATGTTCCAGCGCCGTCACACCATCCTTGTCGGCGATGCCGATATTGGCGCCCGCATCGACCAGCAGTTTGACGATCTCGACATGGCGCTGACCGCCATCGCCGAGGATCACGGCTTCGAGCAGCGCCGTCCAGCCGAGATTGTTGACATGGTCGATATCGACGCCCGCCTCGATCAATGTCCGCACCGTCTCGACATGGCCGCGCTCGGCAGCCGGAATCAGCGCCGTGCCGCCGTAGCGGTTGGTGCTCTTGAGATCAGCGCCATGGGCAAGCGTCTGTTTGAGGATTTCGAGATGCCCGCGCGCGCCGGCATAGAGATAGGGGCTGTCGTTGATGTCGTCCTTGGCGTTGACGTCGGCGCCCGCCTCGATCAGCGCCTTGGCGGCAGCGATATTGTTGGCATGGGTGGCTGCCAGCAGCGCCGTGCGTCCTTGGCTATCGCGGGCATCGATCTGGGCGCCATCCGAAAGCAGGGATTTGATGGCGGCGGCATCGTCCTTTTCCGCCGCAACGAAAAGCTGGTCTTCCCTGGCTCCGGACATCGCGGGCTCCATTGGCATGAATGAGAGGATGAGGGTCGCGAAGAGCGCGCAAAGGGTGGGGCGTGCACGGTTGAGTTTGCGAATCATGACGGCCTTAGCTCAGCCCGCCATATTGCTTCACCAGCTTCACCATCTCGGCGTTGGCCTCGCGGTCGTCGGTGGTCAGTCCCTCCACCACGCCAACCCGGTCCGGCACCGGGCGGTTCTGGCTCACCTTCCATTTGCCTTCGAGGCTGGAAATCTCGATCTCGAAGCCGACGATCCCTTTGATCTGGCTGTCGATGAAACTCTCCGGGGCATCGGACACCGCCCAGGGATCGGCCCTGCCCTCCTCATGCGCATCGGAGAGCGCACCGACATGGGTCCGCAGCCAGCCCGCGTCCTCGTGAATTTTCACCGTCCCGCGCGCCTGCACGATCACATAGTTCCAGGTCGGCACGACCTTGCCGGTCTCCTTCTTGGTCTCGTACCAGGATGGCGTCACGTAGCTGTACGGCCCCTGGAACACAACCAGCGCCTTGCCGGTCTCGGCGAGCAGTTTCCAGTGCGGATTGGCACGCGCGAGATGGCCGCGCAGCATGCCTTTCTCGCCCGTGGAAGGGTCGAGCAGCAGCGGAATGGCATTGGCCACCGGCTCCCCATCCGACCCGGCCGAAATGATGAGACCGAACGGATGCGCCCGCATCAGCCCGTGGAGCACTTCGAGACGTTCTTCCCTGAACAGTGGCGGCTGGTACATGATATCGTTTCCTAGAACAGATCGAGTTGGCCGGCATTGCCCCCGGCCGCCTTTTTCGGCGCCGGCGGCGGGGCGGGCTGGGGCGTGAAAAGCAGTATCAGTTCCGGCCCGGTGTTGGCGACCTTGTTGACCAGGTCGGAGACCGGAATGGCCTCGAACAGATCCGGCTGCGGCGTCACCATCAGGTCGGCGACCTCACGCGGTTCCTGCGTCTTGCAGTCGAGCCAGCGGGTGAAATCCTCGGGCGCGATGACGACGGGCATACGGTCGTGGATGGCGCGAAAACCCGGCGTCGCATCCGCCGTGAGGATTGCACCGGTATCGACCTCCGAACCGTCGGCGGACGACCATGTCTCCATCAGTCCGGCAAAAGCCACGATACCGCCGTGCTTCGGGCGCACCCAATAGGCTTGGCTCTTCTCTTTCGAACCCTTTTCCGGCCGCCGCCATTCGTAGAAGCCGGATGCGGGGATCAGGATGCGGCGGTGACGCATGGCGGCGCGAAAGCTCGCCTTGCCGATTGCCGTCTCGGAACGCGCATTGATCAGCAGTGGGAATTCCTTGGGATCCTTCACCCAGCCCGGCATGAAACCCCAGCGCAACAGCAATGCCCGGCGCGCCGGCAGGTTCGAACCCGGCTCCGGCCGCTCGCCTTCGATCACCGCGAGGATCGGCTGGGTCGGGGCAATATTGTAGCGTGCCGGAAACTCTTCCAGATCCAGGATCGACAGCAATTCCTGTACGGCATCGGGTGTCGCCGTCAGCGCAAAACGTCCACACATGAGAGATTACTTGGCATCGGCAAGGGGTTGCGTCAATGTCTCAAGGAATTGATTCAAGGTCGACATGACGCCCGAAGCCGCATCCTCCGCAATCCTCATCCGCGATGGCCGGATCCTGCTCATCCGCCGCCGAAACCCGCCGTCGTTTGATATGTATGCCTTTCCGGGCGGCCGCGCCGAGCCGGGCGAGACGCCGGATCAGACTGCGCTGCGCGAATTCGAAGAAGAGACCGGCATCACGGCGCATTCACCGCGCCAATTCGCCTTCTACGATCTCCAGGCCGAAAACCCCGGCCGGCATTTCCATCTCACCGTCTTTCTCGTCGAAGCGAGCCCCGACGAGATCGCCGAGGCGCGCGACGATGCGGCCGATGCCGGCTGGTTCACGCCCGACGAGATTCGCGCCCTCAACACGCCGCCCAGCGTCATCGATTGTATCGACCGGCTGGAGCGGGAAATCATGGGGCGATAGTTTGCTCAAAGCATTCCTTTTTGCTAAGCCGCTGACCATGCTCAAGTTCATTCTTCCCGTTGCTCTTCTGGTTGCGCTTTGCGCAGGCGATTCGTTTGCCCAGCAGAAGAAAAAGGAAGAGGCTCCCGCCGAGCCGCCACCCGTCGTGGAGGAGAAGCCGGCGCCTTATGATAGCAAGATCATGCGACTTGCCGAAATCCTGGGCTCGGTCCATTATCTTCGCAATCTCTGCAACGGCGGAGAGAGCGAATGGCGGCAGATGATGGAATCACTTCTTGCCGAGGAAACCAAGGGTGAACCGCAGCGTGCCGCGCGCTTTACGGCCGCTTTCAACCGCGGTTACCGCTCGTTTGCGGCCACTTATGTGAAGTGTACTCCGCAGGCGATCGCCGCCGAGGAGAAATACCGTGCCGAAGGCGCAACACTTGCTACGGAAATTACTGCCAGATTCGGAAATTAAGAGATAATTTACCGCTTTTCATTGCGCTCCGTGCCGAATTGAGAAAACCTTGGTAATGAAATTAACGGTCCGGTAAGTTCTGACCGTCACCGCGAGTAAGGATGAATGATGGAAGCGAGCCTCAAGGAAATCGACGACCTGATCGTCCATGAAAAGATGCAGGCCGCGCTCGAATATCAGACCGAGGCCTGGGCCGATGGCCGCGCCGACGGAATTGAACCCGAGATCATCGCCGAAGCCGCACTTTGCTTCGCCATGCAGGAAACAGTGCGCCTTCAGGGCGAGGCTGGCGCCGAGGCGCTGCTTGAGACGCTCAAGGAGCGCATCCTGTCGGGTGAATTTTCGCCTAGCCGCACAATACAGTAAGGATTTTTCGAAATGCCCGGCATGGGGTTCTACTCCTCGCTCCGCCACAGGCTTCCGGTCGCGCTGGCAGCGACGGCATTGTTCTTGGCCTTGTCCTCCCCTCCGCATACCGCCCTTGCCCTGACCGAGCTCAAGAAAGAGCCCGCGGTCGAGCAGCCCAAGGATCCGGCAGACACTGTCGATGACGAGCCCGTGCCCGAAGATGACGTGACCGGCGGCGCCACGACCCTGCCCATGCCCGATCCGCTGATCAAGAAGCCGGGGGACGACACCACGGCCGATGGCAAGGACCAGCCGGAAATCCCTGCCGTGATCATCACGGACCTTTCCACCCTTCCCGAACCGGTGAAGAAGATGCGCGTGGCGCTGGTCGAGGCGGCCGCCTCGGGCGATATCGAGCGCCTTCGCCCCCTGCTCGGCACCGGCGAAGACCAGACCCAGGTCTCCGTCGGCGATGCGCCGGAAGACCCGATCGCGGCACTCAAGAGCCTGTCCGGCGACCAGGATGGCCGCGAAGTGCTCGCCATCCTGCTGGACATCATCTCGACCAGCGCCGCACTGGTCGACAAGGGCACGCCGCAGGAAACCTATGTCTGGCCGTATTTCGCCGAGAAGAACCTCGATACGCTGACGCCTCCCGAAGTGGTCGAACTCTACCGTATCGTGACGGCAGGCGACGTCACCGACATGAAGGAATTCGGCGGCTATAATTTCTATCGTCTCGGCATCGGCCCCGACGGCAAGTGGAAATTCTTCGTCGCGGGCGATTGAGCGGGTATGGGGTGAGCCTGCCCCCTTGCCGCGCGCTGGGCGAACGACTACCTCTGGCGTGACAACGGATCACCGCCCATGCCCCAGACCACGCTCGAAAACCGCACCTTCATCGCCGTCGCAGGACCGGAGGCGGAAGATTTCCTGCAAGCCATCATAACAACAGACTTGCCGTCGGTCGGTCCGGGCGAAGCTTGGCCGGGCGCGCTGCTGACGCCGCAGGGCAAGATCATGTTCGAGTTCCTGATCGCGCGCAGCGCGGATGGCTTCGTGATCGAAACGGATGCCGCTTCGGGCGACCCCTTTGCCAAGCGGCTGACGCTCTACAGGCTGCGCGCCAAGGTCACGATCGCAAAGCTTGAAGCGAATGCCGCCACGGCTTTCTGGGATACGGCAGCGCCGGAGGGCGCGGTGCGTGACATGCGCTTCGCCAAGGCGGGCGTCGATCTTTTTCGCATGCCCGACAGTGCCCAGGGCACCGACGTCTCCGCTTACACCGCGCTACGCATCGTGCACGGCATTTCCGGCGGCGCCGAGGATGGCGACGCGACGGATTTCTTCCCGCATGACCTGTTGCTCGACCGAAATGGCGGCCTCAATTTCAAGAAGGGCTGCTATGTCGGCCAGGAGGTCGTCAGCCGCATGCAGCACCGTTCGACGGCGCGCCGGCGCATCGTGACGGTGAGCGCCGACAGCGCCCTGCCCGCATCGGGCGCTGCGATCCTCGCCGGCGGCAAGGATATCGGCACGCTCAGGACCGTCGAGGGCAATACAGGCCTCGCGGTGGTCCGCATCGACAAGGCCGGCGATGCGATGGTGAGCGGCACATCGATCTCTGCTGGCGATGTTGCAGTCACACTTGCCCTACCCGCCTGGAGCGGTGTCGAATTCCCCGCCATGTCGGACGAAGCTGCATCATGACGGGTGTCATCGGCATCAAGGCCGCGATCGGCGCCCGTGCGTGGCAGCGCATGCTGTCGGGCCGCAGGCTCGATCTTCTCGATCCCTCGCCGATGGATGTCGAGCTTTCCGATATCGCCCACGGCCTTGCACGCGTGGCCCGCTGGAACGGCCAGACGCATGGCGACCACGCCTTCTCCGTCGCGCAGCACAGCCTCGTCGTCGAGCAGGTGTTCCGGCTGCAGAACCCGGATTGCAGCGCCGATCACTGCCAGATGGCGCTGCTGCACGATGCGCCGGAATATGTGATCGGCGACATGATCTCGCCGTTCAAGTCGGTGGTCGGTGGCGGCTACAAGGCCGTCGAACAACGTCTCGAGGCCGCCATCCACCTGCGCTTCTCGCTGCCGCCGCATCCCTCGGCAGCGCTGAAAGCCCAGATCAAGAGGGCGGATACGGTATCCGCCTATTTCGAGGCGACCCGGCTCGCCGGCTTCTCGGAGACGGAGGCGAAGAAATTCTTCGGCCAGCCCCGCGGCATCACAGCCGAGATGATCCCGATCCAGCCGATGGCGACGTCGGAAGCGCAGGCGCTGTTTGCCGCGCGGTTTTCGGAGATCGAGGCGATGCGGGGGAAGCGGTGAGCATGTTTGCGAGAACACCCCCCTCTGTCCTGCCGGACATCTCCCCCTCAAGGGGGGAGATTGGATGGAGCGCTAACTGCGCCATTCAACGAACGTTGAGAGATGTGGCGGGGGGTGACGCCAGCGTCCGATCTCCCCCCTTGAGGGGGAGATGTCGCGAAGCGACAGAGGGGGGTGATCTCACCCGCAAGGCATCACTATGCCCCGCATAATCGTCTCCCCCGTCAAGATGATCGGCGAAATGGCCGCCCGCCATGGCGCTCGCGAAATGATCACGCTGATCGCCGAGGACCACAATTTCCATCGCCCCGGCATCATCGATCCCACCCGTCATCTCCACGTCAAGGTCAGCGACATTGACTTCGCCAGCCGCGACGGCCTGATCGCCCCCCAGGAAAGCCATGTCGCCGAGATCGCGGATTTCGCTCGCGCCTGGGACCAGACGTCGCCGCTCCTGATCCATTGCTGGATGGGCGTGTCGCGCTCGCCGGCCGCAGCTCTGATCGCGGCGCTTGCCGCCAATCCCGATCTCGATGATGCCGAACTCGCGGCAAACCTCCGCCGCGTGTCGCCGCAGGCCACGCCCAACACGCGCCTCATCGAGATCGGCGATGCCTATCTCGCTCGTTCCGGACGTCTCGTCTCGGCGGTCAAATCGATCGGCCGTGGCGCCGATTATGTGGGTGACGCGCCATTCGTGCTGGAATTCGAACCCGCTGCCAGTAGTGGCTGAAGCCCGCGCGTGACCGAGAGCCCGCCAGAGACGATGGTTTGCCCATGCTCGGCGGCGATGCGGAGGATTTCCTCATGCACATGCTGGAAGACCTTGCCCATGTTGAGTTCGGTCGTCTCGTCGATTTCGTCGAACCGGACCGTCGCGATCGCCAGCAGGTTCAGCTCAACCGGCGGCACGGCTTCGAGCCGCTTGATTAGGGACACACGGATGAAGTCGGAAATGAATTTGTCGGCGCCCGCCTGCGCGCCGATATGCTGCGAATAGCAGAAATAATCCCAGGCGGAAATTTCCCGGTCGAAGATCTTGAGCGTGAATTGCGAGAATTTCTTGCGCGCCGACTTGATGACCTTGGCAGCGATGGCGAGCGCGCGAGCGCCCGCGAAATCGTCCGCCAGTCCCCGATACACGCACGCCACGAAGTCCCCGTTCTTCAGCAGCATTCCACTCACGCAATTCCCCCGCGGCACGACCGCGAATCCATGACATTAATGTGACAGTTTTCTAATGGCCCCGAAAGTGCGATTTCTCGCAGCGTCAGCATGGATTGTTGATGGACAGGGTCAGCCTCGCACAGGGAATGGCGTCCGCGCGCGGGAACAAAGCGCCGCGAAAACGGGTTTCTTCGACCCGACCCAAGGAGACACCGATGAGCAATATTGCCGACGCCAAGGCCGATCCGATCGGCCAGATCTGGGACAAGCTGGACAAGGTCCATGCCGTGATGCTGGGCAGCCCCGACCACAAGCAGCATATGCAGCCGATGGCGCCGCAGACCGCGCGCGCGGAAAACGCCGTCTGGTTCTACACCCGCGTCAGTGCCGATATCGCGCGCGCCGCCGTCAATGGCGGTCATGTCCATATGTGCGTGGTCGGCGACAACGACTGGTATGCCTGCCTCGACGGCACGCTGCAGACCATCCACTCGCCCGAGCACGTCGAGCGTTTCTGGTCGTCGATCACCGAGGCGTGGTATCCGCAGGGCAAGACCGACCCCGAGCTCACCATGCTGAAGTTCACCCCGTCCACCGCCGCGATCTGGGCCAGCACGTCCTCGACGCTGAAATTCGGCTGGGAAATCGCCAAGGCCAACCTCACCGACAGCGAGCCGGATGTCGGCTACACGACCCATGTAACCTTTTAATCGAGGTGCTATTTTATGCTGCCATAAACTGGCAGTATCATGCATTATGGTGTTCCCATCAACATCAGATGGAGGACGCCATGACCCGGATGCTCGCGATACTCACCGACAACTATGCTGATTGGGAATTCGGCCCGCTGGCGGCCGCGGCACGCGGCTATTCCGACATCGAAGTCGTCACCGCAACGCCTGAAGGCAAGCCGGTCACCTCGATGGGTGGCTTGAAGGTGATGCCCGACATGGCGATCGACGAAATCGATCTCACGTCCATCGATGCATTCATCGTGATTGGCGGCTCCGTCTGGGGCACGGTCGGTGCCCCCGACCTCTCGGGCTTTCTCAATGCCGCCCATCGCGATGGCAAGCTGATCGGCGCGATCTGCGGCGGCACCAAAGCGCTCGCGGGCTCGGGTCTCATCGACGCCATCCCGCATACCAGCAACGATTCCCGTACCCTCGCCGATGTCGCGGGCTACAACGGCCAGTCCTACTTCGTCGCCTCGGCGGCGGCGCTGAAATGTGGCCGCATCGTCACCGCCTCGGGCATGGCGCCGATCAGCTTCATGCGCACCATCATCACCGCGCTCGGACGCGGCGGCGATGAACTCGATTATTACGCCGGCATGTTCGGCGCCGAATTCGAGGGCCGCCACCAGATGGCGGCGTGAACCTTACGGTCCTCGGGCGTCCTCTCGAATAAGCGGCCCGTTCCGCACGTTCCCCTGTTCAATCCAGGAATATGGGGCGCGCGGCCCAGGCCGCTCAGACAAAACACATGAACACTACAGGAGACGACGGCGCACGCCGTCCGATCGCCAGCCGGTCGTCATTCTGGGCGATCGGCACCGCCCGGTTTCTTGGCCGGGCCGGCGTGACGCCGAACTCGATTTCAGTGGCATCCGTCGTGTTCGCCGGGTTCGGCGGCGCGCTGATCATGTTCTGCGCCCATCCGCTTGGATGGCTGACTGCTGCGGCCTGTGTTCAGCTTCGCCTCGTCTGCAATCTGCTCGACGGGATGGTGGCGATCGAGGGCGGCAAGAAAACCGCGACTGGCGCGCTCTATAATGAATTTCCCGACCGGATCGCCGACAGCCTGCTTCTCATTCCTCTCGGCTATGCCGCTGGTCTTCCCTGGCTTGGCTGGCTCTGCGCCCTGCTCGCGGCGCTCACCGCCTATGTCAGGGTGTTCGGCGGGTCCGTGGGCCTGGCGCAGGATTTCAGCGGCATCATGGCCAAGCAACGCCGCATGGCAGCGCTGACCGCCGGCCTTGTCGCCCAGGCCGTGGAATGGCCGCTCTTCGGCAGCCATTGGTCGCTCGTGACAGCTGCGTCCGTCATCGCGCTTGGCAGCCTCGTGACCTGCATCACCCGCACACGGGCGATTGCCCGGGCGCTGGAGGCAGCATGATCGCGCTGGTCCGCCGCCTGCTCGTTCTCCTCGTCCGCATCCTCGTCGGAGCACGCAGCGACTGGCGCGGTTGCGCGCCCGATACCCGCCGCCGCATCTATTTCGCCAACCACGGCAGCCATTTCGACACCGTGGCGGTGATGGCCGCCCTGCCCTGGCCGGTACGCCGCCTGACGCATCCGATTGCCGCGAGCGACTATTGGGGCACGACCAGTTTCAGAAAGTTCATCGCCGAGAAATGCCTGCGTGCCGTACTGGTCGATCGCAAGCCGCGGGTTCACAGCGATCCGCTTGGGCCGCTGGCGCGGGTGCTCGAGGACGGCCGCTCGATCCTGATTTTCCCCGAGGGCACGCGAAGCAGTACCGGCGAGGTCGTGACGTTCCGCAGCGGCCTGTTTCATCTGGCGCGCCGTTTTCCTGATGTCGATCTCATCCCGATCTATCTCGACAATCTCAGCCGTATTCTGCCCAAGGGCAGCTGGCTCATCGTACCGATCACCTGCACCGCACGCTTCGGCACGCCCATGCGGCTGATGCCGGGCGAGGAAAAGGCGGCCTTTCTCGATCGCGCCCGCGAGGCCGTCGTCGCGCTCGGCAACGGAAGTGCAAGCCAATGACCGCCACTTTCACCTATGTGCTCGGCAGCATCCTCATCCTGCTGACAGCCGCGACACTGATCGGCACCGTGCTGCAGTACCGTGCCAAGGATGCGAAAGCGATCGCGACGGTCGAGAACCTCAATGCCCGCATTCGCTCCTGGTGGATCATGGTGGTGATTTTCGGCGGCGCGGTGCTGCTCGGCAGCACGGTCACGACGGTGCTCTTCGCGCTGCTCTCATTCATGGCGCTACGGGAATTCTGGACACTGACGCCGTCGAAACGTGGCGATCATCTGGCGCTTTTCTTGTCGTTCTTCATCGTGCTGCCGATCCATTACATCCTGGTCGGGACCGAATGGTATGGCCTCTTCTCGATCTTCATCCCCGTCTATGCCTTCCTTATCCTGCCTGCCGTGGCGACGATTGCCGGCGACACAAGCGAATTCCTGGCGCGCAGTGCCAAGGTGCAATGGGGATTGATGCTGACGGTCTATGCGATCAGCCATGCGCCGGCCCTGATGATGCTCGACACAGGCACGCCGTCGTCGCTGCTCCTTGTCTACTTGGTCATCGTCGTCCAGCTTAGCGATGTCTTTCAGTATGTGTGGGGCAAGCTTCTGGGCAAGCGGCGCTTCTCGCCCAATATCAGCCCGTCGAAAGCGGTCGAAGGCCTGGTCGGCGGCGGCGCATCCGCCGTGCTGATCGGAACGCTGCTTTATCCGCTCACGCCGTTCTCGCCACTGCAGGCCGCTGGTGTCAGCACCGTCATCGTCGTTGCAGGCTTCTTCGGAGGTTTCGTGCTGTCGGCCATCAAGCGCGACCTTAAGGCCAAGGACTGGGGCTATGTGATCGAAGGCCATGGCGGCGTTCTCGATCGGCTGGATTCGATTACGTTTGCCGCGCCGCTGTTTTTTCACATCACGCGGTATTGGTTTACGGGGTGAAGGGATGGGCCATCCGAGGCAATCTGACGAAGGGTGATTTTTGTTGTAGGAGGATTGTCGGAACTTCGCTTGGCTCATCGTCTTCGACACGAAAGCCATGGAGAACGACGATGACGATGACAATCACCGCCTTTGAAAGCTCGCCGGATCGCGGCAGGGGGCTGGCGCGCGACATGCGCGTGCGCTGGGCGCTCGAGGAAGTGGGGCAGCCCTACAATGTCCGCCTCGTGTCGTTCAAGACGATGAAGCAGCCCGCCCATCTTGCGCTGCAACCTTTCGGACAGATCCCCACCTATGAGGAAGGCGATCTCGCCCTATTCGAATCCGGCGCCATCCTGCTCCATATCGCCGAGCACTATCCGGGTCTGCTGCCAGATGATGCCAATGCCCGGGCCCGCGCGATCACGTGGATGTTCGCCGCCGTCAGCACAATGGAGCCGCCGATCGTCGATCGCGAAATCGCGCGGTTCACGGAGGGCGACAAGCCCTGGTACGAGGAGCACCTCGCGATGATCGACAAGCGCATCCGCACACGGCTGGACCAACTCTCCGCCCGCCTTGGCGACGCCGACTGGCTCGACGGCGCCTTCAGCGCGGCCGACATCATGATGGTGCATGTGCTGCGCCGGCTGGAGAGTTCGGGCATACTGCCGGAATATCCGAAACTTTCCGCCTATACTGAGCGCGCCAGGGAACGGCCGGCGTACAAGCGGGCGTTCGAGGCGCAGTTGGCGGTTTTCACGGCTGCGCCGGGTGGGTGATTGAGGGCGCGCGGGTGAGTAAGGCGAACGCCTAGCGTCGGAAGGTCAGGTGGATGATGCCGCTCTCCGCTGTTTCCGACTTGACCGCGTAGCCGGCTTCCAGGCCGCGCAGATCGTCCCAAAGGTTGATCCCGCGCCCCAGCAGGATCGGAGTGATCGCAACATGAAGGCGATCGACAAGGCCCGCCTTGAGGAACTCGCGAACGACGGTCGGACCGCCACCAACCCTGATATCCTTGCCGCCAGCCACACTGACAGCGCGCTGGAGCGCATCTTCAGGCGTAGCGCTGAGGAAATGGAAAGTCGTGCTCCCGGCCATCTCGATCGAGGGCCGTTGCTTGTGGGTGAGGACGAAGACCGGACACCGGAACGGCGGCTCGTCGCCCCACCAGCCACGCCAGCCCGGATCGTCGGGGAAGTTATGAAGCCCGAACATGCCGGCGCCCATGATCTCGGCGCCAATATTCTCGAAATAGGCCTTCGCATAGTCGTCGTCCATGCCGGTGGTTCCAGCCCCGCTGGTATCCTTGAACACGCGCTCGCGGAATGTCCGGGTCGCGGCATAAGCGCCGACGAGGCGCCCCCAATCGTCGCCGAATGGGTTTTCGGGCGTCTGGTCCGTCGTTGTCGCGAAACCATCGAGCGAGATCATGAGATCGACACGAACTACCACTGGAGTCCTCCTTGTGCGTGGGTTGCGTAACCGCCCCGATATCGCGCAGATTAGATACTAAGGCATGTGCCTTCATATCTAGAGCCAATCACTAAGGCAAGTACCTTTTTATTCTTGACCAGCACCCGATCGCGTCTTAACACGTCACATGCCTTATCATTCGACCCCTCTCGATCTCGCCTTTCACGCCCTCAGCGATCCGACCCGCCGCGCGGTGCTGTCGCGGCTGGCCGATGGCGAGGTGCCGGTCAGCGCCCTGGCCGAGCCCTTCGACATGGCGCTCCCTTCCTTTGCCCAGCATCTCAAGGTGCTGGAGGATTGCGGGCTGATATCAAGCGAGAAGCGCGGACGCAGCCGCTGGTGCAGGCTGGTGCAGGCGCGCTTCGACGAGGCGGCGGACTGGATGGCGGCGGAACGGCTGCGCTGGGCCCAACGGCTGGATCGCCTGGAAGTCTACCTGGACAAGACGGAAGAGGACGTTGACTGATATGGCAAACCTGTTTGAGACCTGGTCGCTCGACCGCGAAATCGTGCTGGTCAAGGTGTTGAATCACCCGCGCGCCAAGGTCTTTGCCGCCTGGATGGACCCCAAGGCGCTCGCGGAATGGTATGGTCCGACGGGCCTTGAGATCGAAAGCCACGATGCCGACATCCGCGAGGGTGGCGTCTGGCGGTTCGACATGGTGGGCGTGTTCGAGGGCAAGGAGCAGCGCTTCGCCAACCTCATGCGCTTTCTGGAGATCGTGCCGAACGAGCGCATCGTCATGGACTATGGCACGCCCGAGCCTGACGACCCCGACCGCTTTCGCGTCACCGTGACATTCGATGAACAGGCCGACGGCAAGACGGTGCTGACCATGCGCCAGCTCCACCCCAGCGCCAAGCGGCGCCAGTTCGTCATCGGCTTCGGTGCGGTGGAATACGGGCTGCAGACGCTGGACGGCCTCGCCGCCTGGCTGGACCGCTGAGCAATCATGATGACTTTCGAGAGCGCGCATCCGCAACCAAAGCGCATCCAGTCGCTTCAGGCGTCCGTTGCGCCGGCATTCGCACTTCATGCCGGCGTGATGCTGGGGGTGTTCACCGTGCTTGGCGACGCCACGCTTTCCACGGTCGAAGTCGCCGAACGACTCGACGTCGAGCCACGGCGTGTCGAGCGCCTGCTCTATGCCTTGATCGCGACGGGGCTTCTGGAAATTTGCGACGATGGCTTCCGCAACGGCGAGGAGGCAGCAGCCTACCTCGTGCGTGGAAGACCTGATTATATCGGCGACGAGCACCAACTTCTCGACCAACTCTGGCATGCCGATCTATTGACGGCGACGTCGATCAGGCAGGGCCAGCCAGCTGGAAAGCACGACTTCGCCTCTGCCGATCCCGGGTCGTCGCTGGCATTCTTCCGCAGTACCGCGCCATATGCACTGGCTTTCGGCCGGGGACTTTCTGAGATGATCGACCTTCGCGCGGTGAATTCCGTCATCGATATCGGCGGCGGAGCAGGCCATGTGCTGATCGGCCTCGGCGAAACAAAACCGGGCCTGCGATCGACGCTCTTGGAATTGGCATCGAGCATCGCCATTGCGAAGGAGCTTCTCGCAGGTGAGCCGCTGGCCGACGGAATGGAATTCGAAATCGGTGACATCGTCCAGGCACCTTCGGCGACGACGCACGATCTCGCCGTTCTCAAGGCGGTCATCCAGGTCTTGTCGCCCGGGGATGCGGCAGCGGCGATCCGCAATGCACATGCGAGCCTGAATTCGGGCGGCAGGCTGATCATCAGTGGGGTCGGCATTCTCAACGATGACCGGGTATCTCCGCTGGAAGCCGTCTTCTACAACCTGACCTTCATGAACCTCTATGCCGATGGCGCATCCTATACCCGCAGCGAATATTCTCGCTGGCTGTCCGAGGCAGGCTTTGGCGAAATCACGTTCGATACCATGCCACCCGGCAGCCAGTTGATCTCGGCAAGGAAGCCGTGAAGCTCGGCTTTCTCCTTCACCCTACGGCACATGCTCCATTATGACTTGCGTGTGTAGCATCGGCGCCTCGGATCCGAAATACGTCGTGAGTAGCGGCAGAAAATCGTCGGACTGGTAGAAACCCGTCAGCGCACGATCTACCACCAGGCGGAATTCGGCGTCGTTGCGTCGCACGGCAATGGCATAGGGTTCATGCGAAAACAGGCGATCGCCGACTTCGAGCGAGGACGGATCGCGGGCGCGCATGGCCAAACTGATCAGCAGCGCCCTGTCGGCGAAATAGGCATCGATTTTGTAATCCTCCAGCGCCGCAAGACCCTCCTCATGCGTCTCGAAATCGGCGATCTTCATCTTCGACTCCTCCAGTGCCAGCGCCTGACGTAGCGTCGCGTCAGTCGTGGTGTTTGCGCGCACGCCGATGACGCGCTTGGAAGCTATCCGCTGGTTCACGACGCGGACAGCCGGCTCGTCGAGAAAAAGAGGCTGAAGGTAGCTGGGCGAATCCTTGCGGAGCAGCGCGGTCGCGCCTGTCAGGAAGATCGGCTGTGAGAAATCGACAATTTCCCTCCTTTCCAAATTGACGGTGATAGCACCGCAAAGAAGGTCTACTTTTCCATTCTTCACGGCATCGAAGCCGTCTGCGAGCTTCAGCTCGACATATTCCCGCTTCAGCTCCGGGACGTAATGCTCGATCTCGTCGGCGACCTTGTCACACAGGTCGACGGCATATCCCACTGGATTGGCACCCGGCTCACTGGAAGCGAAAGGTGCTTGGCCGCCGATGTAGCCGATACGCACGGTTCCAAGTTCGGTTACCGCCTCCAGCGTTGCAGCGCCGGCCGCCAGCGCCGAAAAGCAGAGGGCAATACCGGTGAGCAGAAACCGTCTCATGCACTTGGCCAAACGCGTATGCAGGGCACCAACATGGTCATCATCTCCGAAAACCGGTGGTAGTCTCAAAGGGCGCGCAACCAAATTACGGGCAGTCCGCCATTTGTCAACTAAGCCATGTCGTGGGCTGGCAGGGTCCTATGCCGACCAGCACGCCGGCGACGCATTGCGACCCTAGGCGGGTATTATCCACGAATCGTTGGTTGAATTGCTGAGGGCGATCGGCAAGTGCGGCAATCGGTCCCTCGCTTGCATCCCTATCGCGATCATAGGCCCAATCGCCGAAATAGGAAAATAATCCTTTCATTTTTCTTGGGCCCATGCCATACTCCGTCCCGTTCCGCATCGGCTACACCTTGAGGCGTCAGGGCGAGGCGGGACCGGTGACCGGTGTGGAGAAGCGACGTAAGTCTCCATGCAGGGCGTCCGCGAGAAGGGCCAGTCCTCTGGGGACGGCAGCCGAAAGGCTGAGTTTCGCCCCGGACGTGCGCTGTAGCGCACACATGATCGTTGCCCACGGCTCCTCAAAGGCTGCGGGACAACGGGGGCAGTGCTGGCGAGTTCGGGGATGGAGACACCGTTTGACGGGGCACGGCAACGTGTCTTAACGGCCGCGAAAGCGGTCATATAACTCGGCACGGAGACGTGCCCCGGCCGATCCTTCATGCCAAGCAAGAGGATCGGGAGACGTGCATGGTCATACCACGGGGCGGAAACGCTCGCGTGAATGCGGAGGTGTGTTCAAGGATAGGGAAGCGAATTTATGTACCGTTGCATTTACCTCTCACCAACTTCGGCCAGGCGATCGGCTACGCCTCTCGCGGCCTTCGTATCCTCTCCCGCAAGGGGAGAGGTAGGGTGCCGCGCTCTCGGCTTTTGCATGTGGATAAGGCGGTGCAGCGGGCTTTACCTCTCCCCTTGTGGGAGAGGATACGCAGACCGGGCGAGCTTGCGAGCCCTTGGTCGAAGTTGGTGAGGGGTGAAAGCTAACCCACCCCCACCTGTGCAAATCCCCGCCCCGCCCTTCCCTTTTCGCCGCGCATGACTATCTTCCGCCGACCTACAGAAATCAGGAACACCCAGATGCCCGCAGATATCAGACGCCTGTCCGCCACCATCGCCGCCGAGATCAATGCGCGCGCCGAACAGGTCGTGGCAGCGGTCGGGCTGATCGACGAGGGCGCGACCGTGCCGTTCATCGCGCGCTACCGCAAGGAGGTCACCGGCGGGCTCGATGACACGCAGTTGCGCAATCTCGCAGAACGGCTGGTCTATCTGCGTGAGATGAAATCCCGGCGCGACACGATCCTCGATTCGATCGAGAGCCAGGGCAAGATGACCGACGAGCTCAGGCGCCAGATTGTCAGTGCCGAGACGAAATCGACGCTCGAGGACATCTACCTGCCCTACAAGCCCAAGCGCCGCACCCGCGCCCAGATCGCCCGCGAGCGCGGCCTGCAGGCGCTGTCCGACGCCATCCTCGCCAATCGCGCCGCCAACCCCCAGACCCTCGCGGGAGCCTTCGTCAAGGAAGAGGTGATCGACGTGAAGATGGCGCTCGAAGGCGCCCGCGACATCATCGCCGAGGACCTGTCGGAAAACGCCGTCCTGCTCGGGCGCCTGCGCGACCACATGCATCGGCAAGCCCAGCTGGTCGCCAAGGTCGCGGATGCCAAGAAGGACAACGCGGAAAAATTCTCCGATTATTTCGACCATCGCGAAACCTGGTCGAAGGTGCCGAGCCACCGGGCGCTCGCCATGCTGCGCGGCTGGAACGAGGAAGTGCTGTCGGTGACCATCGAGGTCGATGCCGGCGACACCTCCCCCGTCAAGCCAGCCGAGAACATCGTGGCCGCCGCGCTCGAAACCCGCACCAATGGGCCCAGTGATCTCTGGCTGCGCGAGGTGGCTGGCTGGACATGGCGGGTGAAGCTTTCGCCGTCGCTCTCGCTCGACCTGATCCGCGAGATGAAGGAACGTTCCGAGGAAGAGGCGATCCGCGTCTTCGCCCGCAATCTCAAGGACTTGCTGCTCGCCGCCCCCGCCGGCACCCGTACGGCCATCGGGCTCGATCCCGGCATTCGCACCGGCGTCAAGGTCGCCGTTGTCGATGCCACGGGCAAGCTGCTCGACACCGCGACCGTCTATCCCTTCCAGCCGAGGAACGACGTGATCGGCGCGCAGACCGAAATCGCGTCGCTGATCCGCAAGCACAATGTCGAGCTGATCGCCATCGGCAACGGCACGGCCAGCCGCGAGACCGAAAAGCTCGCGGCCGACCTGATCGCCAAGCTGCCGGGCAATAAACCCACCAAGGTCATCGTCTCCGAAGCCGGCGCCTCGGTCTATTCGGCCTCGGAACTGGCGGCACTGGAATTCCCCAAGCTCGACGTCTCGCTGCGCGGCGCGGTGTCCATCGCACGGCGCCTGCAGGATCCGCTCGCCGAACTGGTCAAGATCGAGCCGAAATCGATCGGCGTCGGCCAGTACCAGCACGATGTCGACCAAGGCAAGCTCGGCCGCTCGCTTGATGGCGTGGTGGAAGATGCGGTGAATGCCGTCGGCGTCGATCTCAACACGGCGTCCGCGCCGCTGCTGTCGCGCGTCTCGGGCCTGGGCGGCTCGACCGCCGAGGCGATCGTCGCCTTCCGCAACGAGAACGGCCCATTCCAGTCGCGCAAGGACCTGATGAAAGTGCCGCGCCTCGGCGCCCGCACGTTCGAACAGTGCGCGGGCTTCCTGCGCATCTCAGGCGGCAAGGAGCCGCTCGACGCCTCCTCTGTGCACCCGGAAGCCTATGGCGTGGCGCGCAAGATCATTGCCGCCTGCGGCCGCGACCTGCGCAGCCTGATGAGCGACGGCTCGGCGCTGAAAAACGTCGATCCGCGCCAGTTCATCGACGAGAAGTTCGGACTGCCGACGGTCAAGGACATCATATCGGAGCTGGAAAAGCCCGGCCGCGACCCGCGCCCGGAATTCAAGACCGCGACGTTCGCCGAGGGCGTCAACGAGATCTCCGATCTCCGCCCCGGCATGATGCTCGAAGGCACCGTCACCAATGTCGCGGCCTTCGGCGCCTTCGTCGATATCGGCGTGCACCAGGATGGCCTCGTCCACGTCTCCGAACTCGCCGATAAGTTCATCAAGGACCCGCATGAAATCGTCAAAGCCGGCGATATCGTCCAGGTCCGCGTGGTCGAAGTCGATCCCAAGCGCAAGCGCATCGCGCTGTCGATGAAGAAGCAGGCGAGCGGGCCACGGGAGCCGCGCGAGGATCGGAGCAGGAATTCGGCACCGGCACCGAAGCAAATGCAGACCAAGCCGCAGGCGCCGAGCCAGGGTGCGTTCGGGGCGGCATTGGCCGAGGCGATGAAACGAAAATAACGCAATGCATCAGAAATATTTTTGCGTCGCAACATGTTGACTTGCTCATGAGAGACATGCGCATACTCAGCCCATGAAGAACGAAGCAAGGAGCCAGCCGGTCGTGACGGGCGCCCCAATCCCTTCGCTGCAATCGCTCCGGGCCTTCGCGGCACTCGCGGTCGTCGCCCATCACGCCATGCGGTCGGTCACCGTCAATGCCGACACCGGCCTCAACCTGCCCGAGCCTCTCCTGCTGCGCAGCCACGCAATGATCGAACTCGGCGCCGTGGGCGTTGATCTGTTCTTCATCCTCAGCGGTTTCCTGATGGTCTACATCTCGAAGCCTTACGTCGAAGGACGGCGGTCGACCGGAAATTTCGTTCTGCAGCGTGCCATCCGCATCTGGCCGATGTACGTCATCGCGACGGCTCTCTACCTGGGCCTCAACATCGCCATCCGGCTGATGGAAGGCCGTGAACTGCCTTTCAATGCCACGCCGCTTCGACTGCTGAGCTTCTTCTTCGTGCCGTCCTTCGACGCCTATGGGCTGTTGCAGCCAATCCTCGGCGTCGGTTGGACGCTGAATTACGAAGTGTTCTTTTACCTGGTCTTTGCGTTGGCACTGGCCGTCGGCCGCAGGGCGCTGGTGCCGGTCATTGCTGCGATTCTGGCCGGGCTATTCCTCGCCGGCACAGCGCTTCCGCAGGAGACCGTGGCCCATGCGTTCCTCGGCAATCCGATCCTTTTCGAATTCCTGCTTGGAGCGCTGGCGGCGAAACTCTTCATGGCAGGTCGGCTGGTAGCCGTGCCGCCAAGTGTCGCGATCCTCGCCGGTCTCACCCTGCTCTTCGCCTTCGCCTGGCTGCCCAATGAAGGCTATTTCCGGGTGCTCTATCGCGGCATTCCGAGCCTGTTGATCTTCGTCGGCGTGCTCAACCTCGACTCGAGGATCACATGGCCGAAGTGGTGGATCCATGTCGGCGACGGCTCATATTCCATCTACCTCTTCCACCTGATCTTCCTCTTTCCACTCGCCGGGTTCGTTCTCAGGAAGTTCGTAGCGGCGGGCTATGTCGCAGGGGCGGCGGAAGTGACCGCACTCATCGGTTTCCTCGTCGTGACGGCGATCGGGCTTCTCATTCACTGGATGATCGAGAAACCCCTGACGCGTTTCCTGCATGATCTCGCGAGCCGAAAGAAGGCGGCGCAAAACGCCGCTTGAGCCTATGCCCTTGTGAACACGCCCTTGCCGGCGAGATGTTCGCGACCATGCGGGCTGTCGAAGTCAAGGTCCGGCCCCTTCGGCACGATCTTCGTCGGATTGATATGGCCGATGCCGTAATAGCCGCGCTTGATCTGATCAATCCGGACGGTCTCCGCGATCCCTCGCCACTGATGGATTTCCCTGACATAGCCGGAGAGATTGGGGTAATCCGCGAGCTTGCGGATGTTGCATTTGAAGGCGCCGTTATAGGCCGCATCGAAACGGATCAGCGTCACGAAGGCGCGGATATCGGCCTCGGTGAAATGTTCGCCTGCGATGTAGCGGTTGTCGGCGAGATGCAATTGCGCAGCCAGGCATCATATTCCGCCTGCTCCTCCGCAGTCAGCGTCTTCTGCGGGCCGAAGATGCTTTCGTCGATGACATTGTCTTCCTCGTCATCGGTCGAAAGCGGCATCTGGGGATGATCCTCGAAACCATCGGGATTGTCCGACATGTCGAAGTTCTCTTTTTGTTTCAAAATAGCAAATCAGCTGCGCGGCACAAGCATAATCCGGGAGTCCGCAGGAAATAAAACCTGCTACTGGCTGTAATCAAGCCCCATCTCACGGAAGCGTTCGGGGTCGTCGCCCCAGTTTTCGCGCACTTTGACGAACAGGAAGAGGTGCACCGGCTGTTCGAGTATCTCGGAGATTTCCTTGCGGGCGGCCATGGAGATTGCCTTGATGGCGTCGCCGTTCTTGCCGAGCGCGATCTTCTTCTGGCTGTCGCGTTCGACATAGATGACCTGCTCAATCCGTACCGAGCCGTTCTTCATCTCTTCCCACTTCTCGGTCTCGACGTGGGAGGCGTAGGGCAGCTCCTGATGCAGTCGTAAGAACAGCTTCTCGCGGGTGATCTCGGCCGCGAGCTGGCGCATCGGAAGATCGGAGATCTGGTCCTCGGGATAGTACCAGGGACCTTCTGGAAGGGTCGCTGCGAGATATTTCATCAGGTCGTCGCAGCCTGGGCCTTTCAGCGCCGAGATCATGAAGGTCGCGTCGAAATTGACATACTGGTTGGCAGCGGCGGTGAGCGCCAGCAGCATCTCGTGCGGAACCGTGTCGATCTTGTTGAGGATCAGGATCTTCGGTTGCCTGACGTCTTTCAGCGCCTCGAGGATTTTCTCCGCGTCGCCTTTGATGCCGCGCTCGCTGTCGATCAAGAGCGCGATGATGTCGGCGTCCTTCGCCCCGCCCCAGGCGGTGGTGACCATGGCGCGGTCGAGCCTGCGGCGCGGCTTGAAGATACCTGGCGTGTCCATGAACACGATCTGCGTCCGGTCCTCGATCGCGATGCCGCGAATGATGGCGCGCGTCGTCTGCACCTTGTGGGACACGATCGACACCTTGGCGCCGACCAGCCGGTTGACCAGCGTCGACTTGCCGGCATTGGTGGCGCCGATCAGCGCCACGAAACCGGAACGGGTGGGAGCGTTTTCCACGACCTCGGGAGTCTCATTCATAGAAGTATCCATCAATCCTAGCGCGTGACCGGGGCCTGGATTGTCCAGACGCCTTCGCGCAACAGCATTCTTTCCGCGGCGACCTGTTCGGCGGCCCGCTTCGAGCGGTCGGTGCCGCTCTCGGGCGCGATCCCCGATACCTCGACCACGACGGTGAACTCCGGCGCGTGATCCGGCCCGCTGCGGTCTTCGATGCGATAGCTTGGCGCGAACCCGAACTTCTGGTGCGCCCATTCCTGCAATTCCGTCTTGGCGTCGCGGCGCATCGGTGTCGATGCTGTCGCCCGTGCCGACCAGTTGCGAAGAACGAAAGCGCGAGAGGCTTCCAGTCCGCCATCGAGATAGATTGCCGCGATCAGGCTTTCCACCACGTCGGCGCGTACATTCTTCATACGCTGACCGGTGATCTTTTTCAAATCCGCACCGGTGCGGACGAAACGATGGAGTTCGAGCTGGTCGGCGACTTCGGCGCAGCTATCGGCGGAGACGAGTTGGTTGAGGCGGACCGAGAGCTCCCCCTCGCCCGCATTGCGGAATGTGGTGAACAGAAGTTCGGCGACGCAGAGGCCGAGCACCCGGTCGCCGAGGAATTCCAGCCGCTCGTAATTGCCTGATTTGGCGACGCGGGCAGAGGAGTGCGTGATCGCCCGCTCCAGCCGTTCGCGATCCTCGAACACATAGCCGATCAGCCCTTCGAGCGCCTCACGCTCGGGGTCCGAAAGGCCCTTGCCGCGGCTCATCTGATGCCCTTGAAGAAGCGGTCGTAGCGCAGGTTGGACGGCCATCGCCAGACCTGGAAGAAGGGGGTCTCGTTACCGAGCGAGAAGATGATGAAGCTGGCGCGGCCGACGAGATTCTCCTCGGGCACATACTTGACCGAGAAGCGGCTGTCCGACGAATTGTCACGGTTGTCGCCCATCATGAAATAGTGCTTTTCCGGCACGTTGAAGACCGGCGTATTGTCGCCGTCGGACATCGCATTGAGGTCGAGCGTCTGGTAGGTCGCGCCGCTATCGAGCGTTTCGCGATAGATCGGCACGTCCTTGTATTCACCGACGGAGTGCTGGACACCCACGCCCGCCGTATCCGAGGTGTCGGAAGAGAACGTGCCCTCGGCGACGCGTGGCACCGGCTTGTCGTTGATGAAGAGCACGCCGTCCTTGACCTGAATCCTGTCGCCCGGCAGGCCAACGATGCGCTTGATGTAATCGATCGCCGGGTCGGACGGCAGGCGGAAGACGATGACGTCGCCGCGCTTCGGCACGCTGCCGAACAGACGGCCCTTGAACCAATCCGGATTATAGAGCGGCAGCGAATAGCGCGAATAGCCATAGGCGAACTTGTTGACCAGCAGGTAATCGCCCACCAGCAGCGTCGGCATCATCGAGCCGGAGGGAATGGTGAAGGGCTGAAGCAGAACGGTGCGGATCACGGCTGCCAGCAGAAAGGCCTGAAACAGGACGACGATGGTTTCCCACAGGGCATTCTTCTCTGCCGGCTTATTCTGATCGGACACGCTCATGTATTCCTCTTGGATATTTGGGAAACTTCTCTAGCTGTTTCCCTGTTCGGGAGCAACCCGCCCACAAGCTCAGCTCTCGGACAGAGCCTCGATGATGACAAAGGCCTGAGCGAGCGGGAAATCGTCAGTAATGGTGACATGCACATGGGCTGCATGACCAGCGGGTAACAGCGAGGCGAGGCGTTCGGCCGCACCGCCGGTGAGCTGCATCGTCGGCTTGCCGCTGGGGAGATTGACCACACCCATTTCCCGCCATTTGACGCCCATGGAAAGGCCGGTGCCGAGCGCCTTGGAACATGCCTCCTTGGCGGCGAAGCGCTTGGCATAGGAGGCAGCGCGGTTCTTGCGGCGGTCGGACTTGGCGCGCTCGATCTCCGTGAAACAGCGGTTGGTGAAACGTTCGCCGAACCGTTCGAGCGTCTTCTCCACCCGCCTGATGTCGATCATGTCGCTGCCGATGCCGATGATCACGTTCATGCCTCCCGCCGGGATTCTTCTAGATTATGACTGGCTCTAACGCCGAATGCATAATTTGGGTAGCCCAGAACGCTTCATGGCTAAATAGAAACATTCTGCCGGAGCAGGTTTTCGTCAGAACCAAGGCGATGGGCGAGCGTCGTACCCTTAGGTACGGCCGAGACCATCGCCGCAGGGACTGGCGGAAAGATGCCCGGCCCTTCGGGTTGGCTGAAGCGGGCCGCCTGATCGACCGGCCGGCTTGGCCGTAGAGCTTTGGCTACGACGCGCGCCGGCCGGTCGACCATCCGACTCCGCTTGAGCCAACAGAATGTTTCTATTTAGCCATGAAGCGTTCTAAAGACAAAAAATAAGGCCGGCAGTTATGCCAGCCCTTCGGTCGCCGCTTCTGACGGGACACTTCCTTAGAGGAAGTTGATGCCGCGGTTGCGGAACATGCCGCGGTCGATCTGCCGCTGGCGATATTCGAGGTCGACGCGGTCGACGCTCTGGTTCAGGTAGTCCATTTCGCGCTCGGCAGTGGTCGGGGCGCGAAGCTTCTGGGTGATCTTCGATACATAACCAAACATGGGTTTCATCCTTTTCTTGTCATTCCTCCCTTCTTCGATGCTTAAGATAGCGCGAATATTGCGATGCACAATAAGTAATGAAAGGACGCTGCCATGCAGCCGACGCATGACGCCGTCACATTCGCTTAATAATTCGGCATAGGTCGTGGCAACCTGCCTGTTTCACGGGCGAATGTAGAGATAGCCATCCGCCTGGAGATCGGCGATGCGGACGACACCACCCTCCTCCGCGACCTCGAAACCATCCGGCATATCGGTCAGCGCGAGTTTCCGCGCCGACATCGTGTTGCCGCAGGCGACGAAGCTCACTCCATCGCCAACGCGACCTTCGATCTGACGCTTCATGTCGGGATTGGCTTTGGAGGACACGAAGGACTCGAGCGCCGGACCGTGTACGACCAGCACGATCTTGACCTTGTCAGGTCCGCCCTTGCCGGCGATGTGGTTCTTGATATTGCCCATGACGAAATTGACGCGGGTGGGCTCGGAGAGATGGTAGACCACTTTTTGTACCGGGCGGACCGACGTCAGTGCACTGGCCGAGACAGGCAGGACGGAAACCGCGGCGCCTCCCGCCAGACCGGGAAACAGGCGTGAAATGAAGAAGCGGCGTGAGAAGGACATATCTGGCTCTCCCGTTTACTGCGTGATCACACCGCTCATGACCTTGGCTTTGATCTCATCGTCATAGATGACCGGTAGGCAGTCCTTGAGTTCGGTGCGATCGAGGCGGAACAACTTGTCGTCGGAGCCGAAGCGGGCGCCCTTGGGCAGGTCGCCTTCCTCGGTCGCCGCGGGATCGAAGAGACGGACGCTGTCCGGGATTTCGACGAGGATGGACGACTCGTTCTTGACGCGAACGCTGAGCGAGCCGCCATCGCATTCGACGCCACAACCAAGCGTCTGCTTGCCGTCCGTGCTTTGGCTGCAACTGCCGGACACCTGGAAGGGCTTCAGGAGTTGGCGGAAATTGACCTGCAGATTGATCATGTAATACGGGTCCGGCCCGGCCTGCTTGCCGACATAGGCGATCATGTCGGTGACGTTCTGGTCGGGATGGGATTTGAGATGCGCCTTGGCGTAGTGGCGCACGAAGCAGGCATGCGCATCGCCGGTGCCGGGATCGCGGCCGAAAATCTTGACGACATCCGATTGATCCGCAACGGCGATGCCCGGCAGGACAGTGACAACAAGCATCAGGCAGGTAGTAACGGCTCGGCGCATCGGAATTCTCCCCGCTCAATTTTCAGAGGCAATCTTACCTCAGAACGGGCGGCGCGGAAATTCTATTCAGTCGAAGACGCGCTTCACTGTCGAGATGCATTCGAGGTCCTTGATCTGGGATAGGAGATGGCTCAGCTGGCGCAGATCCCAGACTTCGAGATCGAACTCCATCTCCGAGAAATCGGGTGCCACCCGGATCATGGTGAGGATCGAAATATTGACATCGGCCTGGCCGACCGTCTGGGCGATGGTGGCGAGCGTGCCCGGCTCGTTGATGGCATTCACCAGAATGCGGGCCATGAAGCGCGACTTGTTGGCCTCGTCGAGATCCCAGCGGATATCGATCCAGCGCTCCGGCTGCTCGTCGAACTTGGAGAGCGACGGCGACTGGATGGGATAGACGGTAATCGAATGCTTGCCATCGTGGATGCCGACGATGCGGTCGCCCGGCACCGCCCCTGACGGTGAGAAGCGAACCTCGATATCACCGCCGAGGCCGCGGAAGGGCTGGACGCTCGCCTCCTCGGGCACATCAGGCTCCGCCGCGATGCGCGATTTCTGGCCTTCGGGGATCTTGAACATCATGCCCTGGGCCGAGCGGACGTTGAACCAGCCTTCCTCGTAGTTCTGCCGGGTGGTGACGCGCTCGTCCTGATAATCGGGATAGACCGCCTTCAGCACATCAAGCGACGAGAGTTCGCCACGACCGACCGAAGCGATGGCATCCTCGACCTCCTTGTGGCCAAGGCGATGCAGCGCGGGCTTCATCATATCCTTGGAGAACACCTTGCCGGCGCGTTCGAAGGTGCGTTCGAGGATGCGCTGGCCGAGGCCGGAATATTGCTTGCGGATGGCTAGCCGCGTGGCGCGCCGGATGGCCGAGCGCGCCTTGCCGGTGACGACGATCTCCTCCCAGGCCGCAGGCGGCACCTGCACGCCCGAACGGATGATCTCCACCTCGTCGCCATTGGCGAGCCGGGTGACGAGCGGCATGATGCGTCCGTTGATCTTGGCGCCGACACAGGTATCGCCGACATTGGTGTGGACGGCATAGGCGAAGTCGATCGGCGTCGCGCCGCGCGGCAGCGCGATCAGCTTGCCCTTGGGGGTGAAGCAATAGACCTGGTCCTGGAACAGTTCGAGCTTGGTGTGCTCGAGGAATTCCTCCGGGTTATCGCCTTCGGCGAGAGACTCGATGGTGGTCCTGAGGCCCTTATAGGCGCTCGACTGGCGTACCTCGGCTTCGCCGGGGGTGAGATTGGTGCCGTCCTTGTAGAGCGTATGCGCCGCGATGCCGAGTTCGGCAATATCATGCATGCGGCGCGTACGGATCTGCAGCTCGATACGCTGGCGGGCGGGGCCGACGATGGTCGTGTGGATCGACTGGTAATCGTTCTGCTTGGGCGTCGAGATATAATCCTTGAAGCGGCCCGGCACGACGCGCCAGCGCGTGTGGATGATGCCGAGCGCCTTGTAGCAATCCGGCACCATATCGACGACGACGCGAAAACCCCAGACATCGGAGAGTTGCTCGAAGGAAAGCGATTTCGACTGCATCTTCTTGAAGATCGAATAGGGCTTCTTCTGCCGGCCCTTGACGACGGCGTCCTTGAGGCCGTTGGCGGTGAGCAGTTCGGAGAGTTCGGTTTCGATGTTCTTGACGAGGTCGGCATTGCGCTCGGAGAGCTCCTCGAGCCGCTTGGTGACGGTCTTGTAGGCTTCCGGGTTGATGTTCTGGAAGGACAGTTCCTCCAGTTCCTCGCGCATGTCATGCATGCCCATGCGGCCGGCGAGCGGCGCATAGATGTCCATCGTCTCTTCGGAGATGCGGGCGCGCTTTTCCAGCGACATGTGTTCGAGCGTGCGCATGTTGTGCAGCCGGTCGGCGAGCTTGACCAGCAGCACGCGGACATCGTCCGATATGGCGAGCAGCAGCTTGCGGAGATTTTCCGCCTGCTTGGCCTTGCGCGAGACGAGGTCGAGCTTCTTGATCTTGGTCAGGCCCTCGACCAGCCGGCCGATATCCTCGCCGAACAGCGTATCGATCTCGTCGCGCGTCGCCGACGTGTCCTCGATCGTGTCATGCAGCAGCGCCACCGCGATAGTGGCTTCATCGAGATGCATGTCGGTGAGGATGGCCGCGACTTCGAGCGGGTGGGAAATGTAGGGATCGCCGCTGGCGCGCTTCTGCTGGCCATGCTTCTGCATGGCATAGACATAGGCCTTGTTGAGGAGCGCTTCATTGACGTCTGGCTTGTATTGCTGAACCCGCTCGACGAGCTCGTATTGCCGCATCATTGAAAGACTGCTCCGAATGCTAGAAACAAATCAGGCGCCAATCATAGGACCGGCGCCTGAGAGTGCAACGAACTTCGGTGGCCCGAAGCTACAAACTTGCGATCAATAGTCGTCGTTCTTTTCCGGCGGCACGAGGCCTTCGATGCCGGCGAGCAGTTCTTCTTCCGACATCTGGTCGAAATTGAGCGACTCGGGCGCATCCTCTTCCACGTCTGATGTCTCGGTGGTGCTCTCGGCTGTCGAGATCATGGCCGAAGCGTCGGGCTCGGGCTCGTCGATTTCGACGTGCTTCTGCAGCGAGTGGATCAGGTCTTCCTTAAGATCCTCGGGCGCCAGGCGCTCATCGGCGATTTCGCGCAGCGCCACGACCGGGTTCTTGTCGTTGTCGCGATCAATAGTGATCGGCGCGCCCTGGGAAATCAGCCTGGCGCGATGGCTGGCAAGCAGAACCAGTTCGAACCGGTTGTCCACCTTGTCAATGCAATCCTCAACGGTAACGCGGGCCATTGCAATCCTTCATGTTCTTCAAATATCGGGTCAAGCCGCACGCGTTACAGATTCCTCGCGGCAAATTCAAGGCTTGATTGGCATTAGCGGTCAAAAAGCGCAGATTGGGCGTCGTCGCCGGAACCAAAAGCGGCAGGAGCCGTTCCGATGCCGTAACATGACGCTTTTGTGCGACGGCAAGCAAAGAGAAATGTGTAATTGATGCACGTCACTCAAAGACCGAGAGAAAAGTGATCACACACCAGTATAAAGCATGTCGATTGGGATAACGGCTGGAGAAGCGCAAATTTCTCTTGGCATCGTGCGGGAGTTGCTCTAAGTACATGTCTTATATGAATGATTCATAAAATATCTGAATTGTTCGCAAGTCCACGTCATGGCGCATGAAGAGTATTTTTTAGACCACGCTTTTTCATCGCAACCAAATGGGATATTTATGTTCGATCCTCGCGAAAAAATTGCACTTTTCATCGATGGCGCCAATCTTTACGCGGCCTCCAAGAGCCTTGGCTTCGATATCGACTACCGCAAGCTGTTGAAGCATTTCAACAAGGAAGGCTACCTTTTGCGGGCCTATTATTATACCGCGCTGATCGAAGACCAGGAATATTCCTCAATCCGGCCGCTGATCGATTGGCTGGATTATAACGGCTACAAGGTGATCACCAAGCCTGCCAAGGAGTTCACCGACTCGCTTGGACGCCGCAAGATCAAGGGCAATATGGACATCGAGCTTGCGATCGATGCCATGGAGCAATCGGAGGTCGTCGACCATCTCGTGATCTTCTCCGGCGATGGCGATTTCACGACGCTCGTCGAAGCATTGCAGCGGAAGGGCCGCAAGGTTTCAGTGGTATCAACGATGGCAACGCAACCTCCAATGATTGCAGACGACCTGCGCCGCCAGGCAGATCACTTCATCGAATTGACGACGCTCAAGGCTGCGGTTGGACGCGATCCCTCGGAACGGGCGCCTCGCCCCGTCGAGCCCGTGCATGATGAGTTCGAAGTCTGACCCGCTCAAAACGGCATGAAAAAAGCGCCCCCTGGAGGCGCTCTTTTTATTCTAAATTTATACTTTATACTTGATGTATACTAATTCCTGATGTCCAGGAACGGCGTTCCAATCAACGCCGGATCGACGTCGATACCCAGGCCGATACCATCCGGAATCCCCATCCTTGAACCACCTATGACGGGCGGTGCATTGCGGGCGGTCTTCACCGTCACCCATTCATGGAAGGCGATGGCGTGCAGGCGCTTTTCCTCCGGCGTCGAGAGCGAAAGATGCGCCATTGCGGCCGTGTCGATTTCGGCGCCACCGGTATCCTCAACCGTCACCATAAGGCCGAGATCGACGGCGAGATCGCGCAGCTGGCGGGTGCGGGTCACGCCCCCGAGGCGGGAAATTTTCAGCGTCACGCCATCGGCCGCGCCCTTGCGGTGGATTTCCAGCAGATCCTCGAGCGACTGGACGCTCTCATCGAGCACCATCGGCTTGTCGAAAGAGCGGCGAACCGAGAGATTGTCGTCGATGGTGACACAGGGCTGCTCGAAGACGAAATCGATATCGCGGGTCTGGTCAGCGAAACGGCGCGCCTGGAACGGGGTCCAGCCGGCATTGGCGTCGCAGAAGAGCACCGTGCCGCGCGGCACGGCACTTGAGACCGCCCTCACCCGGTCGATATCGCCGTTGACGTCGCCGCCCACCTTGACCTGTAGGCGACGATATCCATCGGCAACGTAGCGCACGGCATTCTCAGCCATCTTCTCAGGTTCGCCATGCGTGACGACCTTGTAGAGCTCCACAGTCTCGCCTTCGCGGCCGCCCAGCATGGTGACGAGCGGAACGCCGGCAGCACGGGCTGCCAGGTCGTTGCAGGCCATGTCGATCGCCGACTTGATATAGGGATGGCCCTTGAACACGGTGTCCATGAGACGGCCGATCTGGGTCAGCGCGCGCGGGTCCTGGCCGAGCAGGTGCGGCACAATCTCCTTGACGCCAGCCTCGGCCCCGGCAGCGAATGCAGCGGAATAGAAGGTGCCGAGTGGCGCCATCTCGCCCCAGCCGGTGATGCCATCGGCGGTGATCGCCACGATGATGGAATCAAAGGCATCCGCCACGCGGCCCTTGGACATGCGGTACGGACCGTCGATAAACGGCTGCAACATGCGAAAGGCTTGAATTCGTTCGATCTTCATGCCGCGTCCCCTCTTCAGGAATTTATTATGTAATTACATAATAAGAGGATCGACGCCGAGCGCAATGCGTGTTCAGGGGAATATTTGCGTTAGCCGCGATCGCGCAGCAGCCGGCCCTTTTCGCGATTCCAGTCGCGCTCTTTTTCGGTGTCGCGCTTGTCGTGCAGCTTCTTGCCCTTGGCGATGGCCAGTTCGAGCTTGGCTCGGCCCTGATCGTTGAAATAGATCTTCAGCGGGATGAGCGTCATGCCCTCGCGATTGATGCCGGTCCGCAGCCGGCCGATCTCCTTGGCGGAGAGCAGCAGCTTGCGTGGACGGCGTGGCGCGTGGTTGAAACGGTTGGCCTGCAGATATTCCGGAACATAGGAGTTGATCAGCCAGATCTCGCCGTGCTCGTCGCTGGCGTAGGACTCGGCGATATTGGCCTTGCCTTCGCGCAGCGATTTGACCTCGGTGCCCGTCAGCATCAGGCCCGCTTCATAAGTATCAATGATTTCATAGTTGTAGCGGGCCTTGCGGTTCTCCGCTACAATCTTGCTGATCGTGGTCGATCGGCCTTTGTGGGTCGTTTTCAGTTTAGCAGTCCTGCATGTTTGAGCGCCGCATCGATCGCGGCTTCGACCGGCGCCTCGAGATCCCTGGTCAGGGGCGAGCGCACCGTGCGGCTCATCCGGCCGAGGCGGTTGAGTGCATATTTAGAACCGATCACGCCAGGTTCAAGGAAGATCGCCTTGTGCAGCGGCATAAGACGGTCCTGATATTCAAGCGCCTTGGCATAATTGCCGGCGAGCGTGGCCGCCTGGAACTCGGCACAGAGGCGCGGCGCGACATTTGCCGTCACCGAAATACAGCCTGTGCCGCCATGCGCGTTGAAGCCCAGCGCACTGGCATCCTCGCCCGACAACTGCACGAAATCCTTGCCGCAGGTGATGCGCTGCTCGGAGACGCGCTCGATCTTGCCCGTGGCGTCCTTGACGCCGATGATGTTCTTATAGGCATGCGCCAGCTTGCCCATGGTCTCCGGCGACATGTCGATGACCGAACGCGGCGGGATATTGTAAATGATGATCGGCAGGCTGACAGCCTCGGCAATCGCCGAGAAATGCGCGATCAGGCCCTTCTGTGTCGGCCTGTTATAATAAGGCGTGACCACGAGGATGGCGTCGGCGCCGGCCTTTTCCGCATGGCGCGCCAGTTCGATCGCCTCGACAGTATTGTTCGAGCCGGCACCGGCGATCACCGGCACGCGCTTTTTCGCCGCCGCGATGCAGGTTTCGACAACGCGTTTATGTTCGTCATGGGATAGCGTCGGGGATTCGCCCGTCGTGCCCACAGGCACAAGGCCGGAACTTCCCTCCGATATCTGCCACTCCACATGGGCGGCAAAAGCCTCGTGATCGACGCTGCCGTCATCGTTGAAAGGGGTCAACAGAGCGGGAATGGAACCCTTGAACATAAATTACTCCTGATCGAACGGCGTGTACCGCCCATGCTTTAGCCGCAATCCTGATTTACGGAAACGCGACATTATAGAGGACCGGCATCAGCGGCAAGCGCGTTTCTTAGCCGTCTTCAAGGTCCGAGAAAAGACAAAAACGGCAATTTTTACCGGTCTTTAAGCATAGCGGGACAAAGTCATCGGGTATTCCGGTAACCGGAGCGGGCGTGATGAAACAAGGTATCATTGCTTTTCTGGTCGTGCTCGCCGGATGCTTCAGCGCGTTCGCAATTCTCGGGCTTGGAAGCGCGCCACCGGAAGACGCAGCCCCTCTCAAGACAGTCACCGTCAAGCTGAACGTCGAGAAGGCGCCTGAGACGGTTGTGAAGCTTGCCGAGACTTCTGACTTGGCCATTAAGACGAGCGACAAGGTCGATCGCGTAGCGTCCGTCGAAACCGCATCGATCGAAACCGACGTCAGCGTTTCCGACACCGCGCCCGTTGTCGCGGACCTGCCGAAGCCGGTTCCCAGCACCAAATTCCTTGAGGGAATGACCGAACTCGCCAAGCGCCACAGTCTCGAAGCAATCGCCTATCGCGACCAGCTCGAGCGGGACTCCGCGGAATGGAAGACGCTGAGCTGGGCGATCGCGATATCCGGCCAGCGCGCCGTCCCATCCAAGATGATCGCCGAGACCCAAGCGCTCCTCAAGGATTGGCCCGGCCAAAAGGAGATGCAGGCGAACTTCGAGGAAGCGCTGTTTCAGGAAAATCCCTCCCCCAACCTGATTGTCACTGCCTTCGACAAAAAAAGCCCTTCGACATCCGATGGCACCATGATCCTGGCTCGCGCTGCGCTCGCCACCGGCGACAAGACGAGAGCGGCCTCCGTCATCCGCGCATTGTGGTCGGGCGAGAAGCTGGACGAGGCGGAGGAAGACAGGTTTATCAAGGAGTTCGGCGAGCTTCTTACGGCTGCGGATCACAAGCGCCGCATGGATTTCCTGCTCTACAAGGAGCGCTATCAGCAGGCCGAGCGCTTCTCGGAATTCGGCGAGGCGCAATCGCTGTTCGACGCTTTCTCAGCGGTAGGCCGCAAGACCAAGGATGCTGACAAGAAGATCGACGCCGTCGACGCCAAATGGCACGACGATCCGAGCTATCTCTACATCAAGATCAAGCGGCACAGGCAGCTCCAGGAATATGACACCGCCGCCAAACTGCTGGAAAAAACGCCGAAGGACGCGACTTTGCTCGCTGATCCCGGTGCCTGGTGGGTCGAGGCGCGGATCGTGACCCGTGGGCTGATCGACGCGGGCAATGTGAAGGCGGCCTACCGCCTCGCCTCGGCCCACGTGGCTATTGAGCCCGACGATCTGGCGGAAGCCGAGTTTCACGCCGGCTGGTATGCATTTCGAGGCCTGAAGGACCGAGCGAAGGCCGAGGCGCATTTCAACAAACTTCTTGCTGCCAGCCCCAAGGCTCACGACCAGGCGCGCGGGTTCTACTGGCTGGGTCGAACATTCGAAAAATCGAACCGCGAGAAATCCAAGGACTATTTCGAGCGGGCGACAGAATATCCCGCGACCTTCTATGGCCAGCTCTCGGCGGCCCGGATGAAGGTCGCGATCAAGCCCGGCCACCGCTATGCTGTAACGGATGCCGACCGGCTGGCCTTCGCGTCGCGGCCAGAGATTATCGGCCTCTCGCTGATCGAGCAGTCGGGGGAAGCCGCCCGGGCACGACGGCTGTATCTCGCACTCGCCGCGACGCTCGAAAATCCGGTCGACATCCAGCAGCTTGCCAGCAAGGCACTTGAAACGCACGGTTCGACACTGGCGCTGGCGATTGGCAAGACAGCACTCAAGCAGGGCCATGATCCGGGGCTCGCCGCCTTCCCGCTCGGTGCGATCCCAGAGACGGCTGATATCTCCGGTGCCGGCAAGGCGCTCGCCTATGCGATCGCCCGGCAGGAGAGCGCCTTCAATCCGCAGGCTGTCTCGCCCGCCAACGCACGCGGGCTGCTGCAATTGCTGCCCTCGACCGCAAAACGTGTCGCGAAGCAATACCAGATGGCCTATGCGGACGAGAAGCTGACCGAGGATCCGGCCTTCAACGCGACGCTTGGCTCGCACTATCTCGGCGAGCAGATCAGCAAATTCGATGGCTCGCTGATCATGACCTTCGCCGCCTATAATGCGGGGCCGAGCCGGGTAACGCAGTGGATCAGGCGTTACGGCGACCCGCGCGGCAAGGATATCGACGTCGCGGTCGATTGGGTGGAGAGCATTCCCTTCACCGAAACGCGCGACTATGTGCAGCGGGTGATGGAGAATTACCAGGTCTACAAGCTGCTGCTGAGCGAGACACCTGATATTGCCGCCGACATGACGGCTGGCCGATAGGGTCCCGCAATTCTCATACCGGCACTTGACCGGGAAGCCGTTCTTGCCTTTGCTGCGCATCCGACCAGCGAACGGACAGAACATGCAGCAAGATGGCTTTACGCCCCTTCACTTCACCAGCGACGATGGGCTGGCACTTTACGGCCGTGACTATGGAAGCGGGAATTCCGGGCGACGGCCGATCGTCTGCCTGGCGGGGCTCTCCCGCAACAGCCGGGATTTTCACCAGCTGGCGACATGGCTTGCAGACCAGGGGCGGCGCGTGATCACCCTCGACTATCGCGGCCGCGGCCTTTCCGCCCGGGATCCGAACCCCGCCAACTACAATATCGGCCGCGAGGCCCAGGACGTGGTCGCCGCATTGCGGACGCTCGGCATCAGCCGTGCGATCTTCATCGGCACGTCGCGTGGCGGCTTGATCCTGCATATTCTGCCTGCTTTCGTGCCCGATATGATCGCGGCATGCATTCTCAACGACGTCGGGCCGGTCATCGAGGTCGCCGGGTTGCGGGTGATCCGCGAATATCTGTCGGCGCGGCTGGAGCCAAAGGACTTTACCGAGGCAGCCCGCGCGCTCAAGGCAACGCACGGCGTGGACTTTCCCGCGCTTGGCGACAATGACTGGAACGACATGGCGGATGCGATCTTCCGGGAGACGGGCGGGCGCATTGTTTCGGATTATGATCCGGCGCTGGTCGAACCGTTGAAGACCATGGACATGGATCAGCACCTGCCCGATCTCTGGCCGCAATATGAAGCACTCGCTTCAATTCCCGTGATGATCGTGCGGGGCGAAAACTCGAAGCTGTTTTCGGCGGATGTGGCCGGTGAGATGGTCGCACGACACGGGCCGCAAATCGAATTGATCATGGCCAGAGGTCAAGGGCATGCGCCGATCCTGCACATTCCTGATGTGCTTGGACCGGTCTCCAATTTTATCGCGTCCCATTAGAGCCCTTCAGGGTTAAATGGAAGCATTCTGCCGGAGCAGGTTTTCGTCAGGACCAAGGCGATGATCGAGGTCGTACCCGTAGGTACGGCCGAGGTCATCGCCACAGGGTCATGGCGGAAAGATGCCCGGCCCTTCGGGTTGGCTGAAGCGGGCCGCCTCTTTGACCGGCCAGCTTGGCCGTATGCTTTGGCTACGACGCGCGCGGGCCGGTCAAACATGCGATTCCGCTTGAGCCAACAGAATGTTTCCATTTAACCCTGAAGGGCTCTAAAGCTGACATTCCAACGCAAAAAGGCCCGGGAGACCCGGGCCTTTCGCATCCGAGAGTGAACTCAGATTAGAAATTGCGCTGGAAGCGCAGCATGCCAGCCTTGGAGTCGTCGCCCTTGTCAGGGTTGAAGTAGATGCCTTCAACCAGGACCGAGAAGCCCGTAGCGACTTCCCAGTTGACATCGCCAACCAGGCGCCAGTCGCCGTTGTCGAACCACTGGATGTCCTTCGCGACGGTCACGGTGTCGGTGACCTTGGCAGACAGGCCGATCAAGGCGCTGAAGCCGTCATAAGCGAAGTAGATGTTCTCGTCGCTGTTCGAATACAGGCCCATCGCGGTGAAGCCGAACATGCCGATGTCGCCACGAACAACCTTCTTGACCGCGAAGGATTCGTCGGACTCGTCATAACCGATCGCTGCGGCAGCCTGGTAGTCGCCGAAGGTGCCGGACACACCAGCCGAGATATCGGGCAGGTACTGGCGGCCACGCTTGCCGGCGAGGCCGTCGCCGTCATGATCTTCCGGCTTGTAGAATTCGTCAGCGTCGTTGTCGAGCGAGACGAAGGCCTTGAAGTTGCCGAAGTCAGCCGTGTAGCTCACATACTGGCGCGAGTCAGGATAGTTCCAGTCAGAGGTGTAGACGCCGCCGTCATCGGTACGGCCGCCGTAGCCCATGAACTTCGCCCACTGGCTGTCGTAGTTGCCGAATTCGAGGCCACCGATGCCGAAGTAGTAGTAGGCACGGAGGTAGCTGTTATTGCCTTCGCCGTAGATGTTCTCGCCGTTGTTCACCGAGTCAGCCTGGATCTGGATCCAGCTGTAGACAGTGCCCCACTCGGAGTCATTGCGAGCGTCGATACGCAGACGAGCGCGGGTGTGGTTGTCGTAGGCATCATCCGTCGATCTGCCGGTGAGAAGACCAGCGCGGTCATACTTTTCAACACCGTTGGTGCCGAAGCGCTTTTCGTAACGCAGCTGGCCGCCGATCTTGAGGCAGGTTTCGGTGCCCGGGATGTAGAAGAAGCCCGTGCCGTAAGCGTCGCAGACGCGTACATATTCCATGGGTTCCGGCTCGGCAGCGACGACAGCGTCGGCAGCCTGTGCGCCGGAGACCACTGCCAGGGCAGCGGCGGAGCCGAGAAGAAGGCTCTTAATGTTCATTTCTGACCTCCAGTCAAAAGTTTAAATCGGACCGGGTTTTAGCCGCCTGCGTGGCATCCCCTGCCCAGTCCCAGAATTCGGAAACTGGTTACCCCTTGTTCCCAAGGCCCGAACCTAAATAAGTTTCGCCGCGGCGCAACCTCGAAATGACCATGATCGCCGTGGTCCATGGCTGATGAGATCAGGATGTGGCTGATTTGCAACAAAACAGCACGAGGGCCGGCCATGAACTTCCGGTGCCCATCGCTTGCGGTCGTTAAGTCTTAACAAATATTAAGGAAATCACTATTTGAGATTTATCGGCCTAGAGTCCGGGACTAGCCGTTCCTATTGCTCAGGGACGCCGATCGGCGTGAATTTCGGCACAAGCAATCTTCATACGGCCGTATATCAACACGGCACCCGGATCGGATTAATGCGATGAGATCGATGCGTAGGAGAATCGCCTGCCGCTGGCTGCCGAAATAAGTGGACGGATGCCCGCTTTATAAATTTCAGCAGTGTTCAGATTGCCGCTACGTTCCCGCGCCAACCAGCAAAGCCATGTCAGCCTTGCCCATCCAAGCCGCCGCCGGTTGACTTCCGACCCGTCACTTTGCTCGTCGCCTTCTTTCGCGAAGGTGCCGGCTTTCGCGCAGGTGCCGGCTTGGTTTGCTTCTCCCCGAGCAACTCAAGTATCCAATCCCGTGCGATTTCCTCAGCTTCTTCAAGAGAATAAGCCTCCTTGTCGAGGAGCCAGCCCACCCACAAACCGTCGGCAAGCTGAACATAGGTTATCGCTGCCTTTCGCGCATCGATCTCAAGGTTCCGCTGCGCCGCCGCCTCGGCGATCATCCGCTCGATCCATGAGCGATACTTTCGCCAAAGCGTATGCGTGAGGTCGAGCATTCCGGCATTCCACGGCGCCACACCGAGACATGCCCATGTGACCAGCGTGTCTTCCTGGTTCAATCTCATGCGGCGGAAGTTCTGGGCGATTGCAGCAAGCAGCCGCTGGAGTGGATCAGGACCCGCCTCGCGCACGGCCTGACGCGCCTCCGCATCCGCCTGCGCAACAAGGTACCGATATGCCTCGATCAGCAATTCATCCTTGCTCTTGAAGTAATAGCCAATCAGTCCGCGTGAAAACCCTGCCGCCTCGCAGATGGTATTGATCGTCGAGTCGTTATATCCGATGGATGCAATCGACCGAATCGTACCCTGGATCAGGTCATCTCGACGCTCCAGCATAATTCTCGATTTTCTTGATGTAGCCCGCATCTGATACCAGCCCCTTGAATTCGTTTGACGACTTCGACAAATATACCCTCGATGTCGTTTAGCCTAGATTTGGTCAAAATGGCTATCCACGCGATTTTGCCCAGGCGCCAATCATGAACCCGCTGCTGACAGCGCTGTCGAAACAATGAGCACCGGCGTTATGCCGATGCGGTCAACCGCTCTTCCCGAAAACATTTCCACCGATCAGGAAGCTCAACATCACGACCGTATAGTAGGACGCTTCGGTTCGCGTCAGATGGAAATCCGCCTCAAAAGTTGGCATGAGGACCACGGTCCACATGCCCGCACTGCTGAGAACCGATATTGCGAGGGTAATGGCGAGCCGCATCCATGCATAGCTGCCGTCAGCCACGAGTGCTGTGTTTGTGGGCGTCACGAGCCGATTCCTTTTCACAGCTTTGCAATTCGGCCGCCGATCCATCCGCGGCATCAAGGGATCGCGCGCACGGCCACGATCTCGGCTGCGTCCCATGCAATGTAAGGCGCGAGATGCGGGTTTAGTCTTTGAAAGCGTTGAGACCATCGTCGATCGCCGCGCGGCAGTCGTGCACCATGCGCTCGATCAATTCCGCACAGCTGGGAATGTCATCGATCAATCCAATCGCCTGGCTAGCCCAGACCAGTCCGCTATCGACCTTTCCCTCTGTCAGCGCCTCGCGGCCGCGAGCTCCCGCGACGAGATGCCGGATATCTTCAAACTCGCAGCCACCGGGACGGCGCTCGGTGGCGACCACTTCCTCGGAGATCGCGTTCTTCAAAACGCGGCCCGTGTTGCGCAGAGTGCGGAAGATCAAGTTCGTGTCAGTCTCACCAGCACGGACAAGTGCCTGCTTGATGTCGTCGTGGATCGGCGCTTCCTTCGTGGCGCAGAAACGCGTGCCCATATTGATGCCCTCGGCGCCGAGCATCATGGCAGCAGCCATACCTCGGCCGGAACCGATCCCGCCGGACGCTATCAGCGGAACCTTGACGGCACGCGCTGCCGCGGCGAAGAGCACCAAGCCGCCAATGTCGTCCTCTCCGGGATGGCCCGCGGCTTCGAACCCGTCGATAGAGATCGCATCGACCCCTGCCCGCTCCGCCGAAAGCGCATGACGGACCGCCGTGCATTTGTGGACGATCTTGGCGCCAGTTGCCTTCGCCTTGGCAATGAACTCCTTGGGGCTTCGCCCGGCTGTCTCGATGATCCGCACACCCGATTCAAGCGCCGCATCGAGGTATTCCTCGTAAGGCGGCGGTGCGGTCGAGGGAAGAATTGTCAGGTTCACTCCGAACGGATGGTCCGTCAGGTCCCGACAGCGCTTGATCTCTTCTGCCAGGGCAGCAGGAGTTGGCTGGGTGAGTGCGGTAAGGATACCAAACCCTCCCGCATTGGAAACCGCCGAAGCCAACTCCGCGCGGCCAACCCATTGCATGCCGCCCTGTATGATGGGGTAACGGGTTCCCAAAAGCTCAGTGATGCGCGTTCTCATCTGTCCTCCTCGGGCTTCGAGCCTTTATAGAATTCGTAGGAAGAAACCGGCCAAGCGTCAACAAATTTTGTTGAACGTCCAGAAAAATTTTAAGGTTTTCCGATGTCGTCACGCGGCTTCCACGATCACGGCGATACCCTGGCCTCCGCCGATACACATGGTCGCAAGACCATAGCGACCGCCCGTGCGCCGGAGCTCATAGATCAACTTGATCAGGATGATCGCACCGGATGCGCCGATTGGATGTCCCAGCGCCACGGCGCCCCCGTTGGGGTTCGTCTTCTCGGTTGGAAAATCGAGTTCGCGTGCCACCGCGCAGGCTTGCGCAGCAAAGGCTTCGTTCGACTCGATAATGTCGAGGTCCGAAACAGTCAGTCCCGCTCGCTCCAGCGCCTGCTTCACAGCAGGAACCGGGCCGAGGCCCATCACGCCGGGCGCAACTCCGCCCAGACCGTAGGCGACGATGCTCGCCAGCGGCTTCACGCCACGGGCTGCCGCGGTATTCTCCTCCATCAAGACAAGAGCGGCGGCCGCATCGTTGAGACCGCTCGCGTTGCCGGCGGTCACCGTTCCGTCCTTGCGGAAGGCCGGCCGCAACTTGGCGAGATCCTCGAGCGTAACATTGGCGCGGACATGCTCGTCCGTCTTGAACACAGTTTGCTGGCGCCCACTTGTTACGGCCAGAGGCAGGATTTGTTCTTCGAAGCGACCTTCAGCGACGGCACGGGCCGCGCGGCGATGAGACTCGAGTGCGAATTCATCCTGCGCCTTGCGATCAATGCTTCCGCGCTCAGCCAGGTTTTCCGCGGTCATCCCCATATGGCCATTGCCGAAAGGATCGGTCAGCGCGCCGACCATCATGTCGGTCGCCACCACATCGCCCATCTTCTGGCCGCTTCGCGCCTGTGTCAGGAGATGACCGGAACGGCTCATATTCTCCGCCCCGCCGGCGAGGACGATATCGGCATTTCCGAGGAGGATTGCCTCCGCTCCCGTGACGACGGCTTGCAGTCCCGACCCGCAAAGCCTGTTCAACGTCAGCGCCGGGGCTGTGTCGGGTACGCCTGCCCGGATCGCCGCGACGCGGGACAAATACATATCTTCCGGCGCGGTGTGGATAACGTTGCCGAAGACCGTCTGGCCGACATCCGCACCAGAAATCCCGGCGCGAACAATCGCCTCGCGGGCTACGCTCGCGGCGAGGTCGCAAGGCGAAATCCCTGCGAGCGTTCCTCCGAAATCACCGATAGCCGTCCGGACGCCCGAGGCGATGACAACTTTCCTGTTCATGATCTTATCCTTTCCGGGTTCCATCTCACCTGCCTTGCGACTGTCGAGTGGCCCTTGTTCATCCTTGTCGCGACCGCGGAAATCATGCCTCCACGATGAGCGCATCCACTGCAACCGCGCCGTTTTCGTAGACCATGAGCGGATTGACATCGAGTTCGGAGAGTGTCCCGACGGCCGTCTCCGCATAGCCCGCGATCGCCATGATCGCATCGATGACCGGCTCGAGATTTGCGCGCGGCTTGCCGCGGAAGCCATCCAGCAGCGGGAAGGTCTTGAGGCCTCGCAACGCCGCCTCGACGTCACCGCGCGATACCGGCAGCAGTAGTGGGCGCGCGTCCTTCAACAGTTCGACAAATATGCCGCCGGCGCCTACGACCAGGACCATGCCGAACAGCGGGTCGCGCTTGACGCCAACGATGAGCTCGGCAAGCGGCGGCGCCTGCATCGGCTCCATCAGGAATTTCTCGAGCACGACACCCGGGGCATGACGACGGACGCTTTTGGCCATGCGATCCGCCGCAGCCCTGATTTCCGCCCGGCTGCGCAGATTGAGGGCAACGCCCCCCACCTCAGTCTTGTGTGCCAGTTCATCGTGCAGGACCTTCAATACAATCGGCGCGTCGAGCATTTCGGGTAGCGCATCGATTTCGGCGCGGGCCAGCACCCGCCCATCGGGAACAGGTAGGCCGTGCGCCGCCAGCCGGCGCTTGGATTCGTTTTCATTGATCGTGCGATTGCCGCCGACCAGCGGCGCCGCATGGAGCAGTGCCAGGCCCGCGAGACCATGACCGGAAGCGGCATCACGCCGAAGCCGCTCACAATGTTCGGCCCAAAGGGCGATAACCTTTGCGGCATCATGCAGGCCCTGCAGAGGCACAACGCCCTGGCCCAACATCCATTCGCGCACGCCCTCCGGGATGGATTCCGGATTCACAGAGCCCATGAAGACTGCCTTGCCGCTCGCCCTGCCCGCCGCGGCAAGCGCCCGGATCATTGCAAGGATCGGTTCGCTGCTATCTTCGGAAACCTTGGGTGACGGATGATCCATGACCATGAGCCCGCTGTCGTAGCCGCCCTCGAGCATCGTCGTGAACATCGGCGTCAACAGTTCTTCATTTCCCCAATAGCCAGCCGTGAAGTCCAGAGGATTGGACACGTGGCCGAAATCTGGCAGCAGTGGCTTGATCACATCTATCTGGGCCTTGGTCGGCTGCGGCAGTTCCAGCCCCGCGAAGGAGCAATAGTCCGCCGCGAGGCCATTGTCCCCACCCGAACTCGAGAAGACGGCGATCCGCTTGCCGGCAAGCGACGGGGCGACCGACGCGATCTTGAGCATCTCGAGAAACTGCGGCACCGTGTCCGTGGCAATCACGCCCAGGCGAGCGAACAGTGCGTCGTAATACTCGTTCTGGCCAGCCAGCGAACTCGTGTGACTGGCCGCCATTGCCGCACCCAGTTCCGAGCGACCCGAGCGGCAAACGATGACGGGCATACCCTTGGCGCGGGCGCGGAGGCACGCCTGCGAGAAGCCCTCGATGTCGCGGATACCCTCCATGAAAAGGCCGATGCTGCTGACATTCGGATCGTCGACGAGATAGTCGATGTAATCTTCAAATCCCAGGATTGCCTGGTTTCCAGCGCTGATCAGATAGCTGAACGGCACAGATCGCTGGTTCGATGTCAGGTGAATGCAAACATTGCCGCTTTGGCCGATGACGGCAGCGCCGCGCTTGGTCGACAATGGCTGATAACCCGACGGCCACATGCTGCCATGGGTCACATAGTTCACCAGACCGTAACAGTTCGGTCCGACCACCGCCATTTCACCCGAAGCTTCGATGAGAAGGCGGTTGCGTTCGGCGCCTGCTTCACCAATTTCCGAGAAACCCGAGGCGTAGCAAATGACGCCGCCGGCTCCCATCCGGTTCAGTTCTCCCACGGCCTTGACAGTGATATCAGCGTTGACACCCAGATACGTCGCATCGGGTGCGACCGGCAGATCCGCAAGGTTGCGGTAGCATTTATAGCCCGCGATTTCGCTACGACCCGGGTTGACGACGTAGACTTCACCCTCAAATTTATGACGGGAGATATTGCGAAGCGTGCCCTCAACCTGCCGACCGCCCACGAAGGCGATGTGGCGCGGCGCAAGCAGGCGATGAAAGCTCTCCCGCCGGGCATCGGAAAGCCGCGAGGCAAGAATGGTACGTTCAGATGTAGACATAGTGGCTTTGCCCTATAAAAAATAGCGATCATCCGATTGCCGCCGGATAGCCCCCGGCGAACCCTGCCCGGCGCCGGGCGCCATGGCAAAAATCATGCTTCAGAGTGTGTTGTAGGACTGCAGGGCAGCCAGATCGAAAGGCGGATCCAACGAGTGTTTCAGCGGGTCTTCCTTGAAGACTTCGCACAGCCAATCCCGCAGAATCATGCGGCAGGTCCTGTCATCGTAAGCCTCTTCCAGGATCAGCCCCAACCAAAGTCCGTCTATCAGCTGGGTGTACATCAGTGCCGTGTTTCGAATGTTGAGGTTGAGATTTCGCTCCTGGACAACAATGGTGATCCTGCGCTCTATCGAGCTTCTATAGTTGCCCCACAGCCTGCGGTGCACCTCGGAAACCTCCGGCTTGAGACGCGCCGCGCTCCAGAAATGCAACCAAACCTCACGGTAGGGTTGCTCTCTCAGGAACGGCACCATTGAGGAGGCCAGAAGCTTGTCGAAATGGCTGTCCCCGCCCCAGGAACTGACGACGTGCCGGTGGAACTTCTCCAGGAGTTCGGTCAGATAGCGAAAGGCGAACAGAAGCAAATCATCCTTGCTCTTGAAATAGTGGCTTATCAATCCTCGGGACAGGCCGGACTCTTCGCTGATCGTGTTGATCGTGGAATTGATGTAGCCGTGCTTGCGGATAGACTCCAACGTGGCGATCGTGAACTCCCGCCGACGCGTCTCAAGTGTCAGGATTTTCTTTTCTGCTCGCTTCATTCCTCGCCCCTTGCTGTCCCGACCGGCGGTTCAGCTGCTGTAGGCCCTCAAGATATCTTTCGCGATCACGTCGCGATGGATCTCGGAGGTACCTTCCCAAATTCTCTCGATTCGCGCATCACGCCAGAACCGCTGGATGGGGAAGTCTTCCATCATCCCCATGCCGCCAAAAATCTGAACGGCATTGTCGGCCACGCGATATACCATCTCCGAGCAATACAAGTTGACCATTGACGACTGCGAGCGATCCATCAGGCCCTCGTCGATTTTCCACGCAGCTTCCTTGACCATGAGATCGCCAACCCGGATATCAAGCGCCATGTCCGCGATCTTGAAGCTCGTTCCCTGGAATTCGCCGATGGTCTTGCCGAAAGCCCGGCGGTTGGCCGCCCAATCGCAGGACATTTCGAAGATCCGCTCCGCGCGACCGACGCAATGGGCCGACAGTCCGACGCGGCCGGCATACAGCCAGTCATTGGCCATGGTGAAGCCTTCGCCCTCCTTGCCCAGTATCTTGCTGTCCGACACCCGGACATTCTCAAGATAGATCATGTTGGGGTTGTAGCCGCGCGTGCAGATCGACTTCATCGGCTCGATGCGAATGCCCGGAAGATCGTGGTCGAGCAGGAAGGCCGTGAACCGCTTGCGAGGTCCTTTCGGTGTTTCATCGACACCAGTCACTGCGATGAGAATAATGAAATCCGCATCGTCGGCATGCGAGATGAACTGCTTCACGCCGTTGATGACCCAATCACCGCCTTCGCGCACAGCCTTGGTGACGATGCCGCGCGCATCCGAGCCTGCGCCGGGTTCTGTCAGCGCGAAGCAATCGGTTTTTTCTCCACGAATTGAAGGCCATAGATAGTCTTCGATCTGATCGCCTTCGCATTTCAGGAGAATTCTGGTCGGGCGCTTAATGAGAAGCGATAGCGCCGAGGATGGCTTGCCGAGGATGCGCTCCGCTTGCGCTAGCGTTTGGTGGTCGAGGCCCGGTCCACCCCACTCTTCAGGCATATTGAGAGCAGTAAAGCCCGCCTCCGTCGCCTTGCGGCGAATGTCCTTGGCGATTTCGTCTGGAACCTTGCGGAGTTCCTCGACGATGTTCTCGTGCGGATACATCTCCTTCTCGACAAATTCGGTGAGCGAGTCGACGAGTGCCTGCTGTTCAAAACTAAGACTGAAATCCATTTTATTCTCCTTAGGCGCCGATGAAATTCGGGACGCGGCGCTCATTGGCGGCCGCGAGACCTTCGGCGTGATCTTTCGTTGCGCCGCAGATCTTGCCTGCGGCCACTTCCTCGAGTTGTTGTTCGGACAGAGAGCGCGTGAACGATGAATTCATGAGCTTTTTCGCGAGGCCTATGGCGATGGTTGGGCCTGCGGCGAGCGTTTGCGCAAAGGCGAGCGTGTCGGAGAACAGGTCGGCCTGTGGGCTCACATGCGAGACGAGGCGGTTCTCGAGCGCGGTCTGGGCAGTCCATAGCTCGCCGGTGAAGGCGAACCGCTTCGCCGCCTCGAGCCCCATCACGCGCGGCATCAGCCACGTGCCGCCGCAATCGGGTGAAAAGCCCACATTGGTATAGGAGCAGATGAACTTCGAGCGGTCCGACGCATATCGGAAGTCACATGACAGAGCCATGTCGAGCCCGGCGCCCACGGCCGCGCCATCGATCATTGCGATCGTCGGCTTCATCAAGCCGTGAACCTCCTGGATCAGCTTGAGCGACTCCTCGACCCAGTTCATGTCCGGCCACGGATTGTCTTCCTTCTTGAGGGCCCATTCCTTGATGTCGGCACCGGCTGAGAAAGCGCCGCCACGGCCCGTGAGGATCAGCGCGCGCAGGCTGGCGTCCTCGCCCGCCTCTCTCACGGCACGACGAAGTTCGATCGTGATGCCCATGCCGAGCGCGTTGCGGGCCTCGGGGCGGTTCAGGGCGATGACGCCCACCGCGCCATGGCGCTCGATTTCCAAATATTTGTACATTTTAGTTGATCTCCTAACTGCACTCGCATTTCAGTTGATGTCTTTGAAATTGCTCAGCTCTTTGCTAGCAACCCTTCCATTTGGGAGGGCGCTTTTCAAGGAAGGCACGTTGGCCTTCGATCATGTCGTGGGAAGCCAGCATGCGGGCATAAATCGCGTATTCCGGGCCGCTGTCGGCGCGGATCTCCATGGATTGTCGTTCCGGCATGCCATCGATGTTCCGCATGACTTCCTTGAAGGCCTGCTGGGCCAAAGGCGCGTCGGAGGCCATCCTGCGCGCAATGCTCCAGGCGAGTGCACTCAGTTCGGCTGGCGGAACAACACGGTAAACAAGGCCCCATGTTTTCGCTTCCGCGGCGCTCATCGCCTCGCCGGTCCAGATCATCGCGGTGGCCACGTGATATGGGATCCGGCGCGGCAAGCGTTGGAGGCCACCGCCATCCGGCAATAGCCCGCGCTGGAGCTCGGGAAGCTGAAAGTAGGCATCCTCCGCCATCACGATAAGATCGCAGGCCAGCGCCAGCTCCATGCCGCCGCCGATTGCCGGGGCATTCACCACAGCGATCAGGGGCTTTTTCAGATCCCACAGCCTGGTGATGCCGCCAAAACCACCTCTTGTCGAAGACTCGTCGACCTCTTGTCCGCTCGGAGACGCGGTCTCATTGAAGTCGAGTCCCGCCGAGAACGCCCGGGGGATTCCGCTTGTCAGCATGCCGACCTGAAGCTCATCATTGTTCTGCAGGAACAATGCCGAGCGTTCTACCGCGCGGCTCAGCCGATGGCAGATGGCGTTCACCTTCGGCTTCACCATCCGGATTTCGAGGACGCGGCCCTCTTGCTGGAGTTCGACAAGACCGGCATTCTCGACATTGAGTTGCTCGATCATCTCAGACATCCCGCTTGCGGTTGGCGAGTATTTGCATGACGAAGGGAGGGACGGTCGCGATTATCAGCATCAATGTGGACACGGCCGCAATCGTCGGATCGACATCGTCGCGCAGTGTTGAAAACATGACCTTTGTCAGCGTCGAGACTTCGCCGGCCGAGATGAAGATCGAGACCACGACCTCGTCAAAGGAGACGATAAACGCCAGGAGAGCGGCGGAAATCACCGAAAACTTCAACTGCGGCAGGGTCACCGTGAGAAAGGCCGTCAAGCGGCTGGCCCCAAGGCTGCGCGCCACCATCTCCTGGCTCAGGTCATAGGTTTTGAAGCCTGCGGTCACAGTGATGAGGACGAACGGGATCGCGACCAGCGTGTGGGCGATAATCAAGCCGATCGTGGTGTTCAACAGCCCCGCCGAGGCATAGACGAAGAACATGCCGATCGCGAGCAGGATCGAGGGGATAGCCAACGGGGCGACCAAGGTGCTGTAGATCGTTCCGCGCAAAGAGAAATTGCCGACATGCAGGCCGTAGGCGGCCATTGTGCCAAGCGTGGTCGCCACGATCATCGTCCCGAACGCGGTGCGCAGAGAGACCAGCGACGACATCAGCCACTTGTCCTGGCTGAAGAAATTCTCGTACCAGCGAAGCGACCAGCCGGGCGGAGGGAATGCGAGCGAATTGGCCGAGCTGAACGACATCGGAATAACGATGATCGTCGGGACAATCAGGAAGAGCAGGATCAGCGCGGTGAAAACGTACAGCCACAGACGTCGTTTGTGCGAAACATAGGATTCCATCACATCACCCCCTCAATGGCTGTTGGTAAGCCGGCGCACGATGAGCCAGCTGAGGAGCAGGAAGCCGCCGGTCAGGACGAGCAGGACGACCGCCAGCGCCGATGCCGGCCCCCAGGTCGGATAAAGCGAGACGGATTGTTCGATCCGCTGCGCGATCATCTGGACTTTCCCGCCACCCAGCAGCGCGGGCGTGATGTAAAATCCGAGGCACATCACGAACACCATCATCGAGCCGGCGATAAGCCCGGGCATGGAGAGTGGCAGGAACACGCGGAGGAATGCGTGGCTGGGTGAGGAGCCAAGATTGGCGGCGGCGCGCATCAGGTTGCCGTCGATCGCCTTCATCGAGGCATAGAGCGGCATGATCAGGAACGGCAGCATGATGTGCACCATGCCGATCACGGTGCCGGTCATGTTGTGCACCAGGGCCAACGGCCGATCGATCAGGCCAAGCGCGTCGAGGGTGTTGTTGATGAGCCCCTTGCGCTGCAGCAGAACCAGCCACGCATAGGTGCGCACGAGCAGTGACGTCCAGAATGGCACGAGCACGGCCAGGATCATCAATTGCGCCCATTTGTCGGGCATGATCGTGAGCACATAGGCCACCGGATAGCCCAGCAGCAGGCAGAGAGCGGTTACGATCATCGCGACCTTGAAGGTTGTGATGAAGATCGACACATAGGCGCCATCAGTCACGATGCGGGTGAAGTTTTCCGTGCTGAACCCGCCGCTCGCGCCGACGAAGGAAAGGGAGAACAGCCAGCCGATCGGCGCCACCATGAGGATGATGACAATCGCCAGTGCAGGCAATGACAGGCGGAATAGCTGCGCATTCTCGCGCCGACGATCGCGATCCAGGTTCCGGGCATTCTCGGCAAGCTGGCCTTCGCTTGCTACGGCGCCAATCGAATCTAATGTGGAGTTGAGCGCCATGTTCAGTCCTCCGCGCGCACTATGCGCGTGTCGAGCTGGCTGAGGACGAGATCGATGCGGTCGCCCGCACTGGGCCTGTTCTGCAGTTCATCCGCGCGGTTGACCTGTCGCACATGCACCAGGCCGCCATGATCGAGCTTCACCTCGATCAGCAAGCTCTCGCCTTGAAAAACGACGTTTTCGACCATGCCGCTGAAGACATTGGTCCGCTCGTCGCGCGCAACCTGTCCGCTGCGGGCGATGCGAAGACGTTCCGGCCGGAGCATCAGCATCGGGTTCGGCCGCGTCGCGTCGCTCGGATCGGCAAGCCGGATCAACTCGCCGCCATAGGTCAGGCCCCCGGAGACTTGCGCGACTGGAACAAAGCTGGATTCGCCAATGAAATCCGCAATGAAGCGGCTTGCAGGCTTTTCGTAGAGATCAGCGGGCGTCGCGACCTGAGCAAGCTTGCCACGAGAGAAGACGGCGACCCTGTCAGACATGGTCAGCGCCTCGCGCTGGTCGTGGGTTACCGAAATCGTCGTCATGCCAAGCCTGTTGTGCAGCCGGCGGATTTCGATCTGCATGGTTTCGCGCAACTGCTTGTCCAGCGCCGAAAGCGGCTCGTCCATCAGCAGAATGCGTGGCTCGAAGACGATCGCGCGGGCAAGCGCGATGCGCTGGCGCTGGCCGCCGGACAGCTCATTGACGCGGCGATCCTGATAATTCGAAAGCTGCACGAGATCGAGGGTCTTGCGGACACGGTCCGCGCATTCGGCCTTCCCCACACCTCGCAGCCTGAGCGGATAGGCAATGTTTTCGCCCACGCTCATATGCGGAAAGAGCGCGTAGTTCTGGAACACCATGCCTATGTTGCGCTTATGCGGCGGCAGGTGAATGACCTCCTGCTCACCGAGGCGCACGGAACCGCGGGTCGGGCGGGCAAAGCCGGCGAGCATCATCAGCAAGGTCGTCTTGCCCGAACCCGAGGGCCCAAGGAGCGTCAGGAACTCTCCAGCCGCGATGTCGAACGACACATCGTCAACCGCGCAAAAAGCGCCGAAATATTTTGTCAGTGAAGTTATATAGACCGGCAATGCCGTCGGCGCTGAAGTTGACATCCACGCATTCCGCAATTTCTAGGATTTGGAGCAGCAAGGCGCGACGAACGCGCAGCGCCTTCCGTTGTTCGATGGACGTGCCCGGCAAAGCCGGGCACGCGCCTGGGCTTACTGCTTGTATTGATCCCAGCGATCTTGAAGCTTGGCGGCATTCTCCGCCCAGTAGCTCGCATTGGTTACAAGCTGCTTCTTGATGTTTTCCGTGCTGGTGACAATTTTCGCCGCCTTCTCGGGGGTGATCTTGCCGCTCTTGAACGCATCCTGATTCATCGGGCCGTAAGGTATGAAATCAGGAAGGTTCGCCTGGTAATCCGGGTCGAGCAAGTGATTGACCAGTCGCATCGCGCCTTCGCGATTGGGCGAGCCCTTGGGAACAACAAGGCACTCGATATCCATGACAGCGTCATCGATCGTATAGGCGTAAGGCGCGCCTTCCTTGATCGCCGCCTCGATGCGAGCCGCCCAGATGCTCAGCATGTCGACTTCCTCGCTGGTCGCGAGCTGCGTGGCCTGGGCGCCCGAATCCCAGAACACGGCGATATCCGGCTTGAGTTGCTCGAGCTTTGCAAAACTGCGGTCTACGTCGATCGGATAGACCTTGTCCTTCGCCACTCCGTCGGCCATCAGCGCGATCTCGAGATTGGTCTGGCCGCTATATCCCGAAAGGGCGCGCGACCCAGGGAACTTCTCCGTGTTGAAGAAGTCGGCCCAGTTCCTCGGTGGGTTATCTTTGTAGACATCCTTGTTGTAGGCAAGAACGGTCGAATATGCGGTGAAGCCGATCCAGTACTCGTTCTGCAGATGCTTGGGAATTCCGGCAGCATTCGGGATCTTGCTATAGTCGAGCTTTTCGAGCAGTCCTTCATCCGCCGCCTGCTGGCAATAACCGCCATAGAGCTCGGCCACGTCGATGACATTGGCGCCACCCTTTACCTTGGTGCGGATGTCGCTGATGCCGCTCTGCAATGTGTATTCGGTCACCTTCATGTCGTGGTCTTTGGGCAGATGATCGAGGATCGCCTTGCGAACGCCCTCCTGGTAGGCTCCTCCATAAGATGCGTAGCTCACCGTCTCCGCGGCGACCGCTGGCATGGCAACAAGAACGCACGCCCCAAGGGCGCACGAAGCAAGAATTTTCATGAGATTTCCTCCTCAGGGCCACTCCACGAGCCCTGACCATCGCTAACATAATTTTTCCGGACGTCCAACTTTTTTTTGGATTTCTGCGTCAGCACACCTGATGGAAGAAACCTGACATGTAAATCTGTATTTTATATCAGCTACATAGCTATCAAATTTGAAAGTGTGGAAAAACGCCGTCCATTAAGCGAAGTCACAAAGACGCCTATAAATTTGCTGGACGTATAACTTTTATTTGATACGGTGCTTGGGAAAGACCACGCAAATGCCGGTTCGGAAAATCATTTTCGAACGTTCCCAAGTTATCCAATTTATCAAGGAATCGTCATGAACGGTGCTGAAAGTCTGGTTCGCAGTTTGCTGGCAAATGGCGTCGACACGTGCTTTGCAAATCCCGGCACCAGCGAAATGCATTTCGTGGCTGCTCTCGATCGCGTGCCAGGTGTTCGCTGCATTCTTGGCTTGCAGGAAAATGTCGTGACCGGCATGGCCGACGGATATTACCGGATTCGCAGAGCGCCGGCCGCCACCCTTCTCCATTGCGGACCCGGCCTTTCCAACGGCTTGGCCAATCTGCACAACGCGCGCCGCGCCGAGAGCGGGATCGTCAACATCGTGGGGGACCATGCGACGGCGCATCGTCCATATGATTCACCCCTGACGGCCGATGTCCCGGCACTGGCGGGAACGGTTTCGGCTTTTGTCTGCACGCCACGCAGCGCCACCACTTTGGCGTCGGACGCCGGACGCGCCTCAGCTGCCGCAAAACAGCATCCCGGCCAGATCGCCACCCTCATCCTGCCGGCCGACATTTCCTGGTCGGATGGCGGAGTGGAAGTCGCTCCGGGCGTGCCGGACCCAGCCCCGGTCATCGATCCGCATGCAGTGGACACCGCGCGCAAACTACTCGCCGGTAGCGGCCGCAAACTCATTCTTCTGGGCAACAGCACCGCAACCAAAGAGGCAGCTGCGCTTGCTTTCGCAATCGCCGACCACACCGGCGCCGAAGTCATGGGGAGTTCGCTCATCGCCGCCCATCCCGCGGGCCGCGGAACACGCCCGTTCCCGCGCGTCCCATACTATGTAGATCACGCGATCGAAGTGCTCGCGAAGTACGACACCGTACTGCTGGTCAATTGTCCGCCGCCCGTAGGCTTCTTCGGCTATCCTGGCAAGCCGTCCGAACTTTGTCGCCCGGATGCCCTCCTCCACACATTGACCCGCTCCGACCAGGATGGAACCGCGGCCCTCATGCTCCTCGCGGAAATGCTGGGGCTTGATCAAGGATCGGTCGGTGCTGTTCCGACGCCGAAGCTTTCGCCTGTCGAGCTACCGCAGGGCGAACTTTCGCCGGAGAAGCTGGACCTTGCGCTGGCCGCCCTCCTTCCCGCGCATGCCATCATTGTCGATGAAAGCCTTACCTATAGCAACGGTTACCCGGTAACGAAGGCATCGGCCGAGCCCCACGATTGGCTGATCATCACCGGCGGCGCGATAGGCGGGGGCATGCCGGTGTCTACTGGCGCCGCAGTCGCCGGCGAAGGAAGGCGCGTCGTAAACCTGCAGGCCGACGGTTCCGCCGCCTACACCCTGCAATCTCTCTGGACTCAAGCGCGGGAAAATCTGCCTTGCACGACAGTCCTCCTGAACAACGGGCGCTACAACATTCTTCTCGGTGAATACAAAAATGTCGGTGCCGTACCGGGCCCAACTGCGATGAGCATGCTCGACCTCGGAAATCCGACCATACGATGGGCGGAAATGGCGCGTTCAATGGGCGTGGAAGCGGTGACCGCAACGAGTATGGAGGAGTATACCAAGGCGCTCGCGCATAGCTTTGCCTCGGCCGGGCCCTACTTCATCGAACTGCTGGTGTGATGCACGCCTCTTCGCGAACGGTCCAGGGGATCGCGATGATGTGCACGGCATCGCTTTGCTTCAATCTGAACGATACGTTCACAAAGTTCCTTGTTGTCCGTTACGGCATTTCCGAGATCATTCTCCTGCGTTGTCTCATTGCCCTGCCACTACTGGCTGTCATGGCGATCGTGATTGGCCGCGCCCGCATCCGTTGGTCGTCCAGGATATTTTTCCATGCCGTCCGCGGCGGGCTCAACCTTGTGGCAGCCTATCTTTACATTCATGGCCTGCAATATCTCAGCGTTGCCGAAGCAACGGTGATCCTGTTTTCTTCGCCCTTGATCGTAACGTTGGCATCCGCCTACTTCTTCAAGGAGGCGGTGGGCTGGCAGAAATGGGCAGCCGCCATTTGCAGCTTCACTGGCGTTATCATCGCGATCCGTCCCGGCACCGAGACTTTCCAGCCGGCTTCGTTGTTCATATTGGCAGCGGGTTTCCTTTACGCAGCCAACTCATTGACCGCGCGCTGGATTCCTGAGGCCGATAATCTTTGGACGGTGAGCTTCTTCGGTGCGGCGTTCGCAGCCGTGTTTGTCACGCCCCTGGCAATCACCAACTGGGTGCCAGTGCGGGCTGAAGATCTTATGTCCTTCACCGCAGCAGCACTTTGCTCGAGCCTTGGCATCGGCCTGAGCTCACTCGCATACCGGCTCGCGCTGGCCTCCGACCTCGCGCCCTATGCGTATTCCGGTTTGATCTGGTCTCTGGGAATCACCTGGATCGTCTGGGGAACCATCCCAACCGCCTGGACTCTCCTCGGAGCGGCCGTAATCGCCGCAAGCAGTCTGTTTCACTTCCTTTCATCGCGGCCACCATTTTCTTCGCGACCATGACCACGGTCTTTGTCTTCTTGGCGGAGGTTGACCATTTGCGACCGGCAACACCCGCCTGGTTGCCACCCAGATCGCCACGGCACGCGTCAGATATCCACAATCTCGCGATCACCACGAAGCCGCTTGAGCATCCTGACGGCTGCGGCGAAATCCTACGACCAGTGCGCAGCGCGCCACGGGCATCGGCAAGTTCGTGGATCGGAGCACGGATGACGGCGCCGGCGTTGTCCAGCACCAGATCCTCAAGATGAAGAGTCCGCCATCGCTTCACAGGAAGTCGCGTCTCGAAGAATGCACTGGGTCAAAGGCGTTCAATACGTGTCGATAAAATACTCCGAGCGGCTGGCGGAGGCCGGATAGAACCTTCCGTCGGCAGCGTCGGCGACTCCTACGACAATGCACTGGCCGAAACGATCAACGGCCTTTACAAGGCCGAGGTCATCCATCGACGCGGGCCGTGGCGAAACTTCGAAGCTGTTGAATTCGCCACGCTCGAATGGGTCGATTGGTTCAATCATCGACGACTGCTGGAGCCCATCGGAAATATCCCGCCACTCGAAGCCGAGGAGCAGCATTATCCCATGCTGGACGAACCAGCATGGGCCGCAAAACTTAAACCAAACGGTCTCCGGCAAAGCCGGGGCGGTTCAGACCACACAGGCCTCGCCGCGTCAAACCGATCCAATGACCGCTTTCTGGCAAGAACAACAACTGCATCTATGACCGAGATGGGGGCGCGTTGCCGTCTGGCTGCTTCGGGGCCGAGAGCAGTAGGTCCGCTTGTGGCGCAGGGAAGAACGATAGCGGACTTAAATCTCCAGGATCCGATGTTCTGAGTTGACCCCAGACAGACCTTTGGCGGTCGCTCGATGGTCGATTGCTTCGCGCACCTCCGCGGACATTCGAAACCATGAGTTTGATTAGCTTGAGATGCAATGCCTGCCAGGGTCGGCGCTGCCAAGCGGCAAATCAAGCCGGGAGCCGCCACATTCGCACACGACCTGTACCACGCAATTCCGTTTCCTCGAGTGGCTCGCAGGCAAATTTTGGTCCAAGCAGTTGGCGAGTTGCATCCGAAATACGGATCTCTTCGGGCTCCGCGGACGTTTGAATGCGTGAGGCGAGATTAACGGTCTCGCCCCATAGGTCATAGGCGAACCGCCTTTTGCCTATGACGCCAGCGACGATTGGTCCCGAGTGAATTCCAATTCTGAGTCTCAGCGGTTCTCCTGCGAAGCGTTCGCGCTTAACCGCCTTCCGCAGTTCAAGTGCATAGTGCGCGAGGGCTTTTGCATGATCGGATCGCGCGGTGGGCAGGCCAGCGACCACCATCACACAATCGCCGATTGTCTTGATCTTTTCGCAACCGTATCGTTCCGAGAGCCGATCCGCCGCCTTGAAGAAGTAATTTAACATAGCGAGCGTCGTCACGGCTCCGACGGTCCGGGTTCTTTCCGTGAAACCGACGATGTCGGCAAATAGCACACTCACCTCTGCGTGGTTGTCTGCAATTTTTTTGTGCGCTTTTAACCGCTCCGCGATCGACGCCGGAAGAATGTTGAGGAGTAGGGATTCGGCGCGCTGGTATTCACGCGACAATCCCTCCTGGCTCTTCCTCAACGCCTCGTTCGTCGATTGTAGTTTCTCGTTGAGTTGACGCTCCCTCTCTTGCAGGAGCGTCATTTCATAAGCCTTCTGTTGAAGCCGCTGCTTGTTGTCGCGTTCGGCCGTGGCGTCAAGAAAGAGCAGCCACACGCAGGCATTGCCGGCAAAAAGATGAAGGTCCGCGACACGCCCGTTGGGCAGTTCGACCATGGCCATATGATATGGAAGCTCCGGGCAAGGCAGCAAACCTTCCATAAATTCAAGCTGATCGACAACAGGCTTGCCAATGCGAAGCGATGAAAGCCCGTAATGTTTAAGGTTACCGCCCTTCGCAGCTATGCAAAGCTGGGCGTCAATTTTCAGATATGCGACAGAGTGCTGATTGTAGAAGAAATCGTAAATCCAGCTTCCGACTTCTTTTGGCAATCTATCCATGGTCTATTTGGTGACCATCGAAGCAAGCTGACGAAACGCATCATCAACATGTTCACCCGAAAGCGCACTTGTTAGATAGATTTGCCATCCAAGTTGCCTGAGTTCGTCAATCTCACTATCCGATATCGCCCACCGATCGGCCAGGTCGGATTTGTTGAACAGCAATACAAACGGCATAGCGCCGAATTCGGCCTCGGCCCGCTCGCGCAGAGTGAGCGCCACGGCAAGAGTAGCGGCGCGGGTTCCATCGACGACAAGCACCAGCCCGCTCGCACCCCGCACATTGGAGACGCGGAATGAGCCGATATCGTCTTCGCCGGCCAAATCCCACAAAATCAGATCCACGGTTTTGTCCGGGAGTGCGACACTCTTCTTGTCGATTTTCACTCCCACCGTGGTCAAGTAAGTATCTGAAAAGATGCTTTGCACAAACCTGCGAACCAGACTCGTCTTTCCGACCGCGAACCCACCCAACATGCAGATCTTTTTTTGCAATATCCCAGCTCCGCACTACTCTAGGGTTACCGTAATCGAAACCCGGCGATTGGTGGAGCTCCCAGTTCGACTATTTTCAGGCACCACCGGCTCAAAGGTGCCAGCGCCCCGAACCAGCAGCAGGTCCGGAGCGACGCCGCGCTTGTTGAGAAGCGCACGAACTGTTTCGGCGCGGGCGGCGCTGATCGACACGTTGGCCGTCTCACGGCCCTTGGCATCCGCATGGCCGGTCAACATGAACCGCGCTGTTACGCCTGACTTGCGGGCATTTTTGGCGAATTCCTTTATTTGATCCGCCAACCTGTCGAGAACCGGCATCTGCTCTGGTCCCGGCACAGCTTTGCCGGAATAGAAGAAAATATCGGTCGCCTGGATGGCCTCTCTCAAATAATTAAGTTCTGCAAGGTTCAGCTCATGCAGCTGCGAGACATCCAGAACCACTCCATCCGTCGAAAGTTGTTCTGCGGCGGCCCGCGCCCGATTGATCCAGTTTGCAGGAGCCTCACCCACGACGACGATGCGACCCTGGACGATCGAAAGCTGAACAGATTTGGGCGGAGCCAGCGACGCCGTCAGCCGCTTCAACACGAACTCCGGCTCAAGGCTCTGATAGAATTGCCACTGCGAATGAACGCGGGCGGGATCGACCTCCGTTCCTGATAACAGCGACTGCGGGTCGGCGCCAAGCGGGTCTCTCAGGCCGGAAATATAGAATTGGCCATCGCGCACTTTTTGTTCGGCAACGATGATGCCCGGCTGGGTCCCCAGTCGCGACACATAATCCAGCCAGTGCTCCGCCGCGCGTGCTTCGGGGCTCACATCATGAACCTTGGAGATGTCGAATTCCGGTCCGCCTGCCGAAAGCTGTCGGGCCGCTGCGCGCGCCCGATCTATCCAGGTGTCGGGAGCCTCACCCTCGGCAACGATGCGATCCTTGACGATCGAAAGTCGTACTGTATCCGGCGGAGCCAGCGACGCCGTCAGCCGCTTCAACACGAACTCCGGCTCAAGGCTCTGATAGAATTGCCACTGCGAATGAACGCGGGCGGGATCGACGTCCGTTCCGGATAACAGCGACTGCGGATCGGCGGCAAGCGGGTCTCTCAGGCCGGAAATGTAGAAATGTCCGCCCCTCGCCGTTTGTTGGGCGACGATGATGCCCGGTTGGGCCTCAAGTCGCGACACATAGACCTGCCAGCGCTCCGCCGCGCGTGCTTCGGGGCTCACATCACGAACCCCGGCGATGTCGAATTCCGGTCCGCCTGCCGAAAGCTGTCGGGCCGCTGCGCGCGCCCGATCTATCCAGGTGTCGGGAGCCTCACCCTCGGCAATGATGCGATCCTTGACGATCGAAAGTCGTACTGTATCCGGCGGAGTCAGCGACGCCGTCAGCCGCTTCAACACGAACTCCGGCTCAAGGCTCTGATAGAATTGCCACTGCGAATGAACGCGGGCGGGATCGACGTCCGTTCCTGATAACAGCGACTGCGGGTCGGCGGCAAGCGCGTCTCTCAGACCGGCAATGTAGAATTGGCCATCGCGCACCTTTTGTTCGGCAACGATGATGCCCGGTTGGGCCTCAAGTCGCGACACATAGACCTGCCAGCGCTCCGCCGCGCGTGCTTCGGGGCTCACATCACGAACCCCGGAGATGTCGAATTCCGGTCCGCCTGCCGAAAGCTGTCGGGCTGCTGCGCGTGCCCGATCTATCCAGGTGTCGGGAGCCTCACCCTCGGCAACGATGCGATCTTTGACAATCGAAAGCCGTACTGTACCCGGCGGAGTCAGCGACGCCGTCAGCCGCTTTAGCACGAACTCCGGCTCGAGACTCTGATAGAATTGCCACTGCGAATGAACGCGGGCGGGATCGACGTCCGTTCCCGACAACAGCGACTGGGGGTCGGCAGCAAGCGGGTCTCTCAGGCCGGTAATATAGAACTGTCCGCCCTTCGCCGTTTGTTGGGCGACGATGATGCCCGGCTGGGCCTCAAGTCGCGACACATAGGCCTGCCAGCGCTGCCCGGATTGCCACGAAAGAAAGAACCAACCGCCTGCCGGAATCAAAACCAGCAGGACCGCAGCCACCACCAGCCACGGAAATCCCTGGTTTGAGTCCTCCTGCTTCAGTTCAACGCAGGTCTGCAACTGCGTCTCTATGCCGGCTAACTGAGAACCGTCGCCGTCAAACTGCTCTAAAGCCTGTGAGTGTTCGTCATGGATACGAAGCAACACATCGCGAACTATTTCATGTAATTCCTCTGGCGGATTTCCCCGTATCACCGCAACCAAGGTCGCAAACGGTCCAACTTCCGACCAGAGACGAAGCTCCCCAAAGCGGATAGTGTCCAGGCCGCTCTGTTCTTTCTCGTGAAATGAGTCTTTAACAAAGTCTTGAATTGCACTGAGCATCGAAGAAATGAGCTGAGGATCCTCGCTCGTTGCATTATCGGCAGTTACATGCGCGATCAAAAGCCCGGAATTTCGGTTAATGAGAAAGACATGTTCTACACGATAGACAAGAGAATGCTTCAGAACAACTTCCGAGAAGCTGGCACCAGTTCTCCAAGCTTCAAATCTCCACTTGAGCCCATGCCAGGTAAATATATGTCTTAAAGTTTCATTCAGCGACTGAAAGGTCTGGTCGATCTTTTCCCCGATCGACTTGCGAATTGCCGGCAGAAACACCGGGTATAATATATCCGTCAGCGTGCGCGGGCTCTTCTGGATCGACCGTTGCACAGCCCTCTCGACGGCTGGCGCAAGGGCCTCGCCGAGCTGCGCATGAGGCGCCCGGGCGGCCGCACTGGGAAGAACGCCGCCCACTGCTTCCGCCAGCTGCTCCGGTTCGCCCAGCAGATGCGTAACTCGTGAAAGCTCCGAAATTTCGCGGCCGACCAGCAACTGGCGCAGCGTTTCCATGCGACGATCGGCGGTTGGAACTCCTTCGAAACGCGCATGATGGTCCGGATCAACGTTCCGGGCAATTTCGACCAAAAGAGTAGCTAGAGCCGCGCGATCGATTTCGGTATCGTTCGAGGCGGCTTTTTGAGGAAGCCTGATTGGGTCGACGTTCGACGTCAAGTTCCGATCAACTCACTTTCCAGCCACGTTCCGAGTTGCTCTTGCTACCCCCGGAATCCTGATTTATGCATTTTGCAACCTCGACAAACAGACCAGCCAAAAGATTTCTGTCGGTCTTGACGTTGCTGAGATCGGAAAACATTTTCTCCATCAGCATCTGCATGCTTTCATTCTTTTGCTTGATTTCCTCGCGCAGCAAATGATCGCTTCGACTTATCCGGTCCGCAACGTCGCGCTCAAGCTCGCTCAATTGATCCGACAACGCGCGCACCTGCTTTTCAAGTGCCTGATTGTGCTCGCGAAGATTCCGGTCAATCTCCTTGTCGGCCTCGGCTCGTGCATCTTTTTCGCTCCGCAATTGCGCTGCGAGCGATTCGACCTGCTTCTTTGCATTTGACTCGTAGGTTTCAAGATTGCGCTTGGCCTCGGATTCGACATCCTTGAAGCGCTGTGAGAGCCGGTCTTCAAGCTTGGAAAAACGGCGGTCATAGTCCTGCATCTGGTTGCCGAACAGCAGATCGCGTATCTTGTCGACACCTACAGCGTCACCGGAGATCCCGCCCTCGCGGGCCTGGGCCGCCATGAAGTTCAGCCCGTTTCCCTCTACATTACCTATCAGATTTTCGTCCGCCTTATTGGCAGAAGAAGCGGTACTCGAAGATTCCTTTGCCATCCTAATGCCCCTCCATTTGAACAACTGTCACAATGCAAGCCCGACAGGGAATAATGTCAGCAAAATAGCCGACCCACAAGCCGGAATCTTCTTGACTCAAACCGGAATCTTCTTAATTCAAGCCGATTCGTGACGCGGCCGAGCGCTACTTCACTGACGTAGCAATGGAAGTTTGGACGATGCCATCTTAAAAGCGGGCGGCCGCGACTGGTCGGGGATCAAAGGCGGCAAGCGCACGCGGTCGTCGAGCAGTGACGGTCCGCAATCTTTGCGCTTACGTAATCACATTGTTCAACCAAAAGGCGATCGCCCGAATAACAACGGCGGCAGGGCGCAATATCGCGCTCAAGGAGGGCGATCCGATCAAGCTCGATGAGAAGCGCTTCACCAATTACACGGCAACACTGCGGGCGTTTGCGCGCGCACTCGCGGATGGCGTGACGAACCTTCCAGACGTCAAGAAAGGGGTCGTAGCGTGCCGGAATGGGCGCGCAGCTTGGTTCCATCGGGCAGGTGGACGGGGGTCGCACTGGAAACGTCATAGATCGCGACCTTCGTGCCCTTTCCCGGCCAGGCTGCGCGCGGCGCTTAGGATCGTCGAGACGCGTGGAGTAGTTCGTGCACGGCAGGCGGTTCGGTGCAGGCGGCACTGAAAATCCGATCGACCAACTCGGATATTGACATCGACCGTTTGAGCCTCGCTCGGAGAGCAAAGGGCCAAGCGTTATGATGATGGCTATACGAAAAGCACCCGGTCCTTTGACCGGACTCCTGAAGCACATTTTCTATTGGGGAATCCCTCCCTCTTCCTTAATTTCTTTCACAAAGTCACCGAAACTGCGGTAATTTTGTATTTTTCCGGTTACGCTTGGGAAGTATATCTGATGCCCATTCAAAATATTTGCAAATGTTTCTTTGCGTCCATTTTTAGGCCCGGATACAATCTCTATTGTAACAGTGGCCGATAGGCTGTTTCCGATTGTATATGCATAGAAAGTTAAATCAGTTCCTCTTGTTATGTCGTAGTCAATCAAGGGATTACCCTCAGTATCATTGCATATTTCGCCTGCCTCATTAGACACTTCTATGTTTCCTGGATCCTCAATAAAAGTGGCGGTTATCTTGTTCTTCATGATCCTCTCCTTCCATCGATGTATGAATACGACTATTCACGCGTGAGGCGGCCACCGCGATGCGCCATAGACATGTGGATCGCGTACGACGTTGGGGCGCGCTTTCCGGGCAGGTTAGCGTCGAGAAGCAGCATCTTTGCGTCGCCCAGGCCCAGCGTAATTTCAAGTAGGTCGGCTGAGGATCGAACCCGCCACATATGGTAGGCCGGCTTCGCCGGATCTGAGTCAAATCCACAGCCGACGGCAGGTTCGGCATCTTCATTGACAATGAAGACTCGAAGAGAATCAAATCTATAGCAATGGCCATCAAAAGCATAACCGTAGCCGAGAACAACGGAGTACTGGCTATTGTCGCATTCTGTTTTGTTTCGATACAGTTGAACTCGCAGTCCAGAGCCGTCGTTCTGACCGACCTCGAACTCTGCGTGGTTTTCTTTTTTGTTAAGCTTCACGCCGTAGAGCGTAATTAATTCTGCAGAATAGATGCCTCTGCTCGGAGGTGGTGCAGGTACGTATTCGTCGTCCATCTCAATCTCCCTTTCCCATCAGAGTATTTCACGCCATTTCATGCAGTCCTCGAACTGGTCCATATAAGGTCGGGAACGGCCCCGATCGGCCTCCTCCAGCAGTGCTTCCGCAGCCGCTTCGAAGGTGAGGCGATCGGGTTCGAGATGCGTCCAGGATCGCACCACACATTGACCGACAATATCCCTGGCTTCCTGCAGCGCAGCCTTGCTGGCAAAATGCCGAGATTCATAGTCAGGTCTCGATCGGTTAAGACCTGCTTCGATCAACTCCAGAGGCATCTGCCGGCGCAGGTCGCTGAAGCGCCGCGGATCGAGATCGGAAAGTCCCCTGTCGAAGAGGATTGTTTGATAGACTTCCACTAGACAATCGAAAAGCGCCGCGGCGAACGGCTTCGAGCGATCATGCACTTCTTCGCTCACATCCCCGATCCGGAGCGAGTTGTTGAAGGAGCGGATTTGCTTCTCGTCGCTCAGTTCGGCAAAGCGGTCGAGCTCGTTGTTGATCAGCAGGTCGCCGCCCGTGCGGCGCAGAATCCGATCGATGGCCGTATCGAAATGGAGAAGTCCGAGCAGCGATGTGAAATCGGCGATGGCTTCATGATAAGCAAAAAAATCCGTTCCGGAGCCGTCGCCCTGGAGCAAGCCGAGCTCGCTCAGCAGGACAAGGTGTCCCATTTCGTGTGCGATCGAATCGAAATTCAAAGCAAAACACGCCGTCGACTTGCCCGGCTCGCTTTCTCCGAGTTCGAGAAAGCCGAAGCCGGATTGCGCATTGTCCCAATCGACGATGTGGGGGATTATCTCGAGGCGGCTGCGTGATGGCGCGAAGAACCATTTGATTTCCCGCCCGACATAACCCTCGCAAATATCCAGGACACGACGCGCGCACGCATAGCTGTGGGCAGAAAGAAAGGCCGGGGAGCCCGGGAGTATGTGGTCGAAATGCCCATCGGGACCCGGCTCGGCGGGCGGACGCAGACCGCCGGCATAGGGAGGCAAGGTAGGATAGGCGTAGGGTCTTTTGGATTCGACCGGGTCAGCGACGTACATGTACTTGTCGGAAGGCCCGGCGAGTATCCCACCGACGGACGCAGCCAACCAGACTACCTCGGGTTTTTCGTAGCCTGCCACGTAGGGTGGCTGGGGGAATACCAGAAAACGTGTTCCGATAGACGGTTCGACATGCCCGCCTTTGCCGGATGTTGAAAGGTGAGCGATGGCATTCAAGCTTGCCCCCATGCTCAATACCTAAATCTGCGGAGGAAGAACTACACTTTCAGTACAAATTCTCGCTGCAAATCCCGTCCAGGTTGGAATATTTTAGATCATACGCAAATGCGTCCGTCAATTCAAATATAACGGGCTTTTGCGGCGCGTACATCGGACCATCTGGTAATGACAGCAAAGTCAGCAACCTGATCGCATCGGATTTCTTCTGCCTGACAATGCCGCTGGCAAGCCAATTGTTTAGGTTGTGGATGTCTTTTTTTAATCCCGGGTCATGACCGACAACGGATAGAGTGGTCGCGTAGGTGCGCTCGATGAAGTGAAGCGACCGCGCCGACTGTTCGAGCAAAATACGCAGTTTTCGCCCAATCACGCCGGCACGCTCCGCCTTCTTCAGCGTCATCCTCATGTCGATAAGAGCTTCACTCAATGCGTGCGAACCGAACTCGGGTGGGGCCATCGCGACCGCGACGTCGGCGTCGTCAGCAAGACTCGTGCGTCTATACCACCGGAACACAAGGCCTTGCCCGACCATCCCGCAGTCGTACAACTCCGCGGCGCGAATGGCTCCCATACTGGCGGCGCCATACACCCTGACGCCCCTCGCGATTGCCCAGAGAATCTCCTTGTGCCGAACGGCGGGTCGCTGCGCAAAGACGCCGTCTATGACGGCGATCGCCGATGGCGCATGTTGCAGTACGGCCCGCACCAAATCCCCTTGTCCAACCGGCGGAAGATAGAGTGCGTCCAGATATGTTCGCGCCTCCGCGGCGCCAATCGTGGGTCCCGAAAAGACGACCACCTCAACCATCGGCGCTTGTCTCCAGGGCTGGCGCAACGATTCTGACGACGTGAAGAGGAATGCTTTCGTCCGACGAAAGAACCACGGCGATGACTGCCTTGGCACCTGCGGCGACCATGGCGTCCAGGGCCGTCGTCAACGGATTCTCGTTGGGTCTGCCCAATTCAGTCGCAGGATAGGGTCGTCCCGCCAGAGACAACCCTCTTCGCCAGATAGAAAGCTCGTCAGCATTCACTGGCGCGTAAAAGCTTCCAATAACGTCTTCACGCGCCGCCGAAATTGCACCCAGACGCGATTGGCACGCCTCAAGCAAGGCCTTGGTCAGAGCCCCGTCATGGCTGACGTCGCAACCAAAGCCCGACGCTGGCAATGGCGCAAGCGGCACCGAGCCCGCACCCTCCATGATCTGGCACCAGTAGGCTGGCAGGTCGTGGTTGGATGGCATGCTCCACACGCCCGTCGCAAAACCTTTAGTCGAGAGCCGCTCGATAATATCGCCGGCCTTTCCCGTTCGAATAGTGCTGACATCTATCTGGAAGCGATCGAAGAAGTGGGGCGTTCTCATTGCCAACGAGTGAGCGTTGCGCTCCAATATTTCGAGACAAGCATGGGTCATTGCTGCCTGCATGCTGGTGCCGGCAGCAAGGCCGGTCGTGTTCCTTTCCAGCCAGTGTGGGTGGGGTGAAGGAATGATATAGTCGGTGTCGACCAAAGCCAACGGAACCGGGCGGAACGTGCCTGATATCATGTCCCAGCCTTCGATCCATGACAAAGGCACATGCTCGGAAACCTCCGTACTGGCTAGCAGATGGGACCAAATACCATCCGTGTTCATGCGTCCGAGTTCCGCCTTCCATATACGTTCGCTGGGTATTCTCTCCGAAGCCCATCCTTCAAGCGACTCCATCAGGCCGGAAATGGCTGCATGAGCGTAGGTAAGGCCTTTCCCCTGGTTCACTGCCACGGATCTAGAGGTTGGCCGCGTCACCTGAACAACAGGTATTCCAATCCAGTCGAGCCCGGTCACGGCCCCCAGCCGGCTAATGCCAAATTCGCGCCGGCGCGCCAGAATCTTCTCGACCGTCTCCCCGATGTCGGGCGAAGATGGGAAGGGGCCGCGCAACAATCCGTCGAGACTTCTATGGTTGTCTGCGGGGGCTCCCATGAATCCGTTACCCAAAGTGGAGTTGGAGATCTCGTTTGGCCCGCTGCTCCAGCCATTCGGCTCCCTGGCTTTCGGCCGTTTGAACGGCCCGCCGAAGATCGTTCCTGATACCGGCGGGCCTTTTGCCCAAGGCCTGGCCCAATTCGGACCTTCGTCGATGTAGCTCTGCAAGCCAGAACCTCTGGCCACTCTTGCGTCCGAGAAATATCGCGTTGTCGATCACCGCTATAGCCTCGGCGGGTCTGCCCAAACGTTCCAGGATCTGGGAATGCATATCACTGTGCATCGACAGGTTGTCGTCGGTTCCGGTCTGTTGCTGAAGGGCCAGGCCGTCGTGAAAGCGTCTTGCGCCCCGATCCGCTGAAGAGGACATTGCTTCCGCCCAACCGCAAAACATGTTGGCTCGAGCGCGGCTCGCGATCAGATCATTCTGTTCAGCCAGAGAGAGCATCCGCTCTCCAAGTCGGTAAACTTCATCATATCTGCCCTGACAGCGGCGCAGCACAATTGCGTAGTAATAACCATGCACGATGCTACCCACATGCTCGGTTGACGCTGCCCATTCCAGGCATTGACTGATAGCGGCCTCACACGCCTCGATCTGGTTCGTCAGCAAGTAGGAGAGCGCGCTCTCGCCCAATCCACAAACTTTCGCATCATGCCCGCCAAAGAAGGTGCGGTTCCTGATCGCGCGTTCTGAATCGTAGAGCTCGATTCCTTTGAGAACACAGTCCAGGCAGAATCCATGCTGTGCTGCGTCAAAACTTGTTGCCCAGGCGCAATGGTAGGATTGGAGGCGCGTTTCGGGATCGTCGGCAGCCTTCATGTCCTCCACCAGCACCTGCGCTCGCGATTGCTGGGTTAGAATGTTCGGGGCGGTAAACCACCATCCCCAGTAGAGAGGAAAGCGTCTCTCACGATTTGTCGAAGGATAACTTTTCACAAGTGACATTGCGTGCGAGTAGATCCGACGTGCCTGCTGCGAACCCTCGCCCTCGATAGCTATCGACACGACCCCGCGGAGTTGCAGCAGGTCGAGGACAAGCTCGGCCCGAGCGGGGTGTCGAGGCATTGCGGCAACTTCCTGCGCGCAGAGCTCGAGCGACCGGTTCGCCTCGTGCATTGCCGAACGAAGCACGCTCGCCTCCGCTGCCTTCAATGCGAAGCGGGCGGCATCGCTGTGAAGACCTGCTTCCGCACATTGCCAGGCAACAACCGCCGCCGGGAGGCTGGGAGTGTCCTCTTCGATCAGGAGGCGCGCTATGCGTTCGTGAAGTTGGCGACGGTCGCTACGGAGCAGGCTGCCGTAGGCGGCCTCGTGTAGAAGCACATGACGGAATTGGTATGTCTCCGCCGGGGCCTTCTTTTGTTCGATGACGTTACGAGCGACGAGAACCGCCAAATCCTGTTCGAGCGCATGGCCTTCGGGGTCGTCTGAAAGATGGCGCAGCAGGTTGCTGCTAAACTCCCGACCGATGACGCTCGCCAACTGGGCAGTACGGCGTGCCGGACCCGCCTCGGCCAGTCTCGCGGCAAGCAGATCGTTCAAGGACGACACGCCGCCTTCGTTGAGCAGCTTGTGCCATCCTGCCGAAGATTGGGTGGAGGTGTGCCTCGCTTTTAGAAAGAGGACAAGCTCGTCGGCATATAGAGGCATTCCGTCGCATTGATGCAAGACAAAGGAGGATAGGCCAGGAGGCGGTGCACCGCCCCAGACCGATGTCACCAGGTCGGTCATGGCCGCGGGACTGAGGCCCGTGAGGGTCAATCTCTCACTAAGCGTATTTGAAACTGACGTCCGGGAGGTCTGAACGACAAGAAACTGCTGCCCGTGTGCACGACCGCTCAGCCTTTCCAGCAACTCCAATGTCATGGTATCGGCCCAGTGCACATCCTCGACAACGATCAGTTTCGGGGCCCTTGCCGCACCTGAGCTCAGAATGTTGATGACGGCTTCGATGATGCTGTTCCTGAGCGCTCGCCCGGATATGTCGGTGACACGAATATTTCCTGATGTGGATCTGGATTTCTCTCTGACGAAGTCAGCAATTACCGATGCGATGGCTGTTTCCACCTCCAGACCGAGATTTCGTAGAGCGTCCCGCAGCGAAGGACCATCGAGGCCTTGCAACGATTGCCTTCCGATTCTGGATTCCAGGAAACCAATGAAGGGATGCAGAGGTTGACTGGCTAGCCCTCGATCACATTGTAGAATTATATCGTCGTGTTCGTTGTGCTGGAGCCTCCGACGAAACTCGGTCACCAGACGAGACTTTCCTATTCCGGCGTCGCCCACTATGGCTACCGATTTGCCGGCGCCTTTGCAGGTGTCGATCCATGCGCTCAAGAGCGCACCGAGTTCCTGTTCTCGACCTCTCATCGGTGTGTCGGGTTTGGGCTGTAAGGTGAACCGGTCGCTTGCCCGTATGGCCGAAAGCGGGCGCCAGACTGGTATCGGGTCGTCGAAGCCCTTGAGTTTGACGTTTCGAAGAAAGATGTAATCGAACCTGCTTCGGGTCAATTGAAATGCCGAATCTGCCACGAGGACGGAGTCCGGCTCGGCCTCCGCCTGCAGACGTGACGCCAATACGGGAGCGGCTCCAATGATGTCGTTCCCGTCGGCTGAAAATACCACGAGGCTGGTCGCCACGCCCACTCTCAATCTAAACGGCAACTTTTGCTTTCCGCGCCGCTGTCTGCGGATCGATTCAAGCAATTCGAGCGAGGCGCGTACTGCCCTTTCGGCTGCATTCTCGGCCTGTTCGGGATACCCGAAATAGCAGCAGCCACCATCCCCGAGCTTTTGGTGCAGGAAACCTCCGTGTCGAGCGATAACGCTTTCCGACATTTTGTGAAGGCTTGCCACAGAGCGGAAGAAGTCCTCTGCATCACTGTGCGACATCAGCTCTGTCGATCCAACAATGTCGTAGAAGAGCGCTGTTACCTGGCGCCGCTCGCCTGTGAGCTGGATCGGCGAAAAGAGGCCTTTGACCATCGATGCCCCCTGCATGAGCAAACCGACTATCATCACACTCTATTGGCAGAGTTTATGCAAGCACCGACTCACAAGACGATGATCTATTGGGCGCTCGCAACCGCGGCCGTCATTGATCGTGACGTCATGTACCTCAGCGAGGTTGCTGTAGCTGGTGTGGTCGATTGTATATATGAGCCAAATAATCCAGAGCCCGGCCCCGCTCGCCCAATACGCTGGGCCACTTTAAATAGCCGGTCCAAATGACCGACAAGTAAACGCGACGCTGACATCGCGTTCCGCTTTGGAATGTTCCCGAGATTGAGCCTGATGGGTGATTTGCCGAGAATCGAGACCAAATCAGCGGGAATTTGCCGCCGGGAGCGATAACCGTTGCCGTGACGGGTGAGGTACATTCGAAAGCCTCTGGGTACGGTGTTGGGTACGAACCCGAACCGAGGCTTCGAAAAACTCAATGAAATCAATGACGGCATGATGGCGGAGAAGATGTCAGCCGAAGCGCTGTTTCACCTGCTTTCACACCGCTTCAAAGTGATTAATTATCAATCACTTAGATCGTTGCGTGTTTCACGACAGTTCACCATCTATCCCACAGTTGCAACGACAAAGTGGGCCCAAAGTGGGCCTAGGGATAGAAGATGGCGATCAAAATTCCGGGCAACTACGCCGACGGTGGAAATCTCTACCTTCGTGTTCGTGACACCGGCGCGAAGAGCTTCATTCTTAAAGTGACGGTCGACGGCAAGCAACGCGAATGGACGATCGGAACCTACGGTTCGGATTGCCATCAGATCACCCTCTCCAAGGCGCGAGAACGCCGCGACGAGATGATGCCGGCCATCCGTCAGCGTGTCGAACCCGCGCCGAAGGCGAATGTGGCTGTCGAAATTGAAGCCCCTCGGGCAATTCCCACGTTCGGTGAGATAGCAACCGATCTCATCGATCAAATCGAAACCGGCTTTCGGAACGAAAAGCATCGCACCCAGTGGCGCAATACCCTGACGACCTATTGCGCATCAATCTGGTTTAAGCCGGTGGATGTGGTCGCGACCGAGCATGTGCTCGAGATCCTCAAACCGATCTGGCTGACGAAGGCCGAAACGGCATCGCGGCTACGGGGCAGGATCGAGCGCGTTCTCAGTGCCGCAAAAGTTCAGGGCTTCCGCAGCGGCGAGAACCCGGCTGCATGGCATGGACATCTCCAGCTTCTTCTTCAGAAACGACACAAGCTTCAACGGGGTCATCACCCTGCCCTGCCCTTCGCCGAGCTCCCCAACTTTTGGAAACGGCTGGCAGATAAGGACACGGTGTCCGCGGCCGCCCTCCAGTTCCTCATCCTCACTGCGGGACGGTCGGGTGAGATCCGCGGAGCAAAGTGGGACGAAATCGATTTCGAGAACAAGCTCTGGACCATTCCCGCGGCTCGGATGAAGGCGGCCAAGGAGCATGTCGTGCCGCTGTCTGAAACGTGCATCTCGATCTTGGGGCGAATGAAAGCCCAGAGGATTTCCGATTACGTCTTCCCGGGCACCAAGGAAAACACCCCGCTTTCGGACATGACCCTCACCAAGCTCCTTCGCGGACTGGCGAAGAGCTACACCGTCCACGGGTTTCGCTCGACCTTCCGCGATTGGTGTGGAGAGAAGACTGATTTCCCCCGCGAACATGCCGAGGCATGCCTCGCCCACATCGTGGGTTCGGCGGTTGAGCGCGCCTATCGCCGTGGCAATGCCCTCGAACACCGCCGGCGGATCATGTCCGGCTGGGAGAACTACATCCTCACTTCCGCATCGCCGATCTAAGGAGAAAATCGAATGTATCCTCTCTTGACCACCCAGCAGGTTTGCAAAGCGACATCGCTTTCTAGGAGCACGATCTGGCGCATGCAACAGCGCAATGAATTTCCCCAGAGTGTTCGACTGAGCACGGCAAGGGTGGCCTTTTGTGTGGGCGATATCGACGCCTGGATCGCTTCCAGGAAGCGTGGCGGTGAACAGTCGATACATTAAGTGTCTGCCGGCATTGGGATAACCAAGCGGCAAACGGCGTGGCATTTGTCAGGGAAAGACATGGGTGTAATACGGAACTAGCGGCATTGATGCGGCGTGGGGACCGGATCAAGACGACGATCAATCACCTCAGGCCCCGCGAGCGGCGCCGTGGAAGATTTGCTAGCCCAGGTCCGCTTTGCGCCCCTATTTCTGACGTCCATGCAATTTGTTGGGACACCCGAAAGCGGTCGGTCCGGTCATCACTTCTTTGATGCGCAAGCACACACTCGCGATGTATGTCCTACGGAGGCAACCATGATGGTTCCGTAGCTCGTCGCCCTGCGCTACTCATCATACCGACCACCCGTATCTCGGAATTGCGTTGAGCAACCACGGCATCCCGCTTCAACTGCCGCAGGATGGTGTCATCACTGACCGGCATGCCGAGCCGCTCCATCGACGGCTCGTCAGGACGCCACCGGCACTATGGCCGAGCAGGCCGACAATCTCTCCTGCTCGTCCGACCCGCGTATCGATCAGCTACCGTCGGCACTCGGCGGTGAATTTTCGCCGGTGCGCATTCCCGATGTGCACAACGCCAGCGGCTGAGCAGGAGTCACTGTCACCGACTTGCCTTGGACCGGCAGATCCTGGAGGTTGCGGCGGGCCCAGTCATGCCGACTTCGGCTTCGCCGAGCGGAAACAACCCACCCATCGTCAACAGTGAGCGTCACACCCAGAATCTTAACCCCTGGGCCGGGCGACCGTTTCGATTTCTTTCGCACGCCCGCCCATAGCGATATCGTCGCTAACAGCCTACGAATCGCCCAAAGTGAGGATGAACCTCAATAAATGGCAAACGACACCTCGCTTCCGTAGGTCCTGACGAGTTCATCTCCGATTGGTCGAACAGTCATCGAGGCGGCGAGCGGAGGACCATTTTGGGTTAGGCAGTCACTGATCTACCAGATGACCCGTCATCGATTATGTGGATCGTGTCTGTTCAGTTTCCTAGCAAATCGGGACGACTTTCCGAAACAAACTCTCAGACCATGAAGGACAACATAAACGTCCAGACGGAGACATACGCAAGAAGCGCGAAACTGTAGAACAGAGTCGTCCGCATGATGTCGGCTTCTCGGCCGACTTGACCAACAGCAGCGGCGGCTATGGCGATGGATTGCGGCGAGATCAGTTTTGCCATCACTCCACCACTCGTATTGGCGGCCACCAGCAGGGCTTGGCTGGTCCCGATCTGAGTAGCTGTAACCGATTGCAGGTGGGCAAAGAGGGTATTGCTGTTGACCACCGATCCGGTGATAAACACGCCGAACCAACCGATTACAGGCGCGATCAGCGGAAAGATCCGACCGGTTTGAGCCAGTCCCAGACCGATGCTGGATGATGCTCCAGAGAAATTGGCGATATAGGCCACGGCCATGATGAGAGAGATCATGGTCAGCGGGCTCCACAGCTCGCGAATTGTTGTCTTGAGCTGGTCGAACGCTCCCGACGGCGACAATCTTGATGAAAGCAAGGTGGTGATGATCACAGCGATCAAGATTGCCGTGCCCGATGCGCTGATCAGCGCTACGTTCCAGACAGCAGGCAGTGCATGGGCTGCATCAACGATGGGAGGCATTTCCTCGATCTGCAGATGCAGGAACGGGATCGGCAGTTTCAGCACCGTGGCCGCGAAAAGACCATCATTCGCAAAGAGCTGTTTGAATTGCGGCATGCTCCATGCGAAAATAAACCCGGTCAGAATGTAAAATGGCGACCAGGCCCTGAGCACATCCGTGAGCGACCAGCGTTGAGCCGATACGGGCGGGGCACCGTCTTCCCGGTAAATCCGCTTCGGTTGCCAGAACTGCATGAATAATGCCAGCGCGCCCATGGAGGCCAACGGGGCCACGATGTCAGTCAGTTCCGGGCCAAGGAAATATAGTGTGAGAGTTTGAAGGCCGCTGAAAAGTACGCCAATCACAAGCAGGACCGGCCAGGTTTCACGCACGCCGCGAAAACCATCGAGAACGAGAACAAGCAACAGGGGCACGAACAGCGTGGAAAGCTGGACGATCGCGATCATCATAAGGGACATATCCGCCAGATCGACTCCGCCTACCTTCGCACCGACCAGGACGGGAATGCCGATGGCGCCGTATGCTCCCGAGGCGGCGTTCGCGAGCAGACAGAGCATGGCTGCCTTGATCGGCTTGAAACCGAGTTCCACAAGCAGCGCGGCGCAAATCGCGATCGGCACGCCGAATCCGGCCGCGCCTTCCAGAAAGGCGCCAAAGCAGAATGCGATCAGAATGACCTGAATGCGCTGATCGTCCGATATTGTTGCGATGCTTCCCCGGATGACATCGAACTTGCCGCTCTTGACCGCCAGCTTATAGAGCCAGACCGCCATGAGCACGATATAGCCAATTGGCCACAGACCGCTCAGGATGCCGAAGACGGCCGCCCCGAGTATCTTTTCGATCGGCATATGAAAGACGGCGACAGACATCAAGATCGATATAATCAGCGTGATGATAGCGGCGTTCAATCCCTTGAGCTTCAGGATCGTCAACGCAAACAGGAAGAACAGAATTGGAAACACTGCGATTAGCGCCGAAAGATAAGGATTTCCCAACGGGTCGTAAATTTGCTGCCACATCGGCGATGTCCTGACTTATCTGGTTCGGCGCAGTATCAGAAGGTGAAATCACGCCCTCGTGACGGCATTCGGGCTTTTGGTTCCGTTGGCCAGATGGTGTATATTTTCAAACGTCACATCCGAAATTTCGCGCAGGGCTTCGATGGTGAAGAAGCCCTGATGTCCCGTTACCAGCACGTTCGGGAATGTCAGCAGACGCTGAAAAACATCATCGACAATGATGTCAGAGGAACGGTCGTGAAAGAATAGTTCGCTCTCCTGTTCGTAGACATCGATCGCGAGCGCACCGATATGGCCGGATTTCAGCGCCGCAATAACGGCCTTCGTATCGACCAATGCGCCGCGCGACGTATTGATCAGCATTGCGCCCGGCTTCATCAATGCCAGCCTCTCGGCATTGACCATGTGCCGGGTGCTCTCGAAAAGCGGGCAATGGAGCGTGATGATGTCGGAACGCGCCAGCAGGATTAGCGGATCGACCAGTTCGCCCAACTCCGCAAAGGCTGGCGGAGGCATCGGATCAAACCCCAGGACATGGCAGCCGAAGCCCTTCAGAATCCGGGCGGTGGCAAGTCCGATCTTGCCCAGCCCCACGACGCCCGCCGTCTTCCCGTGAAGTGTCATGCCCAACAGGCCATCGAGCCTGAAATTGCCTTCGCGAACCCGGTTATAGGCACGATGGGTGCGCCTGTTGAGCGTCATGATCAGTGCGATCGTATGCTCGGCGACAGCCTCTGGCGAATAGGCAGGTACGCGCGCCACAAAGAAACCAAGCTTGTCAGCGATGTCCATATCGACATTATTGAAACCTGCGCACCGCAAAAGGATGCCCTTCACGCCGAGCTTGTTCAACGCTTCGAGGACGGGTGCATCCAGCAGGTCGTTGACGAAAACGCAGACCGCATCGCATCCCTGTGCAACGGCCACTGTCTGCAACGAGAGGCCGGCTTCGTGATAAATTAGATCGATGGGCACCGCCTCGCGCTGGTTTGCCTCGTCCAAAAATTGCTTGTCGTAGCTCTGAGCGCTGAAGACTGCTACTTTCATCGAGGCCATAAGGCATCCTTCCGAGGCTTCAGGTTGGCATTAGGCGACCGCAATCGCCAAAGCCCGGGCTCCATCGCGATTGCCGGTTTGTCAGCGCGGTAGTAGCCTCTGGCAATTGACGAGTGTTTGCTTGGCTATGCTCCCCCGACGATACTCACACACATACCTGCCCGAGCGTCAGTACGTTACAGTAACGATGACGTAACAGAGGGGGATCAGGCCGAGCCTGTCGTGACCGTCAATACCGCTGGTGGCGCGTCCTGTAGACCGAAACCATGGTTCGCGTTGGATCAGTATCAGATCAAGCTGCAGATCGCAGGGATTGGTTCGAGCCTTCGTCAATCAATCCCCGGCATGGACACAGGCTAGGGGAGCACGACCATTTCCTTACAACATTGTCGGCAACGGGCGCTTGTTCCCACGATCTCGCAAGCAGGATCGTAGGGTGCTATATTACGCCGGCATCTTGAGCACATGTATCCCATCGCCACAAGGTCGAAATCATACTCTGGACCGGCATAGGCACAGACCATGTGATGGAGGACCGAAAAATACTCCAATTCCGCAGCCCGCAGGCCAGGCATACCGTTTGGTGCGCGTCTATCTGCATTTCGGGCGCTCCCGACGCAATCTACGGCGGCGTCTTCAATCAAAACCTAGAAATCCAACCAGTGCGGAGCCCACTCTGGCGGAGAATTCGGAGTAGTGCATGCGAACAGTGACACTCGCGTTCAAAGGTGGGGACAGAGCGTTCGGGGCAAAACGGACGCGCGCGATCTGGGTTGCCGGACGGACACCTGTCGGCGGCTGTTGGGTTCGAGCATACACCGCCGACACGGGTAGGATTTCTGCGATCGTTCCGGGGATGTGCCTCTTACCGAACACCACGACAACCTCTTTGCCTATTTCGGGATCGATCAGCCGCACATTGGGAATATACCAATCGACAAATACATCTCTTGGATCGAGGATTTCAGCAATCGGCGCGCCTGCAGCGAGCGATTGCCGGTCATACGCAACACCCGTCGAGACGATCCCCGAGATCGGCGCTAAAACTCTTCCTCTTTGGAAACGGCGCTCAACCTCGACGGACGTTCAGCCGTCGACAAACTTGTCGAGGGAGGCAAGCTCAATTGTGGATTCGGCGACCTCCGCTTCCAGAGTGACGACCTCCTTGGTCGCCAGGGCGAGTTCCTCCAAAACCTGCATGCGGTGGATGACCTCGGCGGCATTGGTAGCGGACATTCTCTTGTCCGCCGCCTCGCTTACGCTCTTGTAGGTGCGAGCCGCCTCGAGAGATTGGCTCGCCGCCCGCGCCTTGATACGAAGTTCCGCGCTACGCCCGGTAATGTCCGACAGAGCGAGCATGTAGGTCGCCATGACGCTATCGTGCGCTGGCGAAAGCACTTGCCCAATTTCTCTGCCGGCTGAGACACGCGCCCCGGACACCACGCTCATGCGGATCACTTGCACAGCGTAGGGCAGGGAAACCACATATCGAGCTGATGAGACCGTGCCTTCGTTCTGACATTCGCGCCTGCTTGTTGGCCTCGCGGATTACTCGAACAAGTTGCCGCGCTGAACCTGGACTGTAACGGCTACCTGGAGATTGGAGCATGGACAGTAATTCGACTTCGGCACTGCCTGAAATTGTAAGCATCATCGAAACGGCACTAACCCCTGTCTTTCTCCTGGCAGGCACTGCGGGAGTTCTCAACGTCGTGTCGATGCGCCTTGCCAGGGTTTCGGATCGCGCCAACGATGTCGCTGATCTTGTCCTTTACGGCGAAGAAGCGAATGAGGCGCGGCGCGAGCAGCTTTCATATCTCCGACACCGTACACTGGCGCTTGAAGCATCCGTTATTCTGGCGATCCTTGCTGCCGTTTTCACCTGCCTATCCACACTGGGTCTGCTGGCCGGCGCGATCAGAGAAGACTATCGAGACACGGCACTGTTCTGGTTCTTCGGGTGCGCTCTTGTTGCGCTTACGGTGTCATTCCTGGCATTCATGTACGAAATGGCCGGTGCCGCCCGCAGCATGGTTCGCCAGATCAAGAGCGACAGGCAGCGGCGTGAGAATGCCTACAAAGGTGACATTGGCTGAAAATCCTTGCCAATGTGGAAATTGCTCTGCCCCGTTAACCGGTGACTGCATGCCCCGGAGAGACGCCGCCGAAAGGTGATATTCAATAGACCCTACCCGCGCTCCGCTTTTTGATATGCCTCGATCTCGGCGGAAAACGCGTCCTTCATTTTCTCAATGACGTAGGCACTCGTGACGCCGCGCCAAAAGCAGCGCTCGTCGTCGGGCCTGATCGCCTTTAGAAACTCTATGCGGGTTTCGCCGTCGGCGCTGCGGCCAATCCTCATTATGGACTCCCTGCCTTTCACATTCTTGCGGTGCTCTTCCATGCTCACCTTCTCCGTCGCGACCGGGGCACGCATTATCGGAAGAGCATCTGAATGGACGCATAGCCGCAAGCGCCGACCAGGCTCGCGAACGTCGCTATGACCACCACCTCGATCAGGGTAAACCGACGCGCGCGGGGCCGGTCGATGCTGATGACCGGCGACGCGCGAGAATCCTTGTAAGTGGCAACCAGCTTGAAAGTGGGTTCCGGCACCGACGACGCTTCAAATTCCGCTACATACCTGCCACGTGGCAAGCGAATATGGACGCCATGATCAACACCGTAGCTTTGGTAATATAGCTCTAGAGATCGCCTGAGCCTCGTTGCCTCGATGCGAACAATCGGATCTGTATTGCTATCGAAATTGGCATCGCGACCAAACACGTCGATGGCGATTGAATAGGCCTTGATACCTTGAGATCGACCAGTAACCGCCGCTTCCACGATATATTTTAGAAAGGCCCGGTTCCGATCAGCGACCTTAAATCGGGGATCGGACAGGAGAACCTCCATTTCCGCCCGCGCAACGTCGGGATGAACCCCACCAATCGCTTTGAAGCTCGCATCTTCGGCCCGCTCGCTCATCGCCATTGCCAGCTCCTACTTAAGACTGTTCCTCATCCGCCAGAGGCCAATCAAATCGTCGGCCAACTTTGCCCGGCTCGGAGCGGCATCAATCCCGATCATGCCATGCCGTGCCAAAACTGCCTCGAACCCATCGACCTTCAGGCAAATGGCTTCAACCGCGCCTTCATGGCTATCGATGCCAAGCAACACCGTCTTAAAGCCTTCAACATCAGCTTCCTTCGAAGCGATGGCTTCGATGATATCGCTCCTTGGCATCCTCTCGTCGCGTGGGTCGCTTCAGCGCGCGTCTTCGCCATCCGGCGGAAGGGCGTTCCCTTCGTTGCTCTCGAGACCGCCAGTTTATGATGAGTTGTGCAGTAAACCGCCGCGCCATCCGTGGGCAGGCAGCAAAACAGAAAATGGCCGATCTGTTTCTGATCTTCCAGCACCGGCCATCTGCACTGGCGGGCGCGAATTTGGGTTAGCGATCGAAGCCGAAACCTGCTTTGAATGACTTCATCTCTCGGCTCGTCGCCGGTATTTACCAAATGGCCCGCCATTACCGTGCCTCCGTGTGCCTGTCCCCTATAAACCTACCAGAGCGCGAGCCACCGGGTGAGAATGTTACAGTTACACAACCGTAACATAGGGGTGATGGAGGGATACACCCCCCAGATGGGTGATGTCATAAATTTTAGCGTGTGCTAATCTTTCGAGGGACACAAGACGGGGTCGTGCATGATGGATTTTCAAATTGCGCTCTGCGTGATCGCCGGCACATGCGCCAGCGCGGCTGTTGGACTGATCCTTGTGTCCGAGGTGATCCGTAAGCGTCGCCGCAAAAAGTCACAGCTTTGGCTAGTAGAAGGCCGGCCTTGAAGCCGACGTGCGGCGCATTGGCGTATGCTCTTGGGTCAATGCCCGAAATCGGGCTGTCGATATCGACGGAGATGGCTCTCGCCCTCAGTGCAGTGCTGGCCGTCTATGCGGGGTGGTCGTGCCTGAAGATACGAGCGACCAGCGGAGCGATGTGCTCCCAGAAACCGCGCGCGCCGAGTTGATGTCTTTGCGCGGAAGTGGATGTTGGTGGAGTCAGCTAATACTCTCGCTGGTGACTTCAATGCGCCAAAGCGGACGTCGCACCAGAGAACCTCTTATCCCGCAGATAGGCCAGTTCTGCCAACAGCTCTTCACGGCTCTTGGCCTCGTCGCTTTGCGGTCCATCCGCGCCAGTGCCTGTGGTCGGTGGTTCCGGCATTGATCTGGGCTTCCCTCGCAGGCGCGGACCCAGGGCTTCAATCCCACCGCGCTCATACTGCCTCTCCCAGACCGAGAGGCAACCAACGCTGCGAATGTCGAAGAGCGCAGCCGCCTGTCGATGGGAAAGACCATCCTTCCACATCCGCTTAAGCACCGATAGCCTGAATTGCGCATCATAGTGGCTGTGTTTCCGAGCCAAGCCCGCCAAGCCATGTTCTGCGTGGCTGGCTACCCACCGACGAACCATCGAATAGTCGAGACCGAAGCGCAGCCCGACCTCTCGGTAGCTATGTGCCCCGTCGCCGTAATACTCGACAACTTCCTGCTTGAACGCGCTGCTGTGTTTGGACATGCAAAACCCCCGAAGTTGGGTGTCCAACTTTCGGGGGTCAGTTCAATGGCCGGGCTTTCTTCAAGATCAGCAATAGCGCTTTTTGACAACGACGCCGTTGTGCTTGATTTTTTTCTTTACGACGCAGCCGCTGCCGATCACAACAGTAGGACCGCCAATCCAGACGCCACCGCGCCAACCCCAACGGGCATGGTAACGGTGACCGTGGCGATATCCATGGCGTTTCCAACCTTTGTGGTGCCCGCCGCGATGGTTCCAGCCGGCGTGATGACCTTTATTCCAACCGCCGTGACGCCACTTGTTGCCTGCTTCGGCAGTGGTCGCAAGGCTGGTGGCAGCGATGAGGGCGGCGATGCCGCCAATTAAGATTTTACGCATATGAGAGATTCCTCGAGTTCGTTGTGCCTTGCGAATAGGCCAACGAACCTGAACCCTCCATGAATAAGTTCTAAAATTCCCTTTCGGTGCAGCCCGAACGCGCCATGGCTGCACCATGGCGCACTGAGGTGGGGTTCGCCAGCTTTAGCATTTGACAAGACCACTTACTCTCCTGGATCGGCGGTGGCCTGGATTTGATTTTGCGAAGAAACGCGGTCGAGACGCTGGTGATCACTGGAGGGGAGACAGACGTCTGCGTCGAAGACCAAGATGTCCGATTTCCGTTTAAACTCCTAACCGCGGACCGCCTGCTCCCGGTCCCGGAACAGCCGGACGGCAAAGCGCCCTCGTATCGGTCATAGAGATGATTATCGCGCGTGCCTAAGAGCAGACGTTGCTCCGCGGCGGCGTCACGTCGCCTGTGCGTCAACAGCAGTCATCGGGCAGCGCAGCGCGTTTAGGTGCATTTTATGCACGCAAGCGTTTCCCCGGCTTGAACTTTTCTTCGCCATACGAGTTAAGCATCGCAGGTGGGCCAATCATCAATTCATGCTCGATTGCGGGCCATAAGAGGACGCATGAAGCCGTGTATTGCCACCAAAACTTTGAGGAGTTGCTGGATGCAAAGCGGGCAAAAAGAAAAAGCTGAGATTGGCATTGCTGGCCTTGATAATATTCTCGTTGGCGGGCTATCGCGTGACCGGGTCTTTCTACTGGAGGGTAGTCCCGGCGCTGGGAAAACCACGATCGCTCTACAGTTTCTCATTGAGGGTGCGAAACGCGGGGAAAAGTGTCTCTATGTCACTCTTTCGGAGACAGAGGAAGAATTGCGAGAGGGTGCTGCATCGCACGGCATGCGGCTCGATGGACACATTGAAGTGTTCGAACTCGTTCCTCCGGAAAGCCTGCTGGACGCCAGGCAGCAGCAGAGTCTTCTGTATTCGTCCGATCTTGAGCTTGGTGAAACCACGAAGCTGATTTTTGAAGCAGTTGAGCGCGTAAAGCCTTCGCGCGTCGTTCTCGACAGCCTTTCTGAAATTCGATTGCTCGCCCAAAGCTCTCTTCGCTACCGCCGGCAAATTCTAGCTCTCAAACATTATTTTTCGCGCCAGTCGGCCACTGTCCTGCTGTTGGATGACATGACGGCTGAATCGAACGACAAGACCGTACATAGCGTCGTCCACGGAGTCATACATCTCGAGGAACTCGCCCCGACCTACGGATCGGAACGCAGACGGTTGCGCGTCTTGAAATATCGTGGGCAGGGCTATCGCGGCGGCTACCACGATTTCGCGATACGAACTGGGGGCGTCGTAGTCTTTCCGCGTTTGGTGGCTGGAGAGCACAAGACGGCATTTGAACGCGATCGTGTCGAGAGCGGAGTACCGGAAATCGACGAGCTGCTCGGTGGGGGTATCGAGCGCGGTTCAAGCACTCTGGTGCTCGGTCCCGCAGGAACCGGCAAGAGCACTTTCGTCATGCAGTACCTAGTTGCGGCGGTCCGGCGTGGTGAAAAGGCGGCCGCGTTCATATTCGATGAAGAGCTGGGCCTGCTTTTCACTCGCATGAAGCAGATGGGAATTGACCTCGAAGAGATGAGAGATGGTGGAGGTCTTCACATCGAACAGCTCGATGCTGCAGAATTGTCGCCGGGAGAATTTGCACACCGAGTGCGTGCGCGGGTCGACATGGCAGGTGCGAAAACTGTCGTCATCGATAGTATCAACGGTTACCAAGCCTCGATGCCTGACGAGCAGGCACTCATTCTCCATATGCACGAGTTGCTGCAGTACCTGAATCGCCAAGGAGCAAATACGTTTTTGACAGTCGCTCAGCATGGATTGGTAGGCGACATGAAGTCTCCGGTGGACGTTACATATCTCGCGGACACTGTAATGCTCCTTCGCTATTTCGAGGCAACCGGAAAGGTGCGTCGCGCAGTCTCGGTGATCAAGAAACGTACAGGGAGCCACGAGGACACGATTCGAGAATATCGCATATCCGGCAAGGGTTTGGCATTGGGGCAACCCCTGTCAGAATTCCAAGGCGTTCTTCGTGGCGTGCCGACCCTCGTGGGCGGACCGTTAATTGCGGCGGAGGGCACAAGTAATTCCTGACCAACTTCATCTGATCGCGCTTGTGTGTGCGCCTGACGGCCGGGATGCCGAGGTTGCCATCTCGCTTCTTCGAGAGAGCGGCATAGCAGCTGTCGCGATATCTGACTTGGCATCCGTCGTCGCATCCATCAACGACGGCACGGCTTTCGTCGTTTTGACCGAGGAAGGCGCCCACGCCGGCGATTTGCGGGCGTTGTCCGGGTGGCTTCTCCACCAACCTGCTTGGTCCGACCTGCCGTTCATCATCCTTACCCGGAGGGGCGGCGGCCTCGAACGAAACCCCTCCGCTGCTCGGTTGTCGGAGGTGCTCGGAAACGTCACATTCCTTGAGCGACCGTTCCACGTGACGACATTCATCAGCGTCGCCCGGTCCGCCCTGAAGGGACGACGCCGACAATTTGAGGCACGGGCCCGGCTTGATGAAATCAGCAGACTGAACACTACCTTGGAAGAGCGCGTCGCCCAGCGTACCGAAGAGCTGCAAAAGGCTCACAGCATTCTCGTCGAAGAGGTCGCCCAGCGTGAAAGAGCCGAGGAGCAGTTGCGACAATCTCAGAAGCTGGAAGCACTTGGTCAACTTACAGGCGGAGTGGCGCACGACTTCAACAATTTGCTCATGGCGGTGTTGGGGAATCTCGAACTCCTCAGCAAACATCTCGTCAAGGACCCGAAGGCAAGCCGCCTTCTCGACGGGGCGACACGGGGCGCGAGGCGCGGTGCGGCACTCACTCAGCGCCTTTTGGCCTTTGGGCGGCGACAAGATCTGACGGTAAAGGCCGTCGATCTGTCGGAATTGGTAAATGGTATGGACGACCTCCTCGCGAGGTCAATCGGTTCGAATATCCGGATTGAAAAGCAACTTCCCTCCGGTCTGCCGATGGCGATTGCCGACGCGAACCAGATAGAACTCGCCCTTCTCAACCTAGCAATCAACGCGCGTGATGCGATGCCTGAGGGAGGTACGCTCTCGATTTATGTACGGGAGGAAAATCTCGTCAATCCCTCCAAGGAGCTCGAGCCTGGAAGCTACCTTGTCCTCGGCGTGTCGGACACAGGATGTGGGATGAACAAGGACACGCTGGACCGGGCGATCGAACCGTTTTTCTCGACCAAGGAATTGGGAAAGGGCACGGGCCTCGGCCTATCTATGATTCATGGCCTCGCTCTCCAGCTTCACGGCACGCTGATGCTTACCAGTACTCCCGGCCTCGGAACTACTGCGGAACTCTGGGTGCCGGCGACAGCACGAGTCGTCGAACAGGTCCAAGTGCAAGCGCCTCCAGCAACTCGCGATATAACGACGCAGCTGCGCGTTCTCATGGTGGACGACGACGCTTTGATCGCAATGAGTTCTGTCGACATGCTGGAAGACCTTGGTCACGTCGTGACCGAGGCCAATTCAGGTGCCGCCGCGCTTGCCCTTCTTGAAGCAGGGCACGAGTTCGATTTGATGATCACTGACTTTTCGATGCCTGGAATGAACGGGGCTGAACTTGGCTTTGCCGCAAGGAAGCTTCACCCAAGCCTGCCTATCCTTGTCGCATCAGGCTATGCGGAACTACCTCCGGGGTCAGGAAGTGACCTGCCGCGTCTGGGAAAGCCTTATAGCCAATCGCAGCTTGCGACAGAAATCGCGAAGCTGTTTGCGAACGTGGGATAACGCCAAGAATACGATGTTTCCGGCATCTTGAACCCGATGACCGCTATGCGCCGCCACATGCGGTCATCACGTCCTTATGAACACTGGGGTAGTCTAGCTCATTCTTGGCGATCGACCGGCGTCGAGGAATGATCGAGCTCGGCCAGGTCTTACCGCGACCCGGGCCAGCCTTGATATTAGTGGAACAGTTGAGGATCAGTCATGTTATAGTGTTGTTGTCGAGTTCGAACTTCGGACTCGTCGGCGTGTTGCCGAGCAATGACTCACTCCGTGAGTCTTCGGCCCCTGAGGGCCATTTCATGCCACAGACACCAATAGTGCATTTCGAAGCGGCGAGCACCCTTGCCGTGGTGGTGTCATCCAATGAACCGCTGCTGTTCCTGTCAGACGAGCTGAAGGTCATTGCAGCGAGTGCATCGTTCTGTCGTGCCTTTGAGATCGATCCTGCGTCAGTTCCCGGTAGCCGCCTTGGCGAACTCGGAAACGGCGAATGGGCGATGCCCAAGCTTGCGTCACTTCTGAGCGCCACCGCTTCGGGAAGTGCGAATATCGAGGCCTATGAAATCGACCTTCAGCGGCCAAACCACAAAACACTGCATTTGGTTGTCAATGCGCGGACGCTCGATGACGGCAACATCGATCATATTCGCCTACTTCTGGCCGTAACCGACGTGACCAACGCGCGCGCCGAAGCGCGCCTGAAAGATGATCTGATTCGCGATAAGGCCATCCTCTTGCAGGAGGTCCAGCACAGGGTCGCGAACAGCCTCCAGATTATCGCAAGCGTTCTGATGCAGAGCGCACGGCGTGTTCAGTCGGAGGAGGCACGCGGACACCTCCACAATGCCCATCATCGGGTCATGTCAATCGCAGCCCTGCAACGGCAACTCTCAACGTCCCACGGCGGCAGTGTTGAGCTCCGTGCCTATTTCACCCAACTTGGCCAAAGCCTTGGCGCGTCGATGATCGCCGACCCTGACCGGCTCGCTATTCAGGTGACGGTCGATGACAGCGCGGTGAGTGCCGACGTTTCCGTAAGCTTGGGGCTGATTGTGACCGAGCTTGTCATCAACGCCCTCAAGCACGCCTTTCCCGACGAGCGAACAGGCACGACCGTCATCGACTATCGATCGTCGGGCAACGAGTGGACTCTTTCGATTTCCGACAACGGCATCGGCATGCCGGTCGGGAGCGATGCGCCAAAGGCAGGACTAGGAACTGGCATCGTAGAGGCGCTGGTTAAGAACCTCGGCGGCGAAATCAAGTTGAGCGATGCAGGCCCCGGCACCGTGGTCACTATCAGCCATCAGGAAAGCGCCGGTCTCCGAACCGAAGTTTCTACAGCAGCGTAGGAACGAAATTGCTCCCGACGCGCTATCCCATTGTAGCCCTCGCGGCCTCCACTCTCATAAACCGAGTAAACGATGAATAACGGCAAACCGGTCGTCCTGGTCGTCGAAGACAGCGCGTTGATACGAATGGGCGCCGTCGATCTCGTTCTGTCTGCGGGCTACGAAGCGCTTGAAGCATGCGATGCAGACGAGGCAATTCGCATGCTTGAGTCGCGAGACGACATCGATCTGGTTTTCACCGATGTTCAGATGCCCGGGACGATGGATGGCATCAAACTATCCCATTACATCCGAAACCGCTGGCCACCTGTGAAGCTGATTGTCGCATCCGGTGCTGCAATTCTTGAAGAAAGCAGCTTACCTTTCGGGAGCAGATTCTTCTCGAAACCCTATGACGACCACGCAATCACAGACGCAATGGCACGCCTGCTTTCGAGCGATGCCCCGCTCGCTCCCACCGCTTGAATTTTTCAGGTCAATCGAAGACGCGCGCCATAGTCTCGGCAACTGCCCGATGGGCAGATGGCAGCTTTGGGCCACAAGTAGCCCAGACCTCAAGCCTCGGATGCGCCAATAGCGTCATCATCCGGTTGTCAGCTATCGAGACACCGCATCATATAGACTGACGACTTGAACCCTCCCCACGGGTCGACGAAGTGCCTCGGCACGACGCCGATCTCCTGCCAGCCCAGGCGTCGAGATAGGCGTTCGGCTTCGCCGTCCTGCACGGCGTCCAGAAGGAGCAGTGTCCGCGCGTGCTTCCTCGCCTCGACCTCGACGGCTTTCATAAGTGCCTCGCCGATGCCCCGGTTCCTGAATTGTTGATGGACGATGAGCTTGTAGACCTCGCCGCGATGCGGCGCATTAGTCTCGCGAGAGAGATATAGCTGAACTGTACCGGCGATCTCGCTATCGATCGTCGCGCACATAAGAACGCGTTCGCCGGCTCCAATCGAGGCCACGACATCTTCCCAATAAGAGGCCACAGCGGCGATATTCACCGGTATTATATGACCTATAAGCGCGCCGCTCTCGACGCTGTTGATCAGGATGTCGGAGAAGCGCGGCAGGTGCTGTGTAGCGGTGTTGGTGTCGAACACGTCGATGTCGCGAGGCGTGTGCCTTAACGTGTCCTGCCCCACAGATAGCCGACCAATGCGGCGATGCCGACGGAGGCGAACACGTTTCGCTTCAAAGCCTCCTCGACATCGGCGACTGTCACGTCCACCTTTTCACTCGCCACTCCCCGCGCCGTGGTCGCGATCGTCGCGACGGAATGCTTGAGGTTCTCGAGTTCAGCCTTCAATGCTTTCAGTTGGTCGTCCGCCGCATTTGTCTTGTCTCGCTTCAGCGCACTACCGTTGCCATCGACCAGCGGCGGGGTCTTGGTCGTGGTCCCGGACGACGAGCCGTCGGAAGCCGACCTACGCGCGATCGATCGCTCGAATTCAGTGCGTGGAGTTCCGCCGTTCGCGTTTTCGAATTTCTCTGCCACATGAACCTCCTATTGAACTCCTTGGCCTCGTTTCTCGGCTAACAGAGGACAGCATGTTGAACTCGCCGGAATTCTGTTGGTTCCTTCACAACCGATCCGGGCCACGTCGCCCAAAACCTCCATCGACGGCGTGAGCCGCGACGACGATTTCTCAGACCTGGACGCCAGCCTTCCGGGCATCGGGGCAGATTAGGCGGGAACCGCGCGGCTGCTCCTAGCTCAGCGAGGTGCAGAACAATAAACGCGCTACTCCGGCGACAGTAAGTTGACTCTCCCAGTAAGCTATTAAATTCAATTGGTTAAAGCGCATCGCTGGGAACTTTCGGACGTGCCAACCGTTGGGCAGCAAGCTGGGGTCCAAAATGTTCGCACGATCCATTCGAATGATTTTTCTGTCGATGATCTTCGTATTCGCCGCATTCGTCTTGGAGGCGGGTGCATGCGATCACGTGGCTCCTGCGGTGGCGTCAGGTGATCGCCACGAAGCCACTTCGCCAGAGCAAGGCTTGCTCGACGTCACGAAACCCATGGATGCCGTAAAGGTGGCCTGGCTGGACTACCCCGACGTCGATGGCGTGCCCCGGTGTTGTCAGGGCAACGTCTGTTGCCATCTCCTGGCGCTCTCCCCGTTCCCGGATTTATGGTCGGGGGGAGGCGAAGTCGTTGCGGCATTGGTCGCGACTGACGGGACGCCCCGTTCGAGCGAACCCGACGTGCCGCCGCCGAAGGCCGTCTGACTCCTTCCCCGCGCCATCATGTCTTGCAGTCGCCCGGCCATCTGTCGGATGCGCCGAGCTCGACCACCTTCCCTCTCGCGTGACAGTGTCACGTCCTTTGAAAGAAGCATCGATGAAAACCTTCATTTCACTCTGCGTGGTCGCCATCGCCGCCGTGTCGGCATTCGCAAGCGGCAAGCCAACCCAACACGAGGATCGAGAGGCTGCGTCCTGTATGCGCCTCGCCGCGAAGATGCAATCCGATCCTTCGATGAACACCTGGCGGAACCGTATGAAAGTGTGGCCCTGTCTCGAGCAAGCCGGGAGGGCATCCCGGGACCTCGCGACCATCGCAAGCGGACAACGGCCATGAAGACGAACTCCACCATTCCGTCGATCATGCTGCTGCCCTCCCCCGCTGCACGGGGTGGCATTGCAGGAAGTTCATGCGCCTTGAGCGGAGTACATCTTACGGCATGACAGCGAGCGGGAAGAAATCTACACCTTCAATGGCGTCCGGCCTTCGCTTCCCGAAAACAATCCTGGTCCAGGTGGAAGGCCGATGGCACTTCGTCGGAGCAGCGGACGAGGCTCTCCAGTGCCTCAGGGGTGCGTTTCCGGAGCGGAATGGCCCGTCGCACAGGCGTGCGGTCGACACCTGTGCCGCCCTGCTTCTGGGTAACACCACCGCCGAAGGGGCGCAGGCAACCTTCACAGTCGCGGCGATGGAAGGCGGGCATCCGTTCGAAGTTCACGACGATGGAGCGGAACTGGAGGAGCGCCTGGTCATGGCGGCAACGGAAAACGGCTTGCTCGACATGCTGCTCGAAGTCGACCAGTTATTCGGCTAACCTGTGAGCGAGGAGGATGAAATGTCTAGCAGGTCCGTATTCCGGCCGGGCGAGAATTGCTGGCGGGTGGAGCAGGCCGACGACTTCTCGATCATCGTCGATGCCGACGATTATTTCGGCGCTATCCGTCGTACAATGATGGCGGCTGAACGGCTGATTTTCCTGGTTGGGTGGGACTTCGATGCAGGTACGACTCTGGGTCATCCCGACGTCGATGACGGCGCGCCACGGACGGTGGGGGATTTCATCATCTGGCTCACGCGCCAGAAGCCCGAGCTCGAGATCAAGATACTTCTTTGGAGCCCGGCACTGCTCGCGAGCTGGATGCGGCTCTCCAATCTGCCGTATCTCCTGAGATGGAAACTTCACAAACGCATCTCCGTCCACTTGGACGGGAGGCATCCTTTGGGCAGCTCCCATCATCAGAAAATGCTTGTGGTGGACGATCGGACAGCGTTCTGCGGCGGCATCGATGTGACCCTCGACCGATGGGATACACGCGAGCACCTTGACGACAATCCCTCGAGGCATCGGCCGAACGGCCGCCCTTACGGCCCGTGGCACGACGCCTCGAGCAAGTTCACCGGAGAAGCCGCGAGATCGCTCGGCGAGCTGTGCCGCATGCGGTGGACGCGCGCTGGGGGCGAGGAGATACCGTTAGCAGCCGGACTGAAACCTCGTGAGGACGAGCATGGTCAGGGCTTCTCGTTCGGTCGGGTTTGTCTTGCTATCTCCAGGACCGAACCTGCGCACCTCGACGAGCCGAGGGTCGTGGAGATCGAGCGGCTTTATGTCGACATGATCATGTCGGCGCGAAAGCTGATCTACGCCGAGAGCCAGTACTTCGCGTCCCGTGCAATAGCACAGGCGCTGGCGCGGCGCTTGACGGAGCCGGACGGACCTGAGGTCATTCTGATCAATCCCCTTGCCTCCGACAACTGGCTCGGCGCCATAGCCATGGACACCGCGCGAGCGCGTTTGAGGGAGTCCCTTCGACGGCACGATCCGCGGGACCGCTTCCGCATCTACCATCCCGTCACCGCGAGCGGCCAGGCGATCTATGTCCATTCGAAGCTCATGATCATCGACGACGAGATCGTTCGCGTCGGCTCGTCCAACATTAACAACCGGTCGATGCGCTTCGACAGGGAATGCGATGTCGCCTTCGAAGCACGAGGAGACGACGCTCTTCGTCGCCGTATCGCCGGGTTCAGGAGTGTTCTGCTTGGCGAGCATTTGGGTGTGGAGGCCCACGAGGTCGAGAATGCCATGAACATCGCGGGTTCGGCCATCGGCGGTGTCGAGGCGCTGAGGAAACGGACCGGGTTGAAGTCACTGCGATGCTACGAAACGCCGAATGTGTCTGACATCGAGAAATGGCTGGCGGACAACGAAATCCTTGATCCTGAGGGACCAGAAGAACTGTTTGAACCGATCGAACGACGTGGATTGTTTCGTCGACGGTTGCGGCTTCCTGGTCGAAGAGGCCGATGAACCGTCTTTGTTGGCGCGCCGGATCGCACACCCTCGCGTCACAGCGACGCGAGGGTGCTATAGAGATTAGTCGACGTTAATCGACCCCTTGATGGTCACATCAGCATCGTTGTCCTCGCGGACGATGACCTTCTTCTTTTTGATGACGACGTCAGGGTCCTGTTTTTCCTTGATGACAATGCTGTTGGTGGGTTCCGGGTCGGTCTGCCGGATGATCACGTCGTCGGCATAGGCGAGCGTGGCGGTGGCGAAAGTGGCTGCAAACACAAGTGCGAGGGTCTTGGTCATCGCGGGTCTCCTTGTTTTCACGATGCGATGACAACGCGGCAATGTGGTAACTGTTCCAACACTTCCCAACAGCGGTTACAACCCTCCGAGCGTGCGTTTGGGTGTCTGTGGCCTGGGTCTTCGCCGACTTCCTCAAAGAGCACATGCATTAGTAGGTAGGGTTCGGAAAGAAGGCCTGACGCACCTCAGTCGAGGCGAGGCGATTGGTCTTCTTGGAACCCGAGCCAACGAACCTCCGTTATCGTGGCAAGGAGATTTGCCATGAACGCCTCTGATACTCGACTCGAAATCACCGAAGACTACGTGACCAGGAAATATTGCGTCAGTCATCAACACGCCAAGAGGCTTCTTAGGCAATACGGCCGTGATAAAGCCGAAATCGACATACTGCTGGGAGCCAAAGGACGAACACCAGGACATCGGCGTCAGGACGTCCAGCGGACCGCCTCCGAGGTGTCATTCGGTTAGGGTTGTGATTTGCTCATAACGCACTTGCCTTCTAAATCGGCACGACCTCATTGAAACAGGACGTCAGCATGTCCGACAGTATGTAAAGCGACTGCTGATGTCCGCAATGGGCGGCCAATCCCAGACCTTCCGCTGAATATCCACATGTCCGCTTTGTCCTTGGGTATCCTATTAGCTGACGGTCTGCCGACGGCCCCATTTCGGACATCCGTTGCCTTGGCGCGGACACCCCGTGAATCGCATCCGAAGACCAGCGATTATCCCTGCTGATCCTTCAGCCACACTCCCGGACCCTGCGGCGGTGTCTCGCCATCATCAAAGAAAACGACGCCTCGTTCCTCATACACTCTTCGCAATGCCTCAATGGTCATTGCCAGCGGCCCTCTCGAACCAAAATTATCCTGCTCGATGCGGCTGACAGTGTTGGGCTGTACGTTTGCGAGTTGTCCGACCTCACGCACACTCAAATTTAGCATTGCTCTCGCAGCTCTGGCCTGGAACGCTTTCATCGAATTCCCATAATAATTCCCACTCACCACTTGAACGATACAAATCGACGTCATAAATACAACGTATCGATGATGGGTTCATCGATTTTAACTCGCAACCAACTGGCTTTATATGGGGTTTCAATGCAGATAAACAAGAATGAGATCATCGCTGGTGTGACCGCAGCAGTGCTGAGAACCTTCCTCAAGAAGGCACCGCCTAGCTTTGACGCAAAGGGCGTTCTTCGCATCCTTTGGAAAGATGAAGTACGCACCGAAGAGTTTCTTCGTGAGCTTGTTATCCTCGGCTATCTCCGAGCCGACGAGCACGGCTATCACGTTACAGACCAGGCGCTTAGGTTCGCCAAAGCGAAATTCCTCAACCAGCTAACTCGGGAGCAGGCAGAAATGCTGCTCAAGAAGGTTATCGTCCGGGCAGAGGCAATAAACATCATGCCGGAGCTCACCCACTACGTGGAGGAGCTACACGTCTTTGGGAGCTATCTCACCGACAAGGCAAATCTGAGCGATCTTGATATGATTGTTTGCCTGGCACCCAAGTCCGATGATCCGAAGATCCAGCTCGAAAGCTCCCTTTTGAGGGCGGAAGCGTCGGGTCGACAGCTCTCGTTCCTCGATCAGGCTGCGTTTGGCGAGAATGAGGTGCTTCGGATACTTCGTGACGGAAATCCCCGCCTCGATCTGTGCGACAGCGACCATCTCGATCTGCCTGGCCTGGTAAGCCGCAAAGTCTTTCCTGCGTCCGCGTAGATTTGATTGCACAACTCACCGGTCAAAGGCGCCCCTCATGGGGCGCTTCGACGTTTTCTGTTTCAATTGAGCTCGGTGTTTTGGAGACCTAGCTGTAAAGAGGCAGGCCTCCCCCTAGATGCCCGCTCCAAAGCCGCGCTCGCGGATATGTTCGATGTGGTGCTGGCTGCCACGGAGCGAGTCAGTGGCGAGATTTGTAAGGGTCAGACGACCAATGGTCATCCAGGGTGACTGGCCGCGCTGTGCGGGCTTATATGGCCACAGTGGTGTGGAGCGATGCTCCGAAATTAGGGAGGTTTCATATCTCTAACTTCAAGGACAGTATCCCATACTATCTTCTCTCTCCTTTCCCCCTAACTACCAAGAAAAAAAGAGAATATAATAGAAAGGGCTTCAGCCTGGCCCATCATGGAAAACGGACACTATGGCATACTGGGAACGTTTCACGCATTCTGTATTTTGTATGGAGCCTAATCTTAGGTTTCCTTGCAACAACCAACTTTCCCTTTGACCATTTTTTTTGGTTATTATACCGCACTGTCCTCCTTTTCCTCTCCTTCCGAGTCTCTACTAAATAGCGACGAACATAGGAAAACGTTGAAATCCGACATGAGGGGATTGTACTGGAACAGGTTGTGGGGTCAGATGACAACGTGTCATCGGGGGTGGTCGGCCGCGCTGTGCGGGCTTATAGGGGCCACAGTGGTACGAGCGCCGCTCAGGAAATTAGGGGGTGTTACATCTCTAACTTCAAAGACAGTATCCCATACTATCTTCTTCTTCCTTTCCCCCTAACTACCAAGAAAAAAAGAGAAGAATATAAAGAAAAGTCCAAATCCGAGACGAAGGCAATCTTACACTATGGCATACTGTCTCGTCTCACCCGACTGGTATGAAGCCGATTCTGAGCCGCGAACCCGAGCCTAAGTCAGATCGCGAACCTGGTATAGGTCCACGATCATGAGGTAGTCATCAACGTTTTCGGGCTCGACCAGCCACCATGGAAATCCGGCTCTATAGATCCGAACATGGTTTCGGCTTAGGTTCGACCGAATTGCGAGTATCTTCCCGGGCTGCGCTGTCCACCTACCGTGCTATCAACGCCCTGGCTCGGGCTTGACTCCGCCGAAGAATGTGTCCCCTCGTCGGCAGCGAAGGCCCGCGGGTGCGAAGGTTTGTGTCCCTGCCCCCAGGCGGACGCTTTCTCTTCACACGGGGCGATTAAATGGTGTGTTCGTTTGGCCGGAACGCTCACGGCCAGCGCTGACCCAAGCCTATCCGGCTTGCCGCTTCGACTCAGACTCGGGAAGTGAGATTGCCACCCGATCTACGGAACTCAATCCCTGGCATAAATGAAAAATCCAGAAAACAGATGAACACGCGGCCCTGGGTTCCATTGCTGGCCGGCCGTCATGAGGCCTATATTTTCACGACCTCGCTTTCAACCGCAACTTCGAGGCACGTAATTTATTGAGACAATCACCATCACAGTTCTGGCACGGTAACGGTACCTGACGGCGGGATGAGCAGCGCACAGTACTGCAACTGCTGCGATACTGGACCGCGCAACATACGTTAGCCCTGTCCTAGTGTAACGCGCGGCCGAGCGACGAGAATATCGATGATGAGTGAGCGGTTGCCCGACGCGACCGGGACACAGAATTACAAAAACCAACACGTTGCCCCAGTCCCGTCGGTTCTTCGCTGCGAATAGAAACAATTAAATTCAGCGCGCCATCGCCCTCATTTGGTCGACCCTCTTAGCAACAGAGCCTCTTTGACTCAGATCTGGCCGCTGACGGCGTTCTGCGTGGCGATCCAGCCCCGAGGTAGCTCAAATCCTCGATCGCACTCAGTGACTCGCTATGGCCGTTTTTTTGCGGGGCGCCCTAGAATTCGTAATACCACAAGATTACCCTTCGTTGAGCGCCAGTCTCAATCTTCGGAGAAGCGCTCGAGTAACGGGTCTGCGTTCTCATTATCGAATTAAGCCTAACGCAATTGGGTGAGGCGTGGCGATGTGAACTGGTGGCAAGTGGCGAGTAACTGAGGAGTCGCCTTGTGCATCCGGATCGACGCTACATTCGCAGATCTGGCTCGGCGTCCACTAGGCCGTTTCACACCTCAAATCAGCCAGGAGCCGACGTGGCGGACCTCATGCCTATGCCACGATGCCAACTCGACTTTGAACGCCTAACAGAACGGGCATCCTCCAATAATCCAGGCACTTGGCTCGACGTTAGGCGCGAAAATCAGGTAGGCATTTGAAATCCGCAAGGAAGCCCGATTATCAAAATGGTGTCTCGTGTAATGGCTGTGTGGATCAGGTTCAGGATCGGGCAATTCCTAGCGATGACGTGAGGTCAAAGAAGGGTACCACGCTTTTCTAAGCGTTGATGCGTGCTTAGCCGCGGAATGGGCTTGAACAAACTCCGGGGGAAAAATCCATTTTCTAGTTGATATCATAGCAACATACTTTTGGGTTTCGCAGTCTCGGCCCACACGCGTCTTTCACTCAAGTATTACATACTAAGCTATTGAAATAAAATGAAAAACTACCATATCTACCCGGCAACAAACGATCATCGCAACATTAGCCATGCAACAAGGTGAGATCTCGTATGCCGAACAAATCTGACGAACTACAACACGACGAGCAGACGGTCTTGGTCGATGGATTAAGAGGCCCGACCATTGAGCCTGACGAGGAAGAAGAGTTGGCATTTTACGTCCACCGTGAATTGCATCAGGTGCTAGATTTGCTGGTCAAGATCCACGCATCTGAGCCTCTCATTGACACCATCGAGTGGTGCATCTCCGACAACGCACGATATATGGGAGACGACTTTGTGCAGGATTTCGAGGCGGGCCGACTCCATGAACGTTATACCGGGGATCTGAGTCTCATTTGGCGCAGGCGAGATCCCGAGCTTTATCAGTAATCGCGTCTCTTCGCGGTCGGCGCACTAGCAATCCTCAAAGACATCTCGGCCTCTGCTGGGGGCCGCGACATCGCTGAGTTCGGTCGGACGGTTTTTGTTTGGCACCGCTTCGTTCTTGGACAAAGTCGCCGCTTGGCCTTTGGCCTAGAAGTAAGGTGACGGGCAGAAGGATGCGATATTCCGGCGACGATGCCATGCCACCTACGCGAGTGACATCACAGGCTCGCTCGCTCATTCGGCCGCCTATTCCCAACAGCGTACTCCCAATAATCTTTATTATTACATACCCGGGCAAGGTGCGTCTGGGGGAGACCACAAAACTAACTTAGATGACATTTGCCAGCAATCACGCTCGTGAGAACATATCGGAGTATAAATGCACGCCAAGCCGAATTACATCGTAAAGGATGCCAGTAGACACGCCTATCAACTAGGAACTGCGGCTCGAAATTTATCCAAAGGCCGGAATGTACTTTACAAAGGTACGCGGTTTTACAATCGCAACTTCGCAACGGGTGTTATGCACTACAGCCGAGTGGGCGATCAAGCCGTCTTCTTCAGCCGCGATCCCATGGTGGCAGCCTATTGGGCTGTCATGCCTGACGAGTTCGGAAGTCAGGGAGCGATCTTTGCGTTTGACAGAGATAAACTGCGAACTCGATATCGGCTCGAAAAATCGCGTTATCACGAGTTACGAGACGGATATGTGGTCGATGAGATGGAAGAGACCATATGGGGTCGGGATATTGTTAATTTTACGCAGTACCTGATCGGTATCGCTTGGGAAGGTGAAGCTCGTAGGAAACCGATTGGGAAATACTCGTGTCCTGAAATCTTCGTGGGACACGACTGGCGAAGCGACAGACGAGCCACTCGCTCTTACCGTTCCAAGCTGATCGCCCGCTGGCATGAGAAGCGCAGTTCGGAAATCTGATTTAGTCATAGCGAGGATAAATCTGCAATGAGAAATAGCCTGCACTTCAAGTTTGAAGATATTCGCGAGGCGATCGTGACGGGCGACATGGACGAAGGCGAGCCGATCCGCCAAGACGACATTGCCAAGCTCTTCGATGTAAGCAAGATTCCGGTGCGGGAGGCGCTGAAACGGCTTGAGGCGGAAGGTCTGGTCGAGTTCCAGCGCAACCGTGGCGCCGTTGTGACCAGCGTGACCGAGCCCGAGATCGCCGAGATTTTTGAAGTACGCGCAAGGCTAGAGGCCAGTGCGCTGAAACTCTCGATTCCCAAGATGACCGACAAGACATTCGAGCGTGCCGAGAACTACTGCGATGAATTCGCCCGCGAGACCGACGTGGCACGATGGGCAGAGCTGAACTGGCAGTTTCACTCCTGCCTACAAGGATGCCAACCGGCCCTTCCTGCTCAATCTCATCCGGTCCGTGAACGACCGGATAGAGCGCTATCTTCGCATTCAGCTCACATTGTCCGGTGGAACGGAGGTGGATGATCGCGAACATCGTCAGATTCTTGCCGCTTGCCGGAATCGCGATGTTATTCTGGCTTCGGACCTACTAATTTGCCGGGCTCATTGCGATCTCGCTCTACGCCGTTGTTCCGGCCATCCGCTATACGGAAGCGGGCCTTCGGAGTGTCTCGACGAACCTGCTTGAAACCGCGACACAGCTCGGTTGCACGCCATTACAGAGTATGGTGCTCGTTCAGCTGCCCACCGCACGCCCTGCGTTGCTTCTCGGGCTCAATCAGGTGGTGATGGCGGCGATCACGATGCTCCCCGTAGCCGCTACTGTCGGCACGTCGGAACTCGGACAACAGATCTACATCGCGCTGGGCAAGGCCGATGCCGGCCTCGGGATCACCGCCGGTGTTGTCTTCTGCCTGGTCGCCATCAATCTCGATCGCATCCTTCGCGGCGTCGCCGAACGCCTGCGCAGCACCAAATAAGCAAAGAAGAAATATCCATGCTCATGTCCGAAAGCCGTCGCTTGTCCATGCTCGCGCCGCGGTCAGGAAGGCGACGAATTGTAATCGACACGGACACCTTCAACGAGATCGATGATCAGTTTGCGATCGTGCATGCATTGCTGTCGCGCGACACAGTCAGTGTCGAGGCGATTTATGCCGCGCCATTCGTCAACGAAACGACCCAAGATCCTGCCCGTGGCATGGAGCTCAGTTACGATGAGATATTGGCACTGCTGGATCGCCTAGCCATTGCGCCAGTTGGCCTGGTTCATCGGGGCGTTACTGATTATGTCGGACCTCAGAAAAAACCGCTGCAGGCACCGGCAGTAGATGACCTCATCGCCCGCGCCAGGAGATCCACACCCGACAACCCCCTCTACGTTATCGCGATGGCGGCGATCAGCAATGTCGCAGCTGCACTCATCGCAGCTCCTGATATCGTGAGTAATATCGTAGTGGTCTGGCGGGGCGGCCATGCGATCGATTGGCAACACCAGCGCGAGTTCAATCTCGAGCCGGATGTCGGTGGCACGCAGGTGCTGTTCGATTCTGGCGTTCCCCTGGTTCTCGTTCCCTGTGAAGGCGTGACCTCAATCCTGCATAGCACTGTGCCGGAAATCGAACGTTACGTGGAACCATATGGTGAAATCGGTCGGTTCCTGGCCATGCGCTTCAAGGGCTACTGTGACGACCATGTTGGCTGGGCGAAGGAAATCTGGGACATGGGCGCAACCGCATGGATACTGAATTCCGATTGGGCTCCGTCCGCATTCCTGCCTACACCGATCCTGACTGACGATATGCACTATAGCACCGATCGCTCACGGCACGTGATGCGTTATGTCTACGCGATAGATCGAAATCGCATTATGAAAGACTTCATCAGTCGACTTTCAACCTTGTGCACAGCGTCGGCACAGTGCGCGGCGCCCTCGGCCGCTTAGTTGACGGAAGCGGAACCGCTGACCCATAATTGTGGCTATCTGAAATCTCGCGTCTTCACCTTGATCGCATCGAGATGCAAATACGGATCGACGATGTCGCGCGCTCGCGGCCCCTTTGGAAACCCGCGAGGGTCCAGCGCCGGCGACCCATGATGAAACTCATCGCCCCTCCCGTGTGGTAGCTCGAACACTTGGTCGCGCTCGCCGACGCTCGCCAGATAGGATGACAGATCCGTCAGACGATGAGCGACAAGATGCACGACATCCTCTTCCCGCTGAATGCGCCCATAGACGCCAAGCATGCCGGCGCCGAGCACGACACGGCGATATTTCTCGAAGGTTTTTACCCAGACAACGAGATTGGCAACGCCGGACTCGTCCTCCATCGTGATGAACATCACGCCTTTTGCTGACCCTGGCCGCTGCCGGACGAGCACGAGACCCGCAGCCTCGACCCACTTGCCGTCGCGTGATTGCATCGCCTCGCGACAAGTGATGATCCGACGCTTCGACAGGTCTTCCCGCAGGAATGAGAGGGGGTGATCGCGAAGGGTCAATCCCATGTGACCGTAATCCTCTACGACCTCGCCTCCTGAGGTCATAGGCCGCAAATCAACGATGGGCTCATCGAGCTCCGCAAGCGTTTCGTTGGCTTTCTCAGAGGCAGCTGCGAACAGCGGCAGTGGCTCGTCCCGCAATGCCTTAATTGCCCAGAGCGCCTCTCGGCGAACCAGTCGGAGCGACGGCTTAAACGCATCAGCTTCCGCGAGTTCGACGAGCGAGGCGGCTGGCACGCCCGCCCTGCGCCAAAGGTCATCGATGGATGCGAACGGTCGATCCTCTCGGACTGCCAGGATTGTAGCGGCATCGCGATTTGCAAGCCCCTTCACCATCCGCATGCCGAGCCGAATGGCAAAGCGCGTATCGTCCTCTGTAGCCTCAAGCGTGCAGTCCCATCGGCTCGCATTGACGCAGACCGGCCGAACCTCAACGTTATGCTCGCGGGCGTCCCGGACGATCTGGGCAGGAGCGTAAAAGCCCATCGGTTGGGCGTTCAGGAGGCTCGCGCAAAAGACATCCGGGTGCCAGCATTTCAGCCAGGAGGAGGCATAGGCGATGAGTGCGAATGAGGCCGCATGGCTCTCTGGGAAACCGTAACTGCCAAAACCTTCGAGCTGCTTGAAGGTCCGCTCGGCGAAATCCTGCTCGTAGCCATTCGCAACCATTCCCGAGATCAGCTTCTCACCGAACTTCGAGACTCCACCAGTATGCTTGAAGGTCGCCATGGCGCGCCGGAGCTGGTCGGCTTCACCGGGCGTAAAGCCGGCACATTCAATCGCGACCCGCATCGCCTGTTCCTGGAAGAGCGGCACGCCAAGCGTTTTGCCGAGCACCTTCTCGAGCTCGGGCTTTGGATAGACAACGGCTTCCTTGCCTGCGCGGCGGCGGAGATAGGGATGAACCATGTCGCCTTGGATTGGCCCAGGCCGGACGATGGCCACTTCGATGACCAGGTCATAGAAGGTCCGAGGCTTGATCCGGGGCAGCATCGACATCTGAGCCCGACTCTCGATCTGGAACGTCCCCAACGTATCCGCTTTGCGGATCATCGCGTAGGTTCGCGGATCTTCCGGCGGGATCGTCGCGAGATCGATCTCAATACCCTTGTACTCGGCCAGGAGATCGAAGCCGCGCTTCATGCAGGACAGCATGCCAAGCGCCAGGCAGTCGACCTTCATGAACTTGACGATATCAATGTCGTCCTTGTCCCATTCGATCACCTGTCGATCGATCATCGCAGCGGGCTCGATCGGTACGAGCTCATCGAGACGATCTCGGGTGAGGACGAAGCCACCAGGATGCTGGGATAGGTGCCGCGGTGTACCCACCAGTTGATGAGCGAGATCGAGCGCCAGTGTCAGTCGTCGGTCTCCGATGTTGAGATTGAGTTCCTCCGCGTGCTTCTCGCCGACGTTTTCACCCCAGCCCCAGACACCCGCCGAGAGCATTTTCGTCATGTCCTCAGGCAGACCGAGTGCCTTTCCGACATCGCGAATGGCGCCTTTGGACTGATAGCGGATGACCGTCGAGCAGAGAGCAGCATGGTCGCGGCCGTAGGTCTCGAACACCCATTGCATGACGATCTCACGCCGCTCATGTTCGAAGTCGACATCAATGTCGGGTGGCTCCCGTCGCTCCTCCGAGACGAAGCGCTCGAAGAGGAGATCGTTGCGATCCGGGTCGATCGAGGTGACGCCGAGGACATAGCAGACGGAGGAGTTTGCCGCCGATCCCCTGCCCTGGCAGAGGATGTTACGCGATCTGGCAAACTGTACGATGCTGTTCACGGTCAGGAAATAGGGCGCGTATTCGAGCTTCGCAATGAGCTCTAGCTCATGCTCGAGTGTCTTTCGCACCTTGTCGGGCAGGTCCTCGGGATACCGTCGTGTTGCTCCCTCCCAGGTCATCTGGGCGAGCGTCTCCTGCGGTGTCAGCTCTGGATGCGACCGCTCCTCCGGATATTGATAGGCGAGTTCATCGAGCGAGAAGGGGCAGCGCTCCATGATTTCGATCGTTCTAGCAAGTGCTGCTGGGTATCGCGGAAAAAGCCGTGCCATCTCCTCTGGTGGCTTGAGATAGCGGTCGGCATGCCGCTCGCGGCGGAAGCCGGCATCGTCGATCGTGACGTTGTGACGAATACAGGTGACCACGTCCTGCAGGATACGCCGCTCCGGAACATGAAACAGAACGTCATTGGTGACGACGGTAGCCACCCCCATCGCTGCCGCCATGTTCGACAGTTCGAACAGGCGAAGCTGATCGTTCGGCCGCCGGCGCAGCGTCAGAGCGAGATAGGCGCAATCCCCGAAGTCTTGGCATAGGCGCCGCAAATTCAGCGGACACATATCGTCGGCCAGGTCGGGAATGAGGACGACGATAAGGCCTTCTCCGTAAGCGACAAGGTCAGCCCAATCGAGAATGCATTGCGCCTTGCCGCCACGCTTCTTCCCAAGCGTGAGCAATCGGCAGAGCCGGGCATAAGCCGGACGATCGGTCGGATAGACGAGGACGGACACATCATTGGTGAGATCGAGACGGCAACCGACGATCAACCGAACACCTGTGTCCTTGGCTGCCTGGTGGGCACGAACGATGCCGGCGAGGCTGTTGCGGTCGACGATCGCAAGCGCCTCAATGCCTGACATAGCCGCCTGGGCAAACAACTCCTCGCAAGAGGAGGCTCCCCTTAGGAACGAGAAGTGCGACGTGACCTGCAGCTCGGCATAGCGGGGACCTGATGTCATCCGAATATCCCATGCAGGAACCAACGCTGGCTACCGGTTTCGCCATGTTCTCCGTCACCCGCGCGATAGATCCAGTAGCGCTCGCCGGCATCATCCTCGACCAGAAAATAGTCGCGAACCGCGGCAAGCTCTGCATCCCGCTTCCACCATTCGCCGAAGACGCGTTCCGGTCCATCTGCCCGCCTGACACGCCGTCGAACTCCGCGCCAGGTAAAGCTCACCGGTGGGTGATCTGGCAGAAGTGCGATCGTCTCGATCGGTTCGGGACAGGGTAACAATCGCGTCGGTCGCGGCCAGCGATCGGGCCACGTTTCGCCCTTGTCGGGAAGCATGGGCGCCACGCGCGCGACCGAGCGTTCGGGTACATCGCTTGCCACCGGTATCGCACGAAACAGCCGCCGTTCGCCAATGCGGTTGCCAATAATATCGACCAGGCCACAGACGTCCGCTTCGGGCTCTTCGATGAGCGATGAGATCACCTGGCGCGCGACCAGCGGTTCGGCATGTGTCGCGGTCAATGACATGATCTCGATCCCGAAGCCGGGATCGATGGTGTTGATCCGGTCTGTCAACAGCCGAGTAATGCGCTTGATGTCACGGGCGGGTTTGGCGGTTCCGGCACGGATTGCCTGATAGGTGCTGTCGACCCGATGAAACAGCAGATCAACGCGCTTGGCTCCGAGGCCCTGCTCCTCGAGCAAGCCACACAACTGATCGACAAGCTTAGCTATGTATCGTGCGATCGTCTCGGCGGCGCCGATTGGCTCAGCAAAGACCCGGCGAACCTCGATCAGTTCAGGAGTGCGGAGCGGATCGATCGGCTCCGCAACTCGGCCCAAGGCCTGATCGAGGCGACGCCCAAGCTCCGGCCCAAAGCGCAAGGCGAGCGGCGCACGCGGCTGACTGGCAATATCTCCAATCGTCTTGAAGCCTAGAACGCGCAGGCTGTCGATCATCGCAGGATCGAGCCGCAATCCCGCGATCGGCAATGTTTGAAGTGCCTGGGCCTGCGAGGCTGACGGCACGACAACGGTTGGCTGGTCCGCAAAGCGAGCAGCGGCATGTGCGGCACCCCAGGTATCAGCAACTGCGGCTCGTGCGGTGATCCCCGACCCGCGAAAGCGATTGACCATGCCAGACAGCATCAGTTCCTCGCCGCCATGCAGGTGATCGGCGCCTGTCGTGTCGATCACCAATCCATCCGGCGGATCTGCGGCAACGATGGGTGCGTAGCGTTGCAATGCCCAGAGCGCCAGACGCTCCAACGCATCGGTGTCTGAGACGGGATCGGCATCCATGATGACGAGACCGGCAACAAGTGCCTGCGCTTTCGTCGCAGGCATTCCAATTCTCAGGCCCAAAGCCATAGCGGCAGAGTCCGCAGCGGTGACGATACGACGGTTTTTCTGCCGACCGACAAGAACGAATGGCGTGTCAGGCGGAGGCGTAGCGTCGCCCAATATTCGTCTGAGGCGATCCGTAGGCCATGTCGGAAGGTAGAGCGATACGACCCTTGGCATCGGGAGCTTCCACTTCAAAATCTGCACTTTCGCCGGCACGACAGCGAATAAGCTCAAGCAGCCAACGCGCTCGGCCGACACCGGGAACTGGTAATGGGGAGGACGGAAGGACTGAGACCCGCCATCGGGTGACTGAAGCCGTGGGTTGGCCGAAGTCGGACGCTTCGGGTCCGCTGCGCCAACGGCGAATGGCAATACCTGTCGTTCCGGAACTCTCCGCGGCCAGCTGCAGCCGACGCGAGATCGCAATCGAAAGTCGGGCGACTTCGCCGACGACGGCGCCAAGGCCGCCGTGGCGGAGCCCCTCCTCCATACAAGCGAGCAAGGCTTTCTCATCGCCCGCCTCGACGTAGATCACACGACTTGGCGGCAACCCGACCTGGGCCAGAGCGGGAGCGAAGAGATCGGCTCGCGTCATGCACCAGAGCACCTTGCCCTTGAGACGCGCCGCAATGCCGGCGGCAAAGAGCGACGGGGCAGCGGCGTCCAGCGCGCCATTGCCCCCGCCCGCTACCTCATGAAGTGCTCCGAGCGACAACCCTCCACCGGGAAGCCGATTGTCAATGTCTGCAATTCCGAACGGCAGCACCTTGCGATTTCGAATCGCTCCGCCTTCCAACCGCTCGATGCGATCGCGCAGTTCTGCGATGACGGGATTGGTGACGCGATCACGCATCGAAAATGGCGCCTCCTTGGGACTTTGCAACGGGCAAAACTGTTGATATGTTCCCTTTTTGTTCTGAAAGCCAAACCGAGTCAATCGACCATCGCGCGACTCCTGACGATCGTCAGAAAGCGTAGCTTGCACGCCGAGCTGAGCGTCCGTTGATTCCATGATTTGAATCAGTTGGATAGCGGAACGATTTGGTCGGTAGAGCTCTGCTCAAATAATTGCGAGCCATACTGCCGAAACTTGGCGATGGTGGATGTTACATGCCGGCCAACGAGGAATCAGATGCTAGACACATCTGCCGATGGCGATCTTGAGAAGACGCTGACAGGCACTGCACAATCGGTGTCCAGACGGCTGCGCAAGATCATCCATATTGACATGGACGCGTTCTATGCCTCGGTCGAGCAGCGTGACAATCCAACACTCCGAGGCAAGCCGGTCGCCGTTGGTTTTGCGGAAGCACGCGGCGTGGTCGCGGCGGCGAGCTACGAAGCCCGCAAGTTTGGCGTCCACTCGGCGATGCCATCGGTCACCGCGAAGCGAAAATGTCCTGACCTGATATTCGTACCGCACCGCTTCGACGTCTATCGTGCGGTATCGCAGCAGATCCACGAGATCTTTGCCGACTACACGCCGCTGATCGAACCACTTTCGCTCGACGAGGCCTATCTCGATGTTACCGAGAATCTGAAGGAAATGGCGCTCGCGACCGAAATTGCCGAGGAAATCCGCGCCCGGATCAAGGCCGAAACCGGGCTCACCGCGTCAGCCGGCGTCTCCTACAACAAGTTTCTCGCCAAGATGGCTTCCGATCAACGTAAGCCCGATGGCATGTTCGTTATCACGCCCAGGAACGGGCCGACTTCGTCGAGGCGCTGCCCGTGAAGAAATTCCATGGCGTGGGGCCGGCAACTGCGAAGAAGATGGCCCGGCTCGGCATCGAGACCGGCGCCGATCTGAAGGCTCACGAGCTATCGTTTCTTCAGCAGCATTTTGGAAAATCGGGACCTTGGTTCTACTGGGTGGCCAGAGGGATCGACGAGCGAAGCGTGAAGCCGGATCGTGTCCGGAAGTCGATCGGCGCCGAGGATACGTTCCCTGAGGACATCCACGACCTCGACGCTGCTCGCGCAGGTCTCAAACCGCTCTGCGAAAAAGTCTCGAGCTATTGTGTGGCGAAGGGCATTCGCGGCAAGACCATAACATTGAAGGTCAAGTGGGCGGATTTCACGCAGATCACCCGGAGCAAGACCGTGGCGACACCGGTGGCTGCTGTCGATGATATTGTCAGTATCGTGGACCTTTTGCTCACGCCGGTCTTTCCTGCGGACAAAGGCATTCGGCTACTCGGCGTCACACTATCTACGCTCGATGCGACCGACGAAGAGGCTGAACCGCAGCTCGCCCTGGCGCTGTGAGTTCTTTTCCCAATCAGAGCAGCGTTGCCGTCTCTGGCTCCACTGTCTTCCGCTTGAACCAAAGCTCGGACGTCTTCTCCATCTCGATGAATTCCGGCGGGAAGACACGCAGCTGAAAAGCCAGGGCGTCCTCGAAACCGCCGTTGAGCCACTGGTCGTATTCATCCCGATGAACGAGCACCGGCATCCGGTCGTGTGCCGGGCGGACGGCCTCATTGGCATCCGTCATCACGCCTGAATAGACCGGCCCCCATTCGTCGCTCACCCGCCAAAGCCCGGCCCAGGCAAAGATCGGCTCGTCTTTGACGGAAAACCAGGTGCGGGTCATCTTGCCCTTCTGACCTTCAGCTTCCGCAAAATGCGTCATCGGGATCAGGCAACGCCACTGAGGTTTGCGCGCGAGCCCAACCCACATTGGCTTCTTGAGGTCGGCGATGTTGTTGACGGGTTTTGGCTTGGAGGCCGGCTTCATGTCTTTGAGCCTGAGAGGGAAGCCCCATACCATCGACTGCAGTAGCCGAACACCGTCCTCCTCCCTGACGACCATCCCCGGCGTGCCCGGATATACCTCGGCAGGTGCATTCGTCTGAAGCGGGTTCGGGACACCAAAGTGAGCGGCGACCTCGGCCGCAGATTGGCGAACGGTATAGAGATTACACATGCGACAACCCTTTCCTGCGCTTCGAGCGCCTACACCATAATCACAGAGCTGGTTTTGCGGGAAGTCGCTTCGCGCGGCGGCATGCCACTTTGCCAGCGATCGCGGGTGTGGAGAATGTTGAACATCTCTGACGGCAATGGTTCGCGAAATTCGAATTCGATGACATCGGAAATCGAGCCGTGCAGCCAGCGATACCATTCTTCCTTCCGCAGGATTACGGGCATCCGCTCATTGAACGGCATGATCAGGTCGTTGGCCGTCGTCGTCATCCCCGCAAACACCGATCCGAATTCTGGCGTACTGCGGCAAAAGCCCGCCCATGCGGCCATCGGCTCGTCGGTCAGCGAGAACCACACGCGGGTCTTCTTACCGGCTTCACCTTCCGGGTTGGCGAAATGTGTGATCGGTATCAGGCAGCGATAGCGAGGGTCGACGACCAGATGCTCCCACATTGGATTTGCGAGTTCGGCGACCAGGCCGATCCGTCCAGGCGGCTGACCATTCAACCGCATTTCCCGGGTCTGGCGCGGAAAGCCCCAAGGCAGCGACTTCAGCAAACGCTTGCCGTCTCTCTCCACCACGATCAACCCCTGGGTGCCCTCGACCGTTTCGCTGGGCATCGCAATTGGCTGCTCATCTTCCACGCCGAAATAGTCAGCGATTTCGCCCATCGGCCGGATGTTTGTGAAAAGTCTGGACATAACGCTCCTCGCCCGAACAATCCGGCAGAAACTAACATAGGAACAAATAAAGAACAACAATTTGGTGGGCAGAGAGGCCGCGCTGTGATTTTTTTGCCAAGCCGAATCTCAGCCGAATGCTCAGCGACAGTACCGCTCAAACGAAAAAAAACCTGCCGCGGGGGAGGAGGTGCGGCAGGCTTCATGAAGTGGAATAGCGATCAATGGGAGGAGTATCGCTATTCCGACGAACGACCCCTTTGGGAGGAGGAGTGGGCCGTTCGAACTTTGAATTCAATTGAGCGGCTAAGCGCCCTCATCTCTGTGATATCTTCCATCCCAGCCGACTCCCGAGGCGGAAGGTCTGCGTTGAGTTCAATCCGCGCCGATTATCGCGAAGGCGCGCAGTGAGTTGATGGCGCGCGCCAACAATAATTCTTGTGATCAAAACAGGTCTGCGGAGGAGTTCGCAGTGTTTTGGCACAGACATCTTTGTGTACGATTGAGATGGTGGGCGATGGATCCGCCTATTCTGTCAGAACTGGGCGAGCCCACCATCGACAAAGAGTTCAACGCCGGTGATATAGCTGCTATCATCGGAAGCCAGGAAGACGGCGGCCTTGGCGACATCCTCCGGTGTCCCCATGCGCCCAAGCGGCACATTGGCGTCCATCCCATCGCGAATAGTCTCATCAAGTAGGACTGAAAGACCGGGCGTCTGCGTATGACCGGGGCTCAGCACGTTTACCCGGATGTCGCGACCCTTGAGATCGACGATCCAGCTACGGGCAAACGAACGGATGGCCGCCTTGCTGGCGTTGTAGACCGAGAAAGCCGGCGACCCCTTTATCGACGCAATCGACCCCGTCAGGATCACTGATGCGCCCGTCGAAAGCAGCGGAAGCGACTTCTGCACTGTAAAGAGAAGGCCGCGCACATTGGTATTGAACGTCTTGTCGAAATGATCTTCGGTGATTTCGCCGAGTGTGCCGAATTCATATATGCCGACATTGGCGAGGAGGACATCGATACGGCCGGCCCTCGTCCTGACGATCTCGTAGATCCGATCGATATCGGCGAGGTCGGAGGCATCGCCCTGGATTGCGGTGGCCTTTGCTCCGATCTCGGCGACGGCCTTGTCGAGTTCCGACTGGCGGCGGCCTGTGATGAACACCTGCGCGCCTTCCTCGGCGAAGCGCTTGGCCGCACCGAGTCCGATGCCGGCGCTGCCGCCTGTGACGACGGCCACCTTGCCCTCAAGTTTCCTTGTCATTGTTCTGCTCCTTTGAAAATGCGCCGGCTGTTGCGCGACGCTGTGCGTGTCGATCCGCCCGCCGATCACGTGGAAGCGCAGCTAAATGCGTTCAAATCGACACGGTCCGGGCAAGCGGTTCAGTTGCGAATGCTGTTTCGAGTTTTCAGCGAGCGGTTCACCTGGGGAACGGCATGAGTTACCAATTCCGATGCTTGCGCTCGCTGCCGATTGGGCGACGGCTGATCGAGGATTGACCAGCCGAACTGGGATTGGTTGGTCGGATCTGTTTGCGCAGGCAGACCCGACAAAGGCGGTTCAGATCAGGTTGGTTTCAACGTTGACCTGGCCGTGCGTCGCCTTGGAGTACGGGCAGATGCTGTGTGCGGCGGCGAGCAATTCGCGAGCAACGGCGGGGTCGATGCCGGGGACGCTAACGTTGAGCCGGGCGCTCAGAAAGTAGGAGCCTTCCTCTGCGTTCAGATCGATCTCGGCGTCGACCGAGGTTCCGGCCGGCAGCTTGATCTGTCTTTGCGAGGCGGCGAGCTCGATTGCGCCCATGTAGCAGGCCGACCAGGCGGCACCGAACAGGTGTTCTGCGGCGGGATGCGGCTGCTTGAACTTGATGTCCAGCTGACCGTCGCTGCTGCGTGTTCCGCCGTCGCGGCCGTTGGTGTTGTGGGTCTTGCCGGTGAAGATAATCTTGGAGGTCATAGTGATTTTCCTTTTGTAGCTGTTGATGTTTTAGCGTCTGCACCGCTGTGCTGACCTAAGAGCTACTCGGCCGTGACCACGTTCGCACGTTATGCGTTGTTAGGCGTCATTAGCTGCAATGAGCGCTGTATTTGCTTGGGGTTGGATAGGGGCAGGCGAACCAAACGTCGTCGGGGCAAGACCCTTCCTGTCTTCCTTGATAGCGTCAGCGAACCCCTTGGAGTATAAGAGCTTGGGTGGGGATCGCTGCAGGTAACGCCATGACTGGAACCGGGGACGATACGGCTGATCGACTCACCTTCGGTCCTTTCACGTTGAGTGTGAGCCAGCGCCTTCTTGCGCGGGATGAGGCTCCGATCGACCTGGGCGCGCGCGCCATGGATTTATTGATCACACTTGCCTCTGCTCCCAACAAGCTCATGAGCAAGCAGGATCTGATCTCACAGGTCTGGCCGGATGTGATCGTTGAGGAAGGCAGCCTGCGCTTTCACATGACCGGACTGAGAAAGGCGCTAGGCGACGGCCAGGATGGCGCCCGTTACATCACGACGATCGCCGGACGAGGCTACTGTTTCGTAGCGCCGATCACGCGGCGGAGAGCTCCGCCGGCAGCGCGGTCAAACGCCGATTTCCCCCATGCCATCCTTCCGAGCCGGCTCGATCGCATGGTCGGCCGGGAGGAAGACATAATCCGTCTGTCCGACAAATTGATGAAGTCGCGGATGGTGACCATCGTTGGCGTCGGCGGTGTCGGTAAGACCACCGTCGCCACCGCGGTGGCGCATAACGTCGCCCCGAGCTTCAACGGGGCCGTCTTGTTCGCCGACTATGGCATGCTGAGCGATTCCGGCCTGGTTGCGGCCGGAATTGCCTCGATGCTCGGGCTGCCGGTCGGGTCCGAAGACGTGCGTCCCAGCCTGCTTGCCTACCTGCAAGACAAGCAGATTCTGCTGATCCTCGATACATGCGAACACCTGATCGACGCAATTGCGGATCTCGCGTCAAACATTATCGACAGCGCCCCGCAAGTTTATCTCCTCGCCACAAGCCGGGAGGCTCTCAGGATCGAAGCCGAAAGCATCTACAGGCTCGACACGCTCGCCTGCCCGCCGGACGATCCAGATATTTCGAGCGAGATGATCCTGTCGTTCCCCGCGATACAGCTGTTCATGGAGCGGGCTGCGGCCAGCGGAGCTTCTCTCGATGTCAGTGACGGCGATCTCCGCGTCGTCGCGAGCATCTGCCGGAAACTCGACGGCATGGCGCTTGCCCTGGAGCTGGCCGCCCGACGGGTCGAAACCTATGGACTGCTCCAGACCGCCACGCTCCTCGATCAGCACCTGACATTGGGCTGGGCGGGATCCCGGACGGCACCACCGCGCCAAAAGACGCTACAGGCCACGCTCGACTGGAGCTTCGGGCTTCTCACGGATGTGGAGCGCCTCCTGCTGCGCCGGCTGGCAATCTTTGTCGGAGACTTCACACTCGAAGCGGTGCTGGAAGTGGCTTCGACCCCGGATCTGGATCACCGCGCCATCTTCGGCGCAATCGACAGCCTGGTGGCAAAATCGCTGCTTGCGACCCGTCCGATCGGTTCGACGATGCGCTACCGCTTGTTGGACACGACACGCGCTTACGCACTGCAATCTCAGACCGATGAGGATCGTGCCAGAGTGGCTGTACGTCACGCTGGATACTATCAGCACTGGCTGGAGCAATTCGGCTCTGATTGGCCGAGCTTGTCGACAGGCCTCGAGCGGGTGCCGTATTTTATCAGCATAAACAACGCTCGAGCAGCCTTGGAATGGTGTTTTGGAGAGAACGGCCATGTCGGGGTCGGCATCAGGCTGGCGGCTGCTGCGGTGCCGGTTTTCCAGGTGATGTCGCTTTTCCCCGAATGTCAGCGCTGGTCGGAGCGCGCGCTTCTCGCGCTGGGCGACGCCTTTCTGGGCAGCGTCGAGGAGATGCATCTTCAGGCCGGCCTTGGAATCTCCCGGATGTATATGCAGGGCGGCCGCGACACTTCGCAAGTTGCCCTCGGTCGAGCGCTGCAGATCGCCGAGGAACGGGGCAATGCGCTCGATCAGTTGCGGATATTGGGCCCGTTGAACATGCTCAAGATGCGCACTGGCGACTTCAACGCCGCCCTTCACTACGCAAGGCGTTGCTCCGAACTCGCAGCCACGATGACGGACGCTGCGACCGTCGAGCTGGGGCATTTCTTTCTGGGGAATTCGCTGCATTTCACAGGCGAACTGGAGGCTGCGCGCATCGAACTGGAGGCGGCGGTGAAGGGCGCTTCGGGATCGCAGCGGACCACGGCGAGTTACGTCGGGTTCAAGGGAAGGCATCTGGCGGGCGGGATTCTCGCGAGGAACCTATGGCTGCAGGGCTATCCCGCGCAAGCCGACATCCGCGCGCGTCAGACGATTGCTGAAGCGGCCAAGCTGGATCATTCGCTGACCCTGTGCATCGCATTGCTTGGGGGCATTGCTGTTTTCCTTTGGCGGGATGACCTGCGAAGCGCCGAGGAGCACATCGAATGGCTGGTTTCGCGGGCTGGGCTGCATTTTCTGTCGCCGTATGTGACGGTCGCCAGAGGCTTTGAGGCGGAGATCGCAATCCGCCGGGGCGACGTGAAGTCTGGCCTGGAGACCTTGCGGCAATGTGTCGAAAAGCTTCATGCGGCGAACTACGAGGTTTTCACCACCATGCTGGAGATCTCGACCGTGAAGGGGCTGGCGGCGATCGGCGAGATCGGGGAGGGCATGGCAAGGATCGACAGGACAATAGATCTCGTCGAGAAAAACGGGGACCTCTGCTACATGCCGGAGCTTTTGCGCATCCGAGGAAACCTCCACCTGTTAATGCCGACGGCCTTGGCCGATGATGCAGAGACCTGCTTCATGCGCTCGCTTGAGTACAGCCGGAAAATTGGCGCACCGGCATGGGAGTTACGAACCGCGACCGATCTCGCTGCGCTTTGGGTCGGCGACGGAAGGGCGCGTGATGCGCGGGTACTGTTGCAGCCTGTGTTCGAACGGTTTGACGAAGGATCGGACGCCACAGACGTGATGGCCGCCGAACGCCTGCTGGCAAAAATGCGTTGATCTTATGCTGGCGTTGATGGGAAGACTATCTCACGATTTGAATCGCTTTCGCGCGCGCACCAGCGGAGGTGGCCTTAGAATGGAATACGAAAAGCAGCCGTTATGCCTGTAGCTGATATATCGGTATCTCGCTTGTGGTTCGATTCCCATCAAGTGAGGCATGGCTGGCGACTTACCTCTCTGTGCGAACCTAAGGCTGCATTGTGCCCTCAAGTCGGCCGTAGAGTCCGCCAAGCGACGGCTCAAAAGCGGGCAATGCAGTGGACTTGCGAGAGGGAATGTTTGCGCCAACAGCGGTCAAGGCTCATCCGGGATGCGGTGGGTACAGATGACTGAAAGGGCGATTAGTGTAACTGTCTCGCCCATTTCTACCTGTGACGGCAAACTAAATGTTGGCGTCTCATCGCACCGACTAATGATCGCGGAAATCCCTTCCCCGCATAGGGGAATTATCGGAATTTTATCGGCGCCGCATCGGGATTTGTAGCCCGGCTTCGAGCGATAACACGACATCGAAATCAAGGCAGCCGGCATCTATCGCCGCGGCGACACCCTCGTCCTGCGACCGAAGCGCTTTGCTGCCCGCATCACGGAGGTCGTGCAATGAAAATTCACAAGAGGCGACTGGTTGGCGTCATCTCGCTCACCCTGGCGGGCCTGGCCGTTTCGGCCTGGCACCACGCCAATGGCGAGGCAGTCGCCCCCAAGGCTGCTATCAAGGCCGAAGCAAGTCTCGTTCGCGCGCTCAAAGTCGAGCCGAAGGAGATCAGCGATGTGCGGGCCGCAATCGGTGAGGTCAAGCCGCGGCGCGAAAGCGACCTCGGCTTCCGCCTGTCCGGCAAGATCGTCAAGCGCTGGGTCGATGCCGGCGTGCTGGTCAGGAAGGGTGACCTTCTGGCCACGATCGAGGACGAGGACTATAAAAATCGGGTCCACAGCGCCGAGACCGATGTCGCTGCCACCCAGGCAGTGCTTGTCGAAGCGCAGGCCAACGAGCGCCGCGTCGGCGGCCTCTTCAAGAAGCGCTACACCTCTGCGCTCAATTACGACGCCGCGGTCAAGTCGCTTCGCTCCTCCCAGGCAAAGCTTCAATCGGCCAAGATCGCTCTCGAAATGGCCAAGGACCAGCTTGGCTACACCGAACTCCGCGCCGAATTCGACGGCATCGTCACCGCTGTCGGCGCCGAGAATGGCCAGCTCGTGAATGTCGGGCAGATGGTGGTGCGGCTTGCCGATCCCAAAGCTCGCGATGCCGTCTTCTCGATTGCGGAATCGGTCTTCGCGAATAGCCCCGAGGGCGAGATCCCACGCATTGCGGTCTCGCTTCTCAGCAACCCGGCGATCAAGGTATCCGGCAAGGTCCGGGAGATTTCGCCGGTCGCGGACGCCGTGACGCGCACCTTCGAGGTGAAGGTCGCACTTGAAAATCCGCCGGCCGAAATGCGCTTCGGCTCAAGCGTGGCGGGCCGCGTCGACCAGCCGGCCGATCCCATGGTCGTGCTGCCGGGAGGCGCGCTGTTCGACAAGGACGGAGAACCGGCTGTCTGGATCGTCGGCGCCAATTCGGAAGTATCGCTGAAACCGGTGACGGTCGTCCGCTACGAGATCGACCGCGTGGTGATCAGCAAGGGTCTCAACAAGGGTGACATCGTGTTCACCGCCGGCGTGAACCGCCTGCACGACAGGCAGAAGGTCCGCTTTCAGGAAGGATTTGCGAAATGACTGGCTTCAACACGGACGTTCTTATCGTCGGCGCCGGCCCCAGTGGCCTGACAATGGCGCTCTGGCTTCAACGCCTGGGCGTCACGTTCCGCATCATCGATCGGCGCCTCAAGCCCGGCGAGACCTCCCGTGCGCTGGCCGTCCAAGCCCGTACGCTAGAGTTCCATCGCCAGATCGGCATCGTCGATGATATCATTGAGGCGGGCGTGAAGGTCAACCAGTTGACAATAGCACGCCGGGCAAAATCCGGGCGGCGCTGAAGCTTTCCGACTTCGGCAAGGGCCTTAGCCCCTATTCCTTCGCCTTCGCACTGCCGCAGGACGTGCACGAGAAGGTGATGATCGAAGCGCTGGAAAAGTCGGGGGTGACGATCGAGCGTGGCATCGAACTCGTATCCTTCTCGCAGGACGCAAGCGGCGTCACCGCGACACTCGGCAGCGACGGACGGACCGAAGCCATCCGCGCCGCCTATATCGTCGGCTGCGACGGTGCGCGTAGTGCCGTTCGCCATGGTCTGGATATCGGCTTTCCCGGTGGCTCCTATGAGCAGGTGTTCTACGTCGCCGATGTCGAAGGCACCGGCGCCTACACGAAGAATGGCATGGACACCACGGTGGGTCGCTATGGCTTCGCCATCGTTATGCCGGTGCGCCAGTCCGGCACGCTGCGCCTGATCGGCGTCGTGCTACAGGAACACGAGCGCGACAAGGAGATCACCTTCGAGGCGATCCGTCCAGAGATCGAGCGCGATACGGGCATCCATGTCGAAACCGTGAAGTGGTTCTCCACCTACCGCATCCATCATCGGGTCGCGGAGCATTTCCGCAAAGGTCGCGCATTCCTGGCGGGCGATGCCGGTCACATCCATAGCCCGGCCGGTGGCCAGGGCATGAATACCGGCATGGGTGACGCCGTGAACCTCGTATGGAAGCTCGCGGCCGTCGTTCAGGGCCGGCCCAGCGAACGGCTGCTCTACTCTTACGAGCCCGAGCGCATCGCCTTCGCGCACAAGCTGATCAAGAGCACCGACTAGGTCTTCCGGCTGATCGCCGGCCGCTCCAGGCTGGTTCAGCTCTGGCGCCGCTATGTCATGCCGCACATGATGGCGACGCTGATCGGCACGTCGATCGGGTCGAAATTCTTCTTCCGCATGATCTCGCAGATCGGCATCAACTATCGCGAAAGTCCGATCAGCGAAGGCCGCACGGCGAAGCTCGAGGGCGGCGATCGCCTGCCTTACGTGAAGATGCAGAACGGCGACAATTTCCTGCCGCTCAAGTCGCTCGACTGGCAGGTCCATGTCTATGGCGACGCCGATCCGGCTTTCCGACTGGGCCTCGCCCCATCGGGTGTGCCGATCCACTCGCTATCAGGATCCTTGATCACCGCCTCTTCGAACAGTGCGCGCGCCGTCGCAATATCGGTCTGGGCCGGGTCGAGCAGCAGCGCCGTGCCGCGTAGAATGAGTTCATGAGCCGCAAGATTCGGTACCGGTTTGCGCATCGCCTGTTCGAGGCCGGCAGTCGCAACCCGCACCACAAGCCTTCCGACGATATCTTCGACGATATCCTGCCCGATCGGGAACATCCCCTCGCCACTCGCCTGGTAGCGATGGCCCCAGAGCTGTACGGAATTGACCGCGTCGACGAGATTGATGGTCGCCGCGATGTGCTCGCCCTGCCGGCGCACGGCGCCCTCGACGATATAATCAGCGCCCGTCTTCGCCCGGATTTGCGGCCATTCGGATCGTTCGAAGGAGGTAAAGGAAAAACTTGAATTGCGCGCCAGCACCGTGACATGGCCGAAGGCGGCGATACCGTTGATGATGTCTTCGGCAAAGCCGTCGATCAGAAGCGCACTCGCCGACTCGCCCTCATTGCGGAAGCGCAGCACCGCGACGATCGGCTGACTTCCGACGTCAGGCACAGATTCGCCGTCAGCCGCCAGGATGTAGCCGCGTTTGGGAACGGTACGGACCAAGTCCTCCCCGATCGCCTTGCGTATTTCCCGAACCGACTGGGTGAGCGAATCCTCGGTCACGAAGACTCCGGGCCAGACCGTATCGAAGAGTTCCGCCTTGGGAACGACGCGGCCCATATTGCGGGCGAGATGGGTGAGTATGCCATAGGCCTTCGGCCGCAGGAACAGCGTTTCGTCACCGCGCATCAGGACGCCCCTGGCGAGATCGAGCGAAAATCCGCCAAATCGAAAGGTTTGAGACGGGCCCGTTTCCACCATCATCCCTCTACTTTGCGCCAATAATGTTCGCATAAGTTCGCCGCTCCCTGCAACAAGCCGGTGGATTGCCACGGATTCGTTTCAGTTCAACGTCGAGATTTGCGAACGGGATGTAACTTTGCATCCGGACAAATGAAGGATTCCAGCGATAGACCAACCAATTTGGGGGCCGAGCCGATGTCCGGTTGGGGGCCAATCCCAGACCTTGGCTCCCTCTACCCCAATGTCCGGCTTCGCGTTGCGTGTTTTAGCAGCGGACTGTCGGGTGTCGCCCGCATTTCGGACATCCGTCGCCTGGCGCCGACATTCCGTGAATCGCATCCGAAGGCCAGCGATTACCGCTACTGATCTTCAGCCACACCGCGCGCCCGCATAAAGGGCCTGAGATGCCCGACCTTATTGGACCGGCTCCCGGCATGATGGACTTGTGGGTGTCGTAACGAGTGAGATCGACCGCTTCGAAGCTCGCCGACTTAGTGGAGTTTAAACTTATGCGATATTGCCTTGTAGCCGCAAAATGGAAGTGTCCTATATCCGCCATTTGAAATGTCGCCGCACAGCTTGTACGGTCATATGCGATACGAGCGATGACTGACCAGCGCTGCGACCGGTTAGCGAAGTAAGATCGCAGTTGCCAGCGCTGTAAAAACGATGACCGCCAAATACACAGTGCCGTATCCGGAAGTCATATCCGCTTTCTCAATAGTTGGGTGTCGGAAGAAATGTCTGGTGGCGGCTTCCGTTTCGAGATAGACCGCGCGATTGCATCGCCAGCACAATCGAGGGAAACTCGTAGCAAAGGGCGGTCAGAGCAATTAGTGAACGGCACTTAAGAAAAGCCTTTCCAGCAAATGGGCCGGATCGCTCCGCACGTCGTCAAGCCGGTAGCAGCCGTTCTTTCCGCTCCGGCACGTAGGCTCGTTGCAAGAAAAGACGGACGGGACTTCCCTGTCCTTCAGCAGCGTGAGCAGGGCACTGTCCTCAGTCAAATCCCGATCGACAACCGCGCCGTCTATTTCGAGGAAGTCCAGCAAAAGAGCCGCTTCGCGGGTCGTCGAAACTGGCCCGAGAATCGTGGCCCCGAGGGATTCAAAGGCCCGGTAGATGTCTCGCGCGATGAAATGCGATCGCTCCACGAACAGGATCGCCTTGCCTTCTAATTCGTCGGAAGCAATCCATCGCATGTTTGAAATTCCCTAAGTGCCGGTTCGCGGATAATCGACGGGCAGCGTGAAAGTTCCCGGCCGCCCGCACCTTCCCGATTTTCGCCCAATCATGAACCCGAGTGTCAGCTTAGATCGCGCGCACGAGGAGAAAGCCTCATGAAAAGAAAGATTTATGCTCTGCGAGAACAAATCGCAGGAACCTTCCAAGGTGGTCGCCGTTTGGCAGCCACACCACGAAACAATGGAGTACAAACATGAATACCAAGCTCTTCGCAGCAGTCGCACTATCGCTCACCTTCCCCGCCCCATACGCTCTCGCCGATGACGTGGTCGTCGTGCCGGACACGGTTACGACCTATGTGACCCAGCAGCAGGTCGAGGATTCCACGATCGACGGCGACATCGTGGTCGGCACCGCTCTGCCAGATACAGTCGTCATCAAGAACGTTCCGGACAACGATGAATACGGCTACGCCTTCGTCAACAAGAAGCGCGTCATCGTATCGCCGAAGACCCGCAAGGTCGTTCGTATCGTCGAATAACCGATCGAATGTCGCAGGCGTCGGTTCAAAACCGGCGCCTGAAACCGGCGGCAACAGTGGGAGGTTTTTGTGATTGAGAAATTAGCAGCGGTTTCAATCGCTTTGATAATGGTTGCATTGCCGTGGGAAGCCGGTTCCGGCAACCGCAAAGGGCCGGACGGCCCTCACCTCGATTTTTATCGTTTGCAGTGTAAGGCTGCGCTTCGTCGAAGCCCAGCGACCTGGATTGACCGGCTCAAGGCCAGTCGTTGTGGCGCTTGGCGAGACGTTAAAGACTGGAGCGAGCAGGCCGTGAGCCGTGGAACCTAGTTCGGCGGAGAAGCGGACGCAGGCTGGCGACAATGGGGCGACACCGGTCGTTTACCGTCCAGAGACGAGAGAAAACGTGACCCAGGGCTGAAGCGATGAAGTGAGCAGCTCGCGCGCATGGCTGGGTCCAAGATATCGGCTGTGATTTGTCCCTTGTCCTGTTGTGCGGCAGATTGAGTGGACCTTATTCAGAACGATTTGACTGATCACGAAACGGTCAACGCGACGTCGAATGCAATAAGCGTTCAACCCATCGAAATAATGACATTTCCCAAGTTTGGTGTAAGTATTGATTTGCGTTCGGTAAATTCGCCTTTACCGATGCTCATGGAGGAGTTGACTATGGATGCCACGACACCAAAGTCCGGGCGACGAATTGTCTCCAAGCCCTCAAATAGCTCTAAGTCAAAAGCCGAGGTCGTGGAGGTCAATGACGGGTCTTCGATAGATGTCGGTGCCCTGCTGGAAGCGTTGCAGGCAGTCCGCGACGGAAAGTTTTCTGCCAGGCTGTCCGGAAATCAAACCGGCTTGGCTGGAAAGATTGCCGATACGTTCAACGATATTGTCGCGGCGAACGAACGCATGGCGGACCAACTGAAATTTGTGGGCCAAGTCGTTGGTCAGGAAGGCAAGACCAGCACGAGAGTGCGATTCGGACTCACAAATGGTGCATGGTTCGACATGGAGAACTCGGTCAACACTCTGATCGATGATCTTCTTTGGCCCACCACCATGGTCACCCGCACTATCACCGCGGTCTCCAAAGGTGACCTTCTCCAGACGGTTCCGCTCGATGTTGATGGGCGCGCTCTGCAAGGCGAATTCCTGCGGTCAGCGACAATCGTCAACACCATGATCAAGCAGCTCAGCATCTTCACATCGGAAGTCACCCGCGTCGCGCGTGAAGTCGGCACAGACGGCAAGCTCGGCGGACAGGCTCAGGTCAGCGAAGTAACCGGCGTTTGGAAGGACCTCACCGAGAGCGTCAATTCCATGGCTTCCAACCTGACGGCACAGGTGCGCAACATTGCGGATGTGACGATTGCTGTCGCCAATGGTGACTTGTCCAAGAAGATCACGGTCGACGTCCGAGGCGAAATTCTGCAACTCAAGGAAGCCATCAATACGATGGTCGATCAGCTTCGATCGTTTGCCTCGGAGGTCACGCGCGTCGCGCGCGAGGTCGGAACCGAGGGCAAACTCGGCGGCCAGGCTCTCGTGCCCGGTGTAGCAGGAACCTGGAAGGACTTGACCGACTCGGTCAACGCCATGTGCGGCAATCTTACCGCACAGGTCCGCAACATCGCCCAGGTGACCACCGCCGTTGCCCGAGGCGACCTGTCGCGCAAGATCACGGTGGACGTGTCGGGCGAAATCCTGGAACTCAAGGAAACCATCAACACGATGGTGGATCAGCTCAACGGGTTTGCGGGCGAAGTCACGCGTGTGGCGCGCGAAGTCGGTACCGAAGGTCGGTTGGGTGGGCAAGCGCAGGTCCCGGGCGTTGCCGGCACGTGGAAAGACCTGACCGACAACGTCAATTCCATGGCGTCTAATCTCACGGCCCAGGTGCGGAATATCGCGGACGTCTCGACAGCCATTGCCAATGGCGACTTATCCAAGAAGATCACCGTGTCGGTGTCCGGCGAAATCCTTGAACTCAAGGAAACGATCAACACGATGGTCGATCAGTTGAATGGTTTTGCCGGCGAAGTGACGCGCGTGGCGCGCGAAGTGGGTACTGAAGGCAGGCTGGGCGGGCAAGCGCAGGTCCCAGGCGTCGCCGGCACATGGAAGGACCTGACCGACAACGTCAATTCGATGGCGTCCAACTTGACGGCGCAGGTGCGTAACATCGCTGAGGTTTCAACGGCTATCGCAAACGGCGACCTTTCAAAGAAGATCACCGTCGATGTGAAGGGTGAAATTCTTCAATTGAAGGAAACAATCAACACGACCGTCGATCAGTTGAACGCTTTCGCGTCGGAAGTGACTCGCGTGGCCCGCGAGGTCGGCACCGAAGGTAAGCTTGGCGGTCAGGCGCAGCTCAAGGGCGTTGCTGGTACGTGGAAGGACTTGACGGATTCCGTGAATTCCATGGCGTCCAACCTGACTGCTCAGGTCCGAAACATCGCCGAAGTCGCGACGGCCGTGGCGCAGGGTGACCTATCCAAAAAGATCACAGTTGCGGTTTCGGGCGAGATTCTCGAACTCAAGGAGACCATCAATACGATGGTCGATCAGCTTAACGGTTTTGCCGGTGAAGTTACCCGTGTTGCACGCGAAGTCGGCACAGAGGGCCGACTTGGCGGGCAGGCCAATGTGTTGGGCGTCGCTGGCACTTGGAAGGACTTGACGGATTCCGTGAATTCGATGGCCGGGAACCTAACCGCGCAGGTCCGAAACATTGCGGAAGTCTCCACCGCGATCGCCAACGGCGACCTCTCACGCAAAATCACCGTCGACGTTAAGGGCGAAATTCTTCAGCTTAAAGAAACGCTTAACACGATGGTTGACCAGCTCAACCGATTTGCGTCCGAGGTCACCCGCGTGGCCCGCGAAGTCGGCACAGAAGGGAAGCTTGGTGGTCAGGCGCAGGTTCCGGGTGTCGCGGGTACCTGGAAGGATCTGACCGAGAACGTGAATTCCATGGCATCGAACCTCACCGGCCAAGTCCGTAACATCGCCGAAGTGACCACCGCTGTGGCGCGCGGCGACCTTTCGCGCAAGATCACCGTGGACGTGAAAGGTGAAATTCTTGAGCTCAAGAACACGATCAACACGATGGTTGATCAGCTTAATGCCTTCGCCGGCGAGGTTACACGCGTGGCGCGTGAGGTGGGTACGGAAGGCAAGCTCGGCGGACAAGCCCAAGTCTCGGGTGTCGCCGGAACGTGGAAGGACCTCACGGATTCCGTGAACTCTATGGCCGGCAACTTGACGGCCCAGGTGCGCAACATCGCGGAGGTCGCCACGGCCATCGCCAACGGTGACCTCTCGCGCAAGATTACGGTGGACGTTCGCGGCGAAATTCTTCTTCTGAAGGACACTTTGAACACCATGGTGGACCAGCTTCGCTCGTTTGCTGGTGAGGTAACGCGCGTTGCCCGTGAAGTCGGTACCGATGGTCGGCTCGGTGGTCAGGCAGTCGTGCCGGGCGTGGCAGGTACATGGAAGGATCTCACGGACAACGTCAACCTGCTTGCAGCAAATCTGACAACGCAGGTTCGCAACATTGCCGAAGTCACGACGGCCGTCGCGCGAGGCGACCTGTCGCGCAAGATTACCGTCGATGTGAAGGGTGAAATCCTCGAGCTCAAGAACACCATCAACACGATGGTGGACCAGCTCAACGCCTTTGCTGGCGAAGTAACGCGCGTGGCGCGCGAAGTGGGCACGGAAGGAAAGCTCGGTGGCCAAGCGCAGGTGCCTGGCGTCGCGGGCACATGGAAGGACCTGACAGACACTGTCAATGTCATGGCGGCCAATCTGACAGAACAGGTCCGAGGCATCGTCAAGGTGGTGACCGCGGTTGCAAATGGCGATCTTGAGCAGAATCTGACCGTGGCATCCAAAGGCGAAGTGGCGGCGCTCGCCGAAACGATCAACAATATGACGAACACGCTGGCCACGTTTGCGGATCAGGTGACGACGGTTGCCCGTGAAGTCGGCGTCGAGGGACGCCTCGGTGGGCAGGCCAATGTGCCCGGAACTGCCGGGACCTGGAAGGACTTGACCGGCAATGTCAATCTTCTTGCCGCCAACCTGACGACCCAGGTGCGCGCCATCGCCGAAGTCGCCACCGCAGTGACCAAGGGCGACCTTACCCGATCGATCCAGGTCGAAGCGCGCGGTGAGGTGGCAGAGCTCAAAGACAATATCAACACCATGATCGGGAATCTTCGTCTGACGACCGATCAGAACAAGGAGCAGGATTGGCTCAAGACGAATCTGGCGCGTTTCACGAACATGCTGCAGGGTCAGCGCGAGCTATCAACCGTCGGCCGAATGCTGCTGTCGGAGTTGGCGCCTCTCGTTGGCGCCCAGAATGGCGTCATTTATCAGATCGAAAGTGACGGAGACGGAAAGAGCCTGAGGCTGCTTTCGACCTATGCAGGTGACGCGGTCGACGGCCATCCAGATAGAATTCGACTTGGCCAGGGGCTCATAGGACAATGCGCACAGGATGGGCGTCCTATTCTGATCACGGAAATGCCGAAGCAAGTGGTTCCGGTCGGATCGGGGATATTCAAAGCGAAGCCGCGTAGCGCAATCGTTCTGCCGGTGCTTTTTGAAGGCCAGGTCAAGGCTGTCATCGAACTCGCATCCGTCGGAAGCTTTACAGAACTCCAGCTTTCTTTCCTTGATCAGCTGACCACCTCTATCGGCATCGTGTTGAATTCGATCGAGGCGACCATGCAGACGGAAGGCTTGCTCAAGCAGTCCCAGAAGCTCGCGACCGAGTTGCAGTCTCAGCAGGGCGAACTCCAGCAGACAAACGAGCAGCTTGGTCAGAAAGCTCAACAGCTCGCGGAACGCAATGTCGAGGTGGAAGCCAAGAACCAGGAGATTGAACAAGCTCGACGTGCATTGGAGGAAAAGGCGACTGAGCTCGCGCTCACGTCGAAATACAAGTCCGAGTTCCTAGCCAATATGTCCCATGAGTTGCGCACGCCTCTGAATTCGATCCTTATTCTGGGGCAGCAGCTCGGCGAAAATCCCGAAGGGAACTTGTCGGGCAAGCAAGTGGAGTTCGCACGCACGATCCACGGCGCAGGTACGGACCTTCTGAATCTGATCAGCGACATCCTGGACCTTTCGAAAATCGAATCCGGCACGGTTTCGGTAGAGGCCGAGGAAATCTTCTTCAGTAGCCTGATCGATGGCCTAACACGGCCGTTCCGGCATGAGGCTGAGAACCGGCGTCTTGCGTTCGATGTCGAGCTTGCCGAAGACCTCGAACGAAGCATTTTCACGGATTCCAAACGCCTACAGCAGGTACTCAAGAACTTGCTGTCCAATGCCTTCAAGTTCACGGCGGATGGTGGGGTGACACTGAAGGTTGCTCCGGTAACGAGTGGCTGGAGCGCAGACAACACTTCGCTAAGGCTTGCCTCGTCGGTCGTTTCGTTCGAAGTGACGGACACTGGCATTGGCATTCCACCGGAAAAACAGCGACTTATCTTTGAGGCTTTCCAGCAGGCGGATGCGTCGACGAGCCGTAAGTATGGCGGCACCGGACTTGGGCTGGCTATCAGCCGAGAGCTGGCCAATCTCCTTGGCGGGGAAATCCAGTTGCGAAGCACGCCCGGCGTAGGAAGCACGTTTACGCTCTATCTCCCGCTCACACATTTCGGAGCTGGCTTGTCAGCATCACGCCTGACACTTTCCGATCAGTCTGAAAAGATTTCCGTCGCGCGCAGTCATCTGTTGTTGAGCGAGCCTGCCGCGGAGACCCTCAGTGACGATCGCCATTCCATCACCGCCGGCGAGCCAGTCCTGCTTATCGTTGAGGATGATCTTCACTATGCTGCGATTGTCGCAGACCTGGCCCGCGACCGCGGATTCAAGATTCTGATTGCGGCAAGAGGCGCCGATGCCCTGGCACTGGCACGCGAATACACGCCCACCGCAATATCGCTGGATGTTTTCCTTCCCGACATGCTTGGCTGGACCGTGCTCAGCCAACTCAAGCAAGATCCCGCGACGCGCCATATTCCCGTGCAAATGCTGACTCTCGACGAAGACCGGCAGCATGGCCTCGCGCGCGGCGCATACGACTTTATGGTCAAGCCGACGAGTACCGACAGTTTGCAAGCCGCTCTCGCCAAGCTAAAGGAATTCGCGAAGCCGCGCCGTAAACGGCTGCTTGTTGTCGAGGATGACGAGCGCGAGCGCGTCAGCGTGAGTGAACTGCTGGGACATGACGACATCGACATAACCAGCGTTGGAACTGGTGAGCGGGCGCTCGAAATCCTGAGAACAGACTCTGCGGACTGCATGGTTCTTGACCTGAAGTTGCCCGACATGTCCGGATTCGAGGTGCTCGAACGGATCAGAGATGACGCCTCCATCGCTGAGCTGCCGGTTGTCGTTTTCACAGGGCGGGAACTCTCTCCCGAGGAAGACGCGCAATTGCACACCATGGCTCGGAGTGTCGTCGTCAAGGGTGTCGAGTCCCCCGAGAGGCTGCTTGATGAGACTGCGTTATTCCTCCACCGTGTCGTAGCGGACATGCCGCCTCAAAAGCAGCTTATGCTGGAGCTCTTGCACGGTTCGGACGAAGATCTTCAAGGATGCACAGTTCTGCTCGTCGACGACGATGCCCGCAATATCTTCGCGCTTAGCAGTGTGCTCGAGCGACGTGGCATGAAGGTCCTCACCGCTACCACCGGCCTTGATGCCATCGCCATCATCAACACCGAACCAGACGTGGCGATTGTGCTGATGGATATCATGATGCCGGGAATGGATGGATATGAAACGATCCAGGCAATACGTACAAATCCAGAGTTTAGGCGTCTTCCAATTGTGGCACTTACGGCGAAGGCTATGAAGGGCGATCGGGAAAAGTGTCTCGAGGCCGGCGCGTCCGACTATCTCGCCAAGCCCGTGAACACCGAGCAGTTGCTGAACGCTTTGCGCATGTGGCTTCACCGCTAAGGAATGCCTATGGACCCGGTTAACATTCTGCTCGTTGATGATCAGCCTGCCAAGCTTCTGAGTTATGAAGTCATCCTTCAGGAACTCGGGGAAACCTTGATCAAGGCAACGTCTGGCCGTGAGGCCCTTGAACATCTTCTGAAAAAAGACGTCGCCGTCATCCTCGTGGACGTCTGTATGCCCGAACAGGATGGCTTTGAACTGGTCGCAATGATCCGGGAACATCCCCGTTTCCAGAAGACCGCCATCATCTTTGTTTCGGCCATTATGATGGCCGAGCCAGACCGCTTGAGGGGTTACGAAGCGGGTGCAGTCGACTACGTATCCGTCCCGATTGTTCCCGAACTCCTGCGGGCGAAGGTCAGGGTCTTTGCTGAACTCTACCGAAAAACAAGAGACCTTGAGACGCTGAATCTCAAACTCGAGCAGCGTGTTCTGGAGCGCACCGCCCAGCTGGAAGCGTCTTCGGCCCAGCTCGTGGCCTTGAACGGGGAGTTGGAACGACGCGTGGACGAACGCACACGCGAGCGAGAGGAGGCATTGGCTCAGCTATTTGAAGCGCAGAAACTCGACACGATCGGACAACTGACTGGCGGGGTCGCACACGATTTCAACAATCTGCTTATGGCCGCGCTGAGCAGCTTGAACATTCTGAAAAAGCGCCTCACACCGGACGAGACCAACGACCGGCTTCTTAATAATGCAATTCACGCGGCCGAACGCGGTACAGCTCTGACCCAGCGTTTATTGGCGTTCGCGCGCCGCCAGGAACTAAAGCCAGAGGCAGTTGATCTCATTGAGCTCGTTGACAGCATGGAGGATCTTCTTGGAAGGGCGGTTGGCTCATCAATTGTAATTAGCAACAACCTTCCACCCGCCCTGCCCCCGATCCTCGTTGATGCCAACCAACTGGAGCTTGCCCTTCTCAATCTGTGCGTCAACGCCCGGGACGCCATGAGTGGAGGGGGAACCCTCTCGATAAGCGCCACTCGCATCCATTCCAGCCATGCGTCAGCGGAATTGGCTCCGGGCGAATACATAGAAATAGTTGTGGCCGATACCGGTCACGGGATGGACAGCGAGACCGCTGAAAAAGCTGCCGAACCCTTCTTTACCACCAAAGGCGTCGGCAAAGGCACCGGCCTGGGACTCTCGATGGTGCATGGCCTTGCGGCGCAGTCCGGAGGGTCGCTCAGAATTTCGAGCACCGTTGGAGTGGGCACGAAGGTCTCCGTCTGGCTTCCGGTCGCGAGCGAGAGTGGCCGCCTGACCGTCGCCGAGCTAGCCAGCACCGAGCCGGCTGGTGCGGAGCCCGAGGCGCGGGGCCTCCGAATACTGGTGGTGGACGACGACGCGCTCGTCAGCCTCGGCACTGTCGCGATGTTGGAGGACATGGGCCACAAAACCTTGGAAGCGCATTCTGGCGTCCACGCGCTGGAACTCCTGAAAACAGTCGAGGTCCCGGATTTGGTTATTACCGACCACGCCATGCCTGGAATGACCGGCATGGAGCTTGCGGAGCACATCGGTACCAACTTCCCCGATCTCCCCATCATTTTGGCGTCGGGTTATGTCGATTTGCCGAACGAAAAGAGGTTCGGTGTGCTACCGCGACTGACGAAGCCTTTCGATGAGGCACAACTCAGCGCCGCCATCGCCAACGTTCTCTCCACGCCATATGATAGAAGAAAACAGATCGCGTAACGTATGCGAGAAGACACGCTCAACATGGATCCGGCCTTGTGAACCCTGCGGTTTACGAAAGCATCGTCTCGATGGGAGGAGTCCGCAACGCCATCTATGAATTGCGCAGGCCAAAGCTTGAGGGTCTGACCTCATTCTGTGACCGGCTAAATAAGCGATAACCCAACCAGCAAACCCGGTGCTTCCAGCTTGTGACAACTAGAACCACCCGGCCGCCTCACCCGAAATAGCCGATGTAATGAAATTGAGAAGCGTATGATGCTCGGTGTCAAAAAAATGCGCAAACGCTGGATAGGGTTGTAGCCGGCTCATGGATCGCTCGACACTAGGAAGGCGGGCGTAGGCGCCAATGCAATCACCCCTTCACCCCTCGGTCCGTCGGTGACAGCGAAGACCAGATATCGTCCAGCGAATTTCTTGGCGTCCTGCATCGTCCCGATCCCTTCGATAGCAGACGCCAGCCGTTTGAGCGGGACGTTCAAAGTCTGATTGGACTTATGCATGTGAGCTTGGCGGTATCCTATCCGTCGAGGATCCGACCACCACTGACCGTCTGGCGGTATGTCCTCCATCCAACCGCCATGGAACTGTGCCGTCTAGACAGAGTTCTACAGGGGAACAAAGGAGAAGCGGCAATGCCAGGCGAAGCAATCAACAATCCCGGCTCCAACCCCAACAGCGACCATCGCAGGACCGGAGGCAGCGCGAACGACCCACACGGTGGGCATGAGCATACGAGTGAGAGGCGCGGTCCCGATCCTGATCCGATCGACGAGCTAGTGCCGGCTGGCGACGGCAGCCTCCCCGCAACGAAGCTGTCCGTCTCCGAAGAGACCGAAACGCTCGCCTTTACGGAAACGCAGAAGCCGAACCTGCTTGACGAAATGGCGGCTGTCGATGGCACCGGCACGCTTGACCCGCGCGCTCAACCTGGATTCGGCCCGACGGAATTGGACGGTCCACAGTTCGAGGGCAATCCGGAAATCGGGATCGATCCGAACGACGTCCGCAACGAAATGCCACCGAGGGAAAATTAAATGGCCAAAACTGAAATTCAGCAGGACGCCAAGGGTCAGTTCGCCAAGTCACAGGGTGACCGAAAGAACAATGGTCTCGCCAGTGCTACCCCGCGCGCGGTGACGGGGAAGGACGACGCCACTCTAGAAAATGCCGACAAGAAACCTTCCCCGAACCCAGGTTTCGGCATCCGCACGCAAACCAACAAACGAGACTGAGAAAGGACTCCCGATGTCCATCAAATCACCCCAAGACGTTGCCCCTGGCACCACCGGTCAATTCCCGCGGTGGAAAGGTCCGGAAGAGACCCGGCAGCGGGGTTACCTGCCTGCCGACGATCCGGACGTCGATCGGGACGCCAATGGCGAGACCTTGCAGGATCCGCGCAAGCGAGATCTCTCGGATGGCTTTAAGACCACATGGGACAAAGGCGCACCGCCGAAGGAATGAGGACATCGGACCATCGGTTACACTGCGGCATAAATGATTGTGGAACGGAAAGCGTTCTGCCTGTTTGATGCTCGCAGAACCAGGCTTCTTGGGTGCTGCCAACTGTGCCGTTCTCCAGCGCGATACGTTCGCGTGTTCAGCACCGATCAAACTCGCCCATCGCGCCCTTAACGATCAGTACGGCGCATTGAACTTGAAGCAGTATTCGACGTTCAGATCGGCGCGATGGTGGCCGAAGCCAGGGTACGGTCTTGAGGAAGCGGTCGCGGCGATGATGAGCGCGGCGAAAAACCAAAGCGACATAGGAGGCAAAAACCCTGACTCGGCAGAGGATGCGGACGCAACGTCGGCAGTCTATTGTTCTAAAAAGATGCCGTCCTCCGCTTGGTTCCCGGAGAGACGAAATTGGTGAACGTCAGAGAACGGCATAGTTAGCAAGGCTTCAAAGAGACGACCTTACCGGCCCCGAACACATGCAGCGTCGGTCCGTTCCGTGGGAAACGTATTAGGCGACGGACCAAATTGTCGCATCGCTGGGCTAAACACCCGAGCCCAAGGTTATGGAAATTGCAAGACGTCTCAGATCGGCTAACTTCGGGAACCTAATGCGTCCGGACTAGTTGGGATTGAGTTCAGCGCCAGTAAGCCGCGCTACTTAACTTAAATTCAGTTGCGAAGATTCTTTTCTGATCTCGGAACATCTCGCAAGCATCGTCCATTAACGTGCCTCAGTTGAGCGACCAACGGAGCCGACATTGCCGACAGTCCACTGCCGTGAAGGTGGAACATACCGGCTGCAAGGACGTTTACGTGCCTGATGGGCGCAAGGATAAATAGCATGATCGAAGACACCGGCTCAATGCGGAGCGCGGAAGAGCGTTATCGCCTACTGATTGACTCTATAACTGATTACGCCATCTACATGCTCGACGTGGATGGTATCGTGTCGAGTTGGAATCCTGGCGCCGAGAGGTTCAAGCTCTATACCGAGAGCGAGATTATTGGGAAGCACTTCTCGACCTTTTATCTTCCTGATGACCGGGACAACAATCGACCCGAACTAGCGTTGCGCACCGCAACGGAAGAAGGCCGATTTGAAGGCGAAGGATGGCGTGTGAGGAAAGATGGCACCCGATTCTGGGCGCATGTCATCATCGATCCGATCCGTGACAAAAACAGGACACTATGGGTTTGCGAAAATCACGCGCGATCTGTCGGAACGGAAGGCCACTCAGGAACTTCTTAGAAAGAGCGAGCAACAGTTCCGTTTGCTGGTTCAAGGGGTTACCGACTACGCCATCTACATGATGGATGTCGAGGGCCACGTCTCAAGTTGGAATGCGGGTGCCGAGCGGATCAAGATGTATTCGGCTGAAGAGATTATCGGCGAACATTTTTCCCGCTTTTTCCAGTCCGAGGATCGAGAGTCTGGCTTCCCACAAAGGGCGCTGGAAACGGCAGCAAAAGATGGGAGGTTCGAGTCCGAAGGATGGCGCATCCGAAAGGACGGATCTAGATTCTGGGCGAACGCGATCATCGACGCCATCCGTGATGAACGCGGTGCTCTCATTGGCTTCGCAAAAATTACACGAGACATATCGCAAAAGCGTGAAACTGAGCGGCAGTTGGCGGTCGCCCGGGAAGAGCTGTTTCAAGCCCAGAAGATGGAGGCGGTCGGTCAACTGACCGGTGGGGTGGCTCACGACTTCAACAATCTGTTGATGGCAGTTCAAGGAAGCCTTGAACTGCTTAGGAAGAGACTTCCTTACAATCCCCACACGGCGCCTCTCCTCGCAAATGCTCTTCAGGCCACACAGCGAGGCACTTCCTTGACGCAACGAATGCTGGCGTTTTCGCGCAAGCAGGAACTGACGCTGCAAGCAGTCGATATACCGAGCATCGTAGCAAATATGACCGACCTCCTTCAGCGGACGCTTGGACCCTCGGTATTACTTGAGAATAAGCTAGCGTCGCAGCTTCCGTTAGTCCGTACTGACTCTAACCAGCTTGAAAGCGCGCTCCTCAATCTTGCTCTGAACGCCAAGGATGCAATGCCTAAAGGCGGTTTTCTGACGATCGGCGCCAAAGTCCATTTCGAAGGTCGAAAGAACGACGCGGATCTAGAAAGCGGCCAATACGTCTGTCTCTGGGTCAGAGACGAAGGCGAAGGCATGGACGAGGAGACGCTTGCAAAGGCGACTACACCGTTTTTCACGACCAAGGGCGTTGGCAAAGGCACAGGGCTTGGATTGCCTATGGTCCACGGCTTAATGGCCCAATCAGGGGGCAAACTCGTTCTACAGTCCCAAAAAAATGTTGGAACAACAGCCGAACTCTGGCTCCCCATCGCTGACGAGGCAATAAGGGGCCTGGAAACTGGGCAGCCAGAGACTGTACCCTTAACAGATGACCGCATCGTCATTCTTGCCGTAGACGACGATCCGCTGGTGCTGATGAATACCGTCTTGATGCTCCAAGACCTCGGCCACCATGTGTTTGAAGCAAATTCCGGAAGCGAAGCGATACGCATCTTGTCAGAATCGGAAGTTCAATTGGTCATTACCGATCACGCGATGCCGAGAATGACGGGGGCGGAATTGGCGACACAGATTCGGATGAAATGGCCGACAACACAGATGATACTGGCAACAGGCTACGCCGATCTGCCGCCAGGTGCTGACGCTCAGCTTCCCCGACTACCAAAGCCCTTCACCGAGCAACAATTGGCTGAGGCGGTCTCGAAAGCAATAAAATGTCTTTGAGGGCGCGCCCCGTCGCGAGTTTCCTTTCAGCAGCACGTGCCGTGGGACGTACGAAATGTCGCGCTACGGCACGCTGAGGACATGGGTGCTGGAATTGGGTCTGACCGATGCCGCCGGCCTGTTGCAGACGACACTTGACGAGGAACAGGCGACCGATTTGGCTCTGACATCGATTGCGACTTCTGTCGTCAATCAGAACGCTGAATAGCACTACCGAGCCGGTACGGAAAAAAGCGCAGCTCCCGAAACCGAAGTGAACGAGCATTTTAAATCTTCGCGGGCAAGGAACCTCCATCGCCAGTGCGAGTTTCCAAGACACGAGGCTAACTCGTTCCACAATAAGGAAAAATCATGAAAATGACACTTATCGCAGCGGCGCTGCTCAGCGCCGTCTCAATGCAGGCCTTTGCCCAGACGGCCGCAACAGACGGCGACACGCCAGCCGTCGCAACGCCTGACTCGAAGAACGCTACGGCACCGGTTGAAGGCGCCAACAGCTTCACGGAAGCACAGGCGCAGGAGCGGATCGTCGAGGCCGGATACACGGAAGTTTCGGCGCTCAAGCTGGACGACAAGGGCGTATGGCGCGGCACCGCCATGAAGGGCGGCAAGTCGATGCCGGTCGGCCTCGATTATCAAGGCAACATCGTCTCTCAATAAGAATTTTAGGGAAGGAATGACCCATGAGAACAGTTACAGGACTATTCGACAATTACGACAATGCCCGCTCTGCTATATCCCAGCTCGAAAGCGCTGGCATTTCGCATGATGACATCAGCATCGTCTCCAACAATGGCGACGGCCGCTATGACGGCGACACCGATGCCGCCGAAGGCGCGGGCACCGGTGCTGGTCTCGGCGCTGTGGCGGGCGGAGCAGGTGGCCTGTTGGCCGGGCTCGGCATGCTTGCCATCCCAGGCGTAGGCCCCGTTGTGGCTGCCGGCTGGCTCGCAGCCACGGCCGTCGGCGCGGTCGCTGGTGCAGCAGTAGGCGGCGCGGCCGGCGGCATCATCGGCGCACTGACAGAGTCAGGCGTGCCGGAAAATGACGCGCATGTCTATGCCGAGGGCGTCCGTCGCGGTGGTTCGTTGGTGACCGCCCGGGTTGACGAGAGCCGTGTCGCGGAAGCGGAGGGCATCCTGAGGGGCAACCAGCCCGTCGATCCCGCCTTGCGTCGAAGCGCCTATGAGCAGCAGGGCTGGAAGGGTTTCGACTCGAGCCTCGATCCCTATTCCCGCGACCAGATCGCGGCGGAACGGAATCGATATCCGCTGGTCTGATTTCCGACGCGCCGCCGGCAACAGAGATCGGCGGCGCAACCTTTCGATAATCGACGGCGTGGCTGCACAACGGTACGCGATATCGTCGGCTACACCCGACGTCTAGGCCGGGAACCAACTCCGCCGCCTCATCGGCTTCGCGGCCTTGCCTCGAACAAAGCCGCCGTCTGGCACGATATCCTTGCAGCGTGTGGTGTTCACCTGAGATCAGTCCACGCCTTGCTCAACGTCAACAATTGAGCCGCACAGTTCCCTTACAACTCGGTTGCGAAGATTCTTTTCTCACCTGCGGAACGAGTCGAGCGGCCGGCGATTGACTCGCTTTAGTTGCGTGATGGAGAGTTGCGATGCCTGAAAGGCAGATCATATCCGAACGGTCCCTGGCGCGTGATGCCACATGCCTGGCACGTCGCTTTGGCAGCCGAGGAATAGCAGCAGAGCGCAGATGCGAGCCCGGACCGAGGCGGCAAGGTCGATCAAGCGCACGGTTAAGACACTCATGAAGGAGCGCGAACGGGTGACGCCGGGAGCGGCGCGATAGCCAAGAATGACGGAGTCTAACAAGAAATACCGATGGCCGGACTTGGCCGGACGAGTTGGACATCGACGGCAAGCCTTTGGAGGACTACACTGTTTTCGATCGCGATATGTATGCCGGAAGAATTAGGTTGGATCGCGAAAGTCTGAAAAACGGCGAGTGGCTCTGGTCTGGACACCATCCACCGAGTTTTCGCGGTACGCCGATCATGCCGAATGCAGGATATTGCCTCACCGCTGCTCTCGCCGCGCGAGCCGTGTAGATTGTTGGGACGCGATGAAGATCAAGGCCCACCCACGCAACAGGGCCAAAAAATAGCGCGACAATGAGGACGAGGTTGTGGCACTGCCGGTTTTCATTGGCATCGGAACACATAAGGCGGGCACGTCATGGCGAAGCCGCAGAGGGACTATCTCATAACAGCCTTTGGCCACGCATTCTATGACGCCACTCGGTAAGCACAGGCACTGAAGTCGCTCATTTCCTAAAGCTGTGCTGCGGTGCGAGGCGCGCTGCTTCGTTATAAGGCCGACTGGTTTGCTTCCAATCTACGGTCGGCTGCTAATCGTCGCCTCCCCCTTCGCGGCGAACATCGTCAGCGTTGCCGACCAATGTCAGGCCGACGAGCCACCAACTGCTTGTATCTGACGGGACAAGGAGAAGCGGCTGATTGATCTGCTTTGCGAGTAGCGCACCGAGATCCAAAGCAGACTGCCAAGTTCCGCCACCCAAGGCCCGTTCGCTACGCCCGAGGGGCAATATACGGAAATAGCCGAACCTTCGAGGTTGATGAGCATCACACTGGCAAAGACTTCAACATCTCCATTTGCACGGCAGGGCTCCACGACGTGCCGAATTTTCGTCAGAGCCAGTGACGCCCTGCAGGGCTCGGAGAGCAGTCCGGCTTGAGCGAGTCATGAGCATGGGTTAAAGCTCCCGTCTAGCACCCGAATTCGCTCCGGCAACTCATAGTCCGCCATCTCGCCGAGCGGATTGACGTTCAGATTCACATCACACGCGGGGGCGCACCCAAATTGTCTTCTGATCTGTCATAGGAGTAGGACCGTACTCGCGAACCGCCAACGTCGGCGTCGCGCTTGCCAATGGGTTGCTCGTCACGGATTCGCCGATCCTCGGCGAAGGCGTCTTCTGTTGAGCTGGCGGCCTGGCTTGCCTGCGTGTTCGAAGCTGAACGAGTGCTGTCGAAGCCTGGGTTTGTCGGCACCCAGCCATCCGCGCGCCAGCTGTCCGACCATTCGTCGACGTCGATTGTTCCTTCGTCGTCTAGAATGTCGAGCGCTGTCTGATGTTGCGTTTCGGTCAGGTTAGTCACAGTAACAAGATAGCCTCCTCGGCGCAGACCTTCGGCATACACCTCGCGGTCGCCCTCCGGAAAAAAGAAATCTCCGAGCGATTCCCAGAATCCTTTGCCGTCGTCGTCCACGTCCGTCGCCGCGATGCTTTCGGGCTCCTTGCCCGGAACGAGACGAACATTGGCTTCGGCGATTCCGGCCGACATCAATTCGCGAGTGGCCTCCTCCGCATCGCTACGGTCACGGAAAAAAGTAGTGAGGGTGTGCTGGCTGACGGGGTCCATGGTGATCTCCTCCTGAGATTTACTTGGTGAGGTAATCCGACACGGATGGAGTGAGCCGTATCGTTGACGGTGAAACGGCAGAAAGTGTGCAATGTTCCCACGCGGGCCCCTAATGTCGTCTGCTGGAAATTGGGGGCTTGATCGTAGGCTGACACACCATGCCAGCCGTTGGTCGTCAGCCTTGGCAGCGAAGCTGTTCCGGTCGGTTGGAACCAAAGGGTGAGGTCCGCTTTCTGATCTCGTATTGCGAGCCGCGTCAATCGGACGTGGCAGGGATGGTGAACACAGCGGTTTTTCCCGTTTCCCACTGTGGCCAACGAAATGGCAGTCGAGCGCCCAACCTGTCCGGTTCGCACTTTATCTCTTTCCGCGTTGCGTTCCGAGGCGATCATGGCAGCCGACAAACTTTCCAAATATAAACAGAAGCGCGATTTCAAGCTTACGGCGGAGCCGAGTGGCGAAGCGGAGATAAAGCCTAGCAATCGCCGCAGGTTCATTATTCAGAAACATGACGCCACCCGGCTCCATTACGATCTGCGCCTGGAACTGGACGGCGTGTTCAAATCATGGGCGGTCACCAAAGGTCCTTCGCTCGATCCTCATGACAAGCGCCTTGCTGTGGAGGTTGAGGATCACCCCCTCGACTACGGCGACTTCGAAGGGACGATCCCTAAAGGCCAATATGGCGGTGGCACGGTCATGCTGTGGGACCGAGGCTACTGGGAGCCAGAGGGCACCAGATCGCCGGAAGAGGCTTTGGCGAAAGGCGACTTCAAGTTCACGCTAGAGGGAAAGCGGCTGCATGGGAGCTTCGTGCTCGTGCGCATGCGTCACGACCGCGATGGCGGCAAGCGGACGAACTGGCTCTTGATCAAGCATCGGGATGAATTTGCTGTCGATGAAAACGGCGAGCAAATCCTCGAGGAAAATGACACTTCGGTGGCCTCTGGACGCAGTCTGGATGCGATCGCATCCGGCCAAGGACGAAAGCCCAAGCCATTTATGATTCAGAACGGCAACGTCACCGCCGACGCTGTCTGGGATAGCAACAAGGGACTGGCCGCGGACGAACGGGCGGCAGATGCAAGAGCATCGAAGAAGGCCCCCAATAAGAACCAGAGCACTCCGCTGCCCGATTTCATTCCCCCTCAGCTCTGTGAGACGCTCGCTCGTCCGCCATCCGCAGATGGTTGGCTTCATGAAATCAAGTTCGATGGGTACCGTATCCAGATGCGGGTCGAGAACGGCGAGGTCGAGCTCCTGACCCGGAAGGGCCTGGATTGGACCAAGCGCTATCCTGGAATTGCGGACGCAGGCTCGGCATTGCCTGATGGCATTATCGATGGAGAAATCTGCGCGCTTGATGAACACGGCGCGCCAGACTTTGCCGCACTTCAGGCAGCTCTATCCGAAGGTAAGACGGACGAACTTGTTTACTTCGGGTTCGACCTGCTCTTCGAAGGTGGCGAAGATCTTCGGAACCTGCCGCTCGCCGAGCGAAAGGAGCATCTCGCCAAGCTTCTCTCCGATGCCGGCGATGACCCTCGGCTGCGCTACGTTGAGCATTTTGAAACAGGTGGCGACGCCGTTCTCAAATCAGCCTGCAAGCTTTCACTGGAAGGCATCGTTTCGAAACAAGCAAACGCCCCCTATGTTTCCGGTCGCAGCGACACCTGGGCTAAATCCAAATGCCGTGCCGGGCACGAAGTGGTCATCGGCGCCTATGCCACGACCAACGGCAAGTTTCGTTCGCTGCTTGTCGGCGTCAATCGCGGTGATCACTTTGTTTATGTCGGTCGCGTGGGCACGGGGTATGGAGTGGGCAAGCTGGCAAAACTGCTGCCGAAGCTGAAGCAATTCGAGGCCAGGAAGTCGCCGTTTACAGGCATTGGCGCGCCTAAAAAGAAATCCAGTGTTGTATGGCTAGAGCCGGAACTCGTAGCCGAGATCGAGTTTGCTGGCTGGACGGCGGACGGATTGGTCCGTCAGGCAGCGTTCAAAGGACTGCGGGAAGACAAGCCTGCCGCAGAAGTCGAGGCCGAAAAGCCAGCCGAACCCTCAAAAGTCGAGGTGCCTGATCCAGAGGCTCAAGCCAAGAGCAACCGTCGTCGAAAAGGCGCGAAAGCCGATGTGATGGGCGTGTTGATATCGAGCCCGGACAAGGCGCTCTGGCCAGACGCCGGCGACAACAAGCCTGTCACGAAAGAAGATCTAGCAAGATATTTCGAGACCGTAGGCGACTGGCTGATCGGTCACCTCAAAGGACGCCCCTGCTCGATTATCCGTACGCCCGACGGGTTAAGTGGTGAGCAATTCTTCCAGCGCCATGCCATGCCGGGCACGTCAAACCTAATTGAACTGGTGACGGTCTTTGGCGACCGCAAGCCCTATCTTCAAATCGATCGTGTCGAGGGGCTCATCGCTGCGGCACAGATCGGTGCAGTTGAGCTCCATCCATGGAATTGCGAACCCGGTCTGCCGGAAGTCCCCGGTCGGTTGGTCTTCGATCTCGATCCCGGCCCCGAGGTTGCGTTTGGGGCGGTCGTCGAGGCCGCAAAAGAAATCCGGGATCGGTTGGACGCGCTTGGACTCGTGGGTTTTTGCAAGACAACAGGCGGCAAGGGGCTGCATGTGGTCACGCCTCTAGCTGTTGCAAAGGGCAAGAAGCTCGACTGGGATCAGGCAAAGGCATTCGCACACAATGTATGCCGGGCGATGGCGAGCGATAATCCGGAACGGTATCTTACCAAGATGGCGAAGAACCAGCGGACTAACCGCATCTTCCTGGATTACCTTCGCAACGATCGGATGGCCACCGCGGTGGCACTACTATCGCCTCGTGCCCGTCCCGGAGCAACGGTCTCGATGCCTCTGAATTGGACGCAGGTAAAGGCCGATCTCGATCCGAAGAAATATACGATCCGCACGGTCCCTGCCCTCATCCAGAAGAGCACTGCCTGGAAGGATTATTGCGACGGACAGCGCCCGCTGGAACAGGCAATCAAGCGGCTGGGCCGCGTTCAAAGCCGTTAGGGTAGCCGATGCCGAAAGCGCGTGAAGTGAACCTGGATGCCCCTTTTGATGGATATGCGCTGCCGCTCGCAACGGAACCGATGGAATCGAAATCGGCCACCGACCTTCCAGCAGAAGGCGAATGGCAGTTCGAGCCAAAATGGGATGGTTTTCGGTGTCTGGTATTCAGGGAGGGTCCGGATGTGGATCTCCGCGCGAAATCGGGTAAGCCACTCGGCAGGTATTTCCCCGAGGTCGTAACATTTTTCCAAAGTGTGAGGGCCGACCGGTTCGTCATTGACGGCGAACTCGTCATCGAAATTGGCGGTCATCTCGCGTTCGATGCGCTGCAGATGCGTCTTCATCCTGCCGAGAGCCGCATCCGCAAACTTTCCACCGAGACACCGGCTCGCTTCGTGATGTTCGATATCCTGGCTTCGCCGGGTGGATACGTTGTGACCGGGCAATCTCTTTCTGAGCGAAGAACGCTGTTGGAGCGGTTCGCCGGCGCGCTCAAAGCTCCCAAGCAGGCCCAGCTTTCCCCAATGACGCGCGACCTTTACCTGGCGAAAACATGGCTGGCGGTTTCCGGTCCGAATGGCACGGATGGGGTAATTGCTAAGCCACTCGCTGAACCCTATCTTTCCGGTGAGCGGGCAATGAGAAAGGTCAAGCGGCTTCGCACCGCCGACTGCGTTGTGGGTGGGTTTCGCTATGAGAGCGACAGTGACAAGGTTGGATCCCTGCTGCTCGGACTGTTCAATGATGCGGGCAAGCTCGACCACGTGGGCTTTACATCGACGATCACGGACCAAGAGCGCGCCGAACTCACGAAGAAACTGGAGCGACTGCGCGCACCACCTGGCTTTACGGGGAAGGCACCGGGAGGTCCGAGCCGTTGGAGCACGGCGCGCAGCGGCGAATGGCAACCGTTGAAGCCGGAGTTGGTTGTCGAAGTTCGATTCGATCATGTGACAGCGCAGCGATTTCGCCATGGGACAAAGTTGATGCGATGGCGGCCCGACAAGCGGCCCGATCAGTGCAAGTTCGAGCAAATCGAGCCATAACGATGTCAAACGCACTATGCTCGAATGCTGGACGCGAAGTGCAAATACCTGTGCGTTCCGCTATTTTTTGGACAACAATGCAGTCAGCATCTTTGCATTCCTAATCGCGAACCCGTCGCGATCATTGTTGAAGTAGACCCAAACAGTTTTAGCACCGCTTTCCCTTATACGATCGGCCCAAACTTGAAGTTCTCCCTCGGTGTAGTCGTGGCGATACCATTGATTGATTCCATGGAAACGGACGTAGATATCGTCAGCTGTTCTGACGAGCTGATCCGGCAAACGCGGCCCGCTTGTCGAGCAGAAGATCGCTCCAGCCGCCTCGAAAGCGTTGAAGACATCGTCGTTCCACCAACTCTTGTGGCGAAACTCCACGACATTGCGATGGCGAGGGTCGAGCTGCGCCAGGATCATCTCGAGTGTGCCCGCGTCATAGCGGACACTGGGCGGAAGCTGGAAGAGAAAACAACCCATCCGTGGTCCGAGTAAATCTGCGATGTAGCTAAAGTCCTTCACAAGTGTCTCGGTCTCTTCGAACCGTTTGATATGAGTGATCAGCTCACAGACCTTGACCGTATATATAAAATCACCGTGCGCCTGTCTCAGCCAGGTCTTTATGGTGGCAACCGTGGGCCAACCATAAAACGGAGCGTTGAGCTCAACAGTGCTGAACTGATCCTGATAGATCGAGAACCACTGGGCCCGGGGAACGTCATCTGGATAGAAATGACCCTTCCAATGCCAATAGTACCATCCAGAGCAACCAATATTTATCGTTCCAGAGGGGCCAACCGGCTGCCACTGCCTGGGTGCATCAACGTCAACGTCCGCCTCGACTTTCATTCTGGCAGCATGCATCTTGGCGGCGCGTTCGAGATTTGTACGTCTCTGAACCTCCCGACGCTCCGCACGCCGGACGCGTCGTCGTTCAATCTCCTCCGGAGAGCGGGCTGGCATCGTGACTTCTCTCTCGACTGTCAGATCGTTGACCCAAGTCACAGTGTTTCAGATCATGATCTCGCCACCAGTGACGGGGATCACCGCGCCGGTGATGTAGCTGCCATCCTCTGAAGCCAGCAGCACATAGGCTCCTGACAACTCCGCAGGTTGTCCCGCACGGCCGATCAGCGTTTGCTTGCCGAAGGACGCTGACTTCTCTGGCGGCATGGTCGAGGGGATCAACGGCGTCCAAATCGGCCCAGGCGCCACAGCGTTGACCCGAATGCCTTTGGGGGCGAGCATTTCCGCAAGGCCTGCCGTGAAATTGGATACGGCTCCCTTGGTCGAGGCATAGGCAAGAAGACTGGATGACGGCTGGCGCGACTGGATCGAGGTCGTGTTGATGATTGTTGCACCAGGTTTCATGTGAGGAACCGCGGCCTTGGATAGGTAGAACGGCGCGTAGATGTTGGTTCGGAACGTCTCGTCCCACGCCTGCGCAGTGATATCCGTGATCGAAGAATAGGTCCGTTGGAAAGCAGCATTGTTGACGAGAATGTCGATCCCGCCGAGTTCTGACACGGCCCGGTTCACCAATGAGATACAGTGCTCCTCAGACGTGATATCGCCTGCGATAATGGGTGCACGGCGGCCGGTATCCTCCACCCATCGAGCGGTCTCTGCGGCATCCTCATCTTCGTTCAGATAGGAGATGACAATGTCTGCACCCTCTCGGGCATACGCGATCGCGACCGCTCTTCCGATTCCTGAATCAGCGCCCGTGATCAGAGCGACCTTTCCATCAAGCTTGCCACTGCCTTTGTAGCTCTTCTCGCCATGATCAGGGATTGGCTTCATCAGCCTGGTCACGCCAGGCGGGGACTGCTGCTGTTCCGGCTGGGGTGGCATGGGTCGGTTGTCGTCGGTCATACTTGATATCTTTCATGTTCACGAGGCGACAACCCGCGGATTTCATCGATGTTCCGAAGGTGCGCGGTGAGACGCGATTCTGACGAGCAGAGAAATGGGCGGGAGCATTCGTCGCCGTCAGGTCTCACGAAAAACTAGCGAACCAAGACCCGCACCGCAGAGAGATCATTTCTGATAGTGGTAGCAGCAACAGCAGCTTGCCCCATGGCATGGGAAATCTGATCGAGGCCGAGCACCACGTCCCCCGCTGCATAGAGGCCAGGGATCGTTGTCCGCTGATGGGCATCGACCCATAGGCAACCGCCTTCAGTCCGGTCAGCGCCGATCGACAGCGCCAACGCTGACTGGATGTCGGAACCCAGAGCTGGATAAAGAGAGGTGAACCTTCGGGATCTATCCGCAAATTTGACCTCCAATCCCTCCTCGGCCAGCGAGTAGGCCAGCGGTGGCGCTTCCAACAGTGTCACGCCGAGATCCAATAATTCCCGTCGCTGACCTTCATCCAAATCAAGCGTCCCTTCATTCGGATAAACAGTGACTGATGCGGTGTAGCTTCGAAGAAATTTGGCCTCGGCGAGGGCATGGGAACCGGACCCCGTAACAGCGATTTCCTTGTCGGTGACCTCATAGCCATCACACACTGGGCAATATCGCAATGAACCGCGGGCAAGAGCTTTGTCATGAAGTTCGTCAGACATGTTCGGGCGGTGGTTGATGACCCCGGTCGCGATAACGACTGTTCTGGCCTGGACGGTGTGGTCACCGGCTTTGACGTGGAACATCTCGTCCCGAACGACTATGCTTTCTACCGTGGCGTCCCAGAATGTGACGGGATATGATGAGAGCTGACGGCGTATCCGCCCTAGGAGCTCCTCTCCGGTCACCCCATCGGGGAATCCCGCATGATTGTGCGACATCGGAATGAGGCCCGCGCGGCTCTTGCCCCCGTCAATCAAGGTTACGGAAAGATGGTAGCGCGCAAGATAGAGCGCCGCGGTCAGCCCTGCGGGGCCGCCGCCTACAATGATGCAATCGCGCATAAGAATCCTTTCAAAAGGAGCTACGGTTCAACTGCAGCGGCGGTTGAACGTTCCCACAAGCGCGATGCGATTCATCGCCGCCGACTCGTCGAAGTTTCCAAACGAGTGATGATGCGCAGCCCGTCCCGCCCGGGGCGCTGGTGTCGAGCTAGTGCCCCACTTGACCTATGCGGAAAGTCGGTCCCCCTTCATACGCAATGTCACAACCGCACCACTTGGTGTCCAATTGTAGGTAATCGAGCCGCCGAGATGGCCACTCATGGTCCTTTGCACGAGCTTGCTGCCATAGCCACCTGAACCCTCCGGTGGCTCCACACCTGGGCCGCCCTGCTCCGTCCAGACTACGTCAACATCGTCGCCGACCATCTTGCCAGAAATATCGAGGTTTCCCGCGGCTGCTGAGAGCGCACCGTATTTGAGGGAGTTGGTCGCCAACTCATGGATCACGAGAGCGACCCCTGTCGCGGCGTTCTCCCCCACGCCCATTCGTGGGACCGCGACCCTAATCCGTCCGGAAAACGCTCCTTCGTCGTCATAGGGCGCAAGTAACACCGTGAACAGGTCGCCTAGCAAAGCCGCACTTCCCTGACCTCCGGGCAACGGGCGTACCAGGTCGTGGGCACGACCTAAAGCAGCCAGTCGCTGGGTCAATTGGGAAGCCATCTCGTCGACCGATGTAGACGACCGTGAAGTGATCTGGGTAAGGCCGCTAGCAATGGCCAAAAGGTTTTTCACGCGGTGACTCATCTCGCCCGCGAGCAGCTCGTGACCTTCCTCGGCCTGTTTGCGCCCGGTGACATCGAGAAATACGCCCGACATGATACGCGCAGCTATCTCGAAATCGTCGCCTTGCCCGCGAGCGGATATCCAACGGACCTCTCCCGGATTGGTCAGCATTCGAAAGTCGATTTCATATTGCCCGACGACGGCCCTTGTCGCAACAAACGCCGCCCTCACCCTATCGCGATCGGCCGGATGAATCTTTTCCGAAAGGTGCTCGAATGTCAGCGTCGCGTCTTCAGTTGAGACATCCCACAACTCATAGCCGCGTCGGTCCATTGTGAACGCATCGCTGTCGACGTTCCATGTCCAAAGAGCTATCCCGGCTGCCTTGATAGCACGCCGAAGCTGTTCCTGGTTCCAGGCGGGATGGTCGTCAGTATCCGCGCTCGTCACTGTGCCTCACTTTTCCCGTTACATCAGCACGGGGCCAACACCATGCGCCTTTTCTCCATCCGGCGCTACGACAAGAGCAATGACGCAGCGGCTCGCGACAGGATTCTGTGTGATCCATAGACATGAAAGACGGCGAAATGAGTGCGACTACTCTCCTGAGTTAAGCCCCATGATGCGGACGAGGTGCATGCGGATCGTCGGAAGGTCTGCTGAGCGAACGCCTTAACGGCCCACCCCTGCCATCTTGGGAATAGCCATCGAACAGGTTGACGGCTTCAGTGTGCACGGAATCTGAGTGGATGCGTAGGCCGCGTCGAACTCGACATCCGCCAACGGCTTTAGCGCGTCAAGGTTCTCCTGGCGCTTTGCATCGAGTGCCTTGGGGAGTGTGCCCCTCCTTCGCAGCGCATCCTAGTGCTACCGCCATGATCGTTCACCATCTATTGGGCGAAGGCCTTGAGTTTGGCGCTCTCGCTCTTCTCAATTTGAATTTTTGCAGTTTCGATCTCGATCATGTCGGATATCGCGGCCTTATCAACGAACTGGTGGGGCCGCATTTCCGCCGCTGACACGGTCACAGGATAAATGGCAAGTGCCATCACAATCCTCGGAATGATTTGTTTCATATTGAATTTTCCTCGGGGCTTGCTTCAACCAACCCGCTGCAACTCTGCTTCGTTCCGCTCGGCCAGAAATAAATCAGAAGTCGAGAGGAACATGCACTCGGTCCAAAGGTTGAGGACCATACTCATACCTAAGGACCACTATATGTTTATGAGAATCGACCAGCTTCAGGCGGAACTGCCCGCGCCGAAGAAAAAGGACCCAAATGCGGCGGCGGCCCTCCAAGAACTTCTCGGCGGTAAATACGGCGAGATGTCCACGCTGGGCAACTACATGTTCCAGAGCTTCAATTTCCGTTCGAAAGCAAAGCTAAGACCCTTCTACGATCTGGTCGCGAGCATCACGGCTGAAGAAATCGGCCATGTTGAATTGGTCAGCAACGGCGTTGCTATGCTCAACAATGGGCCGGACAACGATGGTGATGAAGCCGACGGCGGCGATATCTCCGGCGCACCGTACGAAGCGATGAAGGACATTCGCCTGGCAGCGGCATTTTTGTCGAATGCGGGTGGAGCGACGCCGGTCAACGGCAACGGCGTCGGCTGGAACAACGACTTCATAACCACGACCGGAAACGTGATTGTAGATTTACTGCACAACTTCCACCTCGAGTGCGGTGCTCGTCTCCATAAGCTCCGGGTCTATGAAACGCTCACCGATCCGACCGGCCGCGAAGTATGCGGCTACCTTCTGGTTCGTGGCTCCGTGCATGCCCACGCTTATGCGCTTGCGATCAAGAAAATCACTGGCGTGGAAATCGAGAAGATGCTGCCGACCCCCAACATCCGTCTGAGCAACATTCCCGAATGCCAGAAGTATCTTGCTGAGGGCTCGCATCGTCGCCTCTACACCTGGAGCCCGAAAGATTACAAGAGCATCTCCGGCATCTGGGGAGGCGAAGGAGAAATGGCGCTGCCTGGCGATCCTCCTGGCGAGCTGGAGGTGATCGACGGCCACCCCGAGGGCGGCAAAATCCACCAGCTAACTGGCGTTCCTTCAGCCTTTACCCCGGATTACGCGCCGGAAGAAATGATGGAAATCGCAGACCGTCTTTACAAGGCGTCCAGGTAATAAGTGGCCTGCAAGAGCCATCCGGCAGGCCACTTTAAAGGCCGCGTGCGCAGCCCTCTCGCATTTCGATTGGATATTTCAATGATCGGTTTTGCTCCCAACTCCACCGCCTCCGACCTTGCGAAGGAATACCTTCGCCTAAGAGGCAAGAGGAAAGTCGTCACGGACGACAACAAGATTTCGACTCGTCTCTGGGATGTTGAACCGGAAAAGGCGGAGAAATTTTGGGCCACTAACGTGGCGCCTCTCGCCCGCAGAAAGCGCGAAGAGATTGAAACACTTCTGCCATCAATCAACGACCTTTAATCACGGGCCATGAGCCCAATGGCCGCTTGCGCGTTGTCGTCAACGTCCAAGCTCGCGGTTATTCAAAACAGTGGAGAATTACCATGCGTGCGCTTTGCTGGCATGGGAAAGGCGACGTGCGCGTCGATACCGTTCCCGACCCCAAAATTCAGCATCCCCGAGATGCCATCATCAAGATAACCTGCTGCGCGATCTGCGGCTCTGACCTGCACCTACTTGACAGATACCAACCGACGATGAAGAGCGGCGACATCCTCGGCCATGTAAACATGGGTGAGGTGATTGAGCTAGGTTCGGAGGTCAGCAACCTGAAGGTCGGAGACCGCGTGGTCGTGCCATTCACGATCAGCTGCGGTGAATGCTGGTTCTGTGAGCAGGGACTATTTTCCTGCTGTGATCGGACGAATCCGAACGCCGAATTGGCGATCAAGGCCATGGGCCAGTCCCCGGCTGGTTTGTTTGGCTTCTCGCATATGCTTGGTGGCTATAGCGGCGGTCAGGCGGAGTACCTTCGCGTTCCTATGGCCGATGTCGGACCAATCAAAGTGCCAGATAGCGTTACGGATGAGCAGGCGCTGTTTCTGAGCGACATCTTCCCGACGGGCTACATGGCCGCCGAGAACGCCCAGATCAAGGATGGCGACACCGTCGCGATTTGGGGCTGTGGTCCCGTGGGCCAGTTCGCTATTCGCGCCGCGTTAATGATGGGTGCTGGGCGGGTCATCGCCATCGACGAAGTCCCAGAACGCTTGGCTATGGCGGAAGCCGGCGGAGCCGAGACAATCAGCTTCTCGCAAACCGATGTCTATGATGAACTGATGGAGCGAAGCAAAGGGCGCGGCCCGGATAGCTGCATCGATGCCGTCGGGTGCGAGGCATCAGGACATGGTGCGGTCGACGCCGTCGTCGACAAGGTCAAGGCAGCAACCTACCTGGCGACGGATCGGGTCCACGTTCTTCGGGAAGCAATTATGTCCTGTAGGAAAGCAGGCACGATTTCGATTCCTGGCGTCTATGTGGGATTTGGCGACAAAATCCCGCTCGGCGCCGCGATGAACAAAGGGCTTACCCTGAAGATGGGCCAGACCCATGTTCAGAAATATACCAAGCCGCTTCTCGAAAAGATTGTTGCCGGGGAAATCGACCCGAGTTTCGTCGTCACTCACCCCGCATCGCTCGAAGACGCGCCGGAGATGTACAACAAGTTTCGTGACAAGGAAGACGGCGTGATCAAGGTCGTTCTACGACCATAGGATTGCCGGGGTAAATAGCAAGGCCGCGGTTGATGCACTGCGGCCTTCTCATGCTTGTCGACGATGCTCAGCTCGGATCATCGACGGGATCGGTATCCCTGTACAGAATTAGACGTTGGTTGTTCACCACCTTCACCAGAGCGTTGATGGCCTCTTCGGTGCTGTAACCGGCATCGTTTGCGTCGGCGAGCAGCTCTGAAACTTGATCGTCCATTGCGGCTTCTAGTTCAATTCGGCGATCAGGGTCGCTTAAGGCGCGGCGAGCAAGTTTCATTAAATTCTCCTTCGCAGCGATAACCATTTCCGGCGGTCCGAGTTCCGTGAGTTCGATTTACCAACACCTTGCTTCGTTACCCGAACTCTCTGTGGTGTCGCGGACTTTGAATGCTCAAGCCTAAGGAGTGAACATGCCGCGATATTTCTTCAATCTCCGAGTCGGTCATCCAATTCTTAAAGACAACATCGGAATCGACCTACCGGATATAGAGGCAGCAATTGTGGAAGCCACCGAGAAGCTGACCTGGTTGTAGGAGCCTTGCTCGGATTGCCGGAAATGCTGGCTGGGCTGCAGGTCCACATCAGTGATGAGCATGGCAACGTCCTTGAAAGGATCGACCTGCCCGATCCTAAAGAATTCGCGCGATAAATCCGTCAATCCAGCACGGCGAGCCCCGAACCATCTGCAGGGAACTCTCACACCTCTGAACCAGTTAGACGTGAGCAAAATCGTTTCACTGAAACCGAAGGAAAACCCCGATGTCCCGTGGACCACTTACCGCTCTTCTCGCCGTTCTCACCGTCGCCGGTTATCAGAATCGCGACAAGATCGCCGAAATGCTACGCGGCCTGCAGAACGGCCAATCGACCAATCCTGATGGCACCGTGGCACAAAACCAGGGAGGTCTCAGCGACCTGCTGGGCGGCCTTACCAAGGGCGGCCTGGGCAGCATCTTTGGCGGTTCGTCCCCAGGCGGCATCCTTAGCGGTGGCCTTGGGGGCCTTCTCGATCAGTTCAAGCAAAATGGTCTCGGCGACCGCGCGGACTCTTGGGTGACGACCGGCCCCAATCAACCCATCAACGAACCCGATCTTTCCCAAGCCCTCGGAGACGATGTCCTCAGTGAGTTGACGGCAAAGACTGGGCTGTCGAAAGAGGAAATCCTCAGCCGCCTATCGCGCGAGCTACCGAAGGCCGTCGATGACCTGACACCTGATGGCGTGGTGCCGAGCGAGGACCAATTTAACGGCACGACCGATCGCTCGGCAGCGCCGACATCCGTTCCAAGTGTCGGTCGGGTGGTCTGATGACCGCCAATCAGCCGATTGCCCTCGTCGTCGATGACGAACCAATTATTCGGATGGACACAGCCGATATGGTCGCCGAGGAGGGCTTTGAGGTCATCAAGGCGAGAACGCTCGAGGATGCATTCAAATTCCTGACCGACTGTCCATCACTCAAACTTGTCGTAACTGACATTGAGACGCCGGGATCGATGACCGGATGCCAGCTGGCTTGGGAGGTGGCGAACCGCTGGCCTCATATTTGCGTCGTTGTTGCGTCAGGCGCCGGGCGTCCAGTCGATGGCGAGCTTCCGCCATCGACGATCTTCATTGCCAAGCCAATCTCCCAGGACGTCGTTCACGAAGCTATCGAAGAATACTGCCATTGTGACGCACGCTGATTTTTGCCAGTGATTGCTGTGATAGGGGGAGGCTTGCAAATATAACGCCTGCGTTGGCCTCCTGTCGTTCGGTCAATTCCCGATTGCGGAGACTCCACCCAGGTTGATTGAGGGACATCCTCTGCCAGAGGCGAGGCTCGGCAGTCAATTCCGCCGTCTGCTATGTGCTCGGCATCACAGCAATCGACTCGGCCCGGAACGATCTGCTCTTCGAGCGTTCGTGTCCGAGGAGCGACGTGAACTGCCTGATATCGATGTCGACTTCGAGCATGAGCGACGTGAGATCGTCATGCAATGGATCTTCGAGACCTATGGCCGGGACCACGCCGCACTCTGTTCGACAGTCATTCGCTATCGCTCGAAGGGAGCTGTCCGCGATGTGGGCAAAGCACTCGGCCTGCCGGAGGATATGACCAAGATTCTCTCGTCGCATGTTTGGGGTCATGGCGAGGACATCGATGGCACGCCGGCGCGTGAGCTCAATTCCAATCTTGGTGACCGCCGACTGAGGCTGACGATCGAACTGGCGCAAAAGCTCGTCGGCTTTCCGCGTCACCTATCCCAGCATCCTGGTGGCTTCGTCCTGACACGCGATTGGCTGGATGACATCGCGCCGATCGAGCCGGCAGCCATGATCGATCGCCAGGTTGTCGAGCGGGACAAGGACGACATCGATATCCTGAAGTTTCATGAAGATCGATGTCCTGGCGCTCGGCATGCTGTCTTGCATGAAGCGTGGCTTCGATCTGCTAGAACAGCACAAGGGCATCAAGCACGACCTCTCGACGATCCCGCCTGAAGATCCGCGCACCTACCAGATGGTCCGCAAGCCCGATACGCTCGGGACGTTCCAGATCGAAAGCGGGCGCAGATGTCGATGCTGCCACGGTTGAAGCCTCGGACATTCTATGACCTGGTCATCGAAGTCGCCATCGTCCGACCGGGTCCAATTCAGGGTGACATTGTGCATCCCTATCTCCGGAGGCGAGAAGGCAAGGAGCCGGTCGTGTTCCCGCGTCCGGAGCTGGAGAAATTGCTCGGCAAGACGCTCGGCGTGCCGCTGTTTCAGGAACAGGCCATGCGGGTGGCGACCTCGCCTGGTGAAGCCGACCAGCTCCGGTCCATGGCGACCTTCAAGTTCACCGGTGGTGTCAGCCAGTTCAAGATGAAGCTGATCAATGGCATGAGGGCCAGTGGCTACGATCAGGATTTTGCCTATAAGACGTTCAGCCAGATCGAAGGCTTTGGTTCCTACGGCTTTCCCGAGAGCCATGCCACCTCCTTCGCCCTGATTGCCTACGCTTCATCCTGGGTGAAGTGCTGGCATCCGGATGTCTTCTGCTGTGCACTGCTCAATGCCCAGCCCTGGGCTTCTATGCGCCGGCGGAGATTGTCCGCGATGCCATTAACCACGGCATCGACGTGCGACCAGTTTGCGGTCAGCGCCTCACGCTGGGACTGCACACTGGAGCCGACAGCCGATGAGAGTCGCTTTGCCGTCCGCCTCGGCTTCCGGATGGTCAAGACGTTGGCCAACGCGCATGGCGTGACAATCGTCAATGAACGTGCCGACGAACCGTTTGCCTCCGTCGATGACATCTGGCGCCGAGCCCGTGTTCCGGTACCCGCTCTTGTCCAACTGGCAAAGGCGGATGCGTTTCGTCCGAATCTCGGCCTCGAACGACGCGAGAAAACAGTGCGGAAAGCTGGTATTGCCGCCCGGATGCCGATGCCTGATCGAACGGATGGAAGATCGGCACACGTCTTCATAACGCATCTTCGCAGGATGGAGGCCTGTAGAAAGCAGTGCCGCGTCTTAAGTTCGCGAATCGTTCGTGAATACGCGCTGACGCTGCCAATGGAACCCAAAGTGGGCCTCCAAGTGGGCCTATTGCCACTACATCGCAAATAAACTAGACAATACAAGGGGATATGGCGGAGAAGATGGGATTCGAACCCACGATACCCTTCCGGGTATACTCCCTTAGCAGGGGAGCGCCTTCGACCACTCGGCCACCTCTCCGTCACCGGCGTGATTAGACAAGCTCACCGCCGATATCAAGCCCTTTATGACATCGCATTGAGATTTGAGCGTATTTGGTCTGTGTGCGCGACATTTCGTACGGCGCGGCCATCGGCGGGCCAGACGGAAAGTCCCGGATCGAGCACGATCCGGGACTTCGAAACCTTACTGGTTGGTGGGCGTGGTCGGGTCGATGACTGCGGGCGCCTTTTCCAACTTCTCGCCTGCCGGAGGATTGTCATTGACGATGTTCTCGTTCTCGGTGACCGGTTCGGTCGCCGGGGCCGTGATCTGTGCGTTATCCTTCGGGGTCTGGGTGTCGATGCTCATGCCCCAGAATTCGGACGCGGCCCAAGCCAGCATTGCAAGGAGCAGGCCGACGACAAGCACATAAAGAACGGGCCGCCCGAGCACGCCCTGCCGGGCCTCGACGGGGCTCAGTTCCACGCGGCGATCGTCTCGGTCGCCATGGGGTTCATGGATTGCCATGGTCGTATTCCTCTACTGTTTACAGCCTTCTGCTGGAGATTGAACGGCCGGACGGCGGCTTGGTTCCGAAAACCGCCGTGGCTCATTTCTTCTTCAGTTGCGGATCCCGCGGATGGATCGCCATCGGATCGTCAATCGCGGGGGCGGGCTGGATGAAATCAGTGTCTCCGATCGCTGGCGGATTGAGCACGCTACCGCATGTCGCGAGCTGGTCGCTCAGCGAATCGTGTGGAACAATACCGGCCTGCGCATCGCCCGAATCCTTGTCCAGGCCCGTGAGGGGCGGCATTGCGGCATCGCAATCGCTGGAATTGACCGTCTGGGCATAGGAGGCGGTTCCGGCAAATAGCGCGGCGATCACAACGGCGATCGGGATCGTGCGGATTTTCAAGTTCATGACGAGTCTCCTTATGCTGTCCGTCATTTCGACAACCGCTGCGCTTGCCGTTTGTTCCGGGGAACGAGATGCGGCCCGGACACGTTGCGAGGGAAGCAACAAGGAGTGCGCGCCATGCAAAACAGTCCCCAGTCCCGCAAGGACAGCCTCGCCGATCCCAAGAAGACGCCGCCGGCAGGACCGCACGCCAAGGAAAAGCTCACCGATCGTGAGAAGACGCCCGGCACGGGTTCGCTGCCGGAGAAGAATCAGCCTGAGGTCGATGTCGGGCCGGACTGATCTTGCCGATGGGCGCTCGCGACATTATTTTTGCCTGATGACGGCGCGCCGCAACCGCGTGCCTGGGAAAGACCTATGCTCGAGTTCTCCAACACCTATTCCGAACTGCCCGACCGCTTCTTCGCGCATGTGAAGCCGACACTGGTGCCTGCCCCGAAAATGCTCAAGTTCAATCACGCGCTTGCGGATGAGCTTGGACTAGATGGGGCGATGCTCGATTCGGCCGAGGGTGCTGCGATATTTTCCGGCAACAAGGTTCTTGAAGGCACGCATCCGATCGCCATGGCCTATGCCGGCCATCAGTTCGGCGGCTTCGTACCTCAACTCGGCGACGGCCGCGCGATCCTGCTTGGGGAAGTGATCGACCGGAACGGTATCCGCCGCGACATCCAGCTCAAGGGCGCTGGCCGCACCCCCTATTCGCGCGGCGGCGATGGCCGTGCGGCGGTGGGACCGGTGCTGCGGGAATATCTCGTGAGCGAAGCGATGCATGCGCTTGGCGTGCCGACAACGCGGGCGCTGGCGGCAGTGGCGACCGGCGACGATGTCCATCGCGAGACGGTGCTGCCCGGTGCGGTTCTGACGCGCGTCGCGGCAAGCCATATCCGGGTCGGCACATTTCAGTTCTTCGCCGCGCGCGGCGATGTCGAGGGCCTCAAGTCGCTTGCAGATTATGTGATCCAGCGGCTCTATCCGGAACTCGAAGGCTCGGGGCCGCCCTATCTTGCGCTGCTCAACGCGGTTGCGGATCGCCAGGCGGCACTCGTGGCCCGCTGGATGCATGTCGGCTTCATCCATGGCGTGATGAACACGGACAATTCGTCGATTTCGGGTGAGACCATCGATTTCGGGCCTTGCGCCTTCATGGATGCCTATGACCCGGCCACGGTTTTCAGCTCGATCGATCGCGGCGGGCGGTATCAGTATCAGAACCAGCCGGGAATCATGCAGTGGAACCTCGCCCGGCTGGCCGAGACGCTGCTGCCGCTGATCGATGAGGACAGCGAAAGGGCCGTCGAGACCGCCAACCAGGTGGTGATCGACTATGCCGGCGCGTTCCAGCAATACTGGCTGGCGGGGCTTCGCCTGAAGATCGGCCTTCACACGAATGAAGATGCGGATGGCGAATTCGTCCAGGCGCTGCTGTCCCTGATGCATCAGGACGCGGTGGACTGGACATCGGCCTTCCGGGCGCTCGGAAACTCAGCCGGGGGCGACGACATGCCGTTCTGGAGTCTCTTTAAAGACAGGGCGGCGGCTGACAAGTGGCTGGCGGAGTGGCGCGCACGGCTTTCACGCGAGCCGGGCTTTGACGAGCAAAGGGCCGCTGGCATGGACAATGTCAACCCGGTCTACATCCCGCGCAACCATCTGGTCGAGGAAGCGCTGGCGGCGGCGATCAATGAAGACGATCTCGGTCCCTTTGAACGCATGAATGCCGTGCTTTCGAAGCCCTATGAAGAACAGCCGGGCGCCGAGCGCTACACCGAACCCGCTCCCGGTGACCGTGCGCCCTACCGGACCTTCTGCGGTACGTGAGACACAGAAAGAGCCAGCTTGCTTGCCGGCCCTTTCCGCAGTCCTCGCGTAGAACTCTCAACTTCGATGACTTATTTCTCCACGATATTGCCCTGGTGATCGACGCCGAGCGACACCAGAGTGTCATCCTTCATGGCCGTCGTGCGCCAGACACCGTCCGACTCCAGATCCAGATGACCGATACCGGTATAGCCGGCAGCAGCCAGCCGTTCGCGAACCTGCGGTTCGGTGAAGCTGTTTTCACCAGGAACAGGCATATTTGCATTGCCGTCATCAGTGACGACGGGCGGATTAATGCTTCCCGTCGTGTCTCCCTCCTGCGCAATGGCGGCCGCAGGCGTCAAAGCCAGGAACGCCGCGAAAAAGACGTATCTTTTCATGGTGTTACCTCCGATTTGTTCTGCCGCTGCCAAACGGCGTATGGGAGATAACCGCTGGGACTCTGAATTGTTCCTCGCAAAGACGGCCGGAAATTGCGTTCCTGCGCTGTTTGCAGGCGAACCACTAACCTTCGAAAACGTTACACAACTCGGATAGATTTGTTCCCGGTGCATTTGCAAAAACCGAGGGAAACTTCCATATTGACCATCTGTTCAAACAACCACCGCGAGAGAAACTTCGATTAGCAACATAGACGTACCGTCAAGCGGCCGGATGCACAATTTTCAATCCGATATCGATGCAATTGGCCGTGTGGCGGCCGTGCCCACGATCCTGGACGTCATCTGCAGGACGACCGGGATGCGCTTTGCCGCGATCGCCCGCGTCACCAGCGATCGCTGGGTCACGTGCGACGCTCGACAGCATCGATTTCGGACTGAAGCCCGGCGACGAACTCAAGGTCGAGACGACGATCTGTCATGAGATACGCCAGCACCAGGAAACGGTGGCGATCGATCACGTCGAGGAAAGCGCCGTCTATTGCGGCCATCCGACAGCAGCGATGTACGGGTTCCAGAGCTATATCTCGACGCCGATTTTTCTCGAGGACGGCTCTTTTTTCGGAACGCTCTGCGCGATCGATCCATTGCCCGCCAAGGTGGACAACCCGCAGGTCATCGGCATGTTCAAGCTGTTTGCCGAACTGATCGCTCGCCATCTCGATGCCGACAGAAGAATGGTCGCGAACGAACAGACGCTTTCGGAGCAGTTCGCACTTTCCGAGCTTCGCGAGCGCTTCGTCGGTGTGCTCGGACATGACCTGAGAAACCCGCTGGCGTCGCTTCAGGCGGGCATCAAGATGATCAGGCGCCGCACCGAGGACGAGGGCACGCTCAAGATTCTGATGATGATGCAGAACAGCATCGATCGCATGCTCGGCCTTGTCGGCAACGTTATGGATTTGACACGCGGGCGTTTGGGCGGCGGCATCAAGCTCGAGATCAAGGAGATCGACTCGCTGCAAAGCGACCTGATGCAGGTGGTCGATGAGTTTCGCTCGGCAGCGCCGGAACGGATGATTCTCACGGATTTACACGTTACCAGCCCGGTCAAAGTGGATAAGATCCGCCTTGGTCAATTACTGTCAAATCTCGTCGGCAACGCCTTGGCGCATGGCGATCCGGATCGCGAGGTTCGCGTCGAAGCGAAAACGCGTGACGGTCAATTCGAACTGGCGGTCGAGAACCATGGAACACCCATTCCGGCTGAAGTCCTGCCCAGGCTTTTCGAGCCGTTTTCGCAGAGCGCGGACAATGCGCCTCAAGTCGGACTCGGCCTCGGCCTCTATATCGCGTCGGAAATCGCCAAAGCGCACGGTGGACAACTCAACGCCCACTCGACGCCGGAGAAGACTCGCTTCACACTGACAATGCCCGCCGCATGATTAAGAATGAATATTAGCCGTTCAGGAACGTCTTCTTTGTAAGATGGGCACCAGAATGATACGCAAGCATGAGTAAACCTGCACAATTCTCTTCATTAGCCTCGGTTTTAGTCATTTGATCGCCAGCAGTTACAAAATCGCAGTCCTCGTCGTGGAAGATGAATTCCTGATCCGCATGGACATTGCCGACAGCCTGGAAAGAGCTGGCTTTGTTGTTCATGAAGCCGGCAATGCACGCGAGGCAATCGCGATCCTGGACAAGAACTCCGATATCCAGGCGATGTTCACCGATGTCGACATGCCCGGCGGCATGGACGGGGTAAGGCTTGCGGCATTCGCGCGCGACCGCTGGCCGCCACTCAAGATCATCATCACGTCGGGCTATCGCCGGGTTACCGCGAACGAGATGCCGGCGGAGTGTCGCTTCTTCGACAAGCCGTATAATCTCGACCGGGTCATCACGACCATCCGCGAGATGACCGTTTCCTTCTGAACTCGAAAAGCCTTCAGGAACGAAGGCAGCGATGCCGCGTTTTCTGGTCTGGGGAGAGCGCATCCGTCTCAACCCGTTCCGGAAGGAGTATGATCATGCCCGCAAAATCCCAGGCCCAGCAGAAGGCTGCCGGCGCCGCACTCGCTGCCAAGCGCGGCGACATGCCCAAAAGCAAACTCAAGGGCGCCTCGAAATCGATGGAAGAATCGATGAGCGAGAAAGAACTCGACAAGATGGCGTCGACCAAGCGCAAGGGCAAACCCGAGCATAAGACGACCAAGCATTAAATGGAAAAGGCCGGATCGCTCCGGCCTTTTCCATTTCCATCATGTATCAGCCGCTGTTCGCCTACGACGCTTTGACTGATGCGAGCGCAAACGTTCCGTCGGGTGACACCTCTCCGTTGACGGCGACGGCCAGCTTTTCCGATCCGTCCCGCGTCACCATGATCTCGTAGCGCACGCTATCCAGCACCAGCACGGCCTCGAAGCCCGGCCAGGCGGAGGGCAGGACCGGCTCGATCCGTATGCGAGGGCCCTCGCGGCGGATGCCTAGGATAGCCTCGACCGCCGTGCGATAGAGCCAGCCGGCCGAACCGGTGTACCAGGTCCAGCCGCCCCGGCCGGTGCGGTCGGCGGCACCATAGATGTCGGCGGCAACGACATAGGGCTCGACGCGGTAGATGTCCGCATCCTCTTTGGACAGTGCGTGATTGACCGGGTTGAGCATCGAGAACGCCTTGTAGGCATCGTCGGCGCGGCCCATCTTTGCCAGCGCATAGGCGGTCCAGATCGCGGCATGGGTATATTGGCCGCCATTCTCGCGCACGCCGGGCGGATAGCTCTTGATATAGCCGGGGTCCTTGTCGGAATGCTCGAAGGGCGGGGTGAAGAGCCGGATGATCTTGCCTTCTACATCGATCAGCTTCGACGAGACGCTGTCCATGGCCTGATTGGCGCGCGCCGGGTCGCCGGCGCCCGAGATCACGCTCCACGACTGGGCGATGGAATCGATGCGGCATTCGTCGCTGTCCTTCGAGCCGAGCGGTGAACCATCGTCGAAATAGCCGCGCCGGTACCATTCGCCGTCCCAGGCATTGGCTTCGATTGAAGCCTTCAGCTTTTCGCGATGGGCTGTCCAAGCCTTGGCATGTGCCTTGTCCTTGCGGGATTCGGCGATTGGGATCATCTTCTCCAGCGCCAGCATCAGGAACCAGCCGAGCCATGTGCTCTCGCCCCTGCCTTCGATGCCGACCCGGTTCATGCCGTCGTTCCAGTCGCCGCCGAGGATGAGCGGCAGGCCGTTCGCCCCGGTGCGCTGGATGGCGAGATCGAGCGCCCGGACGCAATGGTCGTAGAGCGTCGCGGTCTCGTCGGATTTCTCCGGCGGGAAGAAGGATTCGTGCTTTTCGCCAAGCGGCTCGCCCTTGAGGAAGCCGATCTTCTCGTCAAGCAGGGAAGCGTCACCGGTTACCGACAGATAGTAGGCCGTGGCATAGCCGAGCCAAACGACGTCGTCCGAGATCAGCGTGCGGACCCCTGCGCCTGACTTGGGCAGCCACCAATGCTGGACATCGCCCTCGGTGAACTGTCGGCTGGCTGCGTTGATGATCTGCGCCCGGGCGAGCCCCGGATCCTGCAGCATCAAGGCCAGGGTATCCTGCAGCTGGTCGCGGAAACCGAAGGCGCCGGAGGCCTGATAGAAGGCGCTGCGGGCACGGATGCGGCAAGCGAGGTTCTGGTAGGGCAACCAGGTATTGACCATGCGGTCGAAAGCCGGGTCGGGCGTCGAGACTTGCAGCGTTCCGAGGAAGTCCTCCCACTGCGCCTTGGTCTTTTCCAGCTCCGTCTCGAAGCCGACGGCCATGAGCCGCTCGATCAGGGGCACTGCCAGTTCCGAGGTATCGACATCGCCGACAAGGAAGAGCGTCTCCGATGTCTCGCCCTCGGGGATGGTGAGATCGATTGCGATGGCCGCGCATGGATCGCCGCCGCTCTCCGCGGAATTCGAAAGGGTAAGCCCCACCTCCACTGCCGAGGGCGCAAACGTATCCGAATTGCCGTCGAGAAATTCGCCGCGTGCCACGGTGTAGGATTGCAGAGGACGGCTGGCCGCCAGGAAGGCGGTCCGCGTGTTGTTGTCGATCGAGAACGGGTTTTGCGCCATCAGCGCGTTGACACCAGCCTCATGCCAGTTGCGGAGATAGGGCGCCGTCCGGGCACGATTGTTGCCGAGCACCCATTCGGCATAGGCATAGATGCGCAGCGTCCTGGCATTGCCGTTCTTGTTGGTAATCCGAAGGCGTAACAGCTTTGCCGGATCGTTGTCGGCGACGATCTGGGTCATCTCGATCTGCAGACCCTCGCTCTCCGTCCTGAACGTCGAACAACCAGGAGCATGACGTACTTCGTAGAGAGCTGCGGGATCCCGGCCGATGGCCGCGAAGGGCGAGAACGTCTTTCTCGCGGGGAGATCCCTGATGTAAAAGGCCTCGCCGGGCCGATTGACGACCGTGTCGTTGGTCCAGGGCGTCAGCTGGTAGTCGCGCGAATTCGAGCTCCAGGTGAAGGCCGCACCTTCCGCCGAGATGTGAAAGCCGAATGTTCCATTGGAGATGACGTTGATCCAGGGATGCGGCGTCGCCTCCCCGCCCCGGAGCCTGACTACATAATCGCGGCTATGCGGATCGAAGCCGCCATAGCCGTTCCAGAACAGGAGATCCCCACCTTCGACCACCGCGGGACTCTGGTTTGCAGGCACCACGGCCCGGCGTGCCAAATGTTCGGCGAACTTTCTGTCCTCAGCCGGAGCGACGCTCGACGCTGCCGCCTGCTCCTCGTGGGCCAGCTTTTCGAGCCGGTCGATCTGCTCGGAGATCGCGCCGTTGCGGGTGTGGAGCATGATGCGGGCCGCACTGATCAGCGCCTGGTAGGTTTCGGGCTCCATCAGGTCGCGGCGCACCGAGAAAATATGCTGCGCCGGCCCCGACGACAAGCCGCGCCGGCGGGCATTTTCGCACATGAAGTCGATGGCGTGCTGAACGCTCTGCGCATAGGAAGCAGCGCGCTCGTTGATGATCACGAGATCGGAAATAATGCCCCGCGAGCGGAGATATTCCTGCATCCGAAACGCTTTCTGGATGATCGCCAGATCCGCCTCGTCGTCGATCCTCAGCGCAAAGATCGGGAAGTCGCCCGAGATCGACATCGGCCAGAGCGCCGATTGCTGGGCGCTGACGACATTGCCCGGCGTCAGGATCTGCCGCAGCCGTGTGTCGGGATAGATCAGGAAGGAAGCGATGCGCTGGAAGAGCAGCGCTTCGGCATGCGTCATATCGAGATGGCGTATCTGTACCTGGGTGCGCGTCCAGGCGAGCCGGGCCTCATGTTCGAAATTCTCGGCATGCCGGTAGCGTGCTACCTGTGCCTCGAGTTCGGTGCGGTTGGGTGCCGCGATCGTCCAGAAGACGAGGTTGGCTTCCTTGCCCGCCGGCACGCGGATGGTCTTGCGGAGCGCGAAGATCGGATCGAGCGTGAAGCCCTGATGCGCTTCGAGCTTGGCATCCTTGTCGAAGGCGCGCGCGCTGCCGATATCCCGGCCCCGGCCGATGAAGGCGCGGCGGTCGGTCTCGGCCTGAACCGGCGAGCGGCTTGTCGAGCCGGCGATCAGATGCGCGACCTCGATATCCGGCTCGTCGTGGCTGCGCTTGTTGCGCCGGGCATAGATGACATCACCGCTTTCACCGATCTCGGTCTTGAGGAACATCTTGGAGAACACCGGATGAGCCACATCGTTATCCGGTGGCGAAAGCACGAATTCGCCATAGGACGTGATCTCGATATGGCGGTCGGTCGTGCCTGAATTGATGATGGTGATCCGGCGCCCCTCGGCATCCGCCTCGGTACCGACGATGACTTCGAGCTTGGATTTGATTGTGCCGACAACCTTGCTGAACTCCGCCTTCTCGTCGGCGAAGACGGTGATGGCCTCCTCGCCCTCGACGGATTTCGGCCCGGGTGCGGCCGACCACCATTCGCCCGAACGGACATCACGGAGGAATATGTGCGAACCCCAGTCGTCGATGCTCGGGTCGGGGCGCCAGCGAGTCACGGCCTGGCCGTTCCACATCGAATATCCCGAACCGGTCGCGGTCACCATCACGGAGTAATGACCGTTCGACAGCACGTTGACCGAGCGACGCGCCTGCATCGGATCTTCGATCATCCGGTATTTCTGGACCGTCATCAGATCGGACGCGTCCGAAATCGGTTCGCCGGCATCTGGTGTGCGGATCGGGACAGCCTCGCGCGGCGCCTTTTCCTGAAGCAGCAGTTCGGCGGCTTCGATGACAGGATCGCTGTGGAAGCGGTCACGCAGGCGGCCGTTCAGCACGGCGTTGCCGATCGCGGTGATCGACATGCCCTGGTGATGGGCCATGTAATTGTGCACCACCGCGTAATCCTTGCCCTCCGGCAAACGTGCTTCTGTGAAGTCGATGGCGTCGTAATAGCCATAGACGCCGAGCGCCCCGATCGCGTCAAGCTTGGCCATATTGGCGACCGCCTCGCGCGGCTTGAACTGGCTGGCCAGCAGGCTCGCATAGGGCGCGATGACGACATTGTTGCCGAGATCACGCTTCAGACCGAGGCCGGGCACGCCGAAATTGTGATACTGGTAGTTCAGTTCCCGGTCGCGGGCATGATAGGCCGATTCCGAGACTCCCCAGGGGATGCCGAGTGACTTGCCGTAGGCGATCTGGCGTTCGATAGAGAGGTTGTCGGACTGGTTGAGGATGCCGCCCTGACGCTCGTGCATCACCACCGGCGGCATCAGATATTCGAACATCGAGCCCGACCAGGAAACGAGCGTTGCCCGGCCGCCGATCGTGGTGACGGGACGGCCGAGGCGGAACCAGTGCTCGCTGGCGATATCGCCCTTGGCGATAGCGAACAGGCTGGTGAGGCGCGCTTCCGATGCCAGCAGATCGTAGCAGGATTCGTCGAGCTTGCCCTCCTCGCCGCGATAGCCGATCGAAAGCAGGCGACGTTCCTTGTTGAGCAGGAAACCAAAATCCATGTTGAAGGCGAGCGCCCTCGCCCGTTCGCCGAGACTGTCGAGTCGCGCGCGCACCTCGTCCTGTCCCTCGCGGTCGAAGACCGCGTCGGCGAAATGCGCCTCGCAATTCCTGTGCAGGCGATCGGCCCATTCGACGAGAAGCTTCGTGCCATCACTGCCGATCTCTCGATCGAGGTCGTGGGCAAAGCCCAGAATCTCGCTTGCGACCACAGAGAGCCCGATCGTGCGGACCGGGGCGAATTGCGGCTCGCCGAGATAAGCTTGCAGTGTCTTTTCGAAGCCTTCCAGCCGTTCTTCAAGACGACGCCTCAAGGGGCGGATGCTGCGGCGATCGTCCGGGACTGTCGCCAGCGTCGCCCTGAACACGCGCGCAGTGTCGCCGATGCCCCTTATGTCTCCAATTAGGTGGACGGCCAGCGCCGCCGACCAGTCCTTGAGGGTAGAGGACACGACGATCAGGTGGCCGGCAAGATTGCCGCTATCGACCGTCGAGACATAATGCGGATGCATCACGTGCAGGTCGTTCGTGTCGTACCAATTGTAGATATGGCCCTTGAACTTCTCCATCCTCTCGACCGTCGAAATGGTCTGTTCGAGCCGACCAACGCAATCGAAGAAGCTGATCCAGCCCATGTCGCGGGCGGTGATGCTGGACAGCATATAGAGGCCGATATTGGTCGGCGAGGTACGAGCCGCCACAAGCGGCACCGGCAATTCCTGGAAATTATCCGGTGGCAGGAAATTGTGTTCAGCTGTCACGAAAGTCTCGAAGAAGCGCCAGGTCCGGCGCCCGATCGTGCGCAGCGTCGCGGCATCGGCATCCGAAACGTCGAGGCAATCCTCGTTTTCCAGCGTCTGGCTCGTCCACCATGCGAGAGCAGGCGCCACAAGCCAGATCAGGCCGAAGACGGACGCGATCACCGCATCGGCCGGATTGACGGCGAAGACGAGAAGCATGGACGCGACGGCAATCAGCGGCGATGCCCACATCTGCCTGTAATAATAGACGATGCCGCCCGCTCCCTCGCTCAGCACCTGCTGGGCAGTTCGCCATTCGAGCAATTTCGCACGGCTCACGAACATGCGATGCAGGGTGCGGACAATGGCATCCACCATCAATCCGGCATTGTGGGCCATGAAGGCGATGGACAGCCCCATCTGCGCCATCAGGTCGATGACATCGTTGATCAGCGCCCGGGCATGGCTTTCGGGCGAGACTCCGACCTGGCGCGGCACCACGCCAGTGAAGAGCGAAATCACCGGCCCCACGAAGAGTGCTGCTATCAGGATCATCTGCCAGAGCGCCGCAGGGGCCGGTCCCAGCAGACACCAGCCGAGCAGCGACGCCACGATCCATGTGCCTGGCATCAGCGAACGGCGCAGATTGTCCAGCATCTTGAACCGCGACAGCGCAGTCACATTCGCCTTGCCGCCGAAGATATAGGGCAGCAACTGCCAATCGCCACGCGCCCAGCGATGCTGGCGCGAAGCCTCGACTTCATAACGAACCGGGAAATCCTCGATGAAGGCAAGATCGGTGACCAGCCCGCTGCGGGCAAACGAACCCTCGAGCAGGTCATGGCTGAGGACGGTATTTTCCTCGATCCGGCCCTCCAGTGCGGCCTGGAATGCATCGACATGATAGAGGCCCTTGCCGGTGAAAGAGCCTTCGCCGAACAGGTCCTGATAGATGTCGGACACCGCAAAGACGTAAGGGTCGAGCCCCCGGTCGCGCGAGAAGATGCGCTGGAACACGGAGGCCTCGTCGCCCGTCGTCAGCGATGGCGTGATGCGCGGCTGGAGGATGGCATATCCATCGGTCACGCGGCGGCTCTCGGAATCGATCACCGGCGCGTTGAGCGGGTGGGCCATCTTGCCGATCAGCATACGGGCGGAATCGCGCGGCAGCCGCGTATCGGAATCGAGCGTCAATACATACTGGATATTCTCGGGCAACGGCGCGGATGGCGGAAGAAACGTCGTGTCGTGATCGCCTCGGATGAGCAGGTTGAGTTCATGCAGCTTGCCGCGCTTGCGCTCCCAGCCCATCCACACGCCTTCCGAGGGATTGTAGAGCCGGCGGCGGTGAAGCAGGAAGAATCGGCGCGGCCCGGCCGAAGCGTATTTCGCAGCGAGCCGGTCGATCTCGGCTTCCGCGAAAGTCAGCAAGTCGCGATCCTCGGCACTCTCCTCCACCGGGCTGTCGGCCCAGTCGGCGAGAAGCGCGAAGAATATCTCCCGGTCGGGATTGGCGAGGTAGTGAACCTCGATATTGCGCGCGAGCCCATCGACGCTATCGCGGTTCGAAAACAGGCAGGGGATGACGACCAATGTGCGGGCGGTTTCGGGCACGCCCGACTTGAACTCGAAGCCCGGCAGATGGGACGGCGGAACGGTGGCGAAGACGATGGAGCGGTAGAGTGCGGATGCGGCTTCGAGTGCCGGCAGAGCGAAGGCGAGCAAGAGCATCATGATGCCGATGGCAGCAAGCGGAGTGGTCGCCAGGAACCACCACGCCAGCGCGATGACAATGCAGGTCAGCACCAGGCTGGGGACGACCAGCGAGGCCAAACCGGCTATTCTAACGACATGCTCGATGCGTTCCGAAAGCGGCGCTTTGTAGCCAACGGCCTGCTTCAGTTCTGCGGCGCCCTTGTCGGCGAGGTAGTAGCCGACATTGTCGGTGCGCGGGTCGCCGGATTTGGCACCCACCGACATTTCGAGGGCCAGTTGAGCGACTTCCATTTCCGATTTCGGCGAACGGCGCGCGACCCGTTCGATCGCGGTGCGATAATGATTGCGGGTCCGTGCATCCAGCGTCGCGAAATCCGAGGCTTCCCGGAGTGCGACGTCGACCTTGGAAATCTCCTCGAACCATTGGGTCCAGTCGAAATCATCGATCCGCTTGAGGCTGCGGATGATATTGCCGACCGTGAGGTTGCCGGTCGAGATCCGGCTATGCTCGAGGACAATGGCTTCCTCGGCATCGATGCCGCGCGCCTCAAGCTGCTCCTCGAGCCAAGTGAGCGCCTCCGCGGCGGAGGCCGAATCCTCGCGCAGGCGATAGAGAAGCTGGGCGGTGAAGCTGTTGTCGGTGGTGAATTTTTCTTGCTCTCGGAATGCGCGACCTGGATCGGTATTCTCCCGGTTCGAAGCGAGGAAATCGGCGAACCGGTTGGCCTCGTCGCGCATGCGGCGGGAAACATCGACGCGATCCGAGAGGCGACGGAGGTTTTCCAGAAGCACATAGCGCAGGATCGCGGGAATGGCCCATATCTCGCCGATCGTCAGCGTCTCAATCTCCTGGAAGCCCTCGACGATGGAGGTCAGCGAATCCGGCGTGAATGTGCTGTCCGTATGAGCGACGTAATCCCAGGTCAGTGCGAACATGCGCGGCAGCCGCATGCCGGCGGTCATCTGCATATCGGGCAATTGGCGGAAGAACTTCACCGGCAGATCGCGCCTTACCTGACGAAAGTTCTCCTTGACCGTATGATGATGATCGAGCAGCCATTCGGCGGCGGGTGTGATCATCTGCTTGCGGCGCGAGGCATCGGCGATCGCGCTGTAGTTTTCGAGGATGGCGCGCTCGTTCTCGTTCAGCCGGTGCGGGAAGCGGAACTCCGAGAAACCGACGAGTTCGGCCGATTTGGTGACCGCAAGGTTGCGCCCGAGCGCTGCGAGTTCGTCAGCGGTCTGGAAATCGCTTCTGATCGGCGACGAGGAATCGATAATGGTCTTGACGGAGTCCGAGGGCTCCGTTCTTTGAGAATGGACATTCATTATTGTTGTTCTCGCCCGCTGGGTTCTGCCCACGGTAACGTTCGCGCCTGCGAAAATGTTCCAGAGGCTTGCGCCGTAAGCGCCAGCCATGCAACCAAATTCGCGCAGGCTCGTTTCCGTCGCGTCATCAAACATGCAAAAGGGTGCGCAATGCTTCGGCGATTCCTCGTTTCGATCCTCGTCGTCATCCTGATCGCCGTCGGCGCGGTAGCCGCCGTCTATTATTTCGACCGGGAGTCGGCGACGCTGAATGCAGAGGATGGATACGGCACGGAGCCCAAGCTACCGCCGCCGAATGCAACCGTTTTCCCGACGGTGAATATAGCCGAAGCATCAAGCTGGCCCGAGGGCGAGACGCCTGTTGTCGCAAACGGCATGAAGGTCGTGGCCTTCGCCAAGGGACTAGACCACCCGCGCACGCTGCTCGTCCTGCCGAATGGAGATGTGCTTGTTGCCGAGACGAACAAGCCTGCGAAAGAAGACACCGGCTTTTCGATAAGAGGCCTTGCCGAGGAGTTCCTGATGGGCCGAGCCGGCGCGCAGACCGGCAGCGCCAACCGCATCTCCCTTCTGCGCGACGCCGATGGCGATGGGGTCGCGGAGACCCAGGAGGTTTTCCTCGAAAACCTCCACTCGCCGTTCGGCATGACGCTTTCGAAAGGGACGCTCTATGTCGCCAATACCGATGCGATCATGGCCTTCCCGTATAAGGACGGCGACACGAAGATATCGGCGGCTGGCGAGAAGATCGTCGACCTGCCGGCCGGGCCCATCAATCATCACTGGACCAAGGATCTCGTCGCGAGTCCTGATGGCAGCAAGCTTTACGTGACCGTCGGCTCCAACAGCAATGTCGGCGAGAACGGTATGAAGAACGAGGAGAACCGGGCAGCCGTGCTTGAAGTGGACATCGCGGCGAAGAAGACGCGGCTCTTCGCATCAGGGCTGCGCAATCCCAACGGCATCACCTGGAATCCGGAATCGAAAGCGCTCTGGGTCGCGGTCAACGAGCGCGATGAGATCGGCAGCGACCTCGTGCCCGACTATATGACCTCGGTGAAGGACGGCGGCTTCTATGGCTGGCCCTATAGCTATTACGGCCAGCATGTCGATGTGCGCATCGAGCCGCAGAAGCCTGATCTCGTCGCCAAGGCCATCGTGCCGGATTACGCGCTCGGGCCGCATACCGCCTCGCTCGGCCTGACGTTCAATACGGGCGATCTGTTTCCACCCGAATACAAGAACGGCGCCTTCGTCGGCCAGCATGGCTCGTGGAACCGGGTTCCGCGCAGCGGTTACAAAGTGATCTTCGTGCCCTTCAAGGCGGGCAAGCCGGATGGCCGGCCCGTCGATATCCTGACCGGTTTCATCGGTCCCGACGACAAGGCGCGCGGCCGGCCGGTTGGCGTGGCCATCGACCGGGCGGGCGCGCTGCTCGTCGCCGACGATGTCGGCAACATCGTCTGGCGGGTCACGCCCGAACTACCCAAACAAGCCACCAGCAACTGAGGAGCAAGGACATGACCAGTATCAACCAGGCCGATGGAACAGGCGAGATCGATATCGGCGGCACCGTGTCGCCGGTCTCCTATCACGTCATTGCAAGGCCACTCGACGACGGCGCGCGCACCAGCGTGCATATCGAAGTCAGCCTGCCGCGCGACTGGCTGGTGGCTCGCGGTTTCAAGTCCGAAGCGGTGTTGATCCGCGAGGACGGCACCCGACAGTCCGTGCATGCCGAAGACCACCTTGACGCGACGGCGCCGCTGTCGGTGCTTCTGACAACACCGCCCGAGTCGGTCGCGTCCGAGGGCGAACTGGGTCAACGCTTCCCCGAACTGATTGTCCACTAACCCGTGGCGTCAAAAGAGCTAGGATGCAGCCCGCTGGCCGCATTCGATCGCGCCATGGTGATCGAAGTGCCGGGGATAGAACGCCGTGAGCATATTGAACATGGTGCCGAGCGATTCCTGGCGGCTATAGGGTCCGGTCATCGTCATCAGATCGAACCACATGCCGTTCAGCGTGACGCGGATCGCACGTGCCGTGTGTTCGGGGAGCGATGGATAACCGCCCTCCTCCGTCAGTTCAGCGCAGAGTTTCTCCATGGCGTGAAGGTACTCAAGGTCGAACTCGGCGCAATTCTCCTGATAGATCGGCCGGCTCTGCGCCTCTGCCCAGAGGGCAGACCACGCGGCCATCCGTTCCGGCGCGCTGATCGTGTCGTCGATATCGGCGCGGATCAACGCCTCCATCCGCGCAGCAGGCGTCTGGCGGCATGTCGCAAGCGCCCCCACCCAATTGTCGCGGTACTCCCGCGCCATATATTGCAGCGTCTCGGCGAGCAACTTCTCCTTCGTCTGGAAGTGGAAGATGATGAGGCCGTGCGACAGGCCGGCGGTCGCGGCCACCTCGGTCAGGGTCGTGCGGGAAAAGCCGACCCGGGCAAGCGTCGCGATCGTCGCATCGATGAGCTGCTGACGGCGGAATTCCCGGCTCGCCTTGCGGGGCGACGGCTCGATAACCGCAAGTTTGCTCTCTTCCATGCGCAGTCCTGGCCCCATTGCATTTTCACTCGACGATCAAATCCTGAACGAAAAAAACAAAAAAATCGACCCCATGCGGCAAAATTTATTGATTGACAGTTCAGTCAAAATGAAAAAAGCTAGGCGCCAACGATGATGCGACCCACAAAAGTGGGCGATAGGGAACTGGCAATTGGGAGATAACCGGATCATGCTGGATGCATGTGGACCGACCGCGATTGCGGCCGCCGTCGTGCCGTTGCTGTTTTCGGGGCCCGTCCAGTGCCTCGAATTCCTGATGTCCTCTTCCTACGAATTCTGTTGAGAGAGGAGCGCGCAATGAACCAGATGCAGATCCCCCACCCGGCATCCCCGCTTCTTCCTCATTGCGAGCCTTCGCTCCCGGCCCTCGCCTACTACGATGCCGACTGGTTCGCCGAGGAACAGAAGACGATCTGGGCGCGGAGCTGGGTCTATGCGGGCCGCGTCAACGACCTGCCTGTGATGACCATGCGCCGCGTCGAGATCGCCGGGCAGAACCTGATCCTGGTCCGCGACCGCGAAGGCGCGATCACCGCCTTCCACAATACCTGCCGGCATCGCGGCTCCGAACTTTGCGCCGAGCCGGCGCGCAAGCTGAATTCCCGGCTGATCGCCTGTCCCTATCACCAGTGTAGTTACGGGCTCGACGGCAGGCTGGTGCGCACGCCTTTCGTATCGATCACGCCGGATTTCAACAAGGACGATTTCACGCTCTTCAAGGTGCATGTGAAGCTGTGGAACGGCTTCATCTACCTCTGCCTGGCTGACGATCCGCCGGATTTCGCAGATGTGCCTGATCTCGGCGCGCACGCCCTCGACAACTGGCCGACGGAGAGCCTCGTCACCGGCCACACATTTACCAAGACGCTCGACTGCAACTGGAAGGTCTTCTGGGAAAACTACAATGAATGCCTGCATTGTCCGGGCATCCATCCCGAACTTTCGGCCGCCGTGCCGATCTATTCCAAGGGCTACATGGCACCCAACGAAGCGCCCGATTGGACGCCGGAGCAGGAAGCCGAACATGCGCTCCGCGAAGGCGCGATGACCTGGTCGATGAATGGGCTGGCCTGCGGCCCTGAATTCACCACGCTGACCCAGGCCGAGCGCGATGCCGGCCAGACCTTCGTGACCCTGGTTCCGACCATGTTCATCGTCGCCCATGTCGATTACATCAGAGCCGTGTCGCTCAAGCCGCTGGGGCCGGAGAGAACCGAACTCAAGGCCGAATGGCTGTTCCCGGCCGAGACGCTGGCACAGCCCGATTTCGACCTCGGCAACGTGGTGGATTTCGCCACGCTCGTAATGAGCCAGGACGGCGCCGCCTGCGAGATGAACCAGCGCGGCCTCAAATCCTCGAAATTCACCGAAGGCGTGCTGATGCCGCAGGAATTCGATGTCTACCGGTTCCAGTCATGGATCCGCGATCGCATGGAACAGAACTAGCTCCAGAGGAAAGAGAAGAGGTCGAGACCATGACTGAAATTACCAGACGCACAGCACTCACCCTGATCGGCGCCACGGCCCTTTCGGCACCCTTTATCCGGCGCGCACGCGCCGAAGGCACGCTCAATGTCTATAACTGGGCGGACTATATCGGCGAGACGACGATCGAGGATTTCCAGAATGCCTCCGGCATTGCGGTGACCTATGACAACTATTCCTCGGCCGAGGAAATGCAGGCCAAGATGCTTGCGGGTTCAACCGGTTACGACGTCGTCTTCATGGCCGGGGTGAGCCTTCCGAACTTCATCAAGGCGAAAATCTACCACAAGCTGGACAAGACCAAGCTGCCGGGCTGGACCAATCTCGATCCGGCCATCCTGAAGATCATGGAGACCTGGGACCCGGGCAATGAGTACGCGGCGCCGTATATGTGGGGCTCCGTCGGCTTGAGCTTCAACCTCGACATGGTCAAGGAGCGGCTGCCCAACGCCGACCTTCAATCGCTCGACATTCTGTTCAAGCCGGAGAATGCCGCGAAGCTCGCCGATTGCGGCATATCCGTGCTCGATAGCCCGACCGACATCATGTACATGGTGCTGAAATATATCGGCAAGGATCCCAATACGGCGACCGAGGCCGATTACCGCGCTGCCGCGGAGGTGTTCAAGCCGATCCGCCAGTACATCAAGACGTTCGACAATTCGAACTATCTCAACGCCATTCCCAACAAGGAACTCTGCCTCATCAACAACTGGTCGGGCGACTATGCCACGGCCAAGACGCGCGCCAAGGAAGCGGGCGTGGAGATCAACCTCGCCTACTACGTGCCGAAGACCGGTTCTCCCGCCTGGGTCGATACGATGTGCATCCCGTCGGATTCCGCAAGTGTCGACAACGCCTACAAGTTCATCGAATACATGCTGCAGCCCGAAGTGGCCGCCAAGTGCTCGAATTTCACCAACTATGCCAACGCCAACGCCAAGGCCAAGCCCTTCCTCGATCCGGCGGTCGCCAACAATCCGGCCGTCTATCCGGATGCCGAGACGATGAACCGCCTCTTCGTCACCAAGGCCCAGACGGAAGAACAGGAACGCGCGCTGACCCGCGTCTGGACGGATGTGAAGTCGGGCTGAGGCCCGCCTTTCATTTCACTGTCAGACGAATCCACAATCGAGGTCATCATGGTTCAAAGCAACGAGCAGGCCAATTCAAAGGCCTTCGTGAAAATCGAGAATGTCACGAAAACCTTTGCGGGCCTGCCCGCTGTCAAGAATGTGTCGATCGACATCGCCAAGGGCGAACTGTTCGCCCTGCTCGGCGGCTCCGGTTGCGGCAAGACCACGCTTCTGAGGATGCTGGCCGGCTTCGAAACGCCAACATCTGGCCGGATCTTCATCGACGGCAAGGACATGACCGGCGTGCCGGCCTATGAGCGGCCGGTCAACATGATGTTCCAGTCCTATGCGCTCTTCCCGCACATGACCGTCGAGAAGAATGTGGGATACGGCCTCAAGCATGACAGGATGAGCGCAGCGGAGCGCAAGGATCGCGTCAGGCAGATGCTTGATCTCGTGCAGCTTTCCGAACTCGGCCATCGCAAGCCGCACCAGCTCTCCGGCGGCCAGCGCCAGCGGGTGGCGCTTGCCCGTTCGCTCGCCAAGCATCCCAAAGTGCTGCTGCTCGACGAGCCGCTCGGTGCGCTCGACAAGAAGCTGCGCGAGCATACCCAGTTCGAGATCGCCAATATCCAGGACAAGACAGGCATCACCTTCGTGGTCGTGACCCATGACCAGGAAGAGGCGATGACGCTGGCAACCCGCATCGCCGTGATGGATAAGGGCGAAGTGCGCCAGATCGGCTCGGCGACTGAGGTCTACGAATATCCTAACTGCGCCTTCGTGGCGGGTTTCATCGGCTCGATCAACATGTTCGACGGCGAAGTCCAGTCGATGAACGGCACGGCATCCGTGGTGGTGCCGAAGCTCGGCGCGACCGTCACCGCGCCGCAAAGCTCGACGATCCGCCAGGGCGAGAAGATCAAGGTCGCGGTGCGACCGGAAAAGATCCACATCACCCGAGACCAGCCTCTGGCCGGGGCCAATGCCGTGCAGGGCACGGTTCAGGACCTCGGCTATTTCGGCAAGGATTCGCTCTACCGCATCAAGCTCGATAGCGGCACGGTGATCGCCGTCAACAATGTGAACTCGCGGCGCGCGGCCGAGAGCGAGCGCGTGGCGCAGTGGGAAGACCGGGTCTGGCTTTCCTTCGAGCCCTCCTCCGTTATTCTGCTGAGGGATTGAGGGTGATGGGCATGCTTGTTCTTCGTGGTACCCCCCTCTGCCCTGCCGGGCATCTCCCCCTCAAGGGGGGAGATCGGCAAGTGGCTACCCGCCAACTCATCTCTCAACGTCGCATTCTGGTAAACCGCCGTTTCGATGGAGCGATGAGCGCGCTCCATCCGATCTCCCCCCTTGAGGGGGAGATGTCCGGCAGGACAGAGGGGGGTAGCGCCACCCGCCCCTCCTTGATGGAGACGCAACGCTGATGGACGAACTCCCGCACGGCTCCCCCCTCTCCCGCTGGTTCAACGGCAATGGCTGGCGCCAAGTCATCATCGCCACGCCCTATGTCTGGCTCACCATCTTCTTCTTCATTCCGTTCCTGATCATCGTATGGATCAGCCTCGGCAAAACGGCGCCTGTCTCGCCGCCCTTCATCTTCAAGCCGGAATTTCCTTGGATCTACCTCCAGGGCTACGGCCGCCTGTTCACCGACACGCTCTATATCAGGGCCTATTTCGTCTCGGTCTACAATGCGGCGATCGCCACGGCGCTCTGCCTGCTGGTCGGCTATCCGATGGCGCTGGGGCTGACCCGTGTCAGCCGCAGCTGGCGGAGCTTCCTGCTGATCCTCGTCATCCTGCCGTTCTGGACCTCGTTCCTGCTCAGGGTTTATGCCTGGATGGGCCTGATGGGCTCCAACAGTTGGTTCAACAGGGGCCTGACCGCGATCTGGAATACGCTTGTTCCGCAAAGCTGGGAATTGACCTCGATCCCGATGATGAACTCGAATTTCGCGGTCATCCTGGTCATGGTCTACACCTACCTGCCCTTCATGATCCTGCCGCTCTATGCCAATCTCGAAAAGCTCGACAACACGCTCAACGAAGCGGCCATGGATCTCGGCTCGCGGCCGAGCCAGGTGTTCCGCGACGTGACGCTGCCGCTCTCGATCCCCGGCATCATCGCCGGCGGGCTGCTGGTGTTCATTCCGGCTTCCGGCGAACTGGTGATCCCGAGCCTGGTCGGCAATGCCTATGACCCGATGATCGGCCGGGTGATTTCGGACGAATTCTCCTCTGCGCGCGATTGGCCGATGGCCGCCGCGGTGGCAGTAGCACTGCTGCTGCTGCTGGTCATTCCGATGATGGCCTATACCCATTTCGATGCCAAGGCGCAGGCCGGACGGGAGAATGGGTGATGAACCAGAAGCATTATTTCCTGAAGACCTGCCTCTTCGTCGGCTTTGCGTTTTTCTATATCCCGATCCTGTCGATGATCTTCTTCTCGTTCAACAAGTCGCGGCTGGCCACCGTCTGGGGCGGGTTCTCGACCGAGTGGTACTGGAAGCTGTTCGCCAACAAGCAGGTGATGAACGCAGCGCTGCTGTCGCTGGAGATCGCGCTGGTCAGTGCCACGATCGCCACCATCCTCGGCACGATGGCCGGCATTGCGCTCGCCCGGTTCAAGCGCTTTCGCGGCCGCACGATCTTTTCCGGTTTCGTCACCGCGCCGCTGATCATGCCGGAGGTCATCACCGGCATTTCCATGCTGATGCTCTTCATCCTGATGGGTCAATATATCGGCTGGCCGAGCAAGCGCGGCTTCACGACGGTCACCATCGCCCACATCACCTTCTCGCTGACCTTCGTGACGACGATCGTACAATCGCGCCTCACCTCCATGGATATCTCGATCGAGGAGGCCGCGATGGACCTCGGCTCAAAGCCCTGGCAGGTGCTCAAGGACGTGACGCTGCCGATCATCGCGCCTGCGATCATGTCCGGCTGGCTGCTCGCCTTCACCATCTCGCTCGACGATGTGGTGATCACCAACTTCACCACCGGCCCAGGTGCCACGACGCTGCCGATCCTGATCTGGTCGAAGGTCAAGCTTGGGGTAACGCCGGATATCAACGCGCTCGCCTCGATCGTCATCATGATCGTCGGCATCTGTGTCGGCATTGCCGGCATCATCATGATGCGGGCGGAGCGGCGCCGCGAGCGCGATATCCACATGGCAACAGCGGCAAATGAGTGAGAGCATGAACAGGGAAATCGCGATCCGCAATCTGATCGACGAGATCGAGACCTATCTCGGCCGGTTCGAGGGGCCCGGCATAGCCGACGTCCACGCCGGGATCGCCCGCTGGAAGGGCGGACCTATCCGTGAGGTGGCACCGAAGCGGATAAAACAAGTCGAGCATATCGATGCCGCTCTCGACTGGATGGACGCCAGTGGCGACCATCCGCTTGCCACAGCGATCCGCGCGGCCATGCCCTATCTTGAATGGCTTGCCTACGATCCCTATCCGCGCGAACTGATCGGCGATGTCTATGCCGACAACCACACGATGGCCTCGCTGATCGGCGAAGGCGGGCAGATCGGCGCGGTGGATTTCGATCTCGGCCTGTTCGGCTTCGGACCCAACATTCTCTATCGCGACCACAAGCACGCGGCGCCCGAAATGTACGCGCCGCTGACCGCGCCACATGGCTGGCGGTTCAAAGCCGGTGAGCCGCTCAACTGGCATTCCTCGCACCAGCCGCAATGGAACGAACCATGGGAGCAGCACGCCTTCAAAGCGGGCCCGAACCCCTATTTCTGCATCTTCGGCTGGACCAAGGACGTCAACGTCCCCGCCGAGATGGTGCCGTGCGACGACTGGCCCGCGCTCGAAGCCGATAATCCCCACGCCTGAAATCCTGAAAGCAGCATCATGCCCTCCCCCGATCTCATCATCATCAACGGCAATATCGTGACCATGGACCCGCTGACGCCGAAGGCCGAAGCGCTGGCAGCGACTGGTGGGCGCGTCATCGCGCTCGGTACGACGGCCAAGATCAAGGCGCTGGCGGGCAGCGGCACGCGCGTGATCGATGCCGGCGGGCGCCTCGTCCTGCCCGGTTTCCAGGACACACACATCCACCTGCAGGATTCCGGACAGGGATACGGCCAGAACGCCGCGCTGGACGAGGCACGGACGATTGACGAACTGGTCGAGATCATGCGCGCCTTCGCCGCCTCGCATGACCGGCCCTGGGTCGATGGCGTCGGCTGGTATACCGGCATCTTCACCGACCATAACCTGACCCGCGAGGTGCTGGACCGCGCGGTGCCGGATCGCCCAAGCTTCATCCTCGCCTCCGACGGCCACAATGCCTGCATGAATTCGCTCGCCTGCGAATATGTCGGGCTGGTGAAGGGCCTCGCCGATCCGCCGAACGGGCATTTCGTGCTGGATGAAAACGGCGTGCCGACCGGCATGCTGCACGAGGATGCGATCAAGTGGGCCGATGCCCGCATGCCACAGCCGACCGATGCGGATTTCGCATTCGGAGTCAAATATGCCGCCTCGCTCGCCAATCGCCACGGCATAACCGGCGTCCTGGATGCGCGCGTCGCCGACCGCCATGTCCGCGTCTATGACGGACTGGAGAAGGCAGGCGAACTGACTGTTCGCATTTGCGCCACGGCGCTGGTGGAGCCGTCCGACACGACCGAGGAAGCGCTCGCCCGGATCAGGGCCTTCCGCGCCGCCCACCAGAGCGATATGTTCACGGTCCATTCGGCGAAATTCTTCCTCGACGGCGTGATGGAAAACCGCACCGGCGCGATGATCGAGCCCTATTCGGACGAACTGGGCGGCAACGCGTCACTGATGTTCGAATACGACCAGATTCTCGAACTGTTCACCGCCTTCGATGCGGCGCGCTTCCAGATCCACATCCACGTGATCGGCGACAATGCATGCCGCGCGGCGCTCGACGGACTGGAGGCGGCGCGCAAAGCCAATGGCAAATGGCCGAGCCTGCACCAGATCGCCCACGTCCAATGTATCGATCCCGCAGACATTCCGCGCTTCCACGAACTTGGCGCGATGATAAACATCCAGCCACTCTGGGCCCGGCACGAGCCCTCGGTCACCGACGTCGCGCTGCCGATGGTCGGAGAAAAGCGCGGCAAGTGGATGTATGCCTTCCGCTCACTGATCGATGCCGGCGCGCCCTATGCGCTGTCGTCAGACTGGGGTGTATCGACGCTCAACCCGTTCGAGATCATGGAGACCGCGATCACCCGCCAGCCGCCCGGCCGGCCGAAGACCCACCCGGTCTTCCTGCCCGAGCAGCGGATGACGCGCGAGGAATGTGTGAAGGGCTACACGATCCATGCGGCGGAGGCCGCCTGGCGTTCGGCCGATACCGGTTCACTGACGCCGGGCAAATATGCCGACATCATCGTCCTCGACCGCGATATTTTTGAGTGCGATGTGTACGACATTGGGGAGACGGAGGTGATGTTGACGCTGCTGGGCGGACAGGAAGTTCACCGGGATCCGGGGTTTGGCGGCTGAATCCGCTCGGTAAAGTTCAGTTTGCAAATTCTGCAGGGATGCCAATCATTTGATTATCCAGCTTCCAACCCTCGGGTTGGAGCCTGACATGATACCATCGGGCGCCACCAGCCAGCCAAATTGACCTGTAACGCAACACGCCGCCTTTCAAACAATCTTGGTAGCCGTGCTGGACACCGCAACACGGACAAAATTCGAAAGTCGGCAATGTTCCATCGTTGCCCCACTGCGGTTCCTCGTCATAGAAGCCGCAAACCCTGCAATGGTTATGATCTTCCTTCGTCATCGCCCCACCGTAAACAGCTCCATCGGCTCGCTCACACCCCGCAGCGAAAACTGGCCCAGAGACGCCAGCTTTTCGCGCGCTTCGGGCGCGCAGGCGTCGGCGAAATCGGCTGAAACAAGTGCGTCGTTGTCAGTGGTCTTGCAGATGGTGCAGATGCGGCTGACCTCGTTGACGGCGGGGCCGACGACGGTGAAGTCGAGCCGGTTGCGGCTGCCGACATTGCCATAGAACATCTGCCCCTTGTGCAGGCCGACATAGACGCCGGTGCAGGGCTCGCCGCGCGCGGCGCGCCGCTGGTTGAGATATTCGAAGTCGCGGCGCAATTCGCGTTCGGTTTTCAGTGCGCGTGATGCGGCGGCCGTGGCGTCCGGTCCCTTGAAGGTCGCCAGCACGCCGTCGCCGATTAGCTTGAGCACGTTGCCGCCGTTGCGGTGCAGCGCGCTGATGACGACCGACGCATAGTCGTTCAGCAGTGGGAGGATCTGTTCGGGGCGGGCGGCGTCGGTGATGGCGGTGAAATTCTTGAGATCTGACAGCCAGATCACCGCATCGATCATCTCGGCCTGGCCGCGCGCGACCTGTCCATCGATGACGCGGGTCGCCGCATCCTGGCCGAGATAGACACGTGCCAGCGTCTTGACGATCCGGATGCTGCCGACGCTCTTGAGCGCCAGCGCAAGCGTCGGCAAAAACCGCCGCAGCACCTCGAGGTGTTCCTCGCTGAAGCCTTCAGGCTCCCGCGTCGCCCATATGATGTAGACGGAGTCCATTGCCCCGATGCTGCCCTTGCGGGTAAACCGCTCGATGCGGGCGACGACGTCGGTATAGCCCTCTTCGCTGAGCTGCGGCAGCCTGTAGAAATCGAGCGGCGCACCCTTCCAGATCTCGCGGCGTACTTCCGTCTCGCCCGATGTCATCAGGTAATTGAAGACCGAGTTTTCCCAGTTCGCACGCGTCTGGCCGGCTTCCGTGGACGCATAGGTTCGGAGCGGCCGGACCTTGGTGTCTTCCGACTTCCACTCAAAGGCATGACCCTCGAACTCGGGATGCAGCGTGTCCATCAACCCGACGGCATAAGCGACCGGGATGCCGATATTGTTGCATCGCTCGCAGAAGCTCCAGAATATCTCGTTCGGCTCTTCGCCCCGCAGACCGGCGCCAGCCAGCCAGTGCAGAATCTCGATCTCGCCTTCTTGCATTCTTTCCACCTCGGGCATTACCGGCTCATGGGTAAAGGCGATGGACGCAATTCGCAAGAGTTCTTGCAGCAGGGCATGTGGCCGGACCGAAAAATTCGGCGAGGCCGACGCCAGGAATCTCTGAAAAGCTAATCGGTTCTTTTCAGGCGGGAAGCATCGCCCGTGCGCACTTTTCGCCGATCATCATCGACGGCGCGCTGGTGTTGCCGCCGATGAGCGTCGGCATGACCGACGCATCGGCGACGCGGAGATTTTCCGTGTCGCGCACCTTGAGCGAGATGGGATCGACGACCGCCATGTCATCGGTCCCCATCTTCACAGTGCCGACGGGATGGTAGACGGTGAGCGCCTCGGCGCGGAGATAGGCGAGGATCTCGTCGTCGGTCTGCACACCGGGGCCGGGCAGGATTTCGTCACCCTCGAGCGGCGCGAAGGCAGGCGCGGCAAAAATCGAGCGGGCGATCTTGATGCCCTCGACTAGGGTCCGCCAATCCTCCTCCGCCGTGAAAAACCGGTGGTCAATCAACACGTTTCTGCGCGTGCCGTCATCGGCCAGCGTGATCTCGCCGATGCTTTTCGGCCGAAGCACGCAGGTGTGGACTGCAAAGCCGTGGCCATATTCGACCAGCTTGCCGCGATGGCTGCGATAGCCGGGCACGAAATGGAACTGGATATCCGGCACGCCATTGGAATATTTCGTGCGGGCAAAGCCGCCGGCCTCGACATAGTTGGTGGTCAGCATGCCCATCCGCTTGCCGAAATAACGGAAGGGGCTGGCGAGGATCGCAGCGGCATTGGGAAAACTGAGCCCCAGCGTATCGCGGCTTTTCGAGCGCACGGTGATCATGCCGTCGATATGATCGCGCAGGTTCCGGCCGACGCCCGGGAGATCGACTCGCGAATGGATGCCGAGCTTTTGCAGCGATGCCGCTGAACCGATGCCGGATGCCAGCAGGATGCGTGGGCTACCGATGGCGCCGGCACTCAGTACCACCTCGCCCTGGCAGGCGATCGTCTGCGCCGCGCCGTCTTTGATGATATGCACGCCGGTGATGCGGCGCTCGTCCATGGCCAGATCCAACACTTCGGCACCGGTGAGCACGGTGAGGTTAGAGCGGTTGCGGATCGGTTTGACGAAAGCGGTGTAGGCGGAAAAACGCTGGCCGCGATCCTGCGTGACATTGTAGATGCCGAGGCCGAACTGGCTCTTCGCATTGAAATCCGTGTTCTCGGGCAGGCCGATCTGCTTGCCCGCCTCGACCCAGATTTTCGAGAGCGGGTTCGGGTCGCGTGGCTTGTCGACAAGCAATTCGCCCGAGAAGCCGTGGTAATCGGCATCCTGATTGAGCAGGTTCTTTTCGAGCGATTTGAACACCGGCAGCACGTCGGCGTAGGACCAGCCGGGGCAGCCGAGGTTCGCCCATTCGTCGTAATCCTCTTTGGCGCCGCGGATATAGATCATCGAATTGATCGATGACGAGCCGCCCAGCGCCTTGCCGCGATTGACCGGCAGGCGGCGGTTGTTCATCTCCGGCTGCGGCGTGCCGTAATAGCCGTAGTCGAAACGCTTGTTGCCGTAGAGCGCGAGGATGCCGGCCGGCACCTTGACGCGGATGTCGTTGTCGCTGCCGCCGCCCTCGATCAGGCAGACCCGATACGCCGGGTTGGCGGAGAGCCGGTTGGCCAGCACGCAGCCGGCCGAGCCCGCGCCGATCACGATATAGTCGAACACGGCGTCTTCCATGGCGTGGCTCAATGCTCCTCGTCTTCGTCGTGGCGGAGCAGTTCCAGTATCTCGCGCTTGCGGGCGATGAAATCCGGCTCCAGCGCGATATCGATCGAGCGCGGACGCGGGAAATCGACCACGATCTCCTTCTTGATCACGCCGGGACGGCCGGACATGACCAGCACGCGGTCGGCGAGCAGGATCGCCTCGTCGATATCGTGGGTGACGAAGAGCACGGTCTTCTTGCTGTGTTCCCATACGCGCAGGAGCAGCTTCTGCATCGTGTGCCGGGTCTGGCTGTCGAGCGCGCCGAAGGGCTCGTCCATCAGCAACACCTCGGGATCGTTGGCCATTGCGCGGGCGATCGCCACGCGCTGCTTCATGCCGCCCGAGAGTTGCGAGGGATAATGGCCGGCGAACTTGGTGAGCCCGATCTCCGAGAGGTAATATTCGACGATCTGCCGGCGCTCTGCGGCGGGGATGCCCTTGCGCTTCGGGCCGTATTCGACATTCTGCGCCACGGTCAGCCATGGAAACAGCGTATAGGCCTGGAACACCATGCCGCGATCGGGACCCGGCTCGATGATCGTGCGATTGCCGACGCGGATATCGCCGGCCGAGCGATCCTCGAGGCCTGCAATCAGGTAGAGCAGGCTCGACTTGCCGCAGCCGGACGGGCCGACGATCACGCAGAACTCGTTTTTCGCGACATGCAACGAAATGTCCGACAGCGCCAGGACCGAGCCATCGCCCTTGCCGTAGCGGAGCGTCACCTGATCGACGGCTATGTCGGCACTTCTCTGGTCGGTTACGGCCATCAGCATCATCAAACCTTTAATTAAACTGCCCAGGGGGCGGCATAGCGGCGAAGCAGGCGGAAAATCTGGTCTGTCAGGAGACCCAGTATGCCGATCAGGGCGATCGCCATGAAGATCACATCGACCTGGAAGCCACGCATGGCTTTCAGCGAGATATAGCCAAGCCCGCTGCGCGCGGCGACAAGTTCGGCAACGACGAGATAGGTCCATGCCCAGCCCATGGTGACGCGCAGGATATCGAGCACCTGCGGCAGCGTGGCGGGCATGACGATGTGGAAGACGGTTTCGGTCCGGCTGGTGCCGAGCGTATAGGCGGCATTGACCAGATCGCGTGGCACCGAGCGCGCCGCATCCGCCATCATCACCAGTTGCTGGAAGAAGATGCCGAAGATGATGATCGCCACGCGCTGCTCGATGCCGATGCCGATCCAGAGAATGGAGAGCGGCACCAGCGATGTGACCGGCAGGTAGCGGATGAAATTGACCAGCGGATCGAGAAAGCTCTGGACGATCTTGTAGGTGCCCATGACCAAGCCGAGCGGCACCGCGACGACGCTGGATATGACGAAGCCGATCAGGACCACCTGGACACTGGAGAAGACATGCTCCCAAAGCGAGCCGTCCATGGCCATGCTGATCGTGGTTTCGACCACCTTGTCGGGCTTCGGCAGGAACATCTCGCGGACGAAACCCGAATAGGTGACCGCGAACCACAGGCCGATCACCAAGACCCAGATCAGGATCGACAGCAGAATCGCGACCCATTTGGGAATGGCGCGAAAGGGGGTGCTGATATCCTTCAGCAGCGATTGTCTCATCACGTCAGCGATCCTCGTGCCCGGCCATTTCTGAAGTCCGGGACGTCAAGAAGGGAGGCCGGACGCGGGCGGCATGGATCCGCGTCCGATATTTGGGAAGAATGCGCTGGTCTTACTTGGCGCCAAGGAAGGTCGTGTCGACCAGGTCGTCATACTTGACGTCCATCTTCAGCTTCTTGTAGGAGCCCCAGATCTCGCCGCCCAGCGTCACCAGCTTGCCGGATTCGCCGTCCTTGCCATCCTTGAAGAATTCCGCGTTGCGGTCGGCGCCATAGAAGGTCACGCCTGCGGCCGATGCGGTGAAATCCTCCGGCTTGGAGAGCCAGCCGCCGACACCCTTGGCCATGACCTCGTAGGCTTCCTTCTGGTTGGTCTGGATGAATTCATGGGCCTTGTTGAGCCCCTTCACCAGCGCCTCGACGTCCTTTGGGTTTTTTTCGATGTAGGAGCAATTGAGCGCCACGACATCGACGATCAGGCCCGGCGTCTTCGTCGAGTCGATCAGGACCTGGCCCTTCTTGGCGTTCTTGGCGAGGGTGAGATGCGGCTCCCAGGTCACCGCGACCGGGATGCGGTCGGCCATGAAGGCGGCGGCGGCATCATCGGCGGTCATGTTGGTGATCTTGAAATCGGATTCGGCAAGACCTTCCTGCTTGAGCAGGATGTTGAACCAGAACTGGGAAACCGAACCTTCGTTCATCCCCACTTCCTTGCCCTTGAGATCGGCAAGCGATTTTACGCCTTCGGGCGCCAGGACGCCGTCACCGCCGTGACTGTCGTCAAGGGCGTAGACCGCCTTGAAGCAGAATTCGGGCGAGCGGTATTTCATGATCTCGTCGATGGTCGAGGCATTGCCGTCGAGCTCGCCAGCAGCCACCGCGGCCATGTAGATCGAGGCCTCCTCGATGATCTGGAGATCGATGTCGAGGCCGTTCTCCTTGAAGAAGCCCTTGTCGCGGGCGAGGAAGAGCGCCCCGTAGCCGACCCAGGTGGTCATGCCGAGCTTCATGGTGCCGGCGTCGGCTGTGGTCGCGGCAACGAGTGCAACGCCGCCGGCAAGCGTGGCTTTCAAAAGGCGCGAAAGTGTCTTTGTCATAGCGTTCCCTGTCTCTGGTTGAGTGGCGTTATATGCCTGCGCTTTCGGCGCCTTTTCCCGTCTTTTCGATCATGAGCCCAGCCAGCAAACAATTCAAGCGCGACGTGCCGGCTCTTGATTGCAGTAGCAAAGCATCAAACCCGCATCGGAAAAATAAGCATTTTCGGCGCATCGGCTTAGGCATTGCCTAATCAGACCAAGCGTTAGCTTCAGCGCTTCTTCTGGCCCATGGCGGGTGCCACCATGCCGGGAATATAGGCGTCCGAAATGAAGGATTTCGCGTGTGTGGCGAAGGCCGCGAGCAGCCGCGACTTCTTGAGTTGCTTGAGCGTGGCAAAGCCGATCGTCATCGGCCGGTTTTCGCCCGATAGCCTCACGCGCACCACTTTGCGGCCGTCGAGCGCAGTGTCGGAGCGCGGCGTGACATTGGCCAGCGAATAGCCATAGCCATTGGCGACCATGGTGCGGATGATATCGGGCTGGCTGAAACGAAAGGCGATGTTCGGCGACAGCCCCTCCTTCATGAACAGCGCCGTGAAATATTCCGCCGACAGCGGCAGGTCGAGCAGGATCAGCGGTAGTTCAGCGAGTTCGGACAGCGTCACCGCCGAGTGACGCGCCAGCGGATGGCTCTCGCCGACGATCGCGTGGACCGGCAGATTTACCAACGGCGTGAATTCGATATCCGCAGGGATTTGCAGGTCGTAGGTGATGGCGACGTCGATCATCGCCCGGTGCAGGCCGTTGAGCAGCATCTCCTGGTGATCGGCATGTGGGCGGATCGAGGCCTTGGGGAAGGCCGACATAAAGGAGATCGAGAGTTCGGGCAGGACCATAGGCGCGAGCGTTGTGAGGCAGCCGACGTTCAACTGGCCGCGCACCTCCTCGCTCGCCTCGGACGCGGCCGCATAGAGCGACTCCGCCTGCTCCACCAGCCGCTTGGCCTCCATGAGCATGATCCTCCCGGCCGGCGTCAGTGACAGGCCCTGGGCGTGATGGCGGATGAAGAGCTGGGTGTCGAGTTCCTGCTCGAGCTGCGAGATGGCGGTGGAGATCGAAGGCTGCGAGATGTTGATGCGCTCCGAGGCATGGGTGATCGATCCCGTCTCCCCGGCGGCAATGAAATATTCGAGCTGTCGGAGTGTGAAGCGCATCGAGCGGGCCATTATCGGTTCATCACCAGTTTCAGCGTTTGCGTCGGTTTGTCAAATGCATAGCGTTTCGAAAGTGCCCGGCATGGGGGTGCAATTGCAGGCTGCATGGTGCAGACTGCCGCCAAGGGAGGAGATTCGTTTGCGGCAAATGGTCATTATCCTCGTTGCGGCCGGGCTCATCGCGTATGATCTGTTCCTGCTCAATGGCTACTACATCAGGCTCATCATCGCCGAGGCGTCATCGATCTGGAACGTGATCGAAGGCTTCTTCCGCGGCCTGTTCTGAGGCCTAGAGCCTCTTGCGTTGAAATGGAATCGGTTCTGCCGGAGCAGGTTTTCGTCAGGACAGAGGCGATTGGCGAAGGTCGTACCCAGATGTACGGCCGAGCCGATCGCCTCTGATCCTGGCGGAAAGATGCCCGGCCCTTCGGGTTGGCTGAAGCGGGCCGCCTCTTTGACCGGCCGGCTTGGCCGTATGCTTTGGCTACGACGCGTGGCCCACCGGTCAAACATGCGACTCCGCTTGAGCCAACAGAACCGGTTCCATTTCAATGCAAGAGGCTCTAATATTTGATCCATGCTGTCTTGAGGCCGGAGAACTTGTCGAAGGCGTGAAGCGACAGGTCACGGCCGATGCCGGATTGCTTGAAGCCGCCGAACGGGGTCATCGGCGACAAGGCGTCGACCGTATTGACCGATACCGTTCCAACCTTCAGCCGATCGATCATGCGATGGGCACGCGACAGGTTCGAGGTCCAGACCGACGCCGCCAATCCGTAGATCGAGTCGTTGGCGATATGGACCGCCTCGTCCTCGGTCTCGAAGGTGCTGATCGCGAGCACCGGTCCAAAAATCTCCTCCTTCGACAATCGATCATCAGGCCTCACATCAGCGAAAATCGATGGCTCGATAAAGCAACCCTTGCCATCCACGGTCACGCGATTGCCGCCCGCGACCAGCCGGGCATTGGCGCGGCCATAATCGAGGAACGAGGCAATGCGGGCGGTCTGTTTCTCATCGACGATTGCGCCCATGGTGGATGCCGGATCGAGGGGATTGCCAGGTACATAGCGCCCTGCCCGCGCCTTCATCTTCTCGATGAAAACGTCGGCGATCGGCTTCTGCACCAGAAGCCTCGAATTGGCCGAGCAGACCTCGCCCTGGTTGAAGAAGATGCCGAAAGCCGCCATGTCGGCTGCCGCGTCGAGATCGTCGCAATCGGCGAAGATCAGGTTCGGGCTCTTTCCGCCGCATTCGAGCCAGATCTGCTTCATATTGGATTGGCCGGAATAGGTGAGGAAGAGTTTTCCCACCTCGGTCGAGCCGGTGAAAGCGACGCAGTCGATATCCGGGTGCAGACCGAGCGCCTTGCCAGCGGTTTCGCCATAGCCGGGCACGACATTGAAGACGCCATCCGGAATGCCGGCTTGGCTCGCGAGTTCCGCGAGACGCAGCGCCGAAAGCGGCGATTGTTCGGCCGGCTTCAGGATCACCGAGTTGCCCATGGCGAGCGCGGGCGCGCATTTCCATGCCGCCATGTCGAGCGGAAAATTCCACGGCACAACGGCGGCAATAACACCAAGAGCTTCGCGGCGGATCATCGCGAGATTGCCGGAACCGGTAGGCGCAATCTCATCATAGACCTTGTCGATCGCCTCGGCGTACCACTGGAAAACGCCAGCGGCGCCGGGCACGTCTATGGCCGCCGCGTCCTGCACCAGTTTGCCCATGTCGAGGCTTTCGAGCAGGGCAAGCTCCGTGAGGTTCTCGCGGATTAGATTGGCGAGCCTGAGCAGGATTTCCTTGCGCTCGCCCGGCGTCTTGCCCGACCATCGGCCGTCTTCGAAAGCGCGGCGGGCGGCGCGGACAGCGAGATCGATATCGGCGGCATCGCAGGAGGCGATCTGTGCCAGCACCGCGCCAGTGGCGGGATTAATGCTGTCAAAGGTCTTGCCCGACGCGGCGGGGACGTATTTGCCATCGATGAATGCGCGATCACGGAAGCGGATCTTGGTAGCTTCGGCTTCCCAGCCGGTCTTGGTCATGTCGTTCATTGGTTGTCTCCGTCGGTCATCACACGAGCCCATATCAGAATGTGGCTTACCCCTCACCAAGCGCGTCCATGCGTTCGCTGCGGCTCACGCGGACTTGCTATCCTCTCCCACAAGGGGAGAGGTAAATCTGTGGCGCTGCCTCGCCTCAAATCAAGGCCGAGCTTGTGGCGCCTTTACCTCTCCCCTTGTGGGAGAGGATACGCAGGCCGGGCGAGCTTGCGAGCCCTTGGCCGAAGTTGGTGAGGGGTGAAAGCTGGCTGCGGCACTCCCAACAACCTCATTCATCCCCCGGCACGCCATAGCTCGGCGAGCCAGACGGATTGAGCGCACGCGTGACATAATCGTTGAGCTGCGGCTTGTAGATGCCCCAGAGCGTTTCGAGTTCGCCGATCGGGTCGTCCTCGGCCCAATCGACGCGCAGATCCGCCACAGGCCAGGAGACCTCCCGCACCATCAGCATGCCCGCCGAATGCACCGGGCCAGCCTCGCCGCCCGCGGCAAGTGCTGCCCGCATGGCGGTCAGCAGACGGTCGCCGAGATGGCCCGTGGACACTTCGAAAGCCGCAACCATGCTTTTGGGCACGGCGGGATTGGCCAGCAAGTTGCCGCCAGCCGCGCAATCCTTGCCATGAGCGAGATTGTTGATGCCGAGCGTGTGTTCGCCGGAATGCTGGGCGGTCAGTCCATTCTTGTCGAGCAGCATAATCTGGCGCCAGGGTGCGTTCGAATATCCGTCGAGCAGCTTTGAGAGTGCCGCATCGGCGGGGAGACCACCGGCCATCAGATCCAATCCTTTTGATCCCAATGATGGATCGGTGATATTCTGCGTCGCCACCACGCCAACGCCGGCGCGGGCATGGGCGCAGCGCGCCGCAACGGCAGGCGAAGAAGAGGAGATGGCGATACCCATCATGCCGGTCTCAGTGCAGCGTCCGATGATCGAGAAGGTCATGTGCAGGCCTCCGGAGACGTCGCGATCCGCGCATCACCCCCCTCTGCCCTGCCGGGCATCTCCCCCTCAAGGGGGGAGATCGGCGGTTGCGCGACCTCTGCCCTAAGCCACCGCTTTGCTTTTTGCGGAAACGGCGAAACGAGTCTCCAATCTCCCCCCTTGAGGGGGAGATGTCGCGAAGCGACAGAGGGGGGTGTAGCCAAGTTCGCAGCCACCTCACGCATCCGGGATAACCGCCGTCACGTCGACCTCGACCAGCCATTCCGGCCGGGCGAGCGCCGAGATCACTACGCCGGTTGAAACCGGAAACACGCCCTTGAGCCATTTGCCGATCACGCGGTAGACCGCCTCGCGGTAGCGCGGATCGACCAGGTAGATGGTGATCTTGCAGATATGGGAGAGTTCGGAGCCGGCCTCCTCAAGCAGCATCTTGATATTGGCCATGGCCTGCTCGGTCTGCGCGACGATATCGCCGATCCCGACATTCTCCGCCGTGTCGAGGTTCTGGCCGATCTGGCCGCGCACGAACACCATGGTGCCCTTGGCGACGACCACCTGGCAGAGGTCGTTGTCGAGTTTCTGTTCCAGGTAGGTGTCCCTGGTGTTGAACATCCGGATGCGTTTGTGGGTGGGCATGATTATTCCATTCCGACGTGAACATGGTTCGACAGAGGCCATTGGAGCCACATTCGATCCAATAAGGAAAGAAGACTTTCCGTGGATTTTGCATCGGGAATTCCGAACCAATCAATCGATTGGTTAGGCCGGGCACTACATCAAGATATCCAAAGCAAGAGCGATATAAATCATTATTTCCCGAACCAAGAGCTTCGACTAGACATTTTCCTGCACCTGCAAGTCCGGGCGCAATGTCTGAGTTCGAGCAGGGAGCCGGCCTATGACGGTTGAAAAAGTCGACACGCTCATCGTCGGTGGCGGCCAGGCGGGGCTCGCGGCGAGCGAGCACCTGTCAAACAACAAGGTGCCCCACCTGCTTGTCGAGCGGAGCCGGATTGCCGAGCGCTGGCGCAGCGAGCGGTGGGATTCGCTGGTTGCCAATGGTCCCGCCTGGCATGACCGCTTTCCCACCATGGAATTTGCCGACCTGGATCCCGACAGCTTCGCCCCGCGCGACAGAATCGTCGGCTATTTCGAGGCCTTTGCCGAGCAGATCGCAGCACCGATCCGTTGCGGCGTCGAGGTCACGTCGCTCACCCGACTAGAGGACGGCTCGGGCTTTCGCGCCGAGACCTCGCAAGGCGTGATCGAAGCGAAAAACGTGATTGCCGCGACGGGACCGTTCCAGAAGCCCATCATTCCCGTCCTCGTGCCGGCCGAGACCGCGATCCTGCAGATCCATTCCGCCGCCTATCGCAATCCCGACCAGCTGCCTGATGGAGCCGTGATGGTGATCGGCGCCGGCTCATCGGGCACCCAGATCGCCGACGAACTGGCGCGTGCGGGACGGAAAGTCTATCTCTCGGTCGGGCCGCACAACCGGCCGCCGCGAGCCTATCGCGGGCGCGATTTCGTCTGGTGGCTGGGTGCGCTCGGGCATTGGGATGTCAAGACTTATGACCCTGCGCTGGAACATGTGACGATCGCGGTCAGCGGTGCGCGTGGCGGCCATACCGTGGATTTCCGCAAACTTGCCGCCGGGGGTATCACCCTGGTTGGGCGCGCGGAGACTTATGAAAACGGCGTGATGCGTTTCGCGCCGGATCTGGCGAAAAACATTGCGGCTGGCGACGCGGACTACCTCTCCGTGCTTGATGCCGCCGACGCGTATGCCGTCCGTGAGGGACTGGATTTTCCAGAGGAGCCTGAAGCCCGTATTATCGGGCCAGCGCCCGAATGCGCGATCAATCCCGTGCTCGAACTCGATTTCGCCAAGGCGGGGATCACATCGATCATCTGGGCAACGGGCTATGCGCTGGATTTCAGCTGGCTGAAGGTCGGCGATTTCGATGCGAAAGGCCGCCCGTTTCACAAGGATGGCGTCTCCCCCGTCCCCGGCCTCTATTTCGTCGGCCTGTCATGGCTGTCGCGCCGGGCCTCGGCCTTCATCTGGGGCGCATGGGGCGATGCCAAGAACGTCGCCGAGCACATCGCGGCACGGAGCCGTTAATCCGCCCTCAGCGTATCGGTCACACGCAGCAGCATGCTGCGGCATTCCTCCATCTGCTGGATGCTGACGAACTCGTCGGGCTTGTGACCCTGGTCCATGCTGCCGGGCCCGCAAACGATAACGGTGGTGCCGAGCACTTCCTGAAACAGCCCTCCCTCGGTGCCGAAGGCAACCTTGATGCGGTTGGACTGGCCGGACAAGGTGATCGCCCGCTCCGCCACAGCGCCCGCCTCGTCGGTGCCGAGACCGGGATATTCGTTGAAGATATCGAGTCTGATCTCGGCGTCCGAAAACTGGCTTTTCGATTTTGAAACAATGGCTTCGGCGCGATCGAAGAACTGATCCATGATCGACTTCGGATCATCGCCCGCGATGTTGCGGATCTCGAACAGCATCTCGCAATTGTCTGGCACGATGTTGAGCGCCGTGCCACCCTTGATGACGCCGGCATGCAGCGTCGTATAGGGCACGTCGTAGTCATCGTCGCGGCGCCCGGTACGCTCGATCTCGGCCTGCATCTCGCGAATGCTGGTCAGCAAGTCGGATGCAAGATGGATTGCGTTGAGGCCAGTGGGCGCCAGGGCGGAATGTGCCGCGTGGCCCTTGCAGGTGGCGCGGATGCCGGTCTTGCCCTTGTGGCCGGTGGCGACCTGCATCGAGGTCGGTTCGCCGATCAGCACCCATTCGGGCCGTATGCCGGCGGCCGAGAGCTCGGTCAGCATCGGGCGAACGCCGACGCAGCCGATCTCCTCGTCATAGGAGAAGGCGACATGCAGCGGGCGCGCCAGATCCTCATCCTTGGCGGCCACCAGCGCTTCGATCGCGCATGCGACAAAACCCTTCATGTCGGCGGCACCACGGGCAAACAGCCGGTCCTCGCGCCGTGTCAGTCGGAAGGGATCGCTGGTCCACGCCTGGCCCTCGACCGGCACGACATCAGTATGGCCGGAAAGCACCACGCCGCCGTTTTTATGCGGGCCGACGGTCGCAAACAGCGACGCCCGGTCACCATCCTGATGCGGGTAGAGCTCGGCCTCGATGCCGGCGCCACTCAGGAAATCGGCGATGTAGCGGATAAGCTCGATATTGCCATCGCGACTGACGGTCGGGAAGGCGATGAGGCGGTCGAATATTTCGTAAACGTGGGTCATGTCAAATCGTGTTCATCATCGGAATCGAGGGGTTGGGCGGGCGGCCGCTGTCGGCCGTGGCGGATGGTGATGATATGCAGCTTCGAATCCAGGCGCAATCGTCGCCAGACATCCTGGCTCAGTCCCACTGTGCTGTTACAACACAAATCCGTTTGCGGTTGAAAGCGATCGGTAATTCCGTTCGAGGGTGCAATGTTGGACGGGTCTGGTGTTGCGACGGTGGCGGACAGCTTCTTGCCTTGGTGCGGGTCAGCTCTGTTGGTTAGTTGCACAAGCGCAACTGTTACATCGTATATTAGAGCCCGTGACCGGAGGGTGACTCAATTCCGTTTGGCCACCGCGCCGTTTGGGCAGTAGATTCTTGAACGCGGAGTGTGAGATTCCAGGCCGGTGGGAAGCCTCTCTGTTCCAGCCTATTCCGAATGCTCAATCGAGGGGACCAATAGCATGAACATCAAGAGCCTTCTTCTCGGCTCCGCCGCTGCTCTGGCGGTTGTCTCCAGCGCCCAGGCGGCCGACGCGGTCGTTGCCGCCGAGCCGGAACCGATGGAATATGTCCGCGTCTGCGATGCCTACGGCACCGGCTTCTTCTACATCCCGGGCACCGAAACCTGCCTGAAGATCGGCGGTCAGTTGCGCTATGAAAAGCGCTTCGACTCCGGCGGCACAGAAAAGTATGACCGCGCTGGTCTGCCCACCGGCAACTTTACGAAGGATTCCTATGACAACCATACGCGCCTGCGTCTGGACACTGAAGCCAAGAATGACTCCGAATGGGGCACTGTGTTCAGCTGGTTTCGTATCCAGGCCGACTCCGTGAACAACGGTGAAAACATCTATGGCGAAGGCAATAACAGCTACCTGACCTACTACTACTATTTCGGCATCGGTGGCTTCGAATTCGGCAACTACGACAGCTTGTGGGCGAAGTTCATGGGCGACGGCAGCCGCACCGACGACGGCAGCATCTACTCGACCGATTTCAACTATCCGGACTCACGCCAGTATGTGAGCTACACGGCTGACTTCGGCAGCATAAAGGCCTTCATCTCGCTCGATAACGATGCCGACGAGTTCTACAAGCCGGAAGATCATGACGGCGACGGCGTCGCCGGCAAGCGTGGTCGCCAGTACCTGCCGGATATCTCCGGTGGTTTCATGGGCACGTGGGGCAATTATCAGGCCGGTGCGGCGATTGCCTATGACGAATCCGATGAATCCTTTGCGTTCAAGAAGGTATTCAAGGCCGATATCGACAAGTACGGCTTCACTTTCTACGGCCTTTATTCGAACAGCTCGGAAAATATCTACTTCGCCTATGATGGCTTCAGCGCCATCGCCAGCTTCTCGGCCCAGGTTACCGAAAGCGTCTATGTCGCCAAGGACATCCAGTGGTTCGACAATGGCGACTGGCGCCTGGTCGGCGATGTCAACTGGCAGGTTGCCTCGGGCTTTTCGCTTCTGGCCGAAGCCATCTACTTCAACCCGGACAAGGGCTCCGACACCAAGACTGGCATGCTGCGCTTCCAGCGCGACTTCTGATCGTTGTAACGCTGGACGAACAGTGGCCATTCGTGGCCCTGTTCGCTGCGTTGACGGCGCAGCCTCGGTGCGGCGTCACATGGGGTGTCTGATCGATGCGTTCCTGAATGAAGGCACGGTGCGCAACATGGCGGCGCCTCTCACCCGACATAACCACCGACAACACCTTGCCGCAGGTCATCGGAAAGTGCTTGCGTGATCAGATGCCGACGTCTTCCGGCCAGCATCTGAATCCCAGGTCAGCAACAGGGAATCCCTTAGAGATTCCGTAGTCTATCGTGCGTTCTCCAGCACGTCCGGAACCAGGTTTCGGGGAGTTATGTCGGTGACGAAGTCGTCGGGACGTTTTTGACGTTTCCCGAATACGGGTTTGTCGAACGGGACGTGCTCATACGGTATCGACTTCAGAATGTGGGAGATGCAGTTTATCCGCGCCCGCTTCTTGTCGTTCGACGGAACGATCCACCATGGCGCTTGCCTTGTATCGGTCGCGGTGATCATCTCGTCATACGCACGCGTGTAATCCCACCAGCGGTTATACGATTCGACGTCCATCGGGCTCAGCTTCCATTGCCGAAGGGGGTCTTCAACCCGCTGCCGGAAACGCTTTTCCTGTTCCTCTTCGCTCACGTCGAGGAAGTATTTGAGCAAAATTATGCCGCTCTCGACAATTGCAGCCTCAAAACGGGGTGCGACTTCAAGAAATCTGCGCGCCTTCTTTTCGCTGCAGAAGCCCATGACGCGTTCCACTCCGGGGCGATTGTACCAGGAGCGATCGAAGATCACGATCTCGCCTCCGGCCGGCAGGTGTTGAAGGTAACGTTGTATATAAATCTGGCTTCTTTCTCGATCGCCCGGTGCAGGCAATGCGACGACCCGGAAAACCCGCGGGCTCACCCTCTCAGTCAAACGCTTGATAACGCCACCCTTGCCGGCGGCATCGCGACCTTCAAAAATGATAACGACGCGTGCGCCGGTTTTCTTGACCCAAGCCTGGAGGTGCGAAAGCTCGACCTGCAGCCGTTTCAGCTCCTTGTCGTACCATTTCCCCTTGGATCCGGTGTTGGGTTCCGCGGACATCGTGGCCGCTTTCTCGTTCTTCTTGCCCATTTTTTCCTCTCTTTCCGATTTCTAATCGATGGTAAAGCGAATGAAGAAAAAGCCATCTGCGGTGACAGGACCTGGTGGCTTGGCAGTTGGACTGCTTGTTCAAGTTGCGCACGGCGCAAAGCAGCGGTGTCGGTGGCATTCAGGCCATCTTCTACAACTCGTCGCAACCATCGGCCAAGCGAACGTGCCCACGACGTCAAAAACGTCGGCTGCGCTTCCATCAAAGCATGAAACGCTCCCGTTCACGCTCATCCGCATATGGCGAATTGGACGCTATTTTGCCTCAGGGGCCCAATTCAGGAAGAAGCCCACGTCGCCAGGTATGCCTTCGGGAAAGGTGACGATCATGGCCTTGAGCTTATAGCCTTGCGGCTTGGCCAGGTTGACGTAGCGCTCATAGAACTGCTTGGCCTTTCCAAGGAGCGTTTCGGTCCATTGCGGGTCCCCACTGTTTATGGCTCTGCCACTATCGCTGCAGAGGTCGGAGGGAAAGCTGTAGACCATGGCCTCGTACTTGCCGTTCTTGGCCGCATCGAGGACGATGCGCCGAACCATCGCGATCTCGTCGTCGCTCACTTGATCCTTCAAGAAGCTATCGGTGAACTTCGTCAGTTCCTCATGCTTCCGGGCACGGAGTTGGTCCTCCTTGGCGAGCGCATCCATTTGCTCCTTCAGAAGATTCATTCGAAGTTGTTCAGCGCTTATGGGTACAGCGCCTCTGTCGATAGCACTATCTTTGGTCCTGTCCATTTTCCTGTCCTCCCGAACAACGATTGACTCATGACGGTTCCAATGAAGCTCTGCTAATCAAGCATGGGTATTACATTGTCTGTCGTACCTAGCCGTCAAAATTTCTGCGAAAAATGAAGCTGCGCGCGCCGGTGCGCGCCATGGATTTCGCCCCCGATGCAGCAGGACAGCTGGAAATCTCAAGTAGGTTGTACAATGCCACGTGTCTGCATCCTCGTCAAATTCGCAGTGCACTTGCGTCCAAGCTCCGCAGTTCTTTCAGCCCTCTTGCCAGCCTCCCGGCGATAGGGTCAAATTCTTGTTCGCACGCCAACTCGGTTCGAAATCTCCCAAATTTCCGAGGCGGCCCTGGGTGCTGTCTTTCTTCGTCGATCGTTCCTCGCCTATTGCTGAGGCTCGCCCAGATAGCTTGACAACGCATGGACTTCCGACCAGTGCAGCGATGATACGTCCGTTGCTTCAGCCGGCATTTTCCAACCCGGCTCGACACCTCTCATGTCGGGTAGCTCATGCGCGATACCCTTGTGGCAGTCGATGCAGGTCGCCTTGCCGGGCAGTAGATATCTGGTGTGAATGTCGGCGGCCCTCTGCGTCTGTTTGGATAAATCCATGGCGACCGTGGAGTGGCAATTGCGGCATTCGAGGCTGTCATTGGCCTTCAATCTCGCCCATTCGTTCTGAGCGAGTGCAAGGCGGTGTTTCAGAAATTTCTCCCGCGTGTCGATGGTGCCAAATATCTTACCCCAGACTTCTTTGGACGCTTGCATCTTCCGGGCGATCTTGCGTGTCCACTCGTGCGGCACATGGCAATCGGGACAACTGGCGCGCACGCCTGAGCGGTTGGAAAAATGAACTGTGCGACCGAGTTCCTCGAATACGTTGTCGCGCATTTCGTGACAGGATGTACAGAAGGTTTCAGTGTTGGTGACCTCGAGCGCGGTATTGAACGCGCCCCAAAAAATGACGCCACCGACAAAGCCACCAAGCGTCAGGAAGCCGAGCCCGAGCGTCGTCGCCGGCCTTGTCAGGATTCCCCATGCCCATTGAAAGAGTGATTTTATCCACCTGATCATTGCTCGCTTCCAGTCGGCCGGAACCCGAGTTCGCTCATGTCTTTGAACGTGTTTTCCACCAGCGGTTTGATGTCGGCCTGAGGCACATGGCAAGCGGTGCAGAAATATCGCCGGGGTGCAACGTCGGCGAGCATCTGCGCCCTGCGCGTCATGAAATGCGTAACGCTGATCATCGGTGCGCCCGAAATCTCCGTGAACTCGCGTTTGTGACAAGAGAGACAACGATTGGTGTTGATCGTCAGCTGGTAGCCCTCGATAGAATGAGGGATGATCGGGGGCTGCTCCGGATAAGCCCGCATGCGACGCTGGTCATCAACGACCCATTTTGGAAAGTAGCCCGGATCGACGTCCTGCATCGGATCAGTGTTTCCTGAGAGTTGGGGAACACGTCGGTCGACCATCTGCGCGACGGCGACCGTGGTGGTAAAAAGCGCAAGGGCGACGGCGACGACGCCCCAGACCTGACGTGAGATCAGGCGACGGGAAGAATCTTGACCGCGCATTTTTTGAAATCCGTCTGTTTGGAGATGGGATCGGTGGCGTCGAGCGTCACCTTGTTGATCAACTGGCTCGCATCGAACCACGGCACGAAGATCAGGCCCTTCGGCATCCGGTTGCGGCCACGGATATCGATCCGCGAGCGTATTTCTCCACGCCGCGAGACGATCCGCACCTCCGCACCCTGGTTGATGCCGCGCGTGCGCGCGTCTTCAGGATTCATGAAGCAGCGTGCGCCGGGGAAGGCCCTATAGAGTTCGGGAACGCGCATCGTCATCGAGCCGGAGTGCCAATGCTCGAGCACTCTCCCGGTCACAAGCCAGAAATCGAACTCCTCGTCGGGCGATTCAGCAGGCGGTTCATATGGCACGGAAAGAATCACCGCGCGACCGTCCTTCTGACCATAGAACTTCAACCCCTCGCCAGGTTTCACATAGGGGTCATATCCCTCGCGATATCGCCACCGCGTTTCCTCTCCGTTCACGACGGGCCACCGCAGCCCGCGTACCGTATGGTACTTGTCATATGGCGCGAGATCGTGGCCATGACCACGCCCGAATTCCGCATATTCTTCGAACAGTCCCTTCTGGATATAGAACCCGAAATCCTTGGCCTCGAGGTTTGCGTATTCCGGCGACACCTCGCTCGCTGGAAAACGGTCGACATTGCCGTTCTGGAAGAGCACCTCATAGAGCGTCTTGCCCTTGTAAGCAGGATTGGCGTCGAGAATGTCCTTGGTCCAGACCTCGTCGGTCGTGAAGCGCTTGGAGAATTCCACCAGTTGCCAGAGGTCGGAACGGGCGGCTCCCGGCGCGTCCACCAATTGATGCCAGACATGAGTGCGCCGCTCGGCATTGCCATACGCACCTTCTTTTTCCACCCACATCGCGGCGGGCAGGATGAGATCGGCGCTCATCGCCGTGACTGTCGGATAGACGTCCGAAACTACAATGAAGTTGTCCGGGTTGCGGTAGCCCTTATAGGTCTCGTTGCTGGTATTGGGGGCGGCCTGGACGTTGTTGTTGCATTGTACCCAATAGAAATTCAACTTGCCGTCATGCAGCATCCGATCCTGCAGGACCGCGTGATAGCCTGGCTTGTCGGGCAGCAATCCGTGCGGCAGTTTCCAGATTTCCTCGGCATGCTTGCGATGTTCCGGATTGGTCACCACCATGTCGGCGGGTAGGCGATGGGCGAACGTGCCGACCTCGCGCGCTGTGCCGCAGGCCGATGGTTGGCCGGTGAGCGAGAACGGGCTGTTGCCCGGCTCTGATATCTTCCCGGTCAGAAGATGAAGATTGTAGACCATCTGATTGGCCCAGACGCCGCGGACATGCTGGTTGAAGCCCATCGTCCAAAGCGACATCACCTTGATCTTGGGATCGGCGTAGAGTTCGGCCAATTGCTTGAGGAAAGCCGTGTCAGCGCCCGTCATCTCGGCGGTTTTTTCCAGAGTGTATTCGGACACCTGCGCCTTGAAGGCCTCGAAATCGATCGGGGTCATCTTGTCGGCCGTTGCGACCCCTGTCGCGTTCAGCTCCAGCGGATTATCCGGCCTGAGCCCGTAACCAATGTCTGTCGTACCCTTCATGAACTTCGTATGCTTGTCGACGAAGTCCTGGTTCACCTTACCGTTTTCGATGATGTAGTTTGCGATGTAGTTGAGGATCGCGAGGTCCGTGCCTGGCTTGAAGATGATCGGAACGTCGGCGAGATCCATGCTGCGGTGGGTGAACGTCGAAAGCACCGCTACCTTCACATGCTCGTGTCCGAGTCTCCGATCGGCAATGCGCGTCCAGAGGATCGGGTGCATCTCTGCCATGTTGGAGCCCCAGAGCACGAAGGCATCCGCATGCTCGAAATCGTCATAACAGCCCATCGGCTCGTCCATGCCGAAGGTGCGCATGAAGGCGACGGCAGCCGAGGCCATGCAGTGTCGGGCATTCGGGTCGAGATTGTTGGAACGGAAGCCCGCGCGCATCAATTTGGTGGCTGCATAGCCTTCGAAGATCGTCCACTGTCCGGAGCCAAACATGCCAACAGCCGTCGGTCCCTTCGCCTTGAGAACCCGCTTGCACTGTTCGGCCATCACGTCGAAGGCTTCGTCCCAGCTGACTGGCTCGAACTCGCCGTCCTTGTCATAGATGCCGCCGGTCTTGCGAAGCAGGGGTACGGTAAGGCGATCCTTGCCATACATGATCTTCGACAGGAAATAGCCCTTCACGCAGTTGAGACCGCGGTTGACCTCCGCCTCCATGTCGCCGTGGGTGGCGACCACCTGGCCAGCCTTCACCCCGACCATTACGCCGCAGCCCGTGCCGCAGAAGCGGCAGGGTGCTTTGGACCACTTGATCTCAACCGCCTCGACCCCACCCGCGATCGATTGGGCGGCGGCAGGCAATGCGATCCCGGCCGTTGACGCGGCCACCGCAGCGGCATGCGCCTTCAGCAGCTGGCGGCGGGTAAGCTCGATCGTCATGTCGCAATCTCCTGCTGAATCGCCTGTTCAAACACCATGTTGGCGGAAAGAACCCCCGCCATCGCCGATATTTCAATCAAGGTGTCTCCGAGCGCACCCAAGCAGTCGCCCTCGATCACCACCACAATCTTGCTGCCGCCGACCGCATGAACCTCCACGCCCGGCAAGAGGTCGATCGTCTCTGCCACCGCCGCTGCCCGGTCGGGATGGGCCATCACGATTGCGCTTGAGACGTGCCAGAAATCCCGGGCGTCAGACATGCTCGAGCTCCCTTGAAACGGCTGACAATCCAATCGCCTGGACGGGACAGACAGACAGACAAGCGCCGCACCCGGTGCAACAGGCTGCGTCGAGGACGGGTTGGAATGGCATGCCGCGCAATGGCACGAAATGGATCGCGGTCTCCGGGCAGGCGTCTCTGCAGGATTGGCAGTCAACAGCGTTCAGGGCCAGGCAGCGATCCTGGATGTTGGCGACGTGATCAAAGTGAATTGCGTGGGCCATGGTGAACACGGCCTCCGGACATCGCGCGCTACATTCGCCGCAAAAGGTGCATTCACCCCGGGAGAAATCGACCCGAGGCCGACCACTCTCCAAGAGGATAATTTTCTGGGGGCAGCCGGCGACGCACTGACCGCAACCCGAGCATGTCGAAATGCTCTCCGCCGTCGCGCCAGGCGGCAGAACGCCCTGTGGTCGGCTCTCACCCGGGCCAAACAGGAAACCGCGTCTCGTTGCTGCCGAACCAAGCATGGACTTCTAGCCTCCATGCGGGCCAGGAGGCCCGTTGAGAATCTGGTAGAACCACACGAGAAAGCCGTATCCGCCCACGACGCCAACCGCGACGATCGGCCAAATGCCAAACGCGAGCACGAAAAAGGTCGCCAACTCGCGCAGCCGGCGTCTGCGGAGGTCGATAGGCGCGCCAGATTCGCTCTTGCCGTCCACATCGTCCTCCCAGGTACTCAGAAAGGCATACACATCGCTAGGCGTAAGGGCTGAATGCCTCTGCGGTTTAAAACTCGATGGGCATCTCAAGGCAAAGCGTTGCGGTTAACTCTTGGCTAGCCCAAACTCAACCAAAACCATCTAATCCTTATGACCACGCAATTACCACGTAAATTACAGTAACACGTTACAGTAACGTGCTTGAAAGTTTGGGAACACGGCGGTATCCCAAACCAACGGGCATGTGACGGCAGCATAAGATTACAAGAACAGTTGAGACAATGCGCTGCATACAATGGATGGGCGCACCGCGCAGCGTATTCTCAACACACGCTGAACAAGAAACTTAGCACCGAAAACCACAATGACGTCGTTCGCCGCGGCCTAGCTTTGTAGTGGCTGTCGCGCTGTGAATTTCGTCGGTTCCGCATGGCCTTCACATACCAATCTCCACAAACGTCAGGTGATATCATGGCTGTTGTTGTTGATCAGGAATTGGTGGCAGAAAAGAAATCGGACAAGCTCACGCTGATACCACTGACTGCGCTGGTGGTCGGCTCGATGATCGGTGGCGGCGTCTTCAACCTTCCCTCCGACATGTCGCGCGGCGCATCGCCGGGCGCGATCATCATCGGCTGGATTATCACCGGCATCGGCATGCTGATGCTCGCTTTCGTCTATCAGTCGCTCGCCGTGCGCAAGCCTGACCTCAACGCCGGCCCTTACGCCTACGCCAAGGCGGGCTTTGGAGCTTTCGTGGGCTTCAACAGTGCCTGGGGCTACTGGCTCAGCGCCTTCCTCGGCAACGTTGCCTATGCGGTGGCAATTTTCTCCGCCCTGTCCTTCTTTGTGCCGACCTTTGGCGACGGCAACAACCTGATCTCCATCGCCGGTGCCTCGATCTGCCTGTGGCTCGTGCACTTTCTCGTGCTCCAGGGCGTGAAGGGCGCTGCCTTCATCAATATCGTCACCACGGTTGCGAAGCTCGTGCCGCTGCTGCTGTTCGTGATTATCGCAATCATCGCCTTCAACTGGGACAAGTTCACCTTCAATTTCTGGGGCCAGCCGTCGGGCGCCGAGGGCGATACCGGGCTCGGAAGCATCGTCAACCAGGTCAAGAGCACCATGCTGGTGACGCTCTGGGTGTTCATCGGCATCGAGGGCGCCAGCGTCTATTCCGCACGTGCGGCCAATCGTTCGGATGTCGGCCGGGCAACGGTCATCGGCTTCATCGGTGCGCTCGGCATCTATATCCTGGTGTCGCTGATCTCGACCGGCGTGCTCACCCAGACCGAGCTTGCGGGGCTCAAGGTCCCGTCGATGGCCGGCGTACTCGAGCCGCTGATCGGCTATTGGGGCGCGGCGATGATCAATCTCGGCCTGATGGTCTCGGTCGGCGGAGCCTTCCTGTCATGGACGCTGCTCTGTGCGGAAATTCCCTACACATGCGGCAAGGATGGCACGTTCCCGCGCTGGTTTGCGAGCGAGAACGCCAACGGTTCGCCCGTCAACGCGCTGTGGGCGACCAACATCCTGATCCAGGTCTTCCTGATCCTCAGCTTCTTCTCGAAGAGCGCCTATCAGTTCTTCTACTTCATCGCGTCGGTCGCCATTCTGCCGCCCTATGTTTTTTCAGGCGGCTATGCGCTGAAGCTCGCCCTGAGCGGAGAGACTTACACCGGCGGCACGGGACGCAGCCGCGACCTGATCGTCGGCCTGGTCGCCACGCTCTATGGCCTGTGGCTGGTCTACGCGGCGGGGCTCACCTACCTGCTGATGTGCACGATCCTCTTCGTCCCCGGCATCCTTGTCTACGTCCTGGCGCGGCGGGAGCACGGCGAAAAGGTATTCACCGGCGCCGAGGCCCTGATTGCCGTCGTCATAACCCTGCTTGCAGTGATAGCGGCCTATCTCCTCATTACAGGCAAGATCAGCCCGCTCTGACCGAGCTGGACCGACATATTCTTGAAGATTCCAGTGACCAGTGGAGGAGCTAACGTGCCTAAATTTGGTGTTCATTCGGAAGTCGGCAAACTCAGGACGGTGATGGTGTGCAGGCCGTCGCTCGCCCACGAGCGCCTCACCCCAGGCAACTGCCACGATCTATTGTTCGACGATGTCATCTGGGTCCACGAGGCCCAGAAAGACCACTATGATTTCGTGCTGAAGATGCAGGAACGAGGCGTCGAAGTCCTGGAGATGCATGACCTGCTGGCCGAGACCGTCGCAGATCCGGAAGCACGCAAGTTCGTGCTCGACAGGCGGATCACGGACAATGCGCTTGGCATGCATGTCGTGGACACCGTCCGCCCGTGGTTGGACGGGGTGCCCGCCAACCAGCTTGCGGACCTTCTGATCGGCGGTATCGCCAATAACGATCTCCCGGAATCCAAGACGAAGAGCATGCTGTTCGAAGCCTTTGGCGCGTCGGGGTTCGTTACGCCGCCCATTCCCAACACGCTGTTTCAGCGCGATCCGTCGTGCTGGATCTATAATGGTGTGACGGTCAACCCGATGTTCTGGCCGGCGCGGCGCCCCGAAACGTTGATCCAGCGGGCGATCTACAAGTTCCACCCGATGTTCAAGGGCGGCGATTTCAAGATCTGGTGGGGGGATTCTGACGAGCAATATGCGACGTCGACAATGGAAGGCGGCGACGTCATGCCAATCGGCAAGGGCAATGTGCTGATCGGCATGGGCGAGCGCACCACCTATCAGGCCGTCAGCCAGGTCGCCAGTTCGCTGTTCAAGAACAAGGCCGCGGATCGCGTGATCGGCTGCCTGATGCCGAAGAGCCGCGCTGCCATGCATCTCGATACCGTCTTCAGCTTCTGCGATCGCGATCTCGTGACGCTGTTCCGCGACGTCGTCGATCAGATACGCTGCTATAGCCTCTACCCGACCGACGACAAAGGTGGCTTCGAGATCCGGGAGGACAAGAAGCCGATGCTCGAAGTGGTCGCCGAGGCTCTTGGCCTCAAGAAACTACGTACGGTGGGGACGGGCGGCGATGCCTATGAAGCCGAACGCGAGCAGTGGGACGACGGCAATAACGTCGTGGCGCTCGAGCCAGGCGTCGTGGTTGCCTACGACCGCAACACCCATACCAACACGCTTCTTCGCAAGGCCGGCATTGAAGTGATCACCATCCGCGGCGCCGAGCTCGGACGCGGTCGCGGTGGCGGCCATTGCATGACCTGCCCGATTTCGCGGGATCCAGCTTACTGACGGCCAAAACCGAAACACGTGAAAAATCTGGAGAAGCATCATGAGTCTGAACCTTCGCAATCGTTCGCTGCTGACCGTCCAGGACTATACGCCGCGGGAATTCCGCTTCCTGCTCGACCTCGGCCGTGATCTCAAGCGTGCGAAATACGCCCGCACCGAGCAGCAACACCTCAAGGGCAAGGAAATCTGCCTGATCTTCGAAAAGACCTCGACCCGCACACGCTGTGCTTTCGAGGTCGCCTGCTCCGACCAGGGCGCCAATGTCACCTATCTCGATCCGGCCGGCTCGCAGATCGGCCACAAGGAGTCCTTCAAGGATACCGCCCGGGTGCTCGGCCGCATGTACGACGCGATCGAGTATCGCGGCGCTGCCCAGCACGGCGTGGAAACATTGGCGAAATGGGCGGGCGTTCCGGTCTACAACGGCTTGACGGACGAGTATCACCCCACCCAGATGCTCGCCGACGTCATGACCATGCGGGAGTTCAGCGACAAGCCGATCAGCGACATCAAGTATGCCTATGTCGGCGATACACACTCGAACATGGGTCATTCGTTGCTGATCGTCGGCTGCCTGATGGGCATGGACGTTCGCATTTGCGGCCCGAAATCCCTCTGGCCTGCAGACGAATACATGAAGATTGCAAAAGGACTAGCAAAAGCATCCGGCGCCCGTCTGACGGTCACAGATGACCCCAAAGCCGCGGTCAAAGACGTTGATTTCATTCACACCGACGTCTGGGTATCGATGGGAGAACCAAAGGAAGTCTGGAAGGAGCGCATCAAGCTGCTGACGCCCTACCAGGTCAACCCTGCGCTCATGAAGGCCAGCGGCAATCCGCAGGTCAAGTTCATGCATTGCCTGCCGGCGTTCCACGATACCGAAACCACGCTGGGCAAACAGATCGCTACCGACTACGGCATGAAGAACGGCCTCGAGGTGACGAATGATGTCTTCGAATCCGAGGCCAATGTCGCGTTCGAGCAGGCCGAAAACAGGCTGCATTCGATCAAGGCCCTTCTCGTCGCCACGCTGGGGGATTGATCATGCGTATCGTTATCGCATTGGGCGGCAACGCGCTCCTGAAACGCGGCGAGCCCATGACGGCGGAGGCCCAGCGCAGGAACATCCGCGTTGCTGCGGAAGCGATCGCGCCGATCGCACAGGAACATCAGGTGGTGATTACCCATGGCAACGGGCCGCAAGTCGGCCTTCTTGCCCTGCAGGGCGCCGCATACAAGCCCGACGAGGCCTATCCACTCGACGTGCTAGGTGCCGAGACTGAAGGCATGATCGGCTACATGCTGGAACAGGAACTCGGCAATCTCCTGCCTTTCGAGGTGCCTTTCGCCACGCTCTTGACGATGGTCGAGGTCGATGGTGACGACCCGGGCTTCAAGAATCCAACCAAGTTCGTCGGGCCCGTCTATGAAAAAGCCGATGCAGACCGGCTCGCGGGCGAAAAGAGCTGGGTCTTCAAGCAGGATGGGCAGAAGTGGCGGCGCGTCGTGCCGTCGCCCTTGCCCAAACGCATCTTCGAGATCAGGCCGGTGCGCTGGATGCTCGAAAAGGGTGCGGTGGTCATTTGCGCCGGCGGCGGCGGCATCCCGACGATGTACGAGAAGGGTGCCGACCGAAAGCTCAGGGGTGTCGAGGCTGTCATCGACAAGGATCTCTGCTCCGAGCTCCTTGCCCGCGAACTGGAAGCCGACCTCTACATCATGGCTACCGATGCGGACGCCGTGTTCATTGACTGGGGTAAGCCGAACCAGAAGGCGATCCACAAGACCAGCCCCGAGGCGATCGGCAAGTATTCCTTCCCCGCCGGCTCCATGGGGCCGAAGGTGGATGCCGCCTGCCAGTTCGCCAAGGCAACCGGCAAGGCCGCCGCAATCGGCTCGCTGGCCGATATTCCAAGGATCGTCAAGCAGGAGCGCGGCACGATCATCAGCACGAGCTACACCGATATCAGCTGGCATTGAACGTCCCGGCCATGGAGTTGGGCAGCGGGTGCGACGATGGTTGAATTGAAGGAACCTGTCTTCCCTCTCCTTGGCTGGCGCGTGCTCAGGATTGGACCAACGCCGGATGTGCCAACGCCTCCAGGGATGGCGCCGGACGCCGCCGTCCATTGACCGAGGTGACACCGCATGTGACGCGGAACAAATGGCCGTCGATCGGCGATCGACGGACGCACGACACGACATGGCGGCTAGCGCCAAACGAACGACTTCTTCACAGAAACCCCGTCGCCTCTATGCCGCTTTTGTCCTCGAACTTCTCCCAGCTCTCGTCCATGGCCTGGGTGCCGGTCAGCCAGGAAATGCCGAAATGGCCGAAATAGGGTGAGAGCTGGAGTTCGGCGATGTCCTCGTTGATGCCGGCGATCTGCTGGAGGTAGAGGACGGCGGCGAAGCCGGATCGGTCGGCGCCGCCCTCGCAGTGGATGAGCAGCGGCTTGGGCGCGTCGCGCATCATCGTCACCAGTTGCTTGGTCTCTTCGAGCGTGAGTTCCTTGAGCGCCGACATCTTGAAGTCGATGTGGCGGACGCCGAGGCGCGTCGTGGCGCCGACCTCGTCCTGGTACCATTGGCGATGGCTTTCGCCCCTGAGATTGAGCACCGTCTTGATCTTGTAGCGCTCGATCACGTCAGCGAAGCCGCTGCCCGAAAGCTGGCCGGAGCGGTAGAATTGCCCGGCGATGACCTCGTGCACGTTGCCGGTGAGGTATTGCAGACCGAGCCAGGTGCTCGCCCCTACGAGTAGCATGACGGTCAAGATAGCGATGCGACGCAGCCGTTTCATCGGGCGGAGGGCTCCATTTTCCGGGCCAGTTAGCGCCGGTGACCCACCCCCGTCAATCGCCAAGACGTCGCGACCTACCGCTGCGACCATCAGATGTCGGTCGTGACGGCGAGATAGCTCTTGCGGATCGAGGGCGAGATGATGTGCCAGATCACCCTTGTGCCCTTGGCGATGATCCAGCCGTCGCCGGGGCCATAATGGACGGTGACGCCGGTCGCCTCATCTGTGAGCGCGAGTTCGCCATCGAGCAGCGTGGCGTGCTCGTGGAAGGGATAGGTGACGCGGTACTTGCCTTTTGTCGCGGCATAGAGCCCACCCGAAACCGGGGTCTCGAAAGTACCGAAGGTGAGCTTGCCGGAGACCTGCATCGGGCCTTCCAGCGTCTCGGCGCCGATATCCTCGGGCGTGCCCCAGGCGTCAAGGCCGGCGCGGTCCATATCGAGCTTGAACGGTATCATCATGTCTTTCCTCATAGCGGCGCGAGGCCGGTGATTTCGCGTTTGAAGGGGAGTTCGCCCTCGGCGAGCGGCGGCTGGTCGAGTTCTTCTGCATAGCGGCGGCCGGCATAGGTGGCGTGGGCGATTGTCGCGGGCGCCAGCGCGTCGCCGATCGCCGTGACGCATTCGATGCCGCTGTCGGCCCATTCGGGTTTGCGCGCCAGCAAATCAAGACAGAGGGCGTCGTTCGGCAGGCGTGCGGTGACGGGGATGACGCAATCGGCGGCGATCTTTTCCAGCTTGCCGGTGAAGGTGCAAGCGAGTGTGGCTTCGCCAGGCGAAACGCTTTCCAGTGCCTTGAAGCTGATGATCTTTATGCCTTTTTCCAGCATGCGCTTCTGGATGAAATGCTGTTCCATGGTGTTGCGGGTCCAGGTCGAGGCCTCCGAGGCGGGCGTCGCATAGGTCACGTCGAAACCCTTCTCGGCCATCAGCTCGGCCATGACGCCGCCCATGTAATAATGCTCGTCGTCCCAGACGAGCACCGTGCCGCCGACCGGCATGCGGCCGTCCATCACATCGCTCGGCGAGAGCACCTGGCTGCCCTCGGCGATCCGCATCGGGAGCGTGTGATAGTGGCCGACGCCATCGGCGCGCCAGGTCGAACCCGTGGCGATCACCACGCGCGGGATGCCGAAGCTCAGCACATCGTCGGCGGTGAGGCGGCTTTCGAAATAGGTTGCGACATTGGGCAACTGGTTGAGCTGCAGCTTGCGGTAATCGGCGACGCGGATCCAGGCAGAGAGGCCCGGCAGCTTCGCCTCCTTCAGCACGCGGCCACCGAGTTCGGTGCCGGCTTCGGCGAGCGTCACGTCATAGCCGCGCTTGCCAAGCGTCTGCGCGGCCTCGAGGCCCGCAGGGCCGGAGCCGACGATCAGCACCGGCTTGTCGGTCTTCTTCCGCCGCACCTTCTCCGGGTGCCAGCCCTTGCGCCATTCCTCGGCCATGGTGGGGTTCTGGGTGCAGCGGATCGGCGACATGGTGAAATCGCCGGAGACGCAGATGTTACAGCCAATACATTCGCGGATGTCGTCGAAACGGCCTTCCTCGATCTTCTTCGGCAGGAATGGATCGGCGATCGAGGGCCGCGCGGCGCCGATCATGTCGAGAATGCCCTTGTTGACCAGGCTTACCATTCGGTCGACCGAGGTGTAGCGGCCGACGCCGACCACGGGCTTGGAGGTCAGCCGTTTGATACCCAGAATGAACGGTTCCTGAGCGCCTTCCTCGGCGAAGCGCGAGGTGCGGCTGTCGTTTTCCCAGCCGGCCAGAGTCACGTCCCAGAGATCAGGCAGATCGCCCATCAGGCCGATCATGTCCTCGACCTCCTCCTTGTAGAGACCGCCCTCGCCCATGAGTTCATCGACCGAAATACGGATCGGCACCGCGCAGGTATCGCCGACGGCCGAAATCGTTTCCTCGGTGATCTCGCGCATCAGCCGGATGCGGTTTTCGATCGAGCCGCCGTATTCGTCGGTACGCTGGTTGTATCGGCGCGACAGGAAGTGATGCAGGAAGCCGAGCGCGTGGGCGGCATAGACGTAGATCAGGTCGAAGCCCGCACGCTTCGCACGCCGGACCGCCGCCAGATGCCATTTGCGGACATTTTTGATGTCCTCCATGTCCATGCGGCGCGCCTGCACCGGATCATAGGTGAAGGTGGCGACCGGCAGATGCGCCGGCCCCATCGGCACTTCGCGCGTATAGAGGTTCGAGCCGTTCATGCCGTTATAGGCAAGCTCGATGCCGGCAAGGCTGCCGTGTTCGTGGATCTTGTCGGCCATGCGCGATAGGGCCGGAATGTCGCGATCATCCCAGAGGCGAAGCTCGATGAAGGGCGTGATCTCGGATGTGTGATGGAGCTCGACCTGCTCGGTGCAGATGACCGCCCAGCCGCCCTCGGCCTTAACGCCGCGCATATGGGCGAGTGCCGTCGGATCGCGGTAGCCCATGCCGTTGCAATGCGGCACCTGGTAGAAGCGGTTGCGCGCCGTCACCGGACCGATCTTGACGGGCTCGAACAGTACGTCGTAGCGGGCAGGCCGCGCCAGCTTGGTGCCCCATTCCACGAATTCATCCATCGCGTTCCTCCTTCATGCGACGCAACGAGCCATAGTCGCTGCTTCAAATAAAGTAATCTTTGCAGTCGCATTGGTTTGAAGAAACGGAAGCAGGCGCTGCAAATGCGGTCTCGCGATGCTTTTTCACCAGCCACTTGTCTGAACCAAAACCTGAGCGAATCCAATCAACTAAACAATTCTCGCCATCGCAACACCTTGTACCTGCTGCAATGCAGCACATTTTCCGATTGCCATGTTTAGTGATTTGTGTCGATATAAACATATAACTCAACATTCGGGTGGGGAGACCTGGTTTGTCCGAGTTATTGGTCCCACGGGAACGGGGCCGATTCGGGCCGGCATGGGGCCGGTGCCAACTGGGAGGAAATCATGCGTCATTTAGGAAAAGCCATACTCGGAGCCACGACCGCGACCGTGCTGAGCCTCGGCATCGGCCAGAGCGCCCAAGCCGAACAACTCACGCTCTGCTGGGCGGCATGGGATCCGGCCAACGCGCTGGTGGAACTGTCGAAAGACTTCACCGCCAAATCCGGCATCGACATGAAATTCGAATTCGTGCCGTGGACCAACTACGCCGACCGCTTCCTCAACGAATTGAATTCCAAGGGCAAGCTCTGCGACCTGATCATCGGCGACAGCCAGTGGATCGGCGGCTCGGCCGAGAACGGCCACTATGTTAAACTCAACGACTTCTTCGACAAGGAAGGCATCAAGATGGATGACTTCGTGCCGGCGACGGTCGTGGGTTATTCAGAATGGCCGAAGAACACGCCGAACTATTGGGCGCTGCCCGCCATGGGCGACGTGGTCGGCTGGACCTATCGCAAGGACTGGTTCACCAAGCCGGAACTGCAGAAGGAATTCAAGGAAAAGTACGGCTGGGACCTGGCCGCACCGACCACCTTCGAACAGCTCAAGCAGATCGCCGAATTCTTCCAGAAGCGCGAGATCGACGGCAAGACCGTCTATGGCGCATCGATCTATACCGAGCGCGGCTCGGAAGGCGTGACGATGGGCACGATGGACGTGCTCTATTCCTTCGGCTTCAAGTATGAAAACCCGGACAAGCCGTATGACATGGAAGGCTTCGTGAATTCCGAGAAATCCGTGAAGGGCCTGGAATTCTACAAGGCGCTTTACGATTGCTGCACGCCTCCGGGCGCATCGAACAGCTATATGGGCGAAGGCGTCGATGCCTTCAAATCCGGACAGGTGGCGATGCACATGAACTTCGCCTTCACCTGGCCGGGCCTTCAGAAGGACGAAGCCGTCGGTGGCGACAAGATCGGCTACTTCGCCAATCCGAAGGGACCGGATGGAGATCAGTTCGCGCAGCTCGGCGGACAGGGCATCTCGGTCGTTTCCTATTCCGACAAGCAGGAAGCCGCTCTCAAGTACATCAAGTGGTTCGCACAGCCTGACGTGCAGGCCAAGTGGTGGCAGCTCGGTGGCTTCTCGTGCCTGAAGGCCGTGGTCGAAGACCCGGGCTTCGTCGCCAGCCAGCCCTATGCCAAGACCTTCCTGGAATCGATGGCGATCGTGAAGGACTTCTGGGCCGAGCCTAGCTACGCTTCGCTGTTGCAGGCTTCGCAGAAGCGCTTCCACGACTATGTGGTTGCCGGCAACGGCACCGCGAAAGAAGCACTCGACGGCCTGGTCAAGGACTGGACCGAAGTGTTCGAGGACGACGGCAAGATCTAACCTTCTCCCCGGAAAGGTCTCGCCGTTACGGCGGCGGGGCCTGACCGGAGCCTGACAATCCAAGCCGGAAGACCGGCACATGAAACCCAAGGGAAAATCCGGTGACCGACACCACCTCATCCGCGATGGATAGGGCCGCCGAAGCTTTGGCCCGGAAGACGCCGCTCAAGGCCGCGCACCGCATACGGGGCCTGTCCGACAAGTGGATCGCCTGGGTCTTCATCTCCCCGGCCATCGTGCTGCTGCTGGCGATCAACATCTTTCCGCTGTTCTGGGCGATTTATCTGTCCTTCACCAATTTCCGTGCCAACCGGCCGAACGCGGTCGTCGAAAGCGTCGGACTTCGGAACTACCAGCGCGTGCTCAACGATCCCGATATCTGGATGGCGATGCAGACCACGGCGCATTTCGTGTTCTGGACGATCGTCCTGCAAACGTTGATCGGCTTCTCACTCGCCTATCTGATCGACCGCAAGTTCCGTGGACACGCCTTCTGGACGACGATCATCCTGATCCCGATGATGCTGTCGCCCGCCGTGGTCGGCAATTTCTGGCGCTTTCTCTACGAGCCTCAGATCGGCCTCTTCGCCTACGCCGTCTCGTTCCTTTCGGGGCTGCATCCCTCGGATATCCAGATGCTCGGCAATACGAGCCTGGCGCCATGGTCGATCATCATTGTCGATACGTGGATGTGGACGCCCTACGTGATGCTGATTTGCCTAGCCGGCCTGCGCTCGATCCCGGATTACATCTATGAAGCGGCCGAGGTCGATCGCGCCTCCCCCTGGCGGCAGTTCTGGACGATCACCGTGCCGATGGCGCTCCCCTTCATCATGCTCGCCGTGCTGTTCCGGGGCATCGAGAACTTCAAGATGTTCGACATGGTAACGCTGCTCACCGGCGGCGGACCCGGCTCGACCACCGAGGTCGCCTCGATCACGCTCAAGCGACAGGCCTTCGAAAGCTGGGCGACCGGACGGTCCTCCGCCTTCGCCATCGTCCTCTTCGTCGCGGTGTTCGGCCTCGCCAACATCTATGTCAAGGCACTCAACAAGGTGAAGCAACGATGAGCTCCGGCAACACAGCCCACTCGGTCGTCGAGCCGAGCCAGACCACGAAATATGTCGCAGGCACGATCGTCATCATCTATGCGCTGATCACCATGGTGCCGCTCGCCTGGATCTTCCTGACCAGCATCAAGTCGCCGCCGGATTCGATCGCCTATCCGCCGCGCATCCTGTTCACGCCGACGCTCGAGGGCTACTGCAACCTGTTCACGACCCGGACGCGGCAGACGCCGGATTACATTGCAGCGCTCGGCGCACCCCAGGGCACTTGCGACACAGTTACCCGCAAGCGCAACATGGTGATCGCCGGACCGTCGAATTTCCTGCCGCGCTTCGTCAATTCCCTGGTGATCGCCTTCGGCTCGACCTTCCTGGCGGTGTTTCTCGGCACGCTCGCGGCCTACGGATTCTCGCGCTTCAAGGTGCCACTGGCGGATGACCTGCTGTTCTTCATCCTGTCGACCCGGATGATGCCGCCGGTGGCGGTCGCGATCCCGATCTATCTGATGTATCGCGAGCTCGGCCTGTCCGACACCGCGCTCGGCATGATCCTGCTCTATACGGCGGTCAACGTGTCGCTCGCCGTCTGGCTGCTCAAGGGCTTCATCGACGAGATCCCGCGCGAATACGAGGAGGCGGCGATGATTGACGGCTATACGCGGCTGCAGGCCTTCCGCAAGGTCGTGCTGCCGCAGGCGACGACGGGCATTGCCGCGACCGCGATCTTCTGCCTGATCTTCGCCTGGAACGAATATGCTTTCGCGGCGCTCTTGACCTCCGGCACCGCGCAGACCGCGCCGCCCTTCATTCCGACCATCATCGGCGAAGGCGGGCAGGACTGGCCGGCGGTCGCCTCCGGCACCACAATCTTCCTGATCCCGATCCTGCTGTTCACCATCCTGCTGCGCAAGCAACTGCTGCGCGGGATCACCTTTGGAGCCGTGCGCAAATGAGTATCGACAGCACAAAGCCCATCAACAAGAGATCGCCCTGGCTGCGTCGCGGCCGGCTGGAGAATATCGCGGTGGCCTTGATCGGGGCCGGCTTCCTGATGATGTTTCAGCCCTTCGTGATGGCGCTTTATACCTATTCCTTCGTGACGCTGCTGGCGGGCACGGCCATGTTCGTCATCGTCTCGAAGTTTCCGGAGTAGATGATGTCCGAAATACGCGTGGAAAATCTGCAAAAATCGTTCGGCAGCTTCAATGCCGTGCAGAACTCGAATTTCGTCGTCGAGGACGGCGAGTTCCTGGCGCTGCTTGGTCCGTCCGGCTGCGGCAAGACGACAACACTGAGGATGATCGCCGGCCTCGAACTGCCGAGCTCAGGCCAGATCTTGCTCGATGGCAACGATGTCACCATGCGGCGGGCACGCGACCGCGACATCGCCTTCGTGTTCCAGCTCTTCGCGCTCTATCCGCATATGAATGTGCGCAAGAACATGGCCTATCCGCTGGTCAACCAGGGCATGCCGCGCGGCGAGATCGCGACGCGCGTCGAGGAAACGGCCAAGCTGCTGCAGATCACGCATCTCCTCGACAAGTCGGTGTCGGGGCTCGCGGGCGGCGACCGCCAGCGTGTGGCGCTCGGTCGCGCCATCGTCCGGCGTCCGAAATGCTTCCTGATGGACGAGCCGCTCGGCACGCTGGATACCGAATTCCGCGACCTGATGGTGCGCGAACTCAGGGAACTCCATAACCGGATCGGCGCCACGACGGTCTATGTCACGCATGACCAGCTCGAAGCCATGTCGATGGCCGACAAGATCGCCATCATGAGCAATGGCGTCATCGAGCAATATGGCACGCCGGAAGAGGTCTATAATCGCCCGGCGACCATGTTTGTTGCCGATTTCGTCGGCTCGCCGCCGATGAATTTCATCCGTTTCGAAGGCGGGCTGAAGAAGGGCGATACGAGCATCATGATCGACGGGCAGCCGGTCTTCGTGCCCGAGGTCCGCGAGGACATCGCGCCCACCAAGCTGGTGCTCGGCGTACGGCCGGAGCATATCCGCTTCGACGACCGCTCGGGCCTGCGGGGCCAGGTGTTCGAGACGGCCTATCTCGGCACGTCCCAGATCGTCGCCATCAATATCGACGGCACGATGATCAAGGCGCGCACCTCCTCGGCGCGCCAGCTTTCATCCGGCGACAATGTCGGGCTGAATTTCGATGGGCCGAAACTGTCGCTGTTCGAGGAAGCCTCTGGCCGGGCGATCCGCTCGGTGCTTTACGATGGAGGGCTCAATGGCTGATATCGTCCTCAACCAGGTCAGCAAGGCCTTCGGCGACAACCAGGCGGTCAGGGGCGTATCGCTCGAGATCCATGATGGCGAATTCGTCGTGCTGCTTGGACCGACCGGCGCCGGCAAGACCACGACGCTCCGGCTGATCGCCGGGCTCGAAAAGGCCGACAGCGGCAATATCATGATATCAGGCGAGCGGGTCAACGACCTGCCGCCCTCCGCGCGCGACACAGCCTTCGTGTTCCAGCAATATTCGCTCTATCCGCATCTGACCGTCTACGAGAACCTTGCCTTCCCCTTGAAGTCGCCAGCGCGGAACATGGACAAGAATGCGATCGACCGCCGCGTGCGCGAGGTCGCGGCGATGGTCCGCATCGCCCACAAGCTGGAGAATAAGGCGACGAGGCTTTCGGGCGGCGAGATGCAGCGCGTGGCGATCGGCCGGGCACTGGTTCGTGAGCCATCCGTCTTCCTGATGGACGAGCCCCTCTCCTCGCTCGATGCCAAGCTGCGCGCCGATCTTCGGCTCGAACTCAAGCGCATCCAGAGCGATCTCGGTGCCACCATGCTCTATGTCACGCACGACCAGATCGAGGCGATGACCATGGCCGACCGGATCGGCATTCTGCATGAGGGCGAGCTGATCCAGACCGGGACGCCGCGCGACATCTACGAGCGCCCCGCCAACCTGCATGTCGCAGCGCGTCTCGGCCAGCCGGCGATCAACTTTGTCGAGCCCGGCCTGATCCCGGTCGCCAACATGCCGGACGGCGTGCGGACGATCGGCGTCAGGACCGAGCATCTGGAAATCTTGGCCTCGGCCAACGGATCGGCCAATGCCGAGATTGACTGGATCGAGCATTTGGGTGACCAGAAGCATCTGCACCTGAAATGCGGACCGAAGAAGCTGATCAGCCTGGCCGATCCCGCCTCGCCGCTGAAAGCCGGAGACCGGGTGGCGCTGTCGCTGACCAACCCGCTCTATTTCGGCGCGGATGGCAGGCGGATCGGATGATGGAAATGGACACGGTAGCGATGCTGAAAGCAGATGACATCAAGGCCCTGATCGGGGCGCTCTCGAAGACAATCGCCGATCACGCCGACGAGTTGACGGCGCTCGATTCGGCGATCGGCGATGGCGATCACGGTTACAACATGAAGCGCGGCTTCGAGGCGCTGGCGGGTGAAGCCGATGCGCTCTCCGCCAAGCCGATCGGCGAGGCGTTGAAGGCGGCCGGCATGAAGCTCGTGATGACTGTGGGCGGCGCGTCCGGCCCGCTGTTCGGCACCTTGCTGATGACGCTCGGCAAGGAAATCGGCGAGACCCCCGACCGCGCCGCATTCAATGCCGCATTCCGCAAGGCGGTGGATAGTGTCGCCGTGCGGGGCAAATCCGAAAAGGGCCAGAAGACCATGCTCGATGTGCTCTACCCGATATCAGATGCGCTGGATGGCGGGGGCGATCCGTTTGGGATCAAGGAAGTAGCGGATGAGGCCGCCAATGCCACCATTCCCGTCATCGCCTCCCGCGGCCGCGCGTCATTTCTTGGCGAGCGCTCGGCGGGTCATATGGACCCAGGTTCGCGTTCGGTGGCGCTGATGGCAAGGACAATTTCGGATTTCATGGAGACGCGCCGATGAATGGCTCACCGGAAGACAATGTCGGGATCGTCATCGTGTCCCACTCGCCGAAAGTCGCCGAGGGCACGGCCGACATGGTGCGGCAGATGGTCGGCGACGAGGTGAAACTCGCCTGGTGCGGCGGCGATCCGTCGGGCGGGCTTGGCACATCGGTCGAATCCATTATTGCTGCGATCGAAAATGCCTGGACCGAAAAGGGTGTCGCAATCCTCGTCGATCTCGGGGGAGCGGAAACCAATTCGGAAATGGCCATCGAGATCATCGGTGAGCCGCGCTCGGAGAAGATCCGCATCTGCAATGCGCCTATCGTCGAGGGCGCGGTGATGGCCGCGACCGAGGCTTCGGGCGGCGCGGCTCTCGGCGCGGTAGTGGCAACGGCGGAAGAACTTTCCCCGCTTTGATAAGCGGACCAGGAGCGGTATTATGGAGAATGCTGAGATGGATACGGCAACAGCGGCGACCCAGGTGACGATCACCCATGCGGTGGGCCTGCATGCCCGTCCGTCGGTGAAGTTCACCAAGCTCGCCAAGACATTCCAGGCCAGGACAGAGATCGCGGCCAGGGATGGCGGGCCGTGGATCGATGCAAAGAGCATCGTCAAGGTCATGGCGATGAAGGCGCCCGAGGGTACGGTGCTGCATATCCGCGCCACGGGCCGCGATGCCGATCAGGCAGTGGAGACGCTCCGCGCGCTGGTGGAGCGCGATTTCGACGAGGGCGGAGTCCATGAGCAGGGATGAGCAGGTTTTCACGGGAACGCCGGCCAGTGCAGGTTTTGCCATCGGGCCGGTCTTTTGTGCCGCGCTTGCCGCGCACGGGCATTACCAGCGCCATAAATCGACCGACGCGGAATACGCACATCTGGTCCATACAGTCGAATTGACGATGGGACTTACCATCGACATGATGTCAAAGGCGCGTGGTGATGCCGCCGACATTCTCGAGTTCCAGGCCGCCATGCTTGGAGACGATACATTCCGAGACGCGGCGAAAGAATTGATCGACAACGGCATGGCGGCCGATCTCGCCTGGAGCCAGGTGCTCGACGCCGAGATCGAGAACTATGCCCAATCCGAGGAGGAGTATTTTCGCGCCCGCACGGCCGATCTGATCGACATCAAGGACCGCGTGCTGCGGGAATTGCGCGACGAATTGGAGGCGGCCATTCCTGAAAATGTGATCTATCTTGCGGACGATATCACGCCGACCACCTTCCTCTTCCACAATTGGACGGACGGTGGCATCGTATTGCGGCAAGGCAGCCCCACGAGCCATGTCGCCATGCTGGCCCGCCAGCGCGGCGTGCCGATGGTCGTCGGCATCGGTAGCGGGCATATCGATTCTGGCTTGCCCTCGCTTCTCGATGCCCAGGCGGGTCGTTTTGTCGTCGAACCGGACGACGCATCGCTTAGGACGTGGAAGGACGACTGGGGTGCCTTCGAACGCAAGGCAACGGTTGCCGCGCGGTTCGCGCCCAAGCCCGCCAGGACCGCTGATGGCGTGTCGATCGCGGTCCATGTCAACATCGCAGACCCGCAGGAGACGGAAGCCATCGACATCGGCCATATCGACGGCGTCGGGCTGATGCGGACCGAATTCCTCTACAATAGCAGGCTCCCCGACGAGGAGACGCAGTACGCCGCTTATCGAAAAGTCCTGCTATGGGCCGGCGGCAAGCCGGTGACGATCCGCACGGCCGATGCCGGCGGTGACAAGCCGGTGCCCGGCTTCACCGAAGCCGAGAGCAATCCATTCCTCGGCGTGCGCGGCATCCGCCTCTGCCTCGCAAAGCCTCATATTTTCCGGGTGCAGATACGGGCGCTGTTGCGCGCCGGCGTGCATGGCAATCTCAAGATCATGCTGCCGATGGTGTCTGTGCCGGATGAAATCGAACAGGCGCGCGCGCTGTTCGACGAGGAGATGCACAAGCTCAAGGACGCGGGAGTGGCTTTCGCCCGGCCCGAACTCGGCATCATGGTCGAGGTGCCCTCGGTGGCGATCACGCCGGAGCGTTTCAAGAAGGCCGCCTTCTTCTCGATCGGCTCGAACGACCTGACGCAATATGTGATGGCGGCGTCTCGCGACAGCGGCGCGCTCGCGAAGATCGCCGAGCCTAGCAATCCGGCCGTGCTGTCGTTGATCGGCAATGTCGCGCGATTTGGGCTGAGAAACACCATTCCCGTCAGTCTCTGCGGCGACGCGGGCAGCGATCCGGCGTTGATCCCCCTCCTGCTCAAGACGGGATTGCGTTCGGTCTCGGTCGCCGCATCGCGGATCGGCATGGTCAAGGCGGCGATCGCGGAGATCGATCTCGAAGGCATGGAAAGAAGCGCGTGACAGACATTGCCGTCGAGGATCCCGTCAAGCTCTACAAGGCCCGGCTCTCGGCGCTCATCGACAAGCGCCCCTCCGGCACGCGCCAGCGGATCGCCGATGCGCTCGGCAAGCATCGCAGCTTCGTGACCCAAATCCTGTCGACGGCCTACGCGACGCCGCTTCCGGCCAAGCATGTGCCTGTAATCTTCTCGGTCTGCCATTTCAACGGCGAGGAGAAGCGGCAATTCCTCGAGGACTACCACGCGGCGCACCCCGAAAAGCGCGAGGAACTGGAAGGCGGCACGGTGCTTCGGCACATGTCGCTGATGGTGCTCGACTTCAAGGACGAAGAGCGGAACCGGCGGTTCGACGAGGCGATCGCGGAGTTCGCCCATCGCATGGCGGCGATCATGGGGAAGAGTGAATAGCTAGGTTGGTGGTTTGGGCGCCCCTCATCTGCCTGCCGGCATCTTCTCCCCGCTCGCGGGGAGAAGGGACTCGTGGGGCGGTTGGTCGCCACTCTCAACGTTGAGAGTCTGTTGCGGACGGCAAGCCCAGCGTCCCCTCTCCCCGTCCTTACGGGGAGAGGGCTAGGATGAGGGGCAGACGTGAAATGCAATTTGGGAGGAGAACACGATGAAAAAGTTCATGAATTCGGTGGACACGATCCTGACCGAGAGCCTGCATGGTTTTGCCGCGGCACATGCCGAAATCCTGACGCTCGACCAGTCCGGAAAATTCATCCGCCGCAAGGAACTGAAGGCCGGAAAGGTGGCGCTGATCTCGGGCGGTGGCTCGGGGCACGAGCCGCTGCATGGCGGTTTCGTCGGCCATGGCATGTTGGATGCCGCCTGCCCGGGACAGGTCTTCACCTCGCCGACGCCCGACCAGATGATGGAAGCGGCGGCCGCCGTCGATACGGGCGCCGGCTGCCTATTCATCGTCAAGAACTATGAAGGCGACGTGATGAATTTCGAGATGGGCGCCGAGATGGCGTCCGGCCAGGTTATGAGCGTCATCACCAATGACGACGTCGCCGTCGAGGACTCCACCTGGACGACCGGCCGGCGCGGCGTTGCTGGCACGATGGTGGTCGAGAAGATCGCCGGTGCGGCCGCCGAAAGCGGCATGGCGCTCGCCCCCCTCGCCGAGCTTGCCAGGCGCGTCAATGCCAATGCCCGCTCGATGGGCGTGGCGCTGACCAGTTGCACCGTGCCGGCCGCCGGCAAGCCGACCTTCGACATCGGCGATGGCGAGATGGAATTCGGTGTCGGCATCCATGGCGAACCGGGCCGCCGCCGCGATACGCTGAAGAGCGCCGATGCGATCGCCGAGGAAATCTGCTCATCCATCGTCAACGACCTCGGCAACAGGGCGAAGGGCAATGCCCTGCTCTTCGTCAACGGCTTCGGCGGCACGCCGGCGATGGAACTCTACCTGATGTACAATTCCGCCCGGGCGATCCTCGAGAAGAAGGGCGTGACGATCGTCCGCTCGCTCGTCGGCTCCTATGTCACCTCGCTCGACATGGCCGGATGCTCGATCACCGTTGTCATGATGGACGACGAGATGCTCGATCTCTGGGACCGGCCGGTGCATACGGCGGGCCTGCGCTGGGGTATGTAAGCACCGGCTGACTCTGGACAAGCCAGATCACTCTGCGTCAACCCGTTGACATCAGGTCACGTGGGGGAGTCTTGCCGGAACAAGTCCGCGGGCGGCGCGTTCGGCAGGCTGAGCGCGCTGAATCGCGACGAATTTAACGAATCTGAACCTGGGATTAACGGGCTTTTCAGCCCCAATTCAGAAGGATCGCGTTAGAGCGCGCATAATGCCGGCCTGTTTGCCGCGATTTGACCATCAATCTGGTCCAGTTGCGGCGCACTGAGCCTGGCGATGCAGGACGAGGAAGGAAAAATCCATGGCCAAGACTTACACAGGCACCAACGGGGTCGATGTTGTCAATCAGACGAACCAGGATGACTACTACAATATCATCACCAAGGGCGGCGCTGACCAGATCAATGTGATACTGACCGACACCTGGGTCAATGCCGGCGATGGTGCCGACGTGGTGACCAGCGATATCGAGGGCGCCAACAGGTTTAACCTGGGCGGTGGCGCGGACACCTATACCGGTGACGGCTTCGCCAAGAGCGGACGTCATGACGAGATCTATGGCGCCGGCGGCAACGACACGATGACCATCCACACCCGTCAGAGCGACTATTTCGGCGACGGCGGCAATGATTTCATCTCCTCGGCGGGCTACTGGAATCTCCTTGTCGGCGGTAATGGCAACGACACCGTCAGCTACATGGCCCAGGACGACGACTTTCTGAAGGGTTGGGGCGTCGATCTCGACCTCGGCCGGGAATTCGCCCGCACCGGCCAGGGCCGCAAGGAAAAGATCTTCGATTTTGAGAATGCCGAAGGCACATCCTACGGCGACGGCATCTTTGGCTCCAAGGGCGACAACAAGCTCTGGGGCATGGATGGCAGCGACGATGTCAACGGCTTCAAGGGCAATGACAAGCTGTTCGGCGGCAATGGTGCGGACTTCATTTATGGCGGCAATGGCGCGGACGATCTGACCGGCGACAAGGGCGTCGACAAGATGTGGGGCGATGCGGGCAACGATCACTTCATCTTCACTGACGTTACCGACACGGGCGTCGGCGGCGGCAATCGCGACATCATCGAGGATTTCGAGAATGGCGACAAGATTGACCTGAGCGCCGCGGGTTCGTTCACCTTCATCGGCTCGGCGGCTTTCAGCAACACAGCCGGCGAGCTTCGCTTCGATAACGGCGTTGTTTCCGGTGACGTGGATGGCGACGGCACCGCCGACTTCCAGATCGAGGTCAAGGGCGTCAACAGCCTCCAGGACAGTGATTTCATCCTCTGACGGGATCGCATCTTCTTAAATGCAGAACGCCCGGCTCATCACCGGGCGTTCTTCCGTTTGGGCATTCGCTGATCTCAGGTGCGCGAACCCGTCAGCTTGTCGATCGCGGTCGATGTCGTCACGCCGAAGACACCGTCGAGCGGACCTTTGTAATAGCCACGCTGCTGCAGCACGCGCTGAATTTCACGGCGGAATTCCTGGCTGTAGTTCGCCGCGCCCTTCTTCATGTCGTTGATGAAGGGTGCCTCGCCGCCTTCCAGCGCCGAAATCGCCAACCGTGCGGCCTCGCGCGGGTCCGGGCTGCTGCCCATGCCGCGGTCCAGGAGATAGGCGAGATTGCCCATGGCGTATGTATTGCCGCTGCTGGCCGCCTTCTCATACCAGATCTTGGCCTGGTTGTAGTCCTGGGGGACGCCCTTGCCGTTCTCGTAGAGCCAAGCGAGAGACGCCATCGAATAGGGATCTTCCCGCTCGGCACCCTTCTCGTACCATTGGCGCGCTTCTTCGAAATTGATCGGCGCACCGAGGCCGTTCTGCAGCGCGTAGCCAACCGAACCCATCGAGTTAAGGTCGCCGAGCTCGGCACCGCGACGATAATAATCCAGCGACTTCACGTAGTCGCGCGTCACGCCCACGCCCTCGCGATACATCCAGCCGAGCGAGGAGAAGGAATAAGCGTCGTTCTGTGCCGCCGCCATCTCGTACCAGCGCAGCGCCTCGGGATAGTTGACCGGCATGCCGAGACCATATTGCGCCATGTAGCCGAGCGACGACATGCCCGTGACATCATTCTTCTCGGCGGCACGACGATAGAGATCGAGCGCGCGGCCATAATCCTGGTCGACGCCCTTGCCTTCGCGATAGAGCCAGGCGAGCGCCGAGAGCGCATAGGCATCGTTCTTGTCGACGCCCTTCTCGTACCAGTAGCGCGCCTCGTCGAAATTGACGTCGGTGCCGAAGCCGTTCTGCAGCGCATAGCCGACGGAACCCATGGCGTTGATATCACCCTGGAGCGCCGCCTTGCGGTAGAAATCGAGCGACTTCGCATAATCGCGCTCGACGCCGAGGCCTTCGCGATAGAGCCAGCCGACGGAGGCCTGCGCATTGGCGTAGTCCTGCATCGCAGCCTTCAGATACCAGTCGAAGGCAACTTTATAGTTCTGCGAAATGCCGCCATAGCCTTCACGGTAGATCCAGCCGAGCGAGGCCTGGGCGTAGGAGTTGCCGGCATTTGCCGCCCGCTCCATCATCCGCATGCCCTTCTGCATGTCCTGAGGTTCGCCGTTACCATAAATCGCCAGCCACGACATGTTTGTATAAGCGTGCGAATTGCCGAGATCGACGGCCTTCTGATACCAGCGGCGCGCCTGCTCGTAATTGCGGTCCATGTCGTTGGCGCGGCCGATCATGTCATAGAGCATGGAGTCGCGCGGGTCTTCCTCTGATGCCCTCGTGCAGACATCGATCGCCTTGCGGATCTGGATATCGGCGAAGACGACGCCCGGGAAGTTCGGCTCCGAGCCCGGTTCGCCGGCCAGCGCATAGCATTCGCGCGCGGTGCTGGTCAGGCTCTTCACATTCGGACGAAAGGTGATGGCATCGGCAATCGTGGTCGAGACCGAATTGCCGCTATTGACGTCGGCGCCGTTCTCGACCTTGCCGCTCGAGGAAATGCCGACATTGTTGTTGGTGTTATTGTTGGCGGTCTCGGGATTGAGATCCTTGCCGGCCGCCAGGCTGTCGATGGCGGTCATCGTGTCGGCGCCGAAATCACCGTTGACGACGCCACGGAAATAGCCTCGCTCCTTGAGCACGCGTTGGAACTCGACGCGGAAATTGGCCGAGAAATTGGTCGGCGACTTCTTCAGTTCGTCGAGCTTGCCGGTATCGCCGCGTTCCACCGCAGCCACCGCCCAACGCACCGCTTCCTTGGCGTCGACCGACGTGCCGAGGCCCTGGTCATAAAGGCGCGAGAGATTGCCCATGGCATAGGCGCTGCCGGCATCGGCGGCCTTCTCATACCAATAGCGGGCTTCGACATAATCCTGCTTCACGCCGGCACCGGCATCATAGAGGAAGCCGAGCGAGGCCATGGAATAGGAATCGCCCGCATTGGCGCCCTTCTCGTACCAATTGCGCGCCTCTTCGTAGCTTTGCGGCATGCCGAGGCCGTTCTGCGCGGCATAGCCCATCGCGGTGATCGAACTCATGTCGCCGGCATCGGCGCCACGGCGATAATAGGCCAGCGACTTCTCGAAATCCTTTTGGACGCCCACGCCTTCGCGATAGAACCAGCCGAGATTGCCGAGTGCCGTGGCATTGCCCTGCTCGGCCGATTTCTCGTACCAGCGGATCGCCTCGGCATTGTTCTGCTCGGTGCCGCCATAGCCATCGCGATAGAGGAAGGCGAGCGAAGCCTGTGCCGCATGGTTGCCGGAGATCGCACCCTTTTCGAACGCCTTGCGGCCTTCCTCGACATTGACCGGACCATCGAGGCCATAGACCGAGAACCAGCCGAGATTGGTCAGCGCGAAGAGGTTTCCGAGATCGGCTGCCTTCTTGTAATTGCGGCGTGCTTCGGCATAGTTCCGGTCGGCCTCATGGGCGCGGCCGAGAAGGTCGGTCAACATGCCGTCCTGCGGATTTTCGTTGACGGCCTGGGCGCAGGCCGTGAGCGCACGCCTGGCATCGATCTTGGTCAGGTAGACGCCGGGAAAACCGCTGAGAGACTGCGGCTCGGCCGCCAGCAGATAGCAGTCGCGCGCGGCGGGCGTATCCTTGAGGGTGAAGGAGGTAATGTTCTGGTTCTGCGCCGGCGCGAGCGAGGCGATCGCCTGCTCGGCCTCGCCCTTGTACTTGCTGTCCGGATAACGCTCGAGAAACCGCTTCAGGGCCGACGTATCAGTCGAACCCTTCAGCGCCTCCCAGGCGATCTGGTCGGCGCTTATATCAGGGTCGGCTTCGGCCTTGGCGAGCAGTTGCAGCTTCTTTTCCGCCAGCATTTTGTAGACGGCGTCCGAGCCGTGCTTGGCGATGAAGGCTTCCAGAAGTTCCTTATCAGCGAGGTCCTTGATGTTCTGCCAATCGGCAGCCGCCGATGAAATGCCGTTCGGGGCGACTTCTTCCTTCTTGTCCTCGGTCTTGGTGTCGGCGTTGTTGTTGACGGTGACGTTGAGTTCCTTGATCGAGAGATAGATCTGCGCACCGCCGAGCGAGCCATAGACGAACGGCTCCTGCTTGCGCTGCGTGACCTTGACCACCTCGTCGCGGACTTGGCCGAGTGCGATGCGGATATCAACGCCGGGCTGGGCGATATATTTCGACAGCGCTTCGGCGAAGGGCGAGTTTTCGCCCGAGCCGTCAAGCGCCACGGTGCCGGCGCGCGAGGCATAGGCGACCAGCGTGTCGGCGCCTTCGGGCTCGACCTTGGCAAGGCCCTTCTGCACGGCGCGCGTGCCCGACGAAGCAGCCATCGCCTCGATGAACGGGTTGTTGCGGCAGGCATCGAGGATGATCAGCTTGAGGCGCGAGGCGCCGTTGAGCGAGCGTTCCGCGCGCTCCAGCGGCAGCGCTTCATCTTCGACGTCGCGATCGGACTTCAGCAGGGCGTCGGTCGGGATGAGGTAGTTGGTGCCCTTCATTTCCAGCCCGTGCCCGGAATAATAGAGCACCGCGACCTCGGAGCCATAGACCTTGTCCTCGAACGAGCGCAGCGCCTTCTTCATGCCCACCAGATCGACGTCGATCGCGACATCGACCTCATCGAAGCCGGCGGCGAGCAGCGTGGTGCGCATCAGCTGGACGTCATTGCTGGGATTCTTGAGCGGCGCCGTCGCCAGGTATTGCTGATTGCCGATCAAGAGCGCAACTCTCTTGCCCGCTTCCGCGGCACCACTGGAGAATGCGAAAACCGCCGCGAATACAATTAAAAAAGGGAGACGGCGTGGTGTAAGCCGCATGGACATGCCCGTACCTCCAGAAAGTCTATCGGGAGTATTACGGATGGCCCCATGAGATTCAATGTCGCGCATGGAGAAAATTTAATAATTGATAAACCCGGGGCTCACGCAACGGTCATCCAGCGGCGCTCGAAATGCGATCTGGCCATCGCATGAACGGCCCTTTCTATTTCCAGGCCGCGTTCGAAATCGATCACGTGGGCGGGTTGTCCTGATATTGCCGAGAGCATTTCCCGGCATTCGATGATCTTCAGATCGTTGAAGCCGAGCCCATGGCCCGGCGCCGGTATGAACTTGCCATAGATCGGGTGGCTACCAGACGTCATGATCGTGCGGAAGCCGTGATTGGCCGGTTCGCCCTTGCGATCGTAGAGCTGGAATTCGTTCATCCGCTCCTGGTCGTAAAGGATGGAGCCTTCGGAGCCGTAGACCTGAACCATGATTCGGCCCTTGCGGCCCCAGGCTGAGCGATTGGCGAGCAGCACGCCGGACACGCCGCCTTCCATATGCATCAGCACATTGGCGATGTCGTGGTTCTCGACCGCTCGCCTGCCCCCTTCCCGCGCCGGCCGGTCGGCATAGGGCTTGGCCATGTCGGTCATCACTTCGGTCGGCAGACCGACGAGAACCGAGAGCAGTGACAATGGGTGGACAGCAAAATCGTCGAGCGCGCCGTAGCCGGATTGCACCTCGCTCTTCCAGTAAAAAGCTTCCTGGGGATCGGCCATGTAGTCCTCGTCCATCTCGACGCGGACATGGGTCACATCGCCGATAGCACCCGAACGGATGAGCGCGGCGATGTGACGGACCAGGGGATTCTGGATGTAGTTGTAGCCCATCACAGTGACCTTGCCCGACGCGCGGGCGGCGGCGAGCATGTGCTCGGCATCGGCAAACGAGGTTGCCATCGGCTTTTCGCACCAGACATGCTCGCCGGCTTCGAGCGCGGCGATCGCCATTTCGGCGTGGAACTGGTTGGGCGTGGTGACGGAGACGACATCGACATCCGGATTGGCAACGACTTCGCGCCAGTCGCCCGTCGATTGGGCAAAGCCGAACTCATCGGCCTTCTTGCGGGCGAGATCGGCATTCACCTCGCCAAGGCTGACGAGGCGCGGCCGCTCGACATCGCCGAACACTGATGTCACCGCGTTCCACGCCAGCGCGTGGCACTTGCCCATGTAACCCGTGCCGATAAGACCGATTCCCAATCCCGCCACGACATCCTCCACGTCAGATTTCCGGAACGGATACGCTATCGCAATTAATTTGGGAATAGAAATTTCGCCATCGCGGGGATTTTGACAGCGGTTTCGCTTTTTTGTGGAATAAACGTTCCGGTCTTGGTATGCACTCCTCTCAAATGTGGAGGAATGGATGGACGAACCGGCGAAGACCGCACCGAGCCCGCGCGATTTCGACAGTTTGCGTGCATTCATGGTCGAGCGCAAGTCCGACATGCCCAAGCGGCTGGCGCAGGTTGCAGCCTATTCGCTCGCCAATCCCGATGAAATCGCCTTCGGCACGGCCGCCAGCATCGCCTCTGCCGCCGAAGTGCAGCCTTCGACGTTGGTACGGCTGGCGCGGCACCTCGGCTATGAAGGTTTCTCCGATCTGCAGAGCATTTTCCGCGACAGACTCAAGGAGAAGAACCTCTCCTACGAGGAGCGCCTCAATATTCTGGAAAAGGACAGGAAGCATGTCGAGGAAGCCGAGCTTCTGAGCGGCTTCCTCAACGCTGCCTCACAGTCGATCGCGCGCCTCGCCTCTGCAATTGATCCGGCACATTTCGCCAGGGCGGTCGATATCATGGCGCAAGCCGAGACCATCTATCTCATTGCCAAGCGCCGCTCCTATCCTCTCACCGCGCATATGGCCTATGCCTGTGGCAAGCTCGGCATCCGCTACATCATGGTGTCCTCGCCCAACGGTGTGGAGCCGGAAATGGCGCAATTCGCCACCAGCCGCGACGCCGCCTTCGCCGTGTCGTTTTCGCCCTACGCCGCCGACAGCATCGCCTATGCCCAGGCCTTCGCCAAACGCGGCGTGCCACTGGTGTCGATCACCGATTCGGTCTTCTCACCACTGACGGGTTTTTCGACCACATGGTTCGAGGTCGCGGAATCGGATTTCTCGGGCTTCCGGTCGCTCTCGGCGTCCATGGCGCTTGCCATGGCCCTGCCGGTAGCGATCGCCGAGAAGCGGCGGCAGAGCGGGCGTGAAAAGTTGCAGAACTGATGATGAAACAAAAATTCCATTTGACTTTATAATGGAACTAATGTTTCAAAACATGCAAATCGATAATGCAGAAGACGCCTTGCGCGGAGGAAAACATGGCCCAGTCCGGTAGCGGTCCTGAAAGACGTCTCGATGTGATCGCCATCGGCCGGTCCTCAGTGGATCTCTATGGCCAGCAGAGCGGCTCGCGGCTCGAGGACATCGCCTCCTTCGCCAAATCCGTCGGCGGCTGCCCGACCAACATTTCCGTCGGCACGGCACGGCTGGGCCTGCGCTCGGCACTGGTCACTAGGGTCGGTGACGAGCAGATGGGCCGCTTCATCCGCGAGCAACTCGACCGTGAGGGTGTGAACACATCAGGCATCGTCACCGACAAGGAGCGGCTGACCGCGCTGGTGTTGCTCTCGGTGGAATCCGAAGGCGTTTCGCCGATGATTTTCGTGCGCACCGATTGCGCCGACATGGCGCTCGACGAAGACGATATCGACGAGGATTTCGTGAAATCCTCCGCCGCAGTGCTCGTCTCCGGCACGCATTTCTCCAAGCCCAACACCGAGGCTGCGCAGCGCAAGGCGATCCGCGTCGCCAAGGAAACCGGCGGCAAGGTGATCTTCGATATCGACTATCGCCCTAATTTGTGGGGCCTTGCCGGCCACGCCGAGGGTTTTGAGCGCTATGTGAAATCCGACCGCGTCTCGGCGCTGATGAAATCGGTGCTGCCGGATTGCGACCTTGTTGTCGGAACCGAAGAAGAGATCATGATCGCTTCGGGGGCGGACAATGTGCTGGCCTCGCTGAAAGCGATCCGCGCCGTCACGCCCGCGACCATCGTACTCAAGCGCGGCGCCATGGGCTGCATCGTCTATGACGGCCCGATCAGCGACGATCTCGAAGACGGCATCATCGGCCAGGGTTTTCCGATCGAGGTTTATAATGTGCTGGGCGCGGGCGACGCCTTCATGTCCGGCTTCCTGCGCGGCTGGCTGAAGGGCGAACCGCATGCGACCTCGGCCACCTGGGCCAATGCCTGTGGCGCATTCGCAGTCTCCCGCCTGCTCTGCGCGCCGGAATATCCGACCTGGGACGAGTTGCAGTTCTTCCTGCGCAACGGCTCGAAGTTCCGCGCGCTCCGCAAGGACGAGAACCTCAACCATATCCATTGGGCGACCAATCGGCGCAAGGAGATCCCGCTGCTGATGGCGCTCGCCATCGATCACCGCTCGCAATTGACCGATATCGCCGACGAGTTGAAGGTTTCGCATAGCAAGATCAATGCCTTTAAGCGGCTCGCGGTCGCGGCCTGCGCTCGGGTAAGCCAGGGCCGCGAGGGCTACGGCATGCTGATCGACGAGCGCTTCGGTCGCGAGGCCTTCTTCGATGCCGCCAAGAAGAACCTCACCTGGATCGGCCGTCCGGTCGAGCTGCCAGGCTCGCGTCCGCTGCGCTTCGAGTTCAGCCAGGACGTCGGCTCGCAACTCGTCGAATGGCCTGTCGACCATTGCATCAAGTGCCTCTGCTTCTATCACCCCGATGATCCCGAGCATCTGAAGAAGGAACAGCAGCAGAAACTGCGGACGCTGTTCGAGGCTGCCCGCAAGGTCGGACGCGAGCTGCTGGTCGAAATCATCGCCGGCAAGCACGGCAAGCTCGATGACGACACGATCGCGCGTGCGGTGCAGGAACTCTATGATCTCGGCATCAAGCCTGACTGGTGGAAGCTTGAACCGCAGCATTCGGCCCAGGCGTGGAAGAACATCGAGGCCGTGATTGCCGAGAACGACGAATATTGCCGCGGCATCGTGCTGCTCGGCCTGGAAGCGCCGGCGGCCGAACTGGAGAAGGCATTCGCCGCCACCGCAGTGGCACCGTCGGTGAAGGGATTCGCGGTTGGCCGCACGATTTTCGCGCATGCGGCCCAGCAATGGCTGTCCGGCCAGATGAACGATGAAGCGGCCATCGCCGACATGGCGGGTCGGTTCGAGGAGTTGACGAAGGCTTGGTTAAGGACGCGGGGGCGATGATAGTTTGAACGTGAGGCTCACCCCTCACCAAGCGCGTCCAGCGTTCGCTTTCAGCACACGCGGACTTGCTATCCTCTCCCGCAAGGGGAGAGGTAGGCGCCGAGTTTACCTCTCCCCTTGCGGGAGAGGATACGAAGACCGGGCAAGCGCAGCGAGCCCTTGGTCGAAGTTGGTGAGGGGTGAGCCTTTGCCATGAAAAGATTTGAACCGCGACGTTGATAGGAAAGCGGGAGGAACACGATGACGAAGACGATACGGCTGACGATGGCACAGGCTGTCGCGCACTACCTCAAGAAGCAGATGACCGTGGTGGATGGCAAGAAGGTGCCGATCTTCGGCGGCGTGTGGGCGATCTTTGGCCACGGCAATGTCGCCGGCATGGGCGAAGCGCTTTACCAGGTGCGCGACGAATTGAAGACCTACCGGGCGCATAACGAACAGGGCATGGCCAACGCCGCCGTCGCCTATGCCAAGGCCTCGTTCCGCCAGCGCTTCATGGCCGTGACGACCTCGATCGGACCCGGCGCGCTTAACATGGTAACGGCTGCTGGTGTCGCGCATGTAAACCGCCTCCCCGTGCTGTTCCTGCCCGGCGATGTCTTCGCCAATCGCGCGCCCGACCCGGTGCTGCAGCAGATCGAAAGCTTTCAGGACGGTACGCTGTCGGCCAACGATGCCTTCCGTCCTGTGGTCCGTTATTTCGACCGCATCACGCGTCCGGAGCAGATCATCTCGGCGCTGCGCCGCGCCATGCAGGTGATGACCGACCCCGTCGATTGCGGCCCGGTCTGCCTCTCGCTCTGCCAGGACGTGCAGGCGGAGGCCTTCGACTATCCGGAGAGCTTCTTCGAGGAGAAGGTCTGGTCCTTCCGCCGGCCGCTGCCTGACGAGAACGAGCTGGCGGCAGCCGTCGCGGCGCTCAAGGCCTCGACCAAGCCGGTGATCATCGCCGGTGGCGGTGTGCTCTATTCGCTGGCGACCAAGGAACTCACGGATTTCGCCGAAAAGCACGGCATCCCCGTCGTCGTCACCCAGGCCGGCAAGTCCTCGATCGACGAACGCCATCCCATGGCCATGGGCTCGGTCGGCGTGACCGGCACCTCGGCCGCCAATGTGCTGACCGAAGAGGCCGACCTGATCCTCGCCGTCGGCAGCCGGCTACAGGATTTCACCACCGGCTCCTGGGCGATCTTCAAGGGCGACCACGTCCAGTTCGTCGGCATCAACACCGCAGGCTTCGATGCTGCCAAGCATGATGCACTGCCGGTTGTCGGCGATGCCAAGGTGACGCTCGACGCAATGTCGAAGGCGCTCGGCGGCTGGGCCGCCCCGGCCGCTCTGAAGGACAAGGCTGCGAGGGTGAAGGCCGAATGGATGAAGGCGGCCGACAAGGCCATGGCCGCGACCAATGTTGCGCTGCCCTCCGACGCCCATGTGATCGGCGGCACCGCGCGCAATCATTCCGGCGAGAACACAGTTCTGGTCTGCGCCTCGGGCGGCCTGCCGGGCGAGCTTCACAAGCTGTGGCCGGCGACCTCGCCGGGCAGTTACCATATGGAATACGGTTTTTCCTGCATGGGCTACGAGATTGCCGGCGGGCTCGGCGTCAAGATGGCACGGCCGGATGCCGACGTCGTCGTCATGCTCGGCGACGGCTCCTACATGATGATGAATTCGGAGCTCTCGACCTCGGTCATGATCGGCCAGAAGATCACCGTCGTGCTGCTCGATAACAGGGGCTTCGGCTGCATCAACCGACTGCAGATGGCGACGGGCGGCGCGAACTTCAACAATCTCTTGAAGGACGCCTATCACGAGGTGATGCCCGACATCGATTTCCGCAAGCACGCGGAGAGCATGGGGGCGGTGGCGATCAAGGTTGCCTCGGTCGCCGAGCTGGAACAGGCGCTGAAGGACACGAAAGACAACGGCAAGACCACGGTGATCGTGATCGATACCGATCCGCTGATCACCACGGACGAAGGCGGCCACTGGTGGGATGTCGCGGTGCCCGAGGTCAGCGCCCGCGAACAGGTCAACAAGGCGCGCGCGGAGTATGTGAATGCCCTCGCCGCCCAGCGTATCAACTAAACAGACAGGAATGACCGTCGCTGGAAGATCGGGTCTCGATCGCCTGGCGATGCATGAAGGAGAATATCATGAAAGCCAAACTCGGCATGTCGCCCATCGCCTGGTGGAACGACGATCTTCCGGAACTCAGCGACGACGTATCGCTCGAGGAGTGCCTGCGCCAGTCCCGCAGCGCCGGTTTTACGGGCATGGAGCAAGGCCGCCGCTTCCCCAACAATCCAGCCGAGATGCTGCCGATCCTGCGCGCCGCCGATGTGACGCTGTGCGGCGGCTGGTTCTCGGGCACGCTGGTGGACGAGGAACTCGCCGCCAACAAGGATCGCATCCTCCCGATGATCGAGCTGTTCAAGGCGGTCGATGCACCATGCATCGTCTATGGCGAGGTGGGCCGCTCGATCCAGGGCGATCGTTCGAAGCCGCTCGCTACCAAGCCGCGCCTTTCCGACGACGAGATGAAGGCCTATGGGCGCAAGGTCACCCAATTCGGAGAATGGTGCACCGAACAGGGCATGCCGCTGTCCTATCACCACCATATGGCGGCCGTCGTGGAGACCGAACCGGAACTGGACGCCTTCATGAAGAATTCCGGCGAAGGCATTCCGCTTCTGCTCGATGCCGGGCACCTGGCCTTTGCCGGCGGCGACGTGTTGCGCGCCATCGACAACCACCATGCCCGCATCAACCATGTCCACGTCAAGGACATCCGCCAAGCCGTCATCGACGGACTTGACCGCAGCCGTCAATCCTTCCTTGATGCCGTGGCACTTGGTGCCTTTACCGTGCCGGGCGATGGCTCGCTGGATTTCGGCGCGATCGTCCAGCGGCTGGCCGATCACGGCTATGAAGGCTGGTTCGTCGTCGAGGCCGAGCAGGATCCGCTCAAGGCGCCGCCACAGAAGATGGCCGAGATCGGGCACAAGGAATTGATGCGCGTGATGGCAGCGGCGGGGTATACTGTGGCAACTGAGGGGTTTCCGAAGGGATAGCGGCGCAAGTCGCGTCACCCCTCACCTAGTGCGCCCAAACGTTCGACTTCGTCTCACGCGGGCTTACTATCCTCTCCCGCAAGGGGAGAGGTAAACTTGCGGTGCCCGTAGTGCCTCAAGTATAGGTCGCGAGTGGGGCACCCTACCTCTCCCCCTGCGGGAGAGGATACGAAGGCCGGGTGAGCATGGCGAACCCTTGGCCGAAGTTGGTGAGGGGTAAGCAACCCACGCCGCATCAGAAACGACGGGAGAACAGCTCATGCCGAACCTACTCGTTAAACCAAACGGCACCCAAGGCCGCGTCACGCATGTGACGCCGGAAAGCGCCGGCTGGACCTATGTCGGCTTTGACATGCACCGGGTGAAGGCCGGCGACCGGATCAGCGCCCTGACCGGCGATCGTGAAGTCTGCCTCGTCTGGATCAGCGGCAAGAGCGCGACGACCGTCGATGAGAAGCCGATTGGCGTGCTCGGCGAGCGAATGAGCCCGTTCGAGGGCGCGCCGCATGCGCTCTATGTGCCGGCCGGCTCCGAATGGCAGGTCAAGGCTTTGACCGATCTAGAGCTAGCCGTCTGCTCGGCACCAAGCGGCGGTGACCACAAGACCAAGCTCATTCCGCCCGGCACGCATCCGCAGTTCATCCGCGGCAAGGGCGCCAATGTCAGGCATGTCACCAACATCATGCCGGAAGACGACAATTCCGCCCATTCGCTGCTGGTGGTCGAGGTCATCACACCATCAGGCAACACCTCGTCCTATCCCTCGCACAAGCACGACCAGGACGACCTGCCGAATGAGAGCCTGCTCGAAGAGACCTATTACCACCGCCTGAACCCACCCCAGGGCTTCGCCTTCCAGCGCGTTTACACCGATGACCGCTCGCTCGATGAAGCGATGGCGGTAGAGGACGGCGACGTGACGCTGGTGCCGAAGGGGTATCACCCCTGCGCGACGATCCATGGCTATGACCTCTATTATCTCAACGTCATGGCCGGGCCGAAGCGGGTGTGGAAGTTTCATAATGCGCCGGAACACGAGTGGCTGCTGAAGGCGTGATGGATTGCAACGACCGACTTTCGCGCCTAATTTGCGACTCTCGATCACTTGGAGGCGTCGATGCTTTTCAATGTAGAAGAAGCGCAGCAGCGTTTTGAAGAGCTAATGGAACGAGCGCAGCGCGGAGAAGAAATCCTTATTTCGGACGGGCCGGGCAGAACGGCCCAATTGAAGCCAATTCTTAAGAACGAAGGCCAAACGAGCGAAGAAATCCTCGCCCGTTCAGAACCATAATCGCCTTACACCGGCTGCAACACCCCAAAACGCCAGCCGCGGCGCATGGCGTTGATGCCGAGCACCACCACGATGAGACCGATTATGGCGATATCCGCCGCTGGCGCCGCCATCCAGATGCCTATCTCGCCGAACAGATGCGGCAGGATCAGCAGTAATGGCAGCGAGAACAGATAGTTGCGGGACAAGCCAAGGATGGCCGCATTGCCGGCATCGCCGATCGACTGGAAATAGCCGGACAGGATGATCGGCAAGCCGCAAAGCACGTAGACGAAAGCGATCCAGGGCAGGATTCGGGCCGTCTCGCTGATGATCAGCGGGTCGCTTGAGAACATGGCGCCGATCTGTGGCGCCATGAGCCAGGCGACAAGCTGGACGGTGCCGCAATGCACCGTGACGGCCAGAAGTGCGATCTTGAGGCTGCCATTAGTGCGATCCATCAATCGAGCGCCGTAGTTATTCCCGGCGATCGTCTGGAAGGCGATCGAAATGCCCAGCATCGGCAGATAGGCGACCGTCAGCAGACGCGTGACGATGCCGTAGGCTGCGATCGTCGCCACATAGTGCTCAGGCTCCCAAAGGCGGATATTGGTGATCATTGCCGCCGATATCAGCGAGGTGCCGAGAAACCCGAGGCTCGATGGCGCGCCGAGCGCCAGCATCTGCTTCCATTCCGTCACCGGGCCGGGGCGGGCGAGTTTCAGCACGCCAGGGGTCCGGAAACGGAAAGCCAGCACGATCGACAGGCAGATCGCTTGCGCCAGCACCGAGCCGAAGGCCGAGCCCGCCACACCCCAGCCGAAGCCGCCCATGAACAGCCAGTTCAAGCCAATGTTCATCAGCGTCGCCGAGATGGTGACCAGCGTCATGAAGCCGAGGCGGCCTTCGCAGCGCAGCCCGTCGATATTGAGCGACAGGAAGAAGGTCACGGGCGCGAAGATCACCATAATGGTCATGAAGAGTTCGGCATTGGCCGCCACGGCTGGCGCGCCAGCGGCACCCTCGGCGATCGCCATGCGGCCGAGCGTGAAGAACAGCAGATAGACGAAAGCGATCACGGCGAGAACCAGCAGATGCGCGCCGGTGAAGGTCTGGCGCGCCTCGTCGCGGCGTCCGGCGCCGAGATGGCGTGCGAGAATGCTGGACATGCCATTCGACACAAGCGTCTGCAGCGCAACCATCATCATCGCCATGGGGAAGATGAGCGACACGGCGGAGAGCGCATCGGCACCGGCATAAAGGCCGATGAAATAGGCGTCGGCCACAACATAGAGGCCGTTGATGGTCATGATCAGAATTATGGGTGCAGCGGTCCTCGCAAAAAGCGCAGGCAGGCTGCCATGCAGGAACATATTGTTCGCATCAGTGGAATTCATCGAAACCTCGTCAATCCAGTTCGCGAAACCAGCACGCTTCAGAACGCACCATGTCGGGAGCTCGCATTGCCGTCAGTTCGCTCAAGCGATGTGACAGGGTTCGATCAAAAGAGGAATTCACCATGAGCATTTGCTCGCGAGCGGCAGGCACCTCGGCCGCCGGACGATATACGTGACGCCGGCAAAAGCGTCAATCTGCCGATCCATGACATTGTCTTATGGCAGCTATCTCCAGGCCGAAGAAGCGTAACGCATTGGCGCCAAAGCGGATTCAGATTTGTTAAACGATCGGATGATATGATTGCGCCGACGCAACACTCTGGAGGGCTCGATGTCCTTACATCACTTCAAGGACTTTCACGAGCGGCTGCAACTCCAGAATCCGAAGCGCAGCTTCCGCCTGCATAGCATCGATCGTGCCGGGCTCGTCATCCCGGTCGGCCATCACCTTACCATCTCCACCCAGCATCACTGCGTCATCCAGCGCATCTCCTGTGCCGCGGCGCTGATCAACATCAATCCCCGCATCGAGCTGCCGAAGAACTTCTTCCTCGTCATCCTTGGTTCGAGCGAGGAAATCGGTGCGACCGAGGCAAGCCGCGAAGCCGACCACATGCTGGTCAAGTTCAACATGTTCCTCGATGTCGGCTTCCTGCAGAGCATCGTCGGCACCGCTTCGCTCGAGATCGAGCCGCTCGCCTAACCTACCGATACGAACGCTCGGCACGCAATCCAGAGATGCGTTTCAAAGCTGGACACTGACCGTTGGTTTTCCTCAATAAATTTCGCAGTCGATAAAAATCTAACTTTCGGATTGAAGCGAGTGAAACACTCCTGTGCGAAGTTGTCCCGGTAACCCCTGGGGAGCCATCAATGGCCGAGAACGCACTAGCCAACCTTCATAGCGACGCCTCTCAGCACGGCCGCGGCGCCGAGCGATTTGTCCTTAACCGCGCTGCGCGGTTGATGGCGGTCAATCCCGCGCTCGCCGGCATGTCGATCCGCAGCTGCCACCTCGTGGACATTTCAAAGATCGGCGCAACCATCAATCTGATGACCACGATCGGCCTGCCGGATCACTACTACCTCAACATCGTCGGCACCTCGAACCGTATCGGCTGCGCCGAGATCTATCGCAACGGCAGCCGCGTCGGCGTGAAGTTCATCAAGCCGATCGAGGACGAATTGCTGCATGTGATCGTTCGAGGCGACTTCTTCACCGAAGCCAAATGACCACCTTGCAGGCGTAAGCGAAAACTCTATTCTCCACCGCCAGGATGAATCAGGGTTTTCCAGCATGTCGAATTTCTCGCGCTTCACGCGCATTGCCCGCGATCTGCCGGCCACCGTTCCGTTCGTCGGGCCGGAGGCCATCGAGCGCAACCGCCATCTCGAGGTCAAGGCGCGGATCGGCGCCAATGAGAGCGGCTTCGGACCGGCGCCGTCGGTGATCGAGGCGATGCGGCAGGCCGCGACCGAGACCTGGAAATATACCGATCCGGAGAGCTTCGAGCTCAGGCACGCGATCGCCGCGCATCTCGGCCTCGACCCCAAATTCATCAATATCGGCGAAGGCATAGACGGCATTCTCGGCCAGATCGTGCGGCTGGTGATCGAGCCCGGCATGCCGGTCGTCACCTCGCTCGGCGGCTATCCGACCTTCAATTATCACGTCGTCGGCTTTGGCGGCCGGCTGGTCACGGTTTCCTACAGGGATGACAAAGAAGACCTCGACGGCCTGCTCGCGGCGATCGAGCGCGAGGATGCGCCGCTCGCCTATTTTGCCAATCCGGACAATCCGATGGGCAGTTGGTACAGCGCGGACCGCGTGCTGGAGTTCGCGCGCGCCGTGCCGGAAACCACGATGCTGATCCTCGATGAAGCCTATGGCGAGACCGCTCCATCAGGCACCATACCCCCAGCCGATGCGTTGATCGACCGGCCGAACGTCATCCGTACCCGTACCTTCTCGAAAGCCTATGGGCTCGCCGGATCCCGTATCGGCTATGTCATTTCGGCTGCCGATACCGCCACCGCTTTCGACAAGATCCGCAACCATTTCGGGCTGAACCGGATCGGTGTGGCGGCAGCCATCGCAGCGCTGAAGGACAAGAACTATCTCGCAGACGTGCTTGGCAAGATCAGCGCCGCCCGCGACCGGATCGCCGCCATCGCACGGACCAACGGTTTGACACCCCTGCCCTCGGCGACGAATTTCGTGGCGATCGACTGCGGCCGCGATGGCGTCTATTCACGCGCCATCGTCGATGGGCTGATGGAGGAAGGCGTGTTCATCCGCATGCCCGGTGTCGCTCCGCTCAACCGCTGCGTCCGTGTCAGCGTCGGGCCGGACAAGGATCTCGATCTCTTCGAGGCGGCACTGCCGAAAGTTCTGAAGCGGTTGGGAAACCCGTAGACCGTTGCCAATCAATTGGGAGGTAGACAGTGGCAAAGAGCGAGACAAATCCCAAGGTCGATGCATTCCTGGCCCGGACCACGGAATGGCGCGCGGAAATCGAGGCGCTGAGAAAGATCATTCTCGACTGCCAGCTGACCGAGGATTTCAAATGGGGCTGGCCCTGCTATTCCATCGACAAGAAGAATGTCGTCCTGATCCACGGCTTCAAGGAATATTGCGCGCTCCTGCTCTTCAAGGGCGCGTTGATGACGGATCCGGAAAAGATCCTGGTGCAGCAGACGGAGAATGTGCAGGCGGCCCGCCAGATTCGGTTCACCGGTCTCGATGAAATCAAGCGGATGGACAACATCCTGAAGGCTTACATCCACCAGGCCGTGGATGTGGAGAAGGCCGGCTTCAAAGTGGATTTCAAGAAGGCGTCGGAATTTGCGGTCGTCGAGGAATTCCAGGCCAAACTTGATGCAATGCCGGAATTGAAGACCGCCTTCCAGGCGCTGACGCCGGGGCGACAGCGGGGATATCTTCTCCACTTTTCATCGGCCAAGCAATCCAAGACCCGGGAAGCCAGGATCGAGAAATACATGCCGAAGATTTTCGATGGAAAAGGATTGGAAGACTAGCGAATAGCGAAGAGCGAATAGTTTGCTGGCCGACTGGAGGTCACAGGCCAAAACTACTCGCCATTCGCTAAAAGCAGGTTGTTTGAAGCCATTCACTCAATGCATCGTCATCCATTCGCGGGCCGCGCGGAGTGCCGCGGCGAGTTCGCCCTTGCTCATCGAGCGGGAAAGCTCGGCGCGGAGGTGAGCGGCGCGCTCGGAACCCTTGATGGCGGCGATGTTGAGCCACTTGTGCGCGGAAACCAGGTCGATCTCGCAACCGCGGCCGGTCGCATACATCAGGCCCATGGTGCAGAAAGTGTCGGCGCGGGTCTCGCCGCCCATCGAAGCTTCCATCGTGTTCATGTCAAAGCGTGCCATTTCAGTCGTCCCTTTGTTTGCCAGTAACCGTTGTTCTTTTTCTCTCTGTTTTGCCTTGGGAGGCTCCGGAGAAGGCCGGTCCGCTTTTGCGGTTTTTCTCGGTCTTCTCCGGTGTTTGGCGGTGTTTTCGTCCCCGCTCGTCTTATGGCTTCACTATGCCGGACGGCCTTCAACGTCAGCTTAAAATGCATGATTAATTTGAGACAAACAAAGTACAAACGCTTGGTAAACTTGGGTTTTCGTTAAGCATCGGACTCGCTGATACATACGTATTCCGCGAAAAACTTTACCGAAATTTCAGCTTGTGGTTTCAACCCTTTGTTCACCAAGAAAACGGTTGGAAATCAGGGTGTCGTAAAAAGATGCCTTCGCTGAGACACGAAAACGGACGCCGGATATTAACAAATGGGGGTATTTATAGCCGCGTGGGAAGCGCCTTCAGGCTTGCGGCAAGACCGTGGCATCGAGTTCCGGCCGGTGCAGGCGTTCGCCCTTGGCCAGCATGACGCCGAGATCGCCTGATATGGCCAATTCCAAACTCTCGGCAATGCGGATCGCGCGTTCGAGGAAGAGGCGTGCCGCAGCGGGAGGGCAGGTTTCCATCGCCGTCTCGGCGAACAGCCTGAGCCACCGGTCGAAATGCCTGCCATCGACGGGAAGGCCGATGTGCTTCTGCATCGGCGAGCCGGCATAGGCGCCGCTGCCGAGCGTCACCGAGGACCAGAAGGCACCCAGCTGTTTGAAATGGTGTTCCCAATCCACGACGCGTTCGTTGAAGATCGGGCCGAGCGCCGGATCGAGACGGACTTTGCCATAGAATGCGCGCACCAGACGGTCGATCATCGCTTCGTCGATGCCCGTCTCGCGCTTCTTCTGTTCGACAATTCGCGCCCGGCGTTCGGCGGCATCTTCCATGAGGGAGCATTCCTTTGAGGCGCAAGATAGACCGGCAGAACGCGTTCGGCGATGCCGCATTCCGTCGCGCCTCCCATCTCGGAGATCCGGTCGACCGGCCACAGGTAGTGTTTCGTTAGCAAGTCGGCAACCATTCTGAATGCCAAATGAATGGCGAGATCAGCGTGAGTTCAGCCTCGGCGGTTTAGAAGACGTTCAACATTCGGACGCTTCGGGACGGAAATGACCATTATCGCACGCCGCTTCACAATCATCTGCCTCATCATGAGCCTGTTTGCGGTTGGCCTCACCGCGGCTGTGGAAAGCAGCGGCAAGCGCAACCATGTCGGCGTCATTGGTTTGAGCGCCCCCTGCCCGCAGCCTTCGGGCATCCATTGCAAGGCATCGCTTTGAAATATCCCACCGCCGGATTTCGAGCAAAAATCTGCTTGAAATCCGGCGGCCCCGATTGATTGTCATCAAGTGCCTATTATAATGGCACATGGCAAAGCGAATCCTCTCCACATCCCTCCTCGATACCGTCACCCCTGAAAATTTTACGGCCGTCGCATTCCACGACGCGACTGCCGCCGTCGATGCGCTCGAAGAGCTCTACGACCGCAACACCGCCTTCCTGCGCGACAGTTTCGAGGCGGTGATCAAGGGCGGCCAGCCGCATAAGCGCTACCGGGCCTATTATCCCGAAGTCCGCATGGAGACCCTGCGCTACGATCGCATCGACTCCCGCATGCCCTATGGCTTCCTCAGCGAGCCCGGGCTCTATTCGACCACGATCACCCAGCCGAAGCTCTTCCGTCACTATCTCAAGACGCAGATCGGCCAGCTTATCGTCAATCATGGCCTGCCGGTGACGATCTCGGAATCGGCGACGCCCATCCCGCTGCACTTCGCCTTCGGCGAAGGTGCGCATGTGGAGGCGAGTGCCGCCAATACGCTCGATGTGCCGCTACGCGACCTGTTCGACACCCCTGATCTTGCCACCACGGATGACGAGATCGCCAATGGCGAGTATGAGCCGCCGCCGGGTGGCCCACGGCCGCTGGCGCCCTTCACCGCGCAACGCATCGATTACTCGCTGGCGCGGCTCAGCCATTACACCGCCACGCGCGCCAAGCATTTCCAGAATTTCGTGCTGTTCACGAACTACCAGTTCTATGTCGATGAGTTCTGCGCCTGGGCGCGCCAGATGATGGTCGAGGGCGGCAATGGCTATAGCGAGTTCGTCGAGCCCGGCAATGCGATCACGCCGCCGGGCTTCAGCGAACCGCAAACCGGCGTGCCCGCCGCTCGCCTGCCGCAGATGCCTGCATATCACTTGAAGAAGAAGGGCCATGCCGGCATCACCCTGGTCAATATCGGCATCGGGCCTTCCAACGCCAAGACGATCACCGACCACGTGGCGGTTCTCCGACCCCATGCCTGGCTGATGCTCGGCCATTGCGCGGGCCTGCGCAACAGCCAGACGCTGGGCGATTACGTTCTGGCGCATGCCTATATGCGCGAGGATCATGTGCTGGATGACGACTTGCCGGTCTGGGTGCCGATCCCGGCGCTCGCCGAAGTCCAGCAGGCGCTGCAGGATGCAGTGGCCGACGTGACCGGCTATGACGGCTATGAGCTCAAGCGCATCATGCGCACCGGCACCGTGGCGACGATCGACAACCGCAACTGGGAACTTCGCGACCAGCGCGGGCCGGTCAAGCGGCTCAGCCAGGCGCGCGCCATCGCGCTCGACATGGAATCGGCGACCATCGCCGCCAACGGGTTCCGTTTCCGGGTGCCCTATGGCACGCTGCTCTGCGTGTCCGACAAGCCGCTGCATGGCGAGCTCAAACTGCCGGGCATGGCCACGGCGTTCTACAAGAACCAGGTCAACCAGCACCTCAGGATCGGCATCCTGGCGCTCGAAAAGCTATCCGCCATGCCGGCCGCACAGCTTCATTCGCGCAAGCTTCGGAGCTTCTTCGAGACGGCTTTTCAGTAAAGCACTCTAAGGCACTTCAGGCAGCGTCTCTGGCACGATGACCTTCAGCGCGCCGGCATGCAGCCGGAGCGAAACATTGCGGCCGAGCGGCATCAACTCCCCGTCGAGCACGCAATTGGCCTTGCGGTAGAGTTTGGGGAAATGCAGATCGACCGAGCGGGCGCGCATCTCGGTGACGGCGACGTTCTGGCTCATTCTGCCGCGCAATATGTCGATCGCGAGGATGGCGGCTCCGGCCGGGCGGAGTGCGTCGGTGAGATAGAAACCGAGATGGCCGCTATTGAGTTCTTCCGAGAACATCAAGCTGTTGTTGCCGAATGGGTTGTTCGACACGTTGATCGCCGAGACCAGCCGGTGCTCTTTATGTCCCTCTACATCGAACTCAACCTCAAATCGCGGTGGATCGAGCACCACACCCACCGAGGCGCGGACATTTGCCGCCATCTTGCCGATGCGGGACGCATAGGTCATGGCATCGCGCAGCCGCACCATGCGGGCATGCATGCCGGCCGAGAACTGATGCACGAACGGACGGCCATCGGCACTGCCGATATCGGCGTCCATCACGTGGCCCTTGGCCAGCACATCGAGCACCGCGTAGATATCGAGCGGCAGCTTCAACGATCGGGCAAAGAGGTTCATCGTGCCGGCCGGGACCACGCCGAGTGGCAGGTCCGCTTTCCAGGCAATGCCCGCAGCCGTCGAGATCGTGCCGTCGCCGCCACCGGCGATCAGGCCCTCGGTGCCCTTCTCGGAGGCGCCTTTCTCGATCGCTTTGACCATTTCCTTGCCGGCAACCACGTGGCACTCGATTTCATGCCCTGCATCGCGGAATACCTGCTCTGCCTTTTGCGCATAGGCGGCCATGTCGATGGTCCGGAAAGTACCGCCGTCCCGGTTGAAATACGCTTTGAAATGCATGAATTCGCCCTGAAAAACGGATTTCCCGATCAATCACACAGAAACGCGTGACGGGGAAGGCCGGTTCCGCGCCACGCCCAGCTTTGTGCGCCGCAACAAAAGCCTTACGCTCAGACACGCTTCTTGTTATATCGTATGACCAATCGCGGATTCACAGGCCCTGCCTGGCGACACCCCGATTTTCTCCGGTGAATCCGGAAGCGCTCAAAGACAGAAAGCATGCCGCTCGTGACCGATATGGCCTATTCCGATTCGCTCGACCATGCGGAACCCGCGGCAGGGTATTCCAAGCTTCAGGTGGCGCTGGTGCTGTTCGCGCTCGCGGTCGGCGGCTTTGCGATCGGAACGGGCGAATTCGCCATCATGGGCCTGCTGCCCAACGTTGCCGCTACATTCTCCGTCTCGACCCCGGTGGCGGGCTATGTGATCAGCGCCTATGCGCTTGGCGTGGTCGTCGGCGCGCCGCTGATTGCGATCATGGCGGCAAAGATGGCGCGGCGCCCGCTGCTGCTCCTGCTGATGGGCTTCTTCGCGGTCACCAATATCCTGAGCGCGGTCGCGCCCGATTTCACTTCCTTCACGATCCTGCGTTTCCTGTCCGGCCTGCCGCATGGCGCCTATTTCGGCGTCGGGGCGCTGGTCGCCGCCTCAATGGTGCCGCTGCATTACCGTGTCCGTGCCGTGGGCAAGGTGATGCTCGGCCTGACCGTCGCGACGCTGGCCGGCACGCCAGTCATGGCTTTCTTCGGCCAGGCGCTGTCCTGGGAAGTGATGTTCTGGGCCGTGGGCCTGATCGCCGCGCTGACGGTGACACTGATCTGGATCTATCTGCCTCGGGACCAGGTGGTCGAAGGCGCCAGCATTGCCCGCGAGCTCGGCGCGTTCACCCGCCCGCAGGTGTGGCTGACGCTCGCCATCGCCGCCACCGGCTTCGGCGGCATGTTCGCCATCTTCAGCTATATCGCGCTGACGGTGACCGAAGTGACGCTGCTCTCGGTCGGCATGGTGCCTGTCGTCATGGTGATTTTCGGCGTCGGCATGAATATCGGCAACCTGATCGGTTCCAAGCTCGCCGACATGTTCCTGATGGGCACGATCGGCAGCATGCTTGTCATGAACATGGTCGTCATGACGATGTTCGCGCTTGGCGCCGGCAGCGTATGGCTGCTCTGCCTGTCGGTCTTCCTGATCGGCTGCGGATTTGCGGCTGGCCCTGCCGTGCAGACAAGGCTGATGGATGTCGCGGCCGACGGCCAGACCATGGCCGCAGCCTCGATGCATTCTGCCTTCAACGTCGCCAACGCCATCGGCGCATGGCTCGGCGGCGTGGTCATCGCCATGGGTTTCGGCTATGCCGCGACCGGCTGGGTCGGTGTGGTCCTGTCGATTATCGGCCTGGGTATCTTTGGCCTTTCGGTCTGGCTCGAACGCAAGAGCCCGACGCGTTCTATGCGGCCGCAACTTCCGCAAGCGGCGGAATAACGAACTTCTCGCCATCCCGGCAGAGAACATGCTGCTCGCCCCAGGCGGCGAGCGCCCGGATCACCGGCTCCATGCTCTTGCCCAGCGGCGTCAGCGCATAATCGACACGCGGCGGCACGACCGGATGCACGGTGCGCGACACCAGCCCCGCCTCCTCGAGTTCCCGCAACTGCTTGGTCAGCATGCGCTGGGTGATCGACTTCAGCTTCCGCTTCAATTCGCTGAACCGATGCGTGCCATCGAAGAGGTGGAAGAGGATCACCCCCTTCCATTTGCCGTCGAGAAAAGTCAGCGTCGATTCCACCGGGCAGCCGGGGAAATTGTTGGTGAGCTTGGCGCGCGGACGGGACATGGATTAAACCTTCCGTTTGCGGATGCCGCTGAATTCACGGTATCCTTTTTGTACCTATATACACAAAATGTGCATTCTTGCGTTCTTGTCACATAATGCGCATCTACCTTCTCGACAACATTTGAAGGAGACAGATCATGCGCGCAGTCGCTTACGAAAAGCCCCAGGACATCACCTCCGAGACGTCGCTTGTCGATGTCGAGCGGCCGATGCCAGAAGCCAGGGGGCATGACCTGCTGGTCGAGATCAAGGCGATCTCGGTGAACCCGGTCGATACCAAGGTGCGCAAAAGCCGTGAGGCGGTGGCTGGCGGCTTAGTGCAGCTCGGCTGGGATGCTGCCGGTGTCGTCAAGGCCGTCGGCGGCGATGTTACGCTGTTCAGGCCGGGCGATGAGGTCTTCTATGCCGGCGTCATCAATCGTGACGGGACGAATGCCGAATATCATCTGGTTGACGAGCGCATCGTTGGACGCAAGCCGAAGTCGCTGAACTTCGCGCAGGCCGCCGCCCTGCCCCTCACATCGATCACCGCCTATGAAATGCTGTTCGACCGGCTGCAGGTGAAGGATCCGGTTCCCGGCGACTTCCGGTCGATCCTGATCATCGGCGGCGCCGGCGGCGTCAGCTCGATCGCCATCCAGCTCGCCCGTCAGCTGACCGACCTGACCGTCGTCGCCACGTCCTCGCGTCCGGAAACGGCGGAATGGGTGAAGTCGCTTGGGGCGCATCACGTGGTGAGCCACAGCAAGCCCCTGCCCGAGCAGTTCAAGGCGCTGGGGCTCACGCCAGGCTTCGTCTTCTCGACGACGCATACCGATCAGCATGTCGCCGGAATCGCCGAAATCATCGCGCCGCAGGGCCGCTTCGGCCTTATCGACGATCCCGTCGAGCTCAACGTAAAGCCGTTCAAGGGTAAGTCCGCGTCGGTCCGCTGGGAGTCGATGTTCACCCGTGCGGTCTTCGGCACATCAGATATGATCGAGCAGCACAAGCTGCTCAACGAGGTCTCGGAACTCGTCGATGCGGGGAAGATCAGGACCACGGCGGCCGAAAGCTACGGCACGATCAATGCTGCCAATCTCCGGCGCGCTCATCAGCAGATCGAAAGCCACACCACTATCGGCAAGATCGTGCTCGAGGGCTTCTGAGAGGCGAACGCTACTTCTTGAAAAGCTCTTCGAATGGGTCGCTTGAAGACTTCCGGACGCTCTCACCGGTGCCCGGCAGCTTCAGCGGCCCAGCGGTCTTGACCGTGCGGATCGCGAAGTTGGAGCGGATATCGACGACGAAGGGCAGCGTCAAAAGCTTGTCGGTCAGCACGCGCTCATAGGCAGGCAGATCCTCGACGACGACCTCCGCGAGGAAATCGGCGCTGCCCGAGATCATGAAACAGGAGATTACCTCCGGCACCTCGGCCAGCACTTCCTGGAAGCGGTTGGCGCTCTCCTTGTTATGTCCACCGACCTTCATCTCGACGAAGACCGTCAGTCCGAGCCCGACTTTGGTCCGGTCTATGTCGGCGCGATAGCCACGGATGACGCCTTCCTCCTCAAGATTGCGGATTCGCCGCAGGCAGGGCGATGGCGACAGGTGCACCGCCTCGGCAATATCGACGTTGGCAGCGCGGCCATTCTCCTGCAAGTTAGAGAGGATGGCGAGATCGAATGCATCGAGCTTTGGCATTTTCCATCTCCTGCGCGATATATTTTGGCATAATATTGCGCTGTCGTGGAAATTCAAGACCGAATGCGCAAGGACACGCCCCGGCGCTTCCGCCTATCATCGTGACATCCAACGGACGGAGATGACGATGAGCGATACAACAATCACGACGACATCCGGATCGTCCCGTAACCTGCTCGGGGCTCTATCGGCGCTCGGCGTGGTCTTCATCTGGGCCGCATGGCTCACCTCCACGCGCCATGGGTTCGGCACGGCGCTGACCACCCTCGACCTGAGCCTGTTGCGCTATGGTGTACCCGCAATCGTTCTGGCTCCAGTCTGGCTGCGGACGGGCCTTTGGCCCAAAAACACGCCGAAACTGCCACTTGTCTTGATGGTGCTGGGCTGCGGCGCGTTCTTCTTCCAGATCGTCGCCCTCGGCATGCATCACACGCCTGCCGCTGCCGCCGGCGTGCTGCTGCCCGGGGCCATGCCCTTCTTCGTCGCGCTGATCGGTATGGCAGTGCTCGGCGAACGACCGGACAATGCCCGCAAGCTCGGCATGGCCGCGATACTCGCCGGCGGCTTGATCCTGCTTGCCGGCAGCCTCACGGGACATGCTTTGTCCTGGGTGAGCTATGTGGTGCTTCCACTGGGGGCGACCTGCTTTGCGATCTACACCCATGCCTTCAAGCATTCGGGTCTCAACGCCTTCGAAGGCGGCGCGCTGATCTCGATTTGGTCGATGATCATCAACCTTGCCCTGCTGCCCTTCTTCGGCACCGGCTTCTTCGATGTACCCATGGGCGAGATCGGCTTGCAGGTGCTGACGCAGGGCGTGCTCTCGGGCCTCGGAACAATGATCCTCTATGGTTACGCGGTGCGTACGCTCGGCGGTACGCAGGCAGCGGCCTATACGGCGATCACCCCGGTCGCGGCCGCCTTTGCCGGCGCATGGATCCTCGGCGAGCCCGTGGGGCTGCTGATCATCGCCGCCGCCTTTGTCACCGGCGCGGGCGTGCTGCTGTCGACGGGTATCCTGTCGCGGAAGAAGGCCTAGATCGCTTCATTGTTAAATGGAATCATTCTGTTGGCCGAGACGGAGTCGGATATTCGTTCGGTCGGCGCGTGTCGTAGCCCAGTTCTACGGCCAAGGCGACCGAACGAATAGGCGGCCCGTATCGGCCAACCCCGAAGGGGCCGGGCATCTTTCCGCCAGGATCAGAGGCGATCGGCTCGGACGTACATCGGGGTATGCCCTTCGCCAATCGCCTCTGCCCTGACGAAAACCTGCTCCGGCAGAATGCTTCCATTTAACAATGAAACGATCTAAGCCTGGATCACGAAGACCTTGGTGCCGACGTCGACGCGGCTGTAGAGATCGATGACATCGTGATTGAGCATGCGAATGCAGCCCGACGACATGGCGTAGCCGATCGAGCTCGGCTGGTTGGTGCCGTGGATGCGGAAATGCGTATCGCCACCACCGCGATAGAGATAGAGCGCCCGGGCGCCGAGCGGATTAGCGAGGCCGCCCGGCACACCGCCCGCATATTTGCGGTTCTTGGCCGGATCGCGGCGGATCATGTTGACAGTCGGCGTCCAACTCGGCCATTCAGCCTTGCGGCCGATATGGGCGTTGCCCGAGAGTGCGAGGCCCTCGCGGCCGACGCCAATTCCGTAGCGCATCGCCATACCATCACCGAGAATGTAATAGAGGCGCCGCGCCGGCGTATCGACGACGATCGTGCCGGGCTTCTGGCCGGTCTCGTAGGCGACTTCAGTGCGGCGCAGTTCCGGCTTGATCTTGTCGAGCGGCATGGCCGGCATCGGATGGGCTTCATCGGGCTTTGCCGCGTAATTCGCCCTGTGATTGGCGCCGTTGGTTGAACAGCCGGCGAGAAGAGCCAATGAACCCAGCAATAGCCCACGACGCGAAATCGACATTCCAAATCCCCATGCTTCCCCTAAGTGCTAATGAGAAGTAAGGAATTATGGTTAACACCCGGTTAAACGGCCGTGTGATTTCGGCTTGGATTCGTTCAGCGGGCGGTAGTCCCGGTCATGGCGTTACCCGGGCGCCACAGGCCAAGCAGGCGCCCCACGAACGACGCAAAACCGAGCGACACGCGGGGAATGCGCGACGACGCCGCTATTGCTTCGATAGGCGTGGCCTCTTCCGCCGCCTATTGGGTTTCGGTCGGCGAGGACGCATAGAGCCGCTGCATGTTCCACCGGGCAAGATCGGCACCCTGGTTCAGCGACATGATGGAATTTGGAGCAAGCATGATGGCCTCCCGTGGGCGATGTCGGTTTCAACACGGCCATAGTCGAACGGGCGGCAGGAAAATGTACTCAAGGCGGAGATTAAATCTCCCTATGAGTTGTTAAAGCGTGTCGCAGTTATTTGGAGCCATTCTGCCGGAGCAGGTTTTCGTCAGGACCAAGGCGGCGGGCGAGCGTCGTACCCTTAGGTACGGCCGAGACCGGCGCCGCAGGGACTGGCGGAAAGATGCCCGGCCCTTCGGGTTGGCTGAAACGGGCCGCCTGATCGACCGGCCGGCTTGGCCGTAGATTTGGCTACGACGCGCGCCGGCCGGTCGACCATCCGACTCCGTTTGAGCCAACAGAATGGCTCCAAATAGCTGCGACACGCTTTGAGTCGAAAGCATCATTGGAGGCCGGCGAGACGTAGGCCTTCGAGCACTGTGTCGATGCGCTCGGGATACCTGGCCGGCTGCCCGGCCTTGATCCGCGCAAGCGAGACGCCCGGCGCGATTTCCCGCAGCCGGTCGAGATAGAGCTTCGCCTCCTCCATGCGGCCGAGATAGGCATTGGCTGATATCAGCATCCAGTAGGTCGCGTCGAAATGAGCATTGACGCTGAGTGACCGCCCCGCCCAGTAGAGCGCCTGTTCGTAATCGCCCCGGATGACCGCGATATGGGCGATGCCCGTCATGGCGAAGCGCCGGTCGGGGTCCTGCGGCGCCAGCCGCAATGCGCGCTCGAGATGCAACTGCGCCTCATCAAGATCGCCGCAATGCAGCGTCGAGACGCCGAGCACGCACATCACATACAGGTCGTTCGGATTGGCCGCCGCGGCGGCCTCGATGACCTGCATGCCGCCGACATAATCCTTGCCGGTCTGCACCAGGGCCATTCCGCATGGCGCCATGATGCGCGGATCGCCGGCGCAATGTTCGAGTGCGCGGCGGGCATAGTCCAGGCAGCGCCCGATGTCGTCGTTGCCGATCGGCGGCCAGCCCATGGCGTTGCGGTGCTCAAGCGCCCAGACGGCATGGGCGAGCACGTTGGGGTTGTTCGGTTCGAGTTCCAGGGCCTGCAACAGAAGCGCATGGGCTTCCACATTGGCCACCGCGCTTTCCTCGCCGATCAGCCACAATGCCCGCAGGTAGACGTCATAGGCGGCAAAGCTTTTCGGCCGGTCGCGCAGCGAGCGGGTGGTCTCGGCCTGCTCTAGCGCCGGTCTGAGCCGCGATGCGACGGCCTCGGTGATCTGGTCCTGAAAGGCGAAGACATCCTCCAGAGTTCCGTCGAAGCGGTCGGCCCAGAGCGTGAAGCCGTCATGGCCGGGCACCAGCCGAACCGATATGCGCAGGCGCTCGCCGGCGCGGCGGATGTCACCCTCGACCAGATAGTCGGCGCCGAGATCGGCGGCGGCCTGGCGGATGTCGGCATCGTGGCTGCGGCGGGCAAAGACGGTGTTGCGGGAAATGACGCGAAAGCTGCGGAAGCGCGACAGCGCCGTGATGATATCGGCCACCACGCCATCGGCGAAGTAATCGGCATCGGCATCGCGCGAGAGATTGCGGAACGGCAGGACGGCGAGCACAGGCATTCGGGGGCCGGGTTCGGGCACCCTATCCGCCGCGGGGGCGGCGAGCAGCCTATAGCCCGCGCGCGGCACGGTCACGATCCAGTCCCGCCCCTCCCCGTCCTGCCCAAGCAGCTTGCGCATTCCGGCAATCTGGACCGTCAGATTGCCCTCCTCGACCGCGACGCCGGGCCAGGCGGCATTCATGAGCGCTTCCTTCGAAACCGTGCCACCGCCGGCTTCGGCCAGGCATTTGAGCAGCAAGGCCGCACGATTGCCGAGCTGCGAGACCTCGCCGCCCCGGGCAACCGTCATCCGGCCAGGATCGAATGTGAAGGGACCGAAATGGATCGGATCGTCTGCCATGCGTCATCCCTTGAAGGCGTTGAACAGGGATAGCAGGCTGAGGCGATAGCGGGCAAGGTCCGTGCAAAATCGAAAAATACGGATCGAAATGGCTTGCCTGGGCACAATTGGTTGACTGTACAATCCAGACGCCTAGAGTAACATTGCTTCGCGCGCACGCGCATTTGCTGCCGACATCCCACGCCAAGGACATATCATGTCAGCCAAAGGCTCGAACAGAGCACTTGTCATTGCCGCCGTCATGGCAAGCATGGCAATGATCGCTATCGAGGCGACGATCGTCGCCACCGCCATGCCGCAGATCGCGGCAGAACTCGGCGACATCAACCTCTACAGCTGGACCTTTTCGTCATTTCTGCTGGCCCAGACGGCGACCACGATCATCTTCGGCCGGCTTGCGGATATCTATGGCCGGAAGCCCGTGCTCCTCGTCGGCATCGCAATCTTCCTGGTGGGAACCATCTTCGCAGGCTTTGCCCAGAGCATGCATGTCCTGATCGCTTTCCGGCTGCTTCAGGGCCTGGGCGCTGGCGCGATCCAACCCGTTGCCATGACCGTTGTCGCTGATCTCTATCCGCTTGAGGAGCGCGGCAAGGTCCAGGGCTATCTCGCCAGTGTGTGGGCGGTGTCGGCCGTGGTCGGGCCGCTGGCGGGCAGTATCATTGTCGAAGCGGTTTCCTGGTCCTGGGTATTCTGGGTCAATATCCCAGTGGGTATCCTGGCGGCCACGGGCTTCATCGTCTTTCTGCGCGAAGACTTTCAAAGCCGCGACGAGAAGGTCGATGTGATGGGTGCCGTCCTGTTCTCGATTGCCATAGGCGCCCTGATGATCGGGCTCACCAACATAGAGCAAGCATCCGCGACCTACATCATCACGGCTGGTGCTGTGTTCCTCGTCGCGCTGGCATTGTTCATCTGGCAGGAAATCCGCGCGACGCATCCCATGCTGTCGCTCGACCTGTGGCTGCGGCGGCCGATCGCCAGTTCCAATATCGTCACCTTCATCGCCGGCATGGCGATGATAGGCCTGACGACGTTTCTGCCCATGTACATCCAGACGGTTCTCAACCGCTCCGCGCTGGTCGCTGGGCTTACGCTATCGGCCATGCTGCTGGGCTGGCCCGCCGCTGCCACCTTTGCCGCGAGAAGCTTCCATCGGATCGGCATCAGGCCATTGATGATAACGGGCAGCGTGTTCGTGCCGCTTGGTTGCAGCCTGCTTCTGACCCTGACGCCCGCCAGCAGCCCGCTCGTCGCGGCGGCCGGATCGCTGATCGTCGGCGTCGGCATGGGGCTGACCAGCATTTCCGCGCTGATGCTGATCCAGGCGTCTGCTGGCAAGACCGAGCGTGGCAGCGCGACTGCATCCAACATATTCTCGCGCAACCTGGGCAGCACGCTCGGCGCTTCGCTCTTTGGCGCGGTGCTGAATTACGGCCTCCTGCACTCCACGGGTGGGGCTTCGGTGACCGCCGGCCAGTTGCAGGACTTGCTGAACAGGACGACCGAGATCGCCGGCACTGTCGCGCCGATCAGGACAGCGTTGCAGGATTCGCTGCATCTCACATTCGGCGCGATGGTGTTGATCGCCATGTTGACGATCATAGCCGGCCTGTTCGTGCCTTCGCTGGCGAGGGCACCCGAAGGTGAGGCAAGTCAGCAGGCGGGGCAATGAGGAATGGATGGCAGAGCAGCCGGATTGCAGGCGCATTGAATTGCGCATCAAATGATGCTATTTTTGATGCAGCAGGAGAAGAGAGATGAGAACGACTGTTACGATTGACGATGAATTGGTTAGTAGGGCGCAGGAGATCACCGGCATCGAGGAAAAGTCTGCACTTTTGAATGAAGCGCTCAAGCGCATGATTCAAAGAGAGAGCGCGATGAGACTTGCGCGCCTGGGTGGAAGCGATCCTGATGCAAAGGCTCCGCCTCGGCGACGCTGGAGCGAGGACGGAACAAGGTTCGGAAACGAGTGATCCTTCTCGATACTTCGGTCTGGATCGATCACGTCAGCAAGAACAACGACCACCTCTTCGAACTTTTCGAGGAAGGGAAGATTCTCATCCATCCCTTTATGATCGGCGAGGTCGCGCTGGGCTCGTTGAGAGACCATGACAAGATCATAGCTTCTCTGCTCGAGATGCCACGCCCCACGGTGGCCAGCGAAGCGGAGGTCTTATCCCTGATAAGAAACAGGTTCCTGGCTGGCAGCGGTATCGGTTATGTCGATGCCCAGCTGCTTGCATCAACCCGTCTCACGCCCGAAACCATGCTTTGGACACGCGACAAGCGCCTGAGACGTGTTGCCGAAGCAATGGGCGTTGCCTACGCCCTACCCTGATCACATATTCGGATAGACCGGACCCTCTCCGCCCTGTGGCGGCACCCAGTTGATGTTCTGGTTGGGGTCCTTGATGTCGCAGGTCTTGCAGTGGACGCAATTCTGGGCGTTGATCACGAACACCTCGTTGCCATCCTTCTCGACCCATTCATAGACGCCGGCCGGACAGTAGCGGGTCGATGGGCCGCCGAAGACGCCGAGTTCGGACTTGACCTGTAGATCGGCATTCCTGACCTGCAGATGGATCGGCTGATCTTCCTCGTGGTTGGTGTTGGAGAGATAGACCGAGGACAGGCGGTCGAAGGTCAGGACGCCGTCGGGCTTGGGATATTCGATCTTCTTGTAATTCGCCGCCGGTTCCAATGACGCCGCATCGGTCTTGCCGTGCCTGAGCGTGCCGAAGAAGGAGAAGCCGAACAACTGGTTGGTCCACATGTCGAGACCGCCAAGCCCGATGCCGATGAAGGTACCGAACTTCGACCATAGCGGCTTGACGTTGCGGACGCGCTTGAGATCCTTGCCGATCGGCGTCGTGCGCCATTCGTTCTCGATCTCGATGACCTCGTCGTTCGCTCGACCAGCCTCGATCGCGGCGGCGATCTTCTCGGCCGCCAGCATGCCCGAGAGCACCGCATTGTGCGAACCCTTGATGCGCGGCACATTGACGAAGCCCGCCGAACAGCCGATCAGCGAGCCACCCGGGAATGTCAGCTTCGGCACCGACTGGTAGCCGCCTTCGGTAATGGCGCGCGCGCCATAGGAAAGCCGCTTGCCGCCCTCGAACGTGCCCCTGATCGCGGGATGGGTCTTGAAGCGCTGGAATTCCTCGAAGGGGTAGATCCAGGGATTCTTGTAATTGAGATGCAGTACGAAGCCGACGGCGACCTGATTGTCCTCGAGGTGATAGAGGAACGAGCCGCCGCCGGTGCGCATGTCGAGCGGCCAGCCGAAGGAATGCTGCACCAGGCCGGGCTTGTGGTTCTCCGGCTTGACCTGCCAGAGCTCCTTGATGCCGATGCCGAATTTCTGGGGCTCGCGGCCCTCGTCGAGCTTGAATTTCGCGATCAGCTGCTTGGCGAGCGAGCCCCTAACGCCCTCGCCGATCAGTGTGTATTTGCCCAACAATTCCATGCCGCGCGCATAGGCGCCGCTCGGCTCGCCGTCGCGGCCGATGCCCATGTCGCCGGTGGCGACGCCGCGCACGGCACCATTCTCGTCATAAAGTACTTCGGTGGCGGCAAAGCCGGGATAGATCTCGACGCCGAGTTCCTCCGCCTTAGTCGCCAGCCAGCGACAGACATTGCCGAGCGACACGATGTAATTGCCGTGATTGTTCATCAGCGGCGGCATCATGATATTGGGCAGGCGGATGGAGCCGGCGGGGCCGAGCAGCAGGAAATGGTCGTCAGTAACTTCGGTCTTGAAGGGATGCTCGCCATCCTCGCGCCAGCCGGGCAGCAGCTTGTCGATTCCGATCGGATCGACCACCGCGCCCGACAGGATATGCGCGCCGACCTCGGCGCCCTTTTCGAGCACGACGACGGTGAGGTCCGGATTGACCTGCTTGAGCCGGATCGCAGCCGAAAGCCCCGCAGGCCCAGCGCCCACGATGACCACGTCGAATTCCATGCTCTCCCGTTCCGGAAGTTCCATCTCGCTCATATTCTTAACCCCGTCCGGACTTAGCTACATTTGGCAGGGTTCGACTATTGGCAAAACAAAACAGGCTTGTCGAGCCAATGCGCGGCAAATTCAATTGCGTCTGAGCCTCAAACAAACGCCAATCGTCGCAGCATGGCGCCCGGCGATTGGCTTGCCGCCTGTCCTGGGATAGGCTCGATTCCACCACTGCTTGCACAAATGAAGGAAAGACCATGGGCGGATTGAGAACCTTGCTGTTTCTGGCCGGCGTCATCGCCGTCATCATGGGCCTGCTCTGGGCCGGCCAGGGCAGCGGTCTGGCGCCCTACCCGGCCACAAGCCCGATGATCAACAACAGCCAGTGGGTTTATTACGGTGGGTTGCTGGTGGTGGCCGGGCTGGTTGTGATGTGGTGGTCGCGGCGGAAATAGCGCGGCGTTCCGGGAAAGATAACACCTCCCCCATCCTCACCCCATCTGCGTCCTGCGAAACCGCTCCACCGTTTCGCCGGTCCATCGCTTGAACGCCCGGTAGAAGGAGTTCACATTGGCAAATCCCAGCCGGTAGGCCAGTTCCTGGTTGTTCATCTCCTTGAAGGCGAGCGCCCGCATGGCGAATTGCTGGCGTACGCCATCGAGCAGTTCGGCGAAGGTCACCTTTTCCTCGGATAGCCGCCGCTGCAGGGTGCGCTCGCTGACGACGAGCGTCTTGGCGAGGCTTGCCAGCGAGACCTCGCGGAGGTCCGCGTTGGTTTCCAGCGCACGGCGCACCCGGCCCTTGATCGAGTCGTCCTGGAGATCGTGCATCAACTGGTCGACCGCCTCGGCGAACAGCGGCTCCATGGCCGGATTATATGTGAGCTGGGGGCTGTTATAGTCTTCGAGCGTTATCGCCATCACGTTCTCCTCGTCGGAGAAGGTGACGGGACAGTCGAATTTCTCCTGGTAGAGCGCGGCGAAATCCGGTTCGGGGCGGCGCAATTTCATGTAGCGCGGCTTGATCGGCTTTTCGGTGGTCAGGCGCATGAAGCCCAGCATGGATGTGAAGTGGTAATCGACCTTTGCGAAGCAATAGGGCCGGAACTCGAGATAGGCGGAATCGATCTTCAGTTCCGCGTACTGCCCGTTGATCTCGGCGCGCATGAGAAAGCCCAGGACCAGCGGCGAGAACGTCGCGTGGCGCTCCATGCCGATTGCGAGCGTGGCGCCGATCATCGCGTAGAGCGGCGAGAAATTGTAGAGCTTCGGATCGACCTCCATGCCGACCTTCAGACAGATGGCGGGATCGCCGATAACCTCATAGGCCTTGACGAAGAGGGCGTCGGCTTCGAGCGGAGTCAGACCGGATTCGATATAGAGCGGATCGACCCCGATATCCCTGGCCATCTGCACGATGTCATGGCCGGCCTTGCGCAAATTCTCGACGAGATTCCGCGGCATGGGAGCCGTGTTCAGTCGCCGCTCCAGATTGTCTGCCATAGAGTCCTCCCTGCGTTTGTTATTGATCACCGGTGCCCCGCGACACCCTTCTATTCAGCCTGCTGCGCCCTCCGGAACCGCTCCACGGTCTCGCCCGTCCATCGCTTGAACGCCCTGTAGAACGAGTTCACGCTGGAAAATCCCAGCCGGTAAGCGAGATCGTTCGTGTTGGTTTCCCTGAGGGTGAGCGCCCGCATCGCCGATTGGCGTCTCACGTCGTCGAGAAGATCGGCAAATGTCATTTCCTCCTCGGCGAGCCGTCGCTGCAAGGTGCGCTCGCTGACGGCGAGCAGCCTGGCAAGGCTTGCGAGGGAAACATCCCTCAGATCGGGGCTGGTTTCGAGGACGCGGCGAACGCGTCCGCTGATCGAGTCGTCCTTGAGATCGCGCAGCAGGTCCGCCACGCCCGCAGCAAGGAAGGGCTCCATCACCGGCCGGTGAGTGACCTGTCGCGATCGATAATCCACTCGGGAAAAGGCCATCACATTTTCCGCCTCGGAGAAGCGGATGGGACATTGGAACTGGTCTTTATAGAGCTGGACGAAATCCGGCTCCGGACGGCGCAGTTTCATGTATCGCGGACGAATATGCCGCTCGGTCGTCAGATGCATGAAGGCCATGATCGACGTGTATTGGAAGTCGACCTTGGCGAAGCCATATGGCCGGGATTCCGCGCTGCGGGAATCGATCTTCAATTCCACATAGGAGCCGTTCTCGACGATGGTCATGGTGAAACCCCAGACCAGCGGGATGAAATCCGCGTAGCGGCCGATTGCGACATCCAGCGTGGGGGCGACCAATGCATAAAGGCCCGGCATGTTGAGCAGCTTCGGATCGATCTCCCGTCCAACCTTCAAGCCGATTGCCGGGTCGCCGGCAATGTCCCAGGCCTTGCCGACCAGCGTTTCCATCTCGGCCTCGGTCAGGCCGGATTCGATGAACTGGGGATCGATCCCGGCCTCCTGGGAAATCCGCGCGAGATCATAGCCGGCCTTGAGCATGTTGTTGATCAGGTTTCGCGCCAAGGGTGCGGTGTTAAGTCTCCGTTCCAGGTCGTCAACCATTATCCGCAGCTTTTCCAGATTGATGTCCATCGTCAAGTGCCAGTGAAAACGACGCTGCGGCCGCCAGCAAAGCTCTCGGAAAACGCGCCTCCATGTTCACAAGAATTGTTCGGATGTATTTCCCCACTTCAGTTCCCGGTTACTTGCAAATTACTATCTCGGCGAGGCATGGAGGATGCCGGGCGCAGCGCTGTGCTTGCCGATCCGCAGCGCTTCCTGACAACGTAGGGGCATGCTGCCTGTCGAGGCGAGATGGTCCGACCATGGGCATTGCTGCACGCCATACGATGCAAGACAGAAGGATAAAGCCGCCACCGCCGGCGGGCTCAAATCGGCCTGAACGCCGTACAAAACCATATTGAAATAACAACCTAGTGTAGATCACCCAGACCAAATTGCCAATCTCTCGGTGCCGGCCGAGCACCGAGACCCATTCACTTTTTCGTTCGTCGCGGCGAGCCCGCCCGTCGGCAAGCCAACGTTCGTCATCCCGTCATTCGGCCGCCGCCAAAGTTGTAGCGTGACGCGCCATTTTCCAAGCTTGATATGAGAACAATTGGCTTTTGGCAAAAATTGAGTATACTTGCTTGTCTTATGTCAATATAGGCAATACAGCTTATTTGTATGACTTATTTTTGATGTAAATTGAAGTATTTAGGAAATTTGTAATCCAATTCCGGCGCAGTTTGTTTTAATTATGAAAAACTTTATTTTATTGCGCCGTGTATTTTCCACAATACACAAGGCGCCAAAAAAACATCAGCGCACGCCAAAGTCGCCGAATCCCAGTTCATGGCGCGGAGCGGCGGTATTCCGGCGCATCGCGATAGTGGGTTTTGGCAGCGTCGAGTGGCGAAATCGGCGCCAAATTTCAACTTGACCGAATCGGACATGTATTCTGCTGGAGACGGCTACACTTCCGGGTGGTCACTTGATCAGCGGTGGCGAGCCGGCAACAGCGAGGCGTGGATCCGCGGTTGTCGGGATCATGACCTTTCACTGCTGCGACCACGCATCGGGAACATCATAACCCGCCCGCTGTCGGATGTAGAAGGCGCAGCGAAAGAAGAGGCTTCACGACGAGCGACAAAAACAGATCGCCCATTGGCCCCAAGGGCGGAGAGTATGCTTCGCTGAGCATGAGACGCCAGTGTCAGGTCGTCCACCAGCGTTGAAATGGGAGAGGAAGCCGATTGCAAGCGCTGGCTCTCGTGATGAGCCTTTCGCATATGGCCGCTGAATTCGCCAATGGCCTGATCAAGATGATAAGCTTGCTCAGCGATCGCGTGCGACTTGTGCCGCAGGGACTCGGCGGAGATGTCCATCTCAGAATGCGTTCCGGAGAGTTGCTTCAAGACGTTGAGGCACTTTGCCGTCTCCTTCGCGATTCTTGCCGTCAACTCCTGAATATCGTTCATCGCCTCGCATATTGGGGTTCGTCCAGCTGCCGCTGCATCCTTCGAGCGCTCTGCGCCAATCGAAGGCGATCCTTCTGTGCTGTCCGTTTCGTCGATCAATGAAGCCTGTGCCGATTGAACGAACTGCACGAGTGCGTCTATTCGTTCGGCATAGGTTTCGATCATGGCTAGACTTTTCTCTGCCTGATCGGCACGAACCTTGCCGACCTTCGCCGCGACCGAGGTTCCGAGGGCAAGCATTTCGACTTTTCTAGCCTCGCAATCGATCGCGGCCCCGAAGATCTTGACTTTTTGAAACGGTCGCTGACCGTCTTCCAAAGCCTTGGTCAGACGATTGCTCCTGTCCGCGATCTCGTTATTGGCGTGATCAATTACACGAAGGCCCCGCGCAAGACCCTCGGACGACCGATGGATCTCACCGAGCGACGCTTGAAGGTGCGAGCCAAACCGATTGAAACTCTGCACCAGTGGATTGAACTGAACGTTGAAGACATGTGGTGACATGGGCTCGAAAGAGCCTACCGACAATCTGCCAAGACCCAAGCACATCGCTTCGACCGCCGTCTCCAGTTCAGGCTTACTCATGCAAGCCGGCGTGTCCGCCACAGCGGTTGAGTGATGAACTTTCCCACCTGTGAGACCCTGAGATGGATCGGCGACGCTGATCAACGCGGCTTGATGCAAATCCGGCTTCAACGCGCTGGCCGATCCACCACGCTGCAGATGCGCTTCGTCTTTGAGCCCCGTGCGACCGCCCCCGCAGATCATGCGAAGTGCACGTCCGAAAAAGGAAAATAGCCCGTTTCTGAATATTGCCGATCCGGCACCTTGGTCAAGCACGTTGGCATCCTCTGCAATTCTTTCGATGTGTTTGCTTTGCACTCCCGCAGGGGGCGGGAGGACACAGCCGTCAAGGCGAACCGCTGCGGTCATTTCACAAGCCTGGGCTTGCCAGTCGACAGCGAAGCGCCGATCTGCTTGAAGATCTCGGTCATCCCCACCGACGTGGTGGAACTAAAGTAGTGCTTGAGGCTCGATGCGCAGTTCTTCAATGGTTTGGCAGCGGAGTCCGAGATATCGAAGGCAACGGCGAAGATGGTTATGCCGTTTTTCTTCATTTCGGCGCAGGTTGCCTCCTGCATGAGGTTGGCCGCCGACGTGTTGAAGGGGTCGCCGTAGTCACCGGGGGTGTTTTCTCCATCCGTCATCAGTATCAAGACCTTCGGTGGACCTTTCCCATAGTCGTGCGGCAGGTCCGCCTTGCCCCATCTGCCCTTCCATTTCGGCGACAGCATGCGATGGCCCCAGGCCGCACCTTCCCAGATGCTGGTGCCATAGCCGGTCTTGAGGTTGAGCAGGATGTTCCTGATCGGGGTCTTCTCGAAGGACCAGCCGCGAACCTTGGTGCCGCCGCAGGTCGAGGAAGATCCGTAGTTGTTGCCCGTTAGATAAGGCGGAAATTTTTCCACTTCGGGCAGTGCATCGCTGGTGCGGTTTGTTGTCGACCGCAGGCCGGTACAGTTCATGTTGGTTCCGGCATTGCTAGGTGCCAGATTCTTGTCGATCCAACCGGTACTGTAATCCGAAACGTTCACCCGCCCGTCGAAAGGGACCACGGAGACCCAGGTGTCCTTCCGCGTCTCCGCGGTCTTGTACAGGGTGTCGATCAGCGCAACGGCGCTCTTGCGGAGGTCCTTGATCTTGTCGTCGTCCTCCATCGAACTGCTGACGTCCACGACCATCGCCAGTTCCACCCCCGAACCACCGGAGTCGGCGGCTGATGTGACGCCGACCGGCACCTCCTTGACCGAAACGATATTCAACAGGGGCGTTTTCATAGGATAGCTGAATGCGCCGCTGACGATACCATCCGCGATCGTGAAAGTGGGTTTCAGCGCCAAAGCCTCAATGCTACCGTCGTCGTAGATTTCCTTCGCATCCGCCTTGAACATGTCCAGGGCCGCCTGCATTGCTTGGCTCTCACCACTTGACAACGCCTTGGCGCCAGCGAGCACGCCGGCGTCGAGACTGCTCTGCAGCATCGTGCGCAGATTGACGGCCCGGCGATATTCCACCGCGACGCCGATCGAAATAATCAGCGGGACCATGACGATCGCGGAGAGTATCGCAAAGTTGCCCGATCGATCTTTCAGAAATCTTTTCATCACCTTACCAGTCACAATGGAGAAAAAATCAGCCTCAGGATCGGCCGTTGACACTCGCCGCGCCGCCGATGGTCAGCGCGAATTCAATGGGGTTGCGTGTTCATTTCTGGATTGGGCGCGGTCACGTACCGGGACTAGGAGGTCTCGCCCTGCTCCGGACAGAACGCATCATCGCTGGCGGCATCGGAGTCCGTGCCTTTCCACACCAATCGATCCATCAGCGACATGGCCGACCATTGCTGGAACACGGCCGGAAGGCTCGCCCGCGTCAACAAAGAGAGGTTCCACCGGCGGATGGAGTGCAAAACAAGATCGGTACCATGCCTGTCCCCTTCAGAGGCAAGGTATGGGGGGCGGAGCAGGTCGTTGCTCCCGTGGCAGGGACAGGTCGGGTGGCAGAATGAATATGCGGTGGCTGTCATCTGTAAGTCCGTCAGTTTCTCTTGCATGAAAGAACTTTTCTCCCATGCCTCTTTTCTGGACCGGGCTGCTTAAGCATCTGTTAAAATGAAGTATTTCCTATATATTTACAGTATATAAGCTTTAGACATAAAGCATATATTATTGATTTATATCAATCTTCAAAGCAATATATCACGCAAGAAAGTATTTTCGAATGCACTCGAGTACATTTTCCGGGACACCTCGCGGGCCTTGCTAATACGAGAAATGCCAAAAAACTATCGCAACACGCCACGCGACATCCAGCGAGGCGGCAGCCGCCAAATTGACCCCAGAGGACGCCAGATTTCGAGGCGGCGGCCTTTGAGCACCGGATAGGATCGTCCCGGCAAGGGAGCATGTGCGTCCGGTTCCGGTCTTGCCATCCGGCCTCGCTTATGCCATTAGGCGCCCTCCGTCGGCGGAGCCTCGCGCCCGCCCGTCATTCATCATGTCATTTCCATTCAACAACCGGAGCGTCTCATGGCCTCGGCAATCGGCCTCGATTTCGGCACGACAAACACCGTGCTCGCCGTCCGGGATGGCGAGACGACCCGATCGGTGGGCTTTGAAAGCTCCGCCGGCCATTCCGACAGCATGCGGACCTGCCTGTCCTTCATGAAGGATGCCAAGCTCGGCGCGCAGGCCCTGAAGGTCGAAGCGGGTGCCGCGGCGATCCGTGCCTTCATCGACAATCCCGGCGAGGCCCGCTTCCTGCAGTCGATCAAGACCTTTGCCGCGAGCGCCGTCTTCCAGGGCACGCTGATCCATGCCCGGCGGCATCAGTTCGAAGACCTGATGGAGATCTTCCTCAAGCGGCTGGAAAAATATGCCGGTACGGATCTCGGTTCGACATACGACCGTGTGGTCGCCGGCCGTCCGGTGAAATTCGCCGGCTCCAATCCGGACGAGAACCTGGCGCTCGAACGCTACAACAGCGCGCTCAACCGGCTCGGATTTCCGCAGATTCATTTCGTCTACGAGCCGGTGGCGGCGGCCTTTTATTTCGCGCAGAACCTGAAGCAGGATGCCACCGTGCTGGTGGCCGATTTCGGCGGCGGCACGACCGACTATTCGCTGATCCGTTTCGAAAGCCATGCCGGCAAGCTCACGGCCGTGCCGCTCGGCCATTCCGGCGTCGGCATCGCCGGCGATCATTTCGATTTCCGGATCATCGACAACGTCGTCTCGCCGCAGATCGGCAAGGGCAGCTTTTACAAGAGCTTCGACAAGGTTCTTGAAATCCCGTCGAACTATTACGCCAATTTCGGCCGCTGGAACCAGCTGTCGATCTTCAAGACGCTGAAGGACTTCCAGGATCTCAAGCAGCTGGTGCGCTCGAGCCTCGATCCGGAACGGCTGGAAACCTTCATCGAGCTGATCGAGCATGACGAAGGCTATCCACTCTACCAGGCGGTCTCGGCGGCTAAGATGAAGCTGTCCGAAGCCGAGGAGGTCGAATTCTATTTCCCGCCGCTTGGGCAGCACTCGAAGCGCCTGATCAAGCGCGCGGCCTTCGAAAGCTGGATCGCCAGCGATCTCGCCCAGATCGAGGGTGCGCTCGACGAGGTGCTGGTCAAGACCCGCACCCTGCCCGGCGCGATCGACAAGGTGTTCCTCACCGGTGGGACCAGCTTCGTGCCCGCCGTGCGGCGCATCTTCGAGAACCGTTTCGACCGTGACCGGATCGAGAGCGGCGGCGAGCTGCTTTCCATCGCCCACGGCCTGGCGCTGATCGGCGAACGCGACGACATCGCCAACTGGACGACGATGCCGGGCGAAACAGGGCCAGTGTCGGCCCTCCGCTCTCGGGCGCGTTGAAAAGCGCGCATAGACGGCTCCGGGCGGGCAGATACACAACCTCTGCTGGACATATTCCCGCGAATCCGGCCAAGGGAGATCGGATCACCAGCGAGGCAGAGGCATGTTTTCCAAGTCGATCGATATTATCCGCGAGAACTGGTCGTTCTATCTTGGCTTCATCATGATCCTGACGGTCATGCTCGGCATACAGGACGCGGGCTATTTCAAGTCCGGCGGATCAGTTGGAACGACGGTCATCTGGCTGCTCATCGCACGCTACATCCATCGCAGCGCACTTTTCGGCCTGAAGTTCGCGGAGACCAATGCCGATCGCTCGACAGACATGCGGTTCGGGGGCTTCATCTTGAAGGGACTTCTGCTGGGGGGCGTGGCAATCGCGCTCGCCGTTCCATTCATGTTTCTCACGCTCTCGCCGGGGAGCGGCGTCAGCGGACTGACCTACCTGGTGCTGATCGTGGCTTTTCTCATCGCCTATTCGGTCGTGCTGGGGCTTGCGGGTTCCTGGCTGCCCGCCGATGTTTATGGCCAGAACAAGGGTCTCGGCGCGGCGTTCAAGCGCGGCATGTCGAATTTCGGTTCCGTCTTCATCCGCATCCTGGGTATTACGCTGCTTGGTGTCGCCATTCCGATCGCGCTGGTCATCGCCTTCTTGGGTGCGGGCGTGTCGGCATCGGTGGTGACTGAGGGGCACATTAACGTCACCGGCGCGATCTTTGTCGTCCTGATGCAGACGCTGCAATGCTTCTGCATCACCGTGACGTCAGTGGTCCTCAGTCACTATTACCTCACCTATGAAGGGGTTCTTCCCGGTCAGCCGCCGAGACGCGAGGCTGAGCCAAGCACTGACGCTTTCAAGCCACCAGGCCAGGGCGGGCACCTTTAGACTGGCGAAGCGACGTTCAAGGAAGTGGAGTGAGGCCCGGTGATCCAAAGCATACGCGCGGTATCGAGCCTGATTGCCTCGGTCTTCATCCTGATGTCGGGCTTCGGGCTGGCCAACTATGTGGTGCCACTGCGCGCCCTCGGCGAAGGCTGGACGGCGACCGACATCGCGCTGATCGGCGCGGTCTATTCGGCGGGCTATACATTGGCCTCGTTCATCACGCCGAAGTTCATCCGGCTCACGGGCCATATCCGCGTCTTCGCCGCCAATATCGCGCTGATGGTGGTGTCGATCCTGCTCTGTGCGCTGGTCGCCGATCTCTGGGCCTGGATGGCGTTCCGGGGCATGTTTGGCTTTGCCATCGCCAGCTGCTACCTGATCATGGAAAGCTGGATCAACGAGAAGGCCGAGAACGAATATCGTGGCTTCATGTTCTCGGTCTATATGGTGACCGCGATGGGCGGCACGATCGCCGGACCCTATATCGCCTCGCTCGGCGATGTGATGAACACAGCGCTGTTCATCGTCGCGGCGATCATCCTCGCCTCCGCCGTCTTCCCCGTCGCGCTCTCGGCTTCATCGACGCCGACGCCGCCGACAGAAGTCGGCTTCGACCTCAAGAGCCTGTGGCGGCGCTCGCCGGTCGCCTTTGTCGGCACATTCCTGTCGGGCGTCATCGCCGGGGCATGGCTGAACTTCGCAGCGGTCTTTGCCAAGATGTCGGGCCTCACCGAAACCGGCGGCGCCAACCTGATCGCGGCGATCACGGTGGGTGCGATCGTCGCCCAGTTCCCCCTCGGCCGCGTCTCGGATTATGTCGACCGTCGCGCCGTGATGGTGTTCTGCTGCATTCTCGGCGTGATCGCCGGGCTCTGGATGTTCACGCTCGATGCGCGCCACGAGTACCAGCTCTACATGGCGGCCTGCCTGTCGGGGATGGTGATGTTTCCAATCTATTCGCTCAACGTCGCGCACGCCAACGACATGGCACTGCCGGGCGAATTCGTGCGGATATCCTCCGGCATCACCGTGCTTTACGGCGTGGGCGTCATCCTCGGACCGCTGATCGGCGGACAGGCGATCGCATATTCCGGCCCGAGCGGGTTGCCTGTCGTGCTGGCCATTTTCTTCGCGATCTACGGCGTCTACGCGACCTATCGCATCCTGCGGCGGCCGGCCAAAGTGTGAGCGTCCGGTCAGCGCTTCAGTTGGTGGATGTCCGCGTCGTAGTCGATTGCGTAGATGCGGGGCTTTCAACCAGCCTTTCGACAAGCCGCTTCAATTCGGATGGCGTCGTATGTCCAGCCACCACTTCATGATAGCCAATGCCGGCACGTCGCAGCGCTTCCTTCTTGACTGCGTCGCGCGCTGCAGCTGTGCCTTGATGATGTCCGCTACCCTGGTACTCGACGACATGGCGAGGATGACAATTTTCGTCAACCAGCAACAAGTCGACCCGCTTGGAGTTGATGCAACTATATGCCTGGGCATCTCGACTTTTAAGAATTTCGCCAAGTGACACTTGTGCCATGACCAACCAACGCGGATTGCAGGCGGTGACGAAGGCGTCGAGGTCCTGGTAAACACGCACTTCACTTTTGCTGAGAAGCGGCTGTGCCGAGAAGCTCGCAGCCATCACGATCCGCAGTTGATCTGCGGCATCGGTGGGCCTGCTAGACACCTCGGACTCTCGCAGCCACGGACCAGGCTCAACATTGGGTATTACATGTGGTCGGCTTTGGGAATATGCGCGGTCACGCGCTCTCCATTCACGCCGCCGCAGGCTTGACCTCAAGCGCGATATCGCCACTCCTACGACAAGGCCGATAAATAGGGCGGCGATCAATGTGATCTCTGGTGACATAGACAAAGTCTACTTCGCAACTTTCGAAGACACGTAAAAGCAATTCTTCAAAATCGAGCTTTTGTAAAGAGATGTATCAAAGAACTTGCGGCGCCTGAATGTCGCTTAGTCCTAAGGCGTGAGCGTCTGATCCTCGCGATGGGTCGGAACCTTGCGCCGCGTCTCGCGATAGAGGATGAAGACGCCCGCTCCGATGACGATTGCCGCGCCGAACAGCAGCGTGCCGCCCGGCAGGTCTCCGAACAGGTAATAGCCGAACAATGTCGCCCAGATGATCGAGGTATATTCGAAGGGTGCGATGGTCGAGACGTCGGCGAAACGATAGCTCTGGGTGAGCAGGATCTGCCCCAGCCCGCCGACGAAGCCGGCGCCTATCAGCAGGGCGGCGGACGACCAGGGCAATGCGTTCCAGCCGAAGGGAAGCGTCATCAGCGAGAAGATGGCCGATGACAGCGAGAAATAGAGCACGATCGTCGGCGTGTTCTCGGTGCGGACGAGTTGGCGCACATGCACCATGGCCACCGCCGCCAGCGCCGCAGAAAACAGCACAGCCGCGACACCGGAAATCTCGTTGGGACTGAGTCCGCCCTGCTCGAACAATGTGAGCTTGGGCCATACGATGATTACCACGCCGATGAACCCCGCAAACACCGCGCCCCAGCGATAGCGCCGCACGTCTTCGCCCAACAGCACCGCGCCCGCGACCACAGCGAACAGCGGCATCGCATAGCCGATCGCCACGGCCTCGGGCAGAGGCAGGTGCACCACGCCATAGAAGCCGAGCGCCATCGACGAGACGCCGATGAAGCCGCGGTAGAAATGCCCCATCGGATTGGCCGTCTTGAACGAAACGCCCAGTTCGCCACGGAAAAACAGCCAGACCATGATCGGCACAAGCGCGAAGAACGAGCGGAAGAAGGTGATCTCGCCGGTCGCGATGCCCGGCCCGGCCAGCTTCACCATCGATTGCATCGAGATGAACAGCAGGATCGACATCACTTTCATTGCGATGCCGCGAGCGGGGTTGGCGACGGTCTTGTCCATGGATGCATGTCCGAATAGAGCATTGCCCGGCCGCCGTCAGGCGACCGGTGTAAAGCGAGGAATGATCAGCCAGCCTTGGCGGCCTCGATCGCCTCCCAGACCCTGCCCGGGGTGGCGGGCATGTCCAACGACTTGATACCATAGCCGCGATGAAGTGCGTCGATCACCGCGTTCATCACCGCAGGCGTCGAACCGATCGTGGCGGCCTCGCCCGCACCCTTGATACCGAGCGCATTGGCGACCGAGGGCACGTTGCGGGTGTCGAATTTGAAGAACGGCAGGTCTCCCGCGCGCGGCACGGCGTAATCCATGAAGGTGGCGGTGAGCAGCTGGCCTTCCTCGGAATATTGCACGCCTTCGACCAGCGCCTGTCCCGCGCCTTGGGCGACACCGCCATGGATCTGCCCCAAGAGCAGGATCGGGTTCACGATGACGCCGAAGTCGTCGACGATCTGGTAGTTGACGATCTCGGTCATCCCGGTTTCGGGATCGATCTCGACTTCGACGACATGCGTGCCGTTGGGAAACGTCGCCTCGTCCTGCTTCACATCGGCAATCGCGATGATGTCCGCCGGGTCCTTGGCGGCGCGGGCGACGTCAGCAAAGCTCAACATGCGGTCGGTGCCGGCGATGCGCGCCACGCCGCCGACCAGTTCGATGTCCTCGGCAGCACTTTCGAGTTCGTCGCCGGCAATGCGCTTGATCTTTTCCGCGAGATCCTCGCCGGCGCGGACCACCGAGACGCCGCCGATCGGGATGGAGCGCGAGCCGCCTGTGCCGCCGCCGCGCTTGAGTTCAGCCGTGTCGCCCTGGCGGACGATGATCTTGTCGAAATCAATGCCGATCTTCTCGGCGATGAGCTGGCTGTAGGCGGTGGCATGGCCCTGGCCGTTGGTCTGGGTGCCGATGAAGAGCGTGATCGTGCCATCGAGGTTGAGATGGAGATGCGCCGGTTCGGAGCCGGGAAACGCGCAAATCTCGACATAGGTCGAGAGCCCGACGCCGCGAACTTTGCCGCGCGATGCCGCCTCGTCGTAGCGCTCCTGAAAGCTGCCATATCCGGACATTTCCAGCGCCTGCTGCAGATGCCCGTCGAACTCGCCGACATCGTAGAGACAGTCCGATTGGGTGCGGTAGGGAAACTGGTCCGGCTTGATGAAATTGATCCGCCGCAGTTCGACCGGGCTGACACCGAGATCGCGCGCCGAGGAATCCATCAGCCGCTCGATGAGATAGGCGGCTTCCGGCCGGCCGGCGCCGCGATAGGCATCCACCGGCGTAGTATTTGTGTAAGCACCCCGGATCTCGTAATCGAGATTGGGAATGTCATAGACGCCGGTCGCCATCAGCGCCGCCATGGTGGGGATCATCGGCCCGTATTGCGAGAGATAGGCGCCCATATTGGCGACCATGTCCACCCGCATGCCGGTGATCCGATAATCGGCATCGAAGGCGAGCGAGGCGTCCATGATGCTATCGCGGCCATGCGTGTCGGCAAGCGCATGCTCGGTGCGGCTCGAAACCCAGCGGACCGGGCGGCCGAGCCGGCGTGATGCCTCCAGCACCAGCGCATATTCGCGATAGGTGAACATCTTGGTGCCGAAGCCGCCGCCGACATCGCCGGTGATCACCCGGATTTTCTCGGGATCGACACGGAAGACATCCTTGGCAAGAATGCTGCGCATCGAATGGACGCCCTGCGACGGCGTATGCAGCGTGAAACTATCGGTCTCGGCGTCATAGGCGCCGACCACCGCGCGCGGCTCCAGATAGTGCGAGATGACGCGGTTGTTGACCACGCGGAGCTCTGTCGTATGCGCTGCCGTCGCGAAGGCCCCGTCTGTCGCTTGCCGGTCACCGATCCGGTAGTGAAAGGCCTGGTTGCTGCCGAGTTCTTCCCAGACCAGCGATGCCCCTTCGTCGAGCGCGGTCACGAGATCGACATGCGATCCAAGTCCATCGCCTTCGATCTTGATCAGTTCGGCCGCGTCCTCGGCCTGTTCGCGTGTATCGGCGACGATGAAGGCCAGCGCGTCGCCGACATGCTTGGCAACGCCGCTGCAGAGAACCGGCGCCTCGCGCTTGACGTTCCGGGTGCCATCCGGCTGGGTGACTTGCTCCTTGCTCGGCATCGCGCCGAGATGGCCGACATCTTCCCCGGTCAGCACCAGATGCACCCCCGGCGAAGCAAGTGCGGCCTCCGTCGAGACGATCTTGAACCAGGCATGCGCATGGGACGAGCGCCAGACGAAGCCGTGCAGCGCATTCTCCACACGCACATCGTCGGTATAGTTTCCCTCGCCCCTGACGAGTTTGAAGTCTTCCTTGCGGAGCGCCGAGGCTCCAATACCAAATTTCGGCACGTTCATATGTGCAACCCTGCTATCGGACGGTCTGGGTGAAGCTGCGGCGGACAGGATCGGCGATGCCGCTTCGTTGATCACACCACCATATTGCCTTTCGTCATATTTTGAACCCCGCTGATCATGAAATTTTGAAAATGGCCCTCCTGAATTGTGTCATTCCGGGATTGCGTTTAACGATGTTTCAGGGTTTGACTGGGATGCTGCCGCCGGGACTCGCCCTGTCGCTCGCGTTCCGCGATACTTGGCGCGCAGATGAATTGAACGCAGACAATGGCGAACGCCATTCGGGACATCACATGGAAGCTACCGCCGGCCAGGTCATCCATCTGGCAGACTACCGTCCGACCGATTTCGTTCTCGAACGGGTGGATTTGACCTTCGAGCTCGACCCGCGCGAAACCCTCGTCATCCAGCGTTCGCTGATGCACCGCCGCGAAGGCGCCGACGAGAATGCGCCGCTGGTCCTCGACGGCGACGAGCTCAATCTGCGCGCGGTCGCGATCGACGGCAATCCGATCGACGAGAGCCAGTACACGGTCGGCCCCAACACGTTGACGATCAGAGGCCTGCCGACCGGCACGACCTTCGAGGTCACGGTCGAGACCATCGTCAATCCGGAGGCCAATACCAAGCTGATGGGGCTCTACCGCACCAACGGCACCTATTGCACCCAGTGCGAGGCCGAAGGCTTCCGCCGCATCACCTATTTCATGGACCGGCCGGATGTGCTGGGCATCTATACGATCACCATCATCGGCGATGGCACGGCCAACCCGCTGATGCTGTCGAACGGCAATTTCCTCGGCGCGGGCGATTACGGCGACGGCCGACGCTTCGCCGCCTGGTACGATCCGCATCCGAAGCCGAGCTATCTGTTCGCGCTTGTTGCCGGCGACCTCGGTGTCGTCGAAGACACGTTCACCACCATGACCGAGCGCGAAGTGGCGCTGAAAATCTATGTCGAACACGGCAAGGAAGACCGCGCGGCCTATGCCATGGATGCGCTCAAGCGTTCCATGAAGTGGGACGAGGAAGCCTTTGGCCGCGAATACGATCTCGATATTTTCATGATCGTTGCGGTGTCCGATTTCAACATGGGCGCCATGGAGAACAAGGGCCTCAACGTCTTCAACGACAAATACATCCTGGCCGACCCGGAAACCGCCACCGACCAGGACTACGCCAATATCGAGGCGATCGTCGCGCACGAATATTTCCACAACTGGACCGGCAACCGCATTACGTGCCGCGACTGGTTCCAGCTTTGCCTGAAGGAAGGCCTCACTGTCTTCCGCGACCACGAGTTCTCCGCCGACGAGCGCAGCCGCGCCGTCAAGCGCATTGCCGAAGTGCGGCACCTGAAGGCCGAGCAGTTCGCCGAGGATGCGGGCCCGCTCGCCCATCCGGTGCGGCCGAATATCTATCGCGAAATCAACAACTTCTACACGACGACGGTCTATGAAAAAGGTTCGGAAGTGACGCGCATGATCGCGACGCTTCTGGGTCGCGACACGTTCCGCAAGGGCATGGACCTCTATTTCGAGCGCCACGATGGTCAGGCCGTGACGATCGAGGATTTCGTCACGTGCTTCGAGGAAGCGAGTGGTCGCGATCTCACGCAGTTCTCGCGCTGGTATCATCAGGCCGGCACGCCTGTCGTCACCGTCTCTGCCGCCTATGACGCTTCGGCGCGCAATCTCAAGCTCTCGCTGGAGCAAATGATCCCGCCGACGCCCGGTCAGCAGGTCAAGGAACCGATGCACATCCCGCTGGCGATGGGCCTGATCCTGGACAATGGTTCGGAAGCCACGCCAAGTGCTGTCACGGGCGGTGAATATTCGGGCGGTGTGCTGCACCTGACGGACCGCGCCCAGGAAATCACGTTCGAGGGCATTTCATCGCGCCCGGTCGTGTCGCTCAACCGCAGCTTCTCGGCGCCGGTCAACCTGCATTTCGACCAGTCGGTCGACGATATCATCCATATTGCACGCCACGACGGCGATCTCTTCTCGCGCTGGCAGGCGATCAATCATCTCGCCATGCAGGACCTCACCAGTGGCGTGAAATCCGCGGGCGACGGCGCGGCGACAGCCTCCGAGGCACTGACATCGGTCATCAAGGCGACGATCGCCGACGAGGCGCTGGAGCCGGCCTTCCGCGCCCAGGTGCTTGCCCTGCCCTCCGAGGCCGACATCGCCCGCGAGATCGGCAGCAATATCGATCCCGACCTCATCCACGACGTCCGCGACAGCGTGATCCGTTCGATCGCGGTCAAGGCGATCGATGAATTCGCCGCACTTTATGCGGGTATGAAAGTCGATGGCGCGTTCAGCCCCGATGCAGCGAGTGCCGGCAGGCGCGCGCTCGGCAATTCGGCACTGACGTGGCTCTCCTACGGCGACGAGGATCCCGCCCGTGCCGCAGCAGCCTTCGGCAATGCCAACAACATGACGGAACTGTCGCATGCGCTGATGGTGCTGGCGCATCGCTTTCCCGAAACGGAAGCAGCGGCCGACGCCATCGCGGCGTTTGAGCAGCGTTTCAGCGGCAATCCACTGGTCATCGACAAGTGGTTCACGATCCAGGCGACGATCCCGGGGGCAGACACGCTCGACCGGATCAAGAGCCTGATGGAAAGCCCGCATTTCGCGCCGAACAATCCGAACCGGCTGCGCGCGCTGATCGGCTCCTACGCCATGGCGAACCCAACCGGCTTCAACCGCGCCGACGGCGCCGGCTACAGGTTCCTCGCCGAGCAGATCATCGATATCGACAAGCGCAATCCGCAAGTCGCAGCTCGTATCCTCACGTCAATGCGCTCGTGGCGTTCGCTCGAGCAGACACGTGCCGGACACGCCCGGTTCGCGCTGCTGCAGATCGACCAGTCCGGCCCGCTCTCCACCGACGTGCGAGACCTCATCGACCGCATGCAGAAGGTGTAAAGCGCTACAAACTGCTTGCGCGGCGCTTATGGCCAAAAAAATCTGCGAGTCAAAAGAACGGGTTAAAAATCCGTTAAATCCGGCATCTGGACAATGTTCCCGCCCCGTGATTCCTTATGGATGATTCGGGCGAGCGGCGCGGCGAATCTGCAAGAGAATCAAGGCGGGAATCATGGCGGATGCGCAACGAGGAAGCGTGGCCGGCGGCTGGCTCAGGCGTGGCCTGACGAGCCTTTCGGGGGTCGAACGAAGCATCAGGGAAAGCTCCCGGCGGCTCAATTTTCCGCCCGCGATCGAACTGGCGCGGGCCGAGCCTGCTCTCAGGAAATCGATCCCGATCCTCATCACCGCCTTCCTGCTCGTCGTTGCGGCATCGCGCGTCTTCGGCATCTATGGCGAAGTCGTGCGCATGGAAGACACGGCGGGTCGCGAGGCTGCCTTCACAGCATCGCTGGTTTCCGCCAAACTCTCGACGCTGCCCGAACTCACCAAACGCGCCAATGCGGAGCGCGCCCAGGCGATGCTGACCGAACTCGGCAAGGCGACACCCGGCGCATTTCGTGCCCATGTCCTGCTTGCCGATAACGGCGGCTATGTGATCGCCGGCACCGGCGACGGCTTCTTCCTCAAGGGCCGCTACCTTCAGGTCCTGCTGCCGGAACTCTTCTCCGGCGAGTTCGAAATCAACCGTCTGCTGAATATCTCGCTCAGTGGGCGCGAGCATCTCGCATCCTTCATGCCGCTTCAGGGCAAGGGCGGCTTCGTGCTGGCGATAACGCCGCTCGATGCGATTTCCGGCCATCTGCGCGACGAGATTTCCCTGAACGTCACGCTGTTTACTGGCATTTCGGCAATCATCCTGGTCATCCTCTACGCCTATTATACTCAGGCAAAGCGGGCGCGCGATGCCGACGACGTCTTCGTCGAATCCAACCTGCGCGTCGAAACAGCCCTCTCGCGCGGCCGCTGCGGATTGTGGGATTTCGACATGGCCGATGGCCGGTTGTTCTGGTCGCGGTCGATGTATGAAATGCTTGGTATACCGCCGCGCAATGACGTGCTCTCCTTTGGCGACATGGCGCGGATGATGCACCCGGACGACAATTCGATCTATTCGCTGGCCCGCGGCATCGCCAAGGGCGAACTGAGGAATGTCGATCAGATTTTTCGCGTGCGCCATGCCGGCGGGCATTATGTCTGGCTGCGCGCCCGCGCCCAGATCATCCGCGCCCATTCCGGACGCGTCCACCTGATCGGCATCGCCATGGACGTGACCGAGCAGACCAAGCTCGCCCAGCGCTATGCCGAGGCCGACCAGCGTCTGGCGGACGCCATCGAATCCACCTCGGAAGCCTTCGTGCTGTGGGACAAGAACGACCGGCTGGTGATGTGCAACGCGCATTATCAACAAGCCTATGGCCTGCCCGACAGCGTGCTGGTGACAGGCACGGAGAGAAGTTCGCTGATGGCCTCTGCCTGCCGCCCGGTGATCGAGCGCCGGCTTGCCGATCCGGACCCGGAGAACTGCCAGTCGCAGACGACGGAGGTGCAGCTCGCCGATGGCCGCTGGCTGCAGATCAACGAACGCCGCACGCATGATGGCGGGCTGGTTTCGGTCGGCACCGACATTACTCTGCTCAAGCGGCACCAGGAACGCCTGCGCGAATCCGAGCGCCGGCTGATGGCGACGATCGGCGACCTCTCCGCCTCACGCGTCAAGCTCGAACGGCAGAAGGCCGCACTCTCTGTCGCAAATGCAAATTACCAAGCGGAAAAGGAGCGCGCCGAGGGCGCCAACCGCGCCAAGTCCGAATTCCTCGCCAACATGTCGCACGAACTCAGGACGCCGCTCAACGCCATTCTCGGCTTCTCGGAAATCCTGCAGAGCCAGATGTTCGGCCCGCTCGGCAGCGACAAGTATCACGAATATTCCTGCGACATCCATGACAGCGGCATTCACCTGCTCAACGTCATCAGCGACATTCTCGACATGTCGAAGATCGAGGCGGGCCAACTGCAGATCAAGACCGAACCGACCAATCTGGCGGTTCTGATCGAGGAGAGCCTCAGGCTGATTTCGATTGCCGCCGGTGCCAAGAACATCGTGGTCGAGCAGGATATCAGCCCCGACCTCAACCTCCAGGCCGACCGGCGCGCGATGAAGCAGATCCTGCTCAACCTGCTCTCCAACGCGGTTAAATTCACCAACGAAAACGGCCGGGTGATCGTGCGTGCGCGCAAGATCGACGGCAGGGTCGCGCTCGTCATCGGCGACACCGGCATCGGCATCCCCAGGGCTGCGATGCAGAAGATCGGCCAGCCGTTCGAGCAGGTGCAGAGCCAATATGCCAAGAGCCAGGGCGGTTCGGGGCTCGGGCTTGCCATTTCCCGCTCGCTGACCCAGCTCCATGGCGGTGCAATGCGCATCCGCTCGGCCGAGGGCAAAGGCACGGTTATCGGCGTGCGGATTTAGTTCCTCTTAATAAATTTCATCCAATGATTGCGGCAACCTTAAGCGCCCGCCACATCGGCGCGCCGCAACAATGATGATTTGCCCGGAGGATATTGCCATGAAGATGACTGGTTCGACCTACAACGATACCCTGCGGGGAGGCAAAGCCAAGGATCTGATCTATGGCAATGCCGGAAATGACCTGATATCGGGCTGGGAAGAAATCGGCACCGGAGCGGCTGACGAGATTCATGCGGGCGGGGGCAATGACCTGATCAGCGGCTTCAGCTTCAACTTCAGCAATCCCAATAGATCGAAATCGAGAGGCGCCTCGATCGACGGCGATGCCGGCGACGACAAGTTGATCGTGGACGCGGAGGGCGGCGCCAAGATCACCGAACTCAGCCGCTTGGGCCTTGTCGCCAAAGTCAGCGGCGTTGAAGAAATCATCTACAATTTCAGCGAAGCGACCCTCAAGCAGACTCTGATGGGTACAAAAGCCGGCGAGACCATCTACGGCGGCGAAAACGGCGCAAAGATCCGTGGAGAGAACGGAAACGACTATCTCTTCGCGGGGCGCGGCGACGATGTGCTGAACGGCGGGGACGGCGCCGACTTCCTCAGCGCTGCCGGCGGACGGAACCAACTGACGGGTGGCGCAGGGGCGGACGTTTTCCAGTTCCATCTGACCGAGGACTATTCCTACTCCAACATCACCGATTTCCAGAAGGGCATCGACAAGATCGCGCTCGTGCTCGATACGGGTGGGCCGGGGTTCACGCTGCCCAAATTTGGAGATCAAATTCGGATAATCGATCGTGAAATGGACGAGATGGGTTACTTGAACTACGACAACGGCCGGATCATGGACCGTGGTCTTTTCTCAGGAGATGCCGACTACTTCGCCGACGAGATGATCTATGAGCAATCCACCGGCTCTTTCCTGCAGGTCTTTCGCGACGACGACGACAATGAATATCAGGTCCTTCTCGCCCATGTCGACGGCCAGCCCAATCTCGATGTCAACGACTTCGTTTTCATGGTGATCTAATCTCGCTCACGTGACGCGCTGACCACCCGCTTGAAAATCGCGCGAACCTCCTGCGAATAGCGCTTCATCTCGCCCTCAAGCACCTTGAGGTCGGGCAACTCCGTTATGCGGCAGATGATCTCCTTCAACCCTTCAGGCGCCTCCCTCGGGTCGAAGCCGCCGCCGATGCAGAGCCGCACCACCTGAGCCAAGTCCGAATAAAGCTTGAGTGCGGCGATCACCGTGTCGAGATCGGCCGGTTTGAGGAAATGCGGCCCGAGCCGCTTCAGCGTCGCCTCGGTATTGGCAGTGCGGCCCTCGGCCGAGATTCCCTCTCCCGGTGCTATCAGCGTCAGATATTGCGCGATGAACTCGATGTCGACCAGTCCGCCGGGGATCAGTTTCACATCCCAGATGTCTTTCGGCGGCTTTTCCTTCTCGATCAGATCGCGCATCTCAGCGACCTCCTTGGTGATCTTCTTCCGGTCGCCGGGCACATCCAGGACACGCTCGATGATCCGCTCCGCCTCGACCTTCAGGCTGTCGTCGCCCGCCACCATGCGCGCGCGGCTGAGCGCCATATGCTCCCAGGTCCAGGCTTCCTCCGACTGGTATTTCTCGAAAGCATTGATGCGTGTCGCCACCGGCCCCTTGTTGCCGGAGGGCCTGAGCCGCATGTCGACCTCGTAGAGGACGCCTTCTGCCGTCGGCGCGGAGAGTGCCGCGATCATGCGCTGGGTCAGCCGCGCGAAATAACGGTTGGAATCGATCGGCTTCGGACCATCCGATTCCGCCGCCTCGCTGTCATAGTCATAGAGCAGGATGAGATCGACATCCGAACCGGCCGTCAGCTCGCCGCTGCCGAGCTTGCCGAGCCCCATGATAGCCACCCGGCCGCCGGGATATTTGCCATGGACCGCCTCTAGCTCCGAGGTCACCGCGGCAAGTGCCTCCGATATTACGAGGTCGGCGAGATGGGTGAAAGCGGACGCCGCCGATGCGCCGCCGATGACCCCGGTCAGCAGGCGGATGCCGATCAGGAACCTGTGCTCGAAGGCGAAGATCCTGAGCCGGTCGAGCGTCTCCTCGAAATGCGACGAGCCCGACAGGAAGCTTCGCAACCGTCTTTGCAGATAGTCGCGCGTCGGCAGTTCCGACATCAGCGCCGGATCGAGCATGCCGTCGAACACATGCGGCTTGGAGGCGATGATGCTGGCAAGCTTCGGCGCCGCCGACATGATGGTGGCGATCAGCGAGAGCAGCGAGGGATTGGAGGATAAGAGCGAGAACAGCTGGATGCCCGCCGGCAGGCCGGAGATGAACTGGTCGAAACGCAGCAGCGCTTCGTCGGCCTCCGCCGCCTGGCCGAACGTCCTGAGCAGTTCCGGCATCAGCTCGGTCAATCTTTCCCGCGCCTCGACCGATTGCGTAGCGCGATAGCGGCCGTAGTGCCAGGCGCGGATCGTCGCCGACACCCCTTCGGGCCGCTTGAAGCCGAGGCCTCTCAGCGTCTCCAGCGTGTCGGGATCATCGACCCGGCCGGTGAAGACGAGGTTGCCGGTCTCGGTGGATAGCTTCGCCTCCTGTTCGAAAAGCTGGGCATAGCGCTTCTCGACGGTCCTCAGCATTTTGACCAGATCAGCCGAAAAGCTCGCCGTACCGTCATAGCCCATCATGAAGGCGATGCGCTTCAGCTCGACCTCGCCCTCCGGCAGATTGTGCGACTGCTCGTCATTGACCATCTGAATGCGGTGCTCGACCGCACGCAGATACCAATAGGCCTCGGTCAGTTCGATCCTGGTTTTCGTATCGATCCAGCGCGCTTGCTCCAGCGCGAGAAGCGCCTGCTCGGTGCTTTTCGTCCGAAGTTCCGGCATGCGTCCGCCGGCGATCAACTGCTGGGTCTGGGCGAAGAATTCGATCTCGCGGATACCACCTCGACCGAGCTTGATATTGTGACCCTTGACCGCGATCTCGTCGTGGCCGCGATGGGCGTGGATCTGCCGCTTGATCGAGTGGATGTCCGATATCGCCGCATAATCGAGATATTTGCGGAAAACGAAAGGCACCAGGTCTTTGAGGAACAGCTCTCCGGCTTTGAGGTCACCGCCGACGGGTCGCGCCTTGATGAAGGCCGCACGCTCCCAGTTCTGCCCCCTGCCCTCGTAATAGAGCATGGCGGCATCGACCGGGATCGCCAGCGGCGTCGAACCGGGATCGGGCCTGAGTCGGAGGTCGGTGCGAAACACATAGCCGTCGCCGGTGCGGTCCTGCAGAATGCGGATCAGCCGCCGCAACATGCGCGCAAAGGTGTCGGTCGCCTCGTCGGGATCGGCCAGCATGCCGTTGTCAGGATCGAAGAAGACGACGATGTCGATATCCGAGGAATAGTTGAGTTCGCGGCCGCCGAGCTTGCCCATGCCCAGCACGACGAGGCCGGTATCGCGGCATGGCTCGTCCTCGTGGCGGAGAACCAGCTTTCCACTCTGATGGGCAACCGTCAGGAGGTGATCGAAGGCTGCGGAGATACAGACGTCGGCGAGTTCCGAGAGCGAATGTGTCGTCTCCCGGCCATCGAACAGGCCGGCCAAGTCGGCCATGGCGATCAGGAACGACGCCCGGCGCTTGGCCTTGCGCAGCGCCGTCATCAGTTCGGCTTCCGTCGCTCCGCGCCAGGCATCTCGCGCTTGATGGGTAATCCCGCCGAGAAGCGCGCGGATATCCTGCGTAATCGCCGCCGAGAGCAGCGACGGCATCAACCGCGCCGTGTCACGCAGATAGGGCGACAGTGTGAAAGCCGCCGCCACGAAGTCCTTGAGCGGTCTACCTGGTTCGAGCAGGCGGGCAAGATCGGGCTCGGTCTTCGCCCAATCCTTCATGTCGGACAGTGCCGATTTCAGTTCCTGCTGATTGAAGGGTTTCAACGCGTTCGGCTCGATATCACAAAGCCTGCCGCCATTCTCATTCGCCACGCGCATTCCTCCCGGATCGCCGCAAACTTAGAGTGCTTTGCTCTCGGGAAACACCATTTTCACCGTCAATCCACGATTCTCAGCATTTTCCGGAACGGTCGCGGAAAAATCGATGCGTCCGCCATGCAGTTCCATCACCGCGACCGTCAGCGCCAGACCCAACCCGGTGCCGGGCTTGGAGCGGCTTTCATCGAGCCGCACGAAGCGTTTGGTGACTTCCTCGTATTTATCGTCCGGGACGCCCGGACCATGGTCGGAGACGGCCAGCTCCGTCTCGCCTCCCTTGAGACGAGTCACGAGCAAGATCGTGTTCTGCCCGGTACCGCCGCCATATTTGATCGCGTTGTCGATCAGGTTGGAGATCGCCTGGCCGATCAGTTCGCGGTTGCCGCGCACACGGCAGTCGGGCGCCAGCACCTTCTCGATCGACAGCCCCGCGTCCTCGGCGACGGGCTCATAGAGTTCGGCGACTTCCGAGGCCACCGCCGAAAGGTCGATATCCGACATCTCGGCGACCGCCGAGCCCGCCTCGACGCGCGAGATCATCAGAAGCGCGTTGAAGGTGCGGATCAACTGATCGCTCTCCGCGATGATGTCCTCTAGCGCCGCCGCATGGCCTCGCTCGCTCCTGTCGCCGAGCGCGCTTTCGGCCTTGTTGCGCAGCCGTGTCAGCGGCGTCTTGAGGTCGTGGGCGATATTATCGGAGACCTGCCGCAGCCCCTCGTCCAGCCGCTCCATGCGCGACAGCATGGCGTTCAATGATGTCGAGAGCCGGTCGAATTCGTCGCCCGAGCCGGTCACCGGCAGCCGTTCGGAGAGATCGCCCGCCATGATGTTCTGCGCCGCGCCCGACATGCGGTCGATGCGCTGAAGTGCTCTCCGGCCGATTGCGAACCAGATGATCAGCGCACCCAGTCCCATGATGCCGAGCGCCAGCATCAACGCCTGGCGGACCAGCAAGCGCGCATTCTCCGGCTCACCGAGATCGCGTCCGACGAGGATGCGGATGCCGTTATCGAGAAAGAAGACATTGGCGACCGCCATATGCTTGTCCTTCGAGGACTTGTCGCCGAAGCGACTGTAGAGGAACGGCCGGTCGGTCCAGCCCTCGCTGTCTATGACACCAGGCTGCAGCTTGGCGACATTGCCGGCAAGCATTTCGCCATTGGGGCCGGCGATCACATAGAGATTGGCGCCGGGCTGATGGGATTGCCGCTCGAGCACGCTGAGCAGTGCCTGAAGCCCGCCCTGGGTGAAGATGTCGTTGAGAATACCGACCTCTTCGGCAACGGAATCCTTCATCCGCCGCTGCAGCTGGCTCTCGGAAATCGAGGTAACGTAGAAAACGAGGGTCGCCGCGCAAACCGCAAACAGCAGCAGATAAAGTGCCGAAAGCCGGACCGCCGTGTTCCGATAGAGCATCTGGAAACGGGCCGCAGCCGCGCTCGCCATTTATGCGTCATCCTTGATCATATACCCGGCGCCGCGCACGGTGCGCAGCAACGGCCGGTCGAAATCCTTCTCGATCTTGGAGCGCAGCCGCGACACGTGGACGTCGATCACATTGGTCTGCGGGTCGAAATGATAGTCCCAGACATTCTCCAGCAGCATGGTGCGCGTCACCACCTGGCCGGCATTCTTCATGAGATATTCGAGCAGGCGGTATTCGCGCGGCTGGAGCACGATTTCCTTGCCGGCGCGGCGGACGTCATGGGCGAGCCGGTCGAGTTCGAGGTCGCCGACCTTGTAGACCATGTCCTGCTCGGGCGAACCCCGGCGGCGGCCCAGCACCTCGACACGGGCCAGCAGTTCGGTGAAGGAATAGGGTTTGGGGAGATAGTCGTCGCCGCCTGCACGGAGGCCGGTCACCCGGTCATCGACCTGGCCGAGCGCCGAGAGGATCAGCACCGGCGTGTTGACGCCACGCTTGCGGAGTTCGGAGATCACCGACAGGCCATCGCGGCGCGGCAGCATGCGGTCCACCACGACCACGTCGTAGCCGTTCTCCGACGCCATGAAGAGGCCGCTCTCGCCGTCGCTCGCATGCTCGGTGGTGTGGCCCGCCTCGCGGAAGGCCTTCACCAGATAGCTCGCCGCATCCAGGTCGTCTTCGATGATGAGAATCTTCATGGACTGGAGCATAACGCATGAATTTCAGGTGTCAGGAAGCCCTTCCCCCAAAATTTTGGGGAAAGGGCAATCCGTCAGGTTGTCGTCATTGCCTGTGGGCGGGCTTGATCAACCGAGATCGAGCGCCACGAAGCGGTTACCGTTCTGATCCTGGATCTGGAACAGCGCCTTCTTGCGGCCGCCGGCCTTGGCTTCGTCGATCACCTTCTGGATGTCAGCCGCGTTCTTGACGTCCTGGTTATTGACCGAGGTGATCTTCTCACCGTTCTTCAGGCCCTTGTCGGCGGCATCGGATTCGGGATCGACCGAGGTGATCTGCACGCCGTTGCCGTCATCGGCCGGGGTGACCACGATGCCGAGCTTGTCGAGGGTCTGCTCGGCAGGGGTCTCCGGTTCCTCGGCGCCATTCTGGCCGCCCATGTTGGGATCGGCGGAAGCAACGCGGTTCTCGTCCGGCAGCTTGCCGAGGGTGACCTTGACGCTGATCGACTTGCCGTCGCGCCAGACCGAGAGATCCACCACCTTGTTGGGCTGCATGGAGCCGATCTTGCGGGCGAGTTCCTTCGGTCCCTTGATCGGATCGCCATCGACCGCGGTGACCACGTCGCCTTCCTTCAGGCCGGCCTTGAAGCCCGGCGAGTCGGCCTGCGGCTCATTGATCAGGGCGCCGGCGGCTTCCGCGAGGCCGAGGGATTCGGCGACATCCGCCGTCACCGGCTCGATCTTGACGCCCAGCCAGCCGCGGGCGATATCGCCGCCCTTCATCAGCTGGTTGACGACATCCTTGGCGACCGAAGCCGGGATGGCAAACGCAATACCGACATTGCCGCCCGACGGTGAGAAGATCGCGGTATTGATGCCGACCACTTCGCCCGAAAGGTTGAAGGTCGGGCCACCGGAATTGCCGCGGTTTACTGCCGCATCGACCTGCAGGAAGTCGTCATAGGGGCCGGCGCCGATATCGCGGCCGAGTGCCGAGACAATGCCGGCGGTCACGGTGCCGCCAAGGCCGAAGGGATTACCGACGGCGACGACCCAGTCACCCACGCGGACCTTGTGTTCGTCGGCGAAGGAGACGTAGGTGAACTTGCGCTTTTCCTTGTCGTCCACCTTCAGCACGGCGAGGTCGGTGCGTGGATCCTTGCCGATCAGCTTGGCATCGAGTTCGGTACCGTCGGTCATCACGACGGTGAACGCCGTGCCGCCGTCGATCACGTGGTTGTTGGTGACGAGATAACCGTCTTCGGTGATGAAGAAGCCGGAGCCCTGCGAGGTGGGACGCAGGCGCGGCTTCATGTTCTTGTCGGCGCGGCGGTTCCAATGGTTGTCATTGCGCTGGCCTGGATTGCGATTGCCGAACTGCTGGTCGCCCTCGCCGAATTCACGGAAGAAGCGCTTCAGAGGATGATCGTCGGGCAGATCGTCGAAGCCGTTCTGGCCGCCGAAATTGAAGGACATGTCGTCGTTGACAGGGTTGGCGCGCGACTGGACGCGAACCGAAACGACGGCCGGGGTAACGGCAGCAACCACATCGGCGAAGCCCGGCACCTGTTGGGCTTCGATCTTTACGGGAGCGGCGAACGCATTGTGGATCACAGGCATGCCGGTAATGGTCACGGCGACGGCGGCACCTGCGATAGTGCCTGCCTTGAGGAGAGAAGAGACGTTAGCAAACTTGCCGATCATGTCACATTTTCCTTCGATGGTGCCGGTGCGTCGGTGCAACCGGCGAATTCGTTCGATGGGAAAGATGTAGAGCCGGGCACCTTGCGGCAATGTTTCCGGAGAATGAAAAATTGGTAATGTATGGAGCCGATTATTTTCCGGAGCGGTCGGCCAGAATCGCGTCCAGCGCCTTCTGCTCCTCGTCGGACAGCGCGGGCGTCGGGAGGGGCCGCCTGCGCCTTGCTGCCTGGCGGAATATGACCAGACCACCGATCACCAGAAGCGCCACCGGCATGCCCCACAGCAACATCGTGTTGAAACCCAACGGCGGCTTGAGCAGCACGAATTCGCCGTAGCGGGAAACGAGATAGGCAAGGACCTCGTCGTCCGTATCGCCGGCCGTCAGCCTCTCCCGCACCAACACCCGCAGGTCCTTGGCGAGTTCGGCATTGGAATCGTCGATCGACTGGTTCTGGCAGACCATGCAGCGGAGTTCGGCGGAGATGGCGCGGGCACGCGCTTCGAGAGCGGGATCGGCAAGCACCTCGTCGGGATTGACCGCGAGCGCCGGGGTCAGCGAGGCAGCCCAGAAGATCACCGCCGCCAGGATCGTCCTCATTCGGCTGCCCCTAGCACGGGCGCCGCCTTGGGCCGCCGCGCGGGCGCGCCGACCCTGAGCCGGCGGTCGGACAGCGAGACAATTCCGCCCGCCATCATCACCAGCGTCCCGCCCCAGATGCAGAGAATCCACGGCTTCCACCAGATACGCACGACGAGCTTGCCGTCCTCGGTCTTGTCGCCGATCGAGACGTACAACTGCGAGAGCCCGAAGCTGACGATGCCCGCCTCGGTCGTGGGCATCTGGCGCGCCGGATAGATGCGCTTGGCGCTGTCGGTCTCGGCCTGCACCACGCCGCCGGTGAGGATCGAGAAATGAGCGGCATCCTCGACATAGTTCGGGCCCGCGCGCACGCTTTCCCGGTCGAAGCGGACGGAATAGCCTCCCGCCTCCACCGTCTGGCCGGCCGACATTTCGAGCACCTGCTCGGTCTCCCAGCTCGTTACCAGCACGACGCCTAGCACCGTTACTCCGAGGCCCGCATGGGCAAGCGCTGCGCCGAAGGCCGAGCGCGGCAGGCCGACCAGCCGCCGACTACCGTTCGAGAACCCGGCTCGCGCAAAACCCGCCCTGCCCCAGAGATCGGTCAGCGCGCCGAAGATCAGCCAAAGCCCGCCCGCGACGCCGAGCGCGGTCAGCATCGGCCCATCGCCACGTGCTATCCAGACGACGATCCCCAACGTGAGCGACAGCACAAAGGCCAGCCGCAGCCGGCGAGCCGCCGCAACCATGTCGCCGCGTTTCCAGGCGAGCAGCGGCCCGAGCGGCAGGACGGCAATCAGCGGCACCATCAGCCAGCCGAACGCGATGTTGAAGAAAGGCGCACCTACCGAAATCTTGTCGCCGGTCAAAGCTTCCAGCAACATCGGATAGAGCGTGCCGGTCAGCACCGCCCCAGTCGCGACCACCAGGATCAGGTTGTTGAGCACCAGCGCACCTTCGCGCGACACCGGCTGGAACAATCCGCCCGGCGCCAGCGAACCGGCCCTCAGGGCGAACAGCGCAAACGCCCCGCCGATGAAGATCGCGAGAATGCAGAGGATGAACAGGCCGCGTGATGGGTCCGACGCGAAGGAATGGACCGAGGTCAGCACGCCCGACCGCACAAGGAAGGTACCGAGCAGCGAGAGCGAGAAGGCGAGGATGGCGAGCAGCACGGTCCAGATCTTCAGCGCCTCGCGCTTTTCCATCACCAGCGCCGAGTGCAGCAGCGCCGTACCCGCAAGCCACGGCATGAAGGATGCGTTCTCCACCGGATCCCAGAACCACCAGCCGCCCCAGCCGAGCTCGTAATAGGCCCAGTAGGAGCCCATGGCGATGCCCGCCGTCAGGAAGGTCCAGGCAAGCAGCGTCCACGGCCGCACCCAGCGCGCCCAGGCCGCATCGATCCGCCCGTCGATCAGGGCCGCGACCGCGAAGGAGAAGCAGACGGAAAAACCGACATAGCCGAGATAGAGCAGCGGCGGATGGATCGCCAAGCCAAAATCCTGCAGCACCGGATTGAGATCCTGTCCCTCTGCCGGCGGCGGGTTCATGCCGGGAAGCCCCAGCACGCGTGTGAACGGGTTGGAGGTCAAGAGCACGAAGAGCAGGAAGGCGCTGGCGATCCAGCCTTGAACTGCCAGCACATTGGCCTTCAGCGTCGCCGGCAGGTTGCCACCGAATATCGCTACCAGCGCCGAGAAGAAGACGAGGATCAAGAGCCAGAGCATCATCGATCCCTCGTGATTGCCCCAGACGCCGGTGATCTTGTAGAGATCGGGCATCTTCGAATGGGAATTCTCCCACACATTCAGCACCGAGAAATCCGAGGTCGCATAGGCCCAGGTGAGTGCCGAATAGGAGAGGCCCACCAGCAGGAAGGTCACCAGCGCGCCTGATGTCGAGAGCGCCATCAGGCGCTCGTCGCGGCGTAGCGCGCCGAGTAGCGGTACCGTCGCCTGCAGGAGTGCCGCAACCAGCGCCAGCGCCAGCGCGAAATGGCCAAGCTCGACGATCACTTGATGGTCTCCTTGCCCGACATGGTCACGCCCTTCGCCTTCAGCCGGTCGGCGACATCCTTCGGCATGTAGGTCTCGTCATGCTTGGCGAGCACGCTGTCGGCGCGGAACACCATTGGATTACCCTCGAGCCTGCCCTCCGCCACAACGCCCTGCCCCTCGCGAAAGAGATCGGGCAGGATGCCGGTATAGCTCACGGAGACGGTGGCCAGCGTATCGGTCACCTCGAATGTCTCGACCATGCCCTGCCCGCGCTTCCACGAACCTTCCTTGACCAGCCCCCCGAGCCGCACCCGCGTCTCGGGCTTCAGCGCGGCCTTGGCGAGGTCGGACGGCACATAGAAATAGGCGACCGACTGGCTGAAGGCGAACATGACGAGGATCACGGCCGTGCAGAGGAAGGCCATGCCACCGCCGATCAGCGCCAGTCTCTTCTGCTTGCGGGTCATTCCGTAACGCCCTCCAGGCTGATGCCCAGTTCCTTTGCATCTGATATCAGTGCCTTGCCATTGTCGCTGTCGGCGGGGAAAGCCGCAAGCGCCCGCTTCAACGCTTCCGTGGCTTTGGCTGGATCCTGCAGCATCACATAGGAGCGCAGCAGCCGCTTCCAGCCCTCGAAATTCTGCGGGTCGTCGGCAAGCCGCGCGTCGAGGCTCTCGACCATGGTGCGGATCATCTGCGTCCGGTCCTCGTCGGACATATCGGCTGCCGCCGCCACATCGTCTTGGGTCGGGTGGCCCGGCGCCTTGGCGGCCTGCTCCTTCTCGGCACGGATGCGCTCGATCTGCGCGTCGGTCACCTCCATCCAGGGGGCGGCGGGATCGGAAGCCTTCTTCAGTGCCTCAAGCGCCGCAATCGCGGCGTCGGCCTTGCCATCCTGCGCCTCGGCGAGCGCCAGGTAGAAGCGCGCCCTGGGATCGCCGGGGACAAGCTCCAGAATCTTGGTGAAGGCATCGCGCGCCTCGACATCGACGCGCCCCTTGCTGCTCACGACAAGCGTCTCGGCGAGGCCGCCATAACGGCGCGCATCGGCGCCGAGATACTTGATTGCATTGCGCCAGGCATTCACAGACTCAGCGACCTGTCCTCGCTTAAGATAGACGGGCGCCAGTATTTCCCAACCACGGCCGTCCTCCGGATGCTCTTCGAGCCTGAGTTCCACGCGCCGGATCAGGATGTTGCTGTCGGGCTGCGGACTTTCGAAGCGCGCCCTGAGCGGAAAATCCGGCTCATCCGGCAGGCCGGCGTGGCTATAAAGCGCCACTGCCCCCGCGGGCACCACAAGACAGAGAACGACGGCTAGCATCACTGCCTGCCGCCTGCGGAGCAGCGACGACTTGCGCGGTGCATCCTGGCTCGCGGCAATCAGCCGGCGCGCGATTTCGGCCCGAGCCTGTCCGGCGCTTTCCCCGTCGATCAAGCCGCTTTTCTCGTCGCTTTCGATCTCGGAGAGCTGGTCTCGATAGACTTCCGCATCGTTCGGACGCGCGGTCACGTCCTCTTCCCCGCGCCGAAGCAGCGGAGAGGCGATCAGCAGCGCTGCGACCAGCGCAATCGAAATGGCAAGAATCCAGAACATGTCCACGATCCACTATGTGAAAGGACTCGACATTCCAATGACCAGGATCAAACATAACGCAAATTTGAGGCGATAAGCCGCAATTCGCTGCGGCAATCCGGTTCGCCAACCTGCGACATCCGTTTGGCAGAATGCCCTGCCGGGCCAACGGCACCAATGTCAACCTTGAGATGGACAACCGTCATGTCGAAATACCGCAAGGCACTGCCTCAGCTCGCAAACCGGATCTTCCTCACAGATGGGGGTCTCGAAACAACCCTGATCTTCCAGGATGGCATCGACCTCCCGCATTTCGCTTCCTTCCCGCTGATCGATACCGACGCTGGCCGGCGCATGCTGGAGGCTTATTATGAAAGCTATATCGGCATCGCACTCGCGGCGAAGACCGGCTTCATGCTCGACACCGCGACCTGGCGTGCCAATCCCGATTGGGCCGCCAAGCTCGGCTACGTGGGGAACGTGCTCGACAAGGTTAATCGCCGCTGCGTGGAACATATGATCGCGATGCGTGACCGGTTTGAGACGGAAGAGTCGCCCATGGTCGTCAGCGGGGCCATCGGTCCACGTGGCGACGGCTATGTCGCGGACCATCAGATGACCGCCGACCAGGCTCGTGAATACCACCTGTCGCAGATCGAGAGCTTTCTCGCCGCCGGTGCCGACATGGCGACGGCGTTTACAATCAACTATGTCGAAGAAGGCATCGGCATTGCGCTGGCCGCCCAGTCCGTCGGCCTGCCGGTCGTCATTTCCTTCACGCTCGAGACGGATGGCAGGCTGCCGAGCGGCATGGCGCTCGGCGATGCGATCAAGGCGGTCGATGACGCGACCACGGGCTACCCGGTCTATTACATGATCAACTGCGCTCATCCCACGCATTTCGCGCATATCCTTGAAACCGGCGAGCCCTGGCTGCAGCGCATCCGCGGCATTCGCGGCAACGCATCGACCCGCAGCCATGCCGAACTTGACTCCTCTCCGGACCTCGATGCCGGCGATCCCGTCGATTTCGGTGCGCGCTATCGCGAACTGCGCGACAGGCACAGCCAGTTCACGGTCCTGGGGGGCTGCTGCGGCACCGATCGCCGCCATGTCGAGCAGATCCGCTACGCCTGCCTGGCGGCTTGACGTGGCCAAAACGCCAAAAAAGGCCGGACCTGCGGAGCGGGTCCTGCCTTTCCAGTTCTGAGAACAGCAAAAATTCAGAGCGGCGTCCAGGAGCCGTTGGCATTGCGGCAGGCGGCACCGCGCGCCAGCTTCGGCTCGGCACCCGTCTTGAGCGTGATCGAATGGCTATATTGCCGGCAGTTCTGTGAACCGACCTGGTAGGGCACAGCCGCGATCACCTGGCCCTTCATCCCGCCGGAACCTTCCCAGGCGACGGTCTGGCCACTCGGCGTGCTTTCCAACACCTTGTATTCCGCCTCCAGCGCCCGCGAACGGTCGGCGGAGGAGAGCTTGATGTCGGTGATCTTGGAAACCAGCCCGCCCTTCAGCGCCTGGATATAGAAAGCGGAGGGTTCGGGTTCGCTTGTCGTCGCCTCGGACATCTGCTCGCCGGTTTCATCGAGCCTGTCCGATCCCGACGTGGTGGTGCAACCCGCCGCGAGCAGGGCGGCCAACAGCATGCCGGCAAGCTTCATGCGGCTCATGATTGCGGGATCGAGGATCGCCATTCGAATCTGCTTTGCCCCTTCAAACCCGCGACTGCGAGACAGTCACGGTATCAATCCCATCTGCTCAGCACTGATGGCAGTATTAAGGCAGCATCATAACCGGCTTATATTCGATTCGGCGACCCCTAAACCGTGTCGGCTGTTAGTGAATTGTCTCAATTCTCCCGGGCAGCGATCATCGGCAACACCAGTTCGGCCCGAAGCCCGCCGGACGCGGCGCGAGAAAGCGAGAACGCGCCCTTGTATTCGGAGACGATCTCCGAGACGATCGACAGGCCCAATCCGGTGCCCGGCTTGCTCTCGTCGAGCCTGCGGCCGCGCTTGAGCGCTTCCTTGATCTGGCCGGGTTCCAGCCCCGGACCGTCGTCCTCGATCGTCAATTGCGCCCAGTGCCGGCGCGCGGGATCGTCGCCCGTCACGCCCTGTGGCGCGATGCGCGCGGTGATCGTGATCCGGTGCTTCGCGAAGCGGCTGGCATTCTCCACGAGATTGCCGATCGTTTCCTCGATATCCTGCGCCTCCATGGCGAGCCTCAGGGTCTTGGGCTCGATCGAAAGCGCGTAGTCCTTATCGGGATTGAGTTTGCGCATGACGCGCGCCAGTCTCTGCAGCACGGGCTCGGCCTCCGTGCGCGCAAGGATACTGTCGCGCTGGGCGGCTATGCGGGCGCGGTTGAGGTAGGATTGCACCTGGACCTGCATGATCTCGGCCTGCGAACGGACCAGATCATTGTGCGGCGCCTGCATCTGGCTGGCATCGTTGAGCAGTACGGCGATCGGCGTCTTCAGCGAATGCGCGAGATTGCCGACCTGCATGCGCGCGCGCTCGACGACGCGACGATTGCTCTCGATCAGTGCGTTGACCTCTGTCGCCATCGGCTGGATCTCCAGCGGCATGTTGCCGTCGAGCCGCTCGGCGTGCCCATCCCGGATCCGGGTCAGCGCCGCCCGCACACGATCGAGTGGCCTTAGACCCACGAGCACGACGAACGCATTGAGCACCAGCGACCCGGCGCCGAACAGCGCCAAAGCGAAATAGAGGCTGCGGTTGAAGAGCGCCACATCGTCGCCGACGACCTTGTGGTTGCCGATCATCCGGAAGCGGACGCTGCGATAGACAGCCTCCGGCTCGTCAGCGGAGAAATCACTGCCCTCGTCGCTGGCCTCTTCCTGCATGCTGATTTCGGCTTCGGCGACGCGTACATCGTTTCCGGCCGAGTCCTTCGTTTGGTAAAAGCGCTCGAAGCGCGGGTTGAACTGCACTTCGGTGTTGGAAAGCGTCGGCACTTGGATGCCTTCCATGCTGTCGGAGGCGAGCTTGTCAGTCTTGTAGTCGCCCAGCGGCAGCACCTCCCAGTACCAGCCGCTGCCGGGCTGCTGGAACGCCAGCTCGTCAAGCGCCGGCCGGCCCTGGAGCGCCTTGGTCTCGGGATCGATCGAAACGGAATTGACGGCCGAATAGAGCTGCGTCCGGAGAAGATCGCGCAGATTTCGCTCGGCGCCGGCGGCATAGAGGTTGGAAATGACGAAGGCGAGGATAACCAGCCCGATCACCGACCAGACGGTGGTGTAGAGCAAGACGCGGGCGGTCAGCGAGTTCAGCCGGGCCGGCAGCGATGCCGAGAATGCGCGCAGGCGCCGGACCAGTTTTCCCTTGGCCGTCTCGGCGGTCGGCCCGCTGTCCGCGCTGTCCGCCATTATTTGCCGCCCTTGGCGTCTCCGTCTGCCGGCGGCTGCATGCGATAGCCCAGGCCCCGCACGGTCTCGATCAGGTCGATGCCCATCTTCTTGCGCAGCCGCCCGACGAAGACCTCGATCGTGTTGGAATCGCGGTCGAAATCCTGGTCGTACATGTGCTCGACCAGTTCGGTGCGCGAAACCACCTGCCCCATGTGATGCATGAGATAGGAAAGCAACCGGAACTCGTGGCTGGTGAGCTTCAGTGTCATGCCGTTGACGGTGACCTTCGAGCTCTTGGTATCGAGCTTGACCGGACCGCAGGAGATTTCGGAACTCGCATGCCCTGCCGCGCGACGGATCAGCGCGCGCAACCGCGCTTGCACCTCTTCCATATGGAAAGGCTTGGTCACGTAATCGTCGGCGCCGGCATCGATGCCCGCCACCTTGTCGCTCCAGCGATCACGGGCGGTCAGGATCAGCACCGGCATCTTGCGGCCGGCCTCGCGCCATTTCTCGAGCACCGTCACGCCGTCCATCTCGGGCAGGCCGATATCCAGCACGACCGCATCATAAGGTTCGTTCTCACCGAGATAGTGGCCTTCCTCGCCATCGAAGGCCTGATCGACCACATAGCCCGCCTCCTTCAACGTGTCGGTGAGCTGGCGATTGAGGTTCTGATCGTCTTCGACAACAAGTATGCGCATCGATAATTCCTGATTTCTCTAGAATGCTACCCTAGCCATCCATCGCCATCGGTTCAAGAATTGCCCGCAACCAGCCGCGACGCGCGACCTGTTCAGCAATTCGTCAGCGTGTGACGAAAATGGTGCTGTCGAGAACCGGAGCGCAGCGTACGTAAAAGTACGTGCGCACCGGAAGCGCAGACAACGCCATTTGCAGTCCACGCTGGCGGATTGATGGACAGGTCGCTAGAAGTCCATGGGAATGCGGAGTCTGATCTTTTTCGGGCGGCCATTGGCTTTCACGACGAGGACGGTGACGCGACAGATGGGCTTGCCGTTGCGGGCAGGCTGCACCGACAGCAATTCGCCGCCGGTCATTTCGAGCGCCTGCTCCACGGCACGATCGCAGGCGCCGCGCGCCTGCGCGACCTCAGCCCGGGGGGCATTCACACCGGCGTCGGGAAGCGGCTCGGATGGGGTCACCATCAAGCCTGCCGCCACCAGCGCCGTTACCACAAACGATGTCATCTACTTTCCATATCCCTCTCGGGGATTTTTGCTCACCTGTGATCATCTTTAGTCGAACCACAATGAATGGCAAATGAATGTGGGGCTCCCAGGAAGTTGCCGGTTGTCGCTATGGTAATCCTTTCGTCAACCGAGCCGCTTGTCGGCGCTGAGACGGCCATAGAGCGCCAGCAGGCCGCCGATCGCGCCGCCGAGCGCCACGATGCCCTCAGCGAGATCGCCCTGCGCACCTTCGTCGAGTTCGAAGCCGCCCGCCTGCAGAACGCTGGCGAGGATTGCGATCAGGGAGCCCCAGACGGTCTTCGACTGGTACCAGTATTTCGTATCGATCATTGGAAAATCCTTTCTTTTCAAAATCTAGAGTTCGATATTCGCTTCGGCCGCGATGCCCAGCGCCACCTTCCCGCCCTTCTGCCGGACGCGGAAACTGATCACCGTTTGCGGACCACCGAAATCGGCAATCTCCATCGCCGATGTGTAGAGGAACGATGGCGCGTTGGCCGAGACCGTTCGGACGGGCGCTCCGCCATTGAGGATCTCGACCTGATAGGCCTCGACATCCTCATCGAGCGGAATCTCGTCGCCTTCCCAACCATCGGCAGCGATCCGGCTGCGCCGAACCCAGATCAATTGAATGCCCCCACCTGTACGGACCGCCGCCAGATGCACCGGCGAAAGCGGCGTCTCGCTCCTCACTCCACCGGCAAAACTCACCGGTCCGACGCTGCCGCCACCCGAGCCCGCGGCTTCCGCCAGCCAGTTGAGCACCAACCCCGCCTCATCAGCCTCGAGGCGGAGGCTTCTCACACCTTCATCGAGCACAACGAAAGGCGCACTGACGGCAGCGCCCGCCGCCATGGCGTCCTCCGTGCCGGCAAGCCCGCGCAGCAAGCCCGAAAGTTCCCAGTGGTTCTCCGTGACCTCTTCGGCGCTGCGGAAACCAATGATCTCCCATTCGCCACTCGCTGCCTTAATCGCCGCCCGGTTCGCACCATTGAGCAGCGCAAGCTCCGACACCGACGAAAGCCCGCCATAGATCATGCGCACCGATATCCGGCTTGCCTCGTCGATCCGGCCCGTCACGCCGCCGGAGATCGCCAGTGTAACCCGGCCCATCCTGGCCGGACGCGACAGAACCAGACGGCGCTGATAATTTTCGCTCTCCGGCGAGACCGACAGGACCACTCGCTTCCACGGCCGGGCCGCGACGGCAACCCGGGCAAAACCCTCGCCATCTTCATATCGCGCAAGATCCATCAGATGAATGACCGGCGAGAAGGCCTTGTTGCCATCGCGGCCGCGCCAGCGTTTTCCCGAGCGCGTATAGTCCGATGCGCTGTCGCCCGATCCGGTCTGTCGCGCTTCGACGTCGCGGGTCTCGCCATCCTCGATGCGGGTGATCACGAAACGTCCCGCCGGCCCTTCGGCCAGCGTGATCACATCGCCCGGTTCACATTCCAGCGCCGTCGGTGGCAGCGAGAATCGCACCTGACGCCGGGAAAGCCTGTGGTCCCTGAGCAGCCCCTCAACCACGGGTGCTGCCGATTCCTCCGGCAGCACACCGGGCAACCCGACCCGCAAGATGCGGTCATTGACCGGCTCGATGCGCCGCGAGCGCGCCGTCTGGCTCTCATACTCGTCCGCCTCGCCCTGGAAATCGATCACCGCCTCGCTGGCGAAATCCGAGTCCTGGCCGTTCATCTCAGTCCAGCGCGGCTCGTCATCCCGATCGGCAAAGACCGAGATCTCGCTTGCCGGCGCCGAGATCTGCCCACGCGACCGGAACGTCATCATACCGTCGATGTCGGTCACATCCAGCCGATACGCCGAGACCAGCGGTTCAAGCAGCGCCCGCGCCGAGGCAAGATTGCCAGCGACATAGCCCTTGAGTTCGCCCGACACGCCGGACACGTCGAAATTCGTGACACCGTGATCCCTCAGGATCGCAGCGATCACCGTCGAGAGCGTCCCGCCCCCCAACCGCCCATTCAGCCAATGGCCGAGCGTCCAGTTGCCGCCATCGGCGAACAGACTGCTGTCCTCGGGAAAAGCAGGCATGGCGCGAGCGTCCCACGCCCAGAGGAACATATGACCCGGGTTGACCATGCCGGCGGGAGCGGCGTCGCTGTTCCACCATGCGTGATGGGCATCGAGAAAGCGCCGCTGCGTCTCGTCGGAGCGCATGCCGCCCGAAAAATAGGGAAGTGCCGACTCGGAGCTCTTGGCATCGACGAAGACGTTCGGCTGGTTGCCGCCGCGATCGATCGCCGGGCAGCCGAGCTCCGTGAACCAGATCGGCTTCATCCCGGCGAGCCAGGCTGTCGGGCTCGCGGATTCCACTCCACCCACCCGCTTATAATGACGGTTGCTCCACCAGCCCTCGATATCCTTGTAGCGATAGACCCAGTGCTTGCCCGCCAGCCCGTCGACGATCGGCGTGCGCACACGCGCCACCCGGTCAGCATCGGTGGCGTAATACCAGTCGAAGCCCTCGCCGGAGGTAATCGCCGTCGTCATCGCCGCCTTGTCGGCGGAGGTCCGCGCATCGTCAGGCTGGAGTCCCACAAAGTCCTCGTCGCGGAAATCCGTCAGCGGCATATAATTATCGATGCCGACCGCATCGATCGCATCATGGGTCCAGAGCTGGTCGAGGTTGAAGAAGACGTTTCCCGATCCGTCCTGCGGATGATAGCCGAAATACTCGCTCCAGTCGGCGCCATAGGTCAGCTTGGTTTTGTTGCCCGTGATGTCGCGAACATCGCCTGCAAGCTCGGCCAGTTTCTCGACAAAGGGAAAATCGTTGGTGCCGTCGCGCACCGATGTCAGGCCGCGCAGCTCCGAGCCGATGATCAACCCATCGACCCCACCTGCCGCCTCGGCCAACAGCGCATAGTGCAGGATCATTCGCCGATAGCCGCGATCGCTGCCGGAATAGATCACGGTGTCGCCCGACACATCGAAATCGCCGGCCGCCGCATCCCCGACGAACGCATTGATCTGACCGCGAGCTTCAAGGCTATGGTCCGGACTGCCCGGTTGTCCCGCCGCAGGATGACAGGTGATGCGCCCGCGCCAGGGATATTTCGACTGGCCTTCACTCCCGCCATAGGGATCAGCCAAGCCATTATCCTCCGGAATATCCATCATCAGGAAGGGATAGAGAAACACCTTCAGACCCGCGTCTTTCAGATGACGGATAGCAGCGACGACGCTCGCGTCGTTGGGCGTACCGCCATAGGCGGGCCTGCCGCCCACGCGCGAGATCAGGCGCGCATTGCCGCGCGTATGCCCGGCCACCTGCCAGGGCACGCTCTCGCCGTCGCGGTTGTCCTTCTCCACGCCGGGCATGATCTGGCATTGATGCGCCCGGAGATCGTCGCCGAACCAGGAGACGACCAGCGCCACGCGTTCGAGATTGGGGCAGATATCCCGGAGTTCGCTGATCGATGCCGTCCAGTCGGTGCCGTTCCGCAACTGGTTGCGATTGAGAAACCGCGCCTCGCCGTCGCCCAGCTCCTCGGTCACATTTGTGGGGCTGTAGCCGTGCTCGGTGGCGCCCGGAATGATGGTGATCGCGCGGATATCTTTCTCCAGATTTCCGACACGCCGGATCACCTCGAACTGCAATACAGGAATGCGGTTGCCGAACGTGTCGAGCGGCAGCCGTTCGAAGACGACATAGGCCAGCCCGCGATAGGTCGGCGTATTGTCATAGCCCTGCTTGGCACCGATCAGCGGATCGGGCTCCTGGTCCTCGCCGCCCCGGTGCACACGCATCTCGATCCCCATCTGGTCGAGCTCCCGCCCGTCGGCCCAGATACGCCGGATACTGGAGATCGGCCCCTCGCAGATGCCGATGGCAAAGTTCGCATAATAGCTGAACGTTTCGATCCGCGGCCCCGTCGCCTTGCCGCCGGAGCGCTCCTCCGTCACTTCCTCGATGAACCGCGTAGCCCAGATCAGCGTGCCGCCGACCCGCGCGGTGCCATAGACGCGGCTCACCGGCGTGCCTTCCTGCGCGCCGGGAATGCGCGCGCTTTCGAGCGGCGTGCCCTCGACGGTCGTCCAACCCGAAATGATGCTGCGATCGATCAGGTTGCCGGCGAGCGCACCCGCCGCCCTGCCGATCATCGCGCCAACGGGCCCGAACAGCCCGCCGACAGTCGCGCCGGCGGCCTGCAACAATAGGGTTGCCATGGGGAGTTACTCCGGGGGGAATTGAGAAGAAGTTTGGACCGATCAATTCGGATCGGTTGAACGGCTTGCCCGCAGGCGCGCGATCTCTTGCACCAGCGCAGGAAGATCGTTCCGTACAGTCTGCCAGAGGATCGCGTGATCGATGCTGAAATAAACATGGGCAATGTGATGCCGCATTCCGCGCATTTCGCGCCAGCTTATCGCCGGTGTATTCGCCACGAAGTCGGGATACAGGGTGGCAATCTTCGTCGCCGCTTCGCCCATCACGGTAAAGCTCATTGCGACGGCATGCTGCGTCTTCACATCTGCGAGAAATTCATCAAGCGTTTGCTGGCTGCTCTACGAGCTGCGCTTTCTACTTGCTCTAGGTAATTGTCCAGCTTGTCGCTCACACAGGGCGAGCCTCGGCTAAAACCGTGTCACGGAATCTTTCGTGAAGTTCCTGCGGCGTTCGGACATCGACCGGAATGCCAACCAGTTCTGTGAGGTCTTCGGTTAGGCCGCCCAAGTCAAAAAGCGTCGTTCCAGGCAAGGCATCAACGAGGATATCGAGATCGCTGCCGTCCTTGTCAGAGCCATGCAGCACGGATCCGAACACGCGCGGATTGGCAGTGCGACGGCGCGCGGCCAGCTCGCGGATCGCCTCTTCTTTGCCTCGCAATGCCAATGACGGTTTCATCGTGCTCACCTTTCGCACGATGGTAACAGATCGCCATTCCGTATCCAACACACTATCCCCCGCCCACCGAAACACCCAAGCCACCCGCCTCCGCCAACTTGGCACCAGCGCACTCTCGATCACCCCCGCCTGCTCATAGGCATGAATGAACCGCCCCGGCCCGCTCAGTATCCCGAGATGCTTTGCCGACGCCCCCTCCTGCCATCGAAACAACAACAGGTCGCCCGGCGCCATCGAGGCCACCGGCACAGGATCGCCGAAATGCCGGAGTGCCGCGAGATAGAGCCGCTCCTCGCCGCTCCGTTCCGCCCAGTCCATGCCATAGGCGCCGGGCGTTTCCGGCTCCTCGCCGTAGCGCTCGCGCCAGATGCCGCGGATCAGGCCCAGGCAGTCGCAGCCCACGCCTTTGCGCGATCCCTGGTGCCGGTAGGGCGTGCCGATCCAGCTCCGTGCAATTGCGACGACGTCACTCATAGAGCACCCCGCCGTCATGTTCGGTCTCGCCGTCGGCATAGGTATAGGCGAAGTCGGCGCCGGGCATATGCGGGAAACCGCGGAAGTTTCGCTGGTTGTTGAACTTCGCCTTGCAGGTCGAAAAAATCTTGTCGCAGCCGACGGTGATGGTGAACGTATCGCCCGGATCGGGCGCCACGGCGAGCGGCAGCCAGAACACGACGATCACCGCGCCGCCCACCTTGCGGTGGCTCTCGATATCGGCGGCGACGCCGGCATTTGGTCCGGATGTGAAGCGGATCACGCCGTAGCGGAAGAAGCCGGCGGGAAAGGCACTGATCCCATGGGCGGAAATCCGTGTCGTGTCGGCAATCGCGCCGACCGCGCCATCAGCCGTGAAATCGGGATTATCGGCATTCTTGCCGCAACGCGCATCGCCGAAGGTGGCATCGCAACGGCGCGAATAGATCCGACCCCGGCTCTCATCGAGCCTATGCGCCACGCTGCGCATCTCGGCCTTGAAAAAGCCCTCGGAGCGCGTGACCTCACCGATCTCCAGCACCTTCAGACGCATATGCTGGACGGGCATCGCCCAATTGACGAGGAAAAGCTCGACCTTCGCCCCGTCATACTTTCCGGCCGCGACATCGGTGTCCGCAATCGCCTCGGACGAGAGTGCGCCCGCCACATCGCCGGAAGGCGCCGAGAGCCCGCCAACGCTCTCCCAGTCGCTCGCCTCGAAGCCGCTGGCGGCGAGGAAAGTTGTCGCGTCGAACACCAGGTCATGGTCGTGGTCGGTGAAGCCGAGTACCACGCCATCGCGGCGGGTCACCCGCCAGGCATGGCAGAGCGTCGTCGCATCGCTTTCGAGATGCGCCTTGAGATCCGGATCGATCACTTTCATGGCATGATCTCCACAAGTGGAATCGAAGGAATGCGTCCGGCATGGAACGCGTCGAGATTGATCTCGATCCGGTCCGTATCGAACCGCACCGGCACGTCGAAACGGAACCCGGCACGAATGACGGCGCCGTTGATCGGCGCGGTATCGAAGGTCACGATTCCCGTCGCGAGATCGACGCCGAAGTAATCCGCGCTCACCGCAGCGCCGTCGATCCGAACCGCAACGCTGCCGGCTCGCGGCTTGGCAATCACACGCTCAGTCGTCCCGCCAGCATCGCCATAGATCTTCAGCAACTGAAACGCTGTCCGTGCGCCATTGCCGATCCCCAGCGGCTGGTCGTCGGACGACACCGTCCCCTCCGGCCCGCAGGATTGGAAATCAACCGGATCGGTAAAACGAAAACCATAGAGCTGCCCGGCCCGCGCCTCGAAGAAGGCCAGCACCTCATAGAGGTCACTCACCGAACGTATGCCGGACCCAGCATCATAGTGCCGCCGCGCATCCTTCCAGCGCCGGTTGCGGCTCTCGCGCCCGTTCGAGAGCGAAACGATATCCGTCCGCCGGTATGGCCCGCCGCTGGTGCCAAGCGCCAGCCGCAGCGGAAATTGAATTTCGTGGAATGAGGTCATGGCTCACACTCCCCGCCGGCCCCGGCCCACGGCACGGGTCAGCATCGCATTGATCTGGCCTTCCGATTTGCGGAAGCTCTGGGCGTCGGTGGCATTGACATTGAAAATCACCTGCACCGGCGCGCCGGCCTCGCCCGCCGCCACGCCCAGCCGTCCGTCCGGCCCGCGCTTGAGCGGCATGATCGCCTCGCTGCCCGCCTCGCCCATCAGGCCGGTTCCACCAGCCATGGGAAAATAAGTCGGCTGCGAAACCACACCGCCCGTGGCAAAGGCCTGCACGCGCCCCGGCACGCCGCCATGTGAGAAACCGATCGCGCCCGACAACATGTTGCTCGCCCCCGACACCATCGATCCGATCGACGTCTCCAGCGGTTTCAATCCCACATCGAGCGAGATCGAGGAAAAGCGATAAGCAATGTTCTGCAGCACCTCGATCAGGCTGTCGCCGTCGAGCACCGCGCCTTTCAACGCCGTGGTGATGGCCGAGCCGAAGGAACGCGACCGCGCCTCCAGATCGTCGAGCACAGCGCTCAGCTCCTCCGCGCCGGATAGCGCGTCCTCAATGTCATCAGGTTCCATGAATATCTCCTCTGCCGGCGATCATCCGCCGCTGTCCGGCCATTTTTCCATCAGCGCCTCGAGCCCGTGCCGGTCGATGCCATTGCTGGGCCGCATCGCGCCGCCCAGAGCCAGAAATTCCCTGACGCTCAGCGCCCAGAATGCATTTGGGGTTAGCCGCAGCAGCCCGAGCCCGAAATGCAAAGCCGCGCCCCAGGGGAAAGGCTGCGGACGGGCATCGGTCGATCGGGCTGCTGCGGCATTCAAGGGTTTTGGTTCTGGCCCTCCGGCGCAAATGCACTCGCCAGCAGCGTTGCCGCCAGGCTCACCGCACCACCAAGCCCGCCCTCGACGCGCATGTCGCCGAGATCACCGTCTTCGATCACGTTGCCGCCGCCGCGCAGTCCCGCGGCGATGATCGCCATCACATCCCGGATACCGATTCTTCCGCCCGAAAAGCGCCCCGCCAAGTCGCCGATATTATCGACCCCGAAAGCAGTTTCGAGTTCAGCCAGCGCACCCAAAGTCATGCAGAGGATGCGCCGCTCGCCATTGATCACGGCTTCGATCTCGCCGCGCACGCGGTTCGCCCGCCCCGCCCCCACTACCATCTCAAACCGCCCCGAAGGCCAGTTGGCCGGCACTTTCGAGCGCGAGATCAAACATCACCTCGCCATTGTGCTGGCCGAAATATTCGAGCGCGGTCACCTGCATCGGCCCGGTCACGGTGCCGAAATCGGGGATCAGCACCTGCCAGTTCAGGATCGTGCCGTTGAAAAACGAGGTCCGCACGGTCGCATCCGACGTCTGGTCCTTGAAGATGCCGGACCCCGAGACCGCCGCACGCTTGACGCCCGCGCCATCGAGCAGTTCCCGCCAGCGTCCCGCGCTTTCCGCATCGGTGATCTCCACCGTCTCGGCATTGAAGGCGATCCGGCGCGAGCGCAGGCCCGCCACCGTCTCGTAAGTTGAACCGTTGTGGATCTTCAAAAGCAGATCCTTGCCTTTCTGGGCGGTCATCGAAAATCCTTTCGTGGAAAATGAAAAAGGCGCCCGATGAGGCGCCCACAAAAGACGAGAAACGGGTCCGCTAAACCTCCGTCAGCGCCCGGAACACCATCTGCGCCACATGCGCCCTGGTCTTCGGCTCCCGCCGTGCCCGTGTGCTCCGGTGCATCAGATTGACCAGCACGAAACCCGCCAGACTCAGCGCCGTGCCATCGAGCAAAACCTTTACCCGCGCGGCGATTTCCTGCGCCTGCTTGCGGCCCTCAGCATCGGACCAGGCCTCGATCGTCACGAGATGCTCTTCTGCGTCCGGGCCGAAATCGCTCGTGGCGACCTCGCTCAGCACGACATACGGCATCGCCCTCCCGGTTATCCGCCGATCGAACACGGCGCCCGCGCCGATCATCCCGGTCAGCGTCGTGTCGCCGGTCAGCCGCGAAAAGATCGCGGCCTGCAATGCATTGGCGGAACCTGCCATCTTACACCTCCGTCACTTGGGCGACGAGATAGCGGCCGCGCTCATCGGGATCATGCACCGTGTGGATCTCGAAAATCCGGCCACCCTTGCGAAACCGCTTGCCCGCGCTCACACCCTCGGTGCGGCGGACCCAGATCCGGTGCGTCACCGCCTGCCGGTCGATATGGCCGAGTTCCTCACGCACAGCGGACACCGGTTCGATCCGTGCCCAGAGCGTTGACTCAACGGCATGACTCACCGTCACCCCACCTTGGCCGTCCGGCGTCTCCACGGGTGACTCAAGGTCAAGCCGCGCCGTCAGTTGCCCGGCATCGAGAAATGTCAGGTTCATCAGAGCCTCCGCATCAGGAAGGGCGCGACCAGCCGGTCATAGCCGTCAGGCACCGAGGCCGGCTGCATCTCGATCGGCACCGCGCCACGGAACTCGTAACAATGCGCCGCATGCACCAGCATCGCGCGCTTGAGCGTATCGGGCACATCGGCCCCGCTCTCGCCGAAGCCGGCGGTGAAATCCACCTCGATCCCATTCATCGCCTGGCGCGCCGCCGGCCGCTCCCGCAGCCACAGCCGCGCCGGCCGGCGCAAGCCGTCCAGCACATGGCCTGCGAGCGTCACCTCGCTCTCCTCGCCGAGTTCGTCGAAAGCGCGCACGGCGTCCACCGCAAGCACCGGCCCGCGCGAAATCTCCAGCGGGCCATTGTCCGGCCAGCAATCGAGATAGAGCCGCCAGCCCTGGCTGATCAGCGCCAGACCCGTCACGCGCTCGAGATGTTCGCGCGCAACCCGGATCAGGCCGGCGAGCAGAGTGTCCTCGTCATTGCCTTCGACCCGGATATGGGCCTTCAGATCGGCAAGCGTCAGCGGCTCCGCCAGCGGCGGTTGAATAGGAGCGTATGTCATTATTTTCCCTTGATGATTTTATCGCCGTGCGGCTCAACCTGGAGGCGGCGGCACGGTAAGGTTACCGCCGAAGATCGCTTGCACGGGCGCCTGCTTGCTGCTTGGTACTACCCGTGAGTCCTGCGCAGCCTATCGCTACGGACTGAACCAGAATTCCGAGCCTTACAGGGGTACGACGTGAACACCATGCGCATTGGACTGACCGCTCTCGCCATCTTGGCCGCCGCCATCGCCTCCACCGGCACTGCAAATGCCTGGGGCTGCATCGCCGTCTCGGAGGACGGCACCTACGGCTACAGCTACAATTTCGACAATCAGGACGATGCTACGACGAGAGCGCTGAACGAATGCGCCAACCGCGCCACGACCGATCAGACCTGCGAAATCACCGAATGCATCGAAGGCTCCTGAGCCCCGCCTTACGCGAGTGCTTGAAACGGCCGGGACCAATCTCCCGGCCGTTTTGCTATTGTCCGTCAGCTCACGCCGAACTTCACCAGCTTGATCGCCTCGAAATTCTGCACGCCGCCGCCGACCCGCTTGGTGGTGTAGAAGAGCACATACGGCTTGGCCGAATAGGGGTCGCGCAGCACCCGCACGCCGGTCCGATCGACCACCAGGTATCCGGCGCGGAAGTCGCCGACCGCGATCGAAAAGGCGTTCGAGCCGACATCCGGCATGTCCTCGGCCTCGGTCACCGGAAAGCCCATCAGCGTCGCCGGCTGGCCGATCGCCGACGGTGCCTGCCAGAGATAGTTGCCCTGCGAGTCCTTGAACTTGCGGATCGCCGCCTGGGTGGTGCGGTTCATCACATAGCTCGCATTCTGGCGGTGGCCCGCCTTCAGCGCATAGGCCGCGTCGATCAGGATATCACCCGGTCCGGATGCCGCGAACGCTCCGGAAACGCCGGTGGCGAGATAGCCGATATTGCCCCAGCTCCAGCTGGCGTTGGCGACATTGGTATAGGCGAGAAAGCCCCTCGGCCGGTTGGTGCCGTTGCCGGAAACGAAGGCCGTACCCTCCTGTTCGGCAAACGCGATATCCACCTCGGAGGCGATCCAGCTTTCGATATCCACGGCATTATCGTCGAGCAGCCCCTGCGTTGCCGCCGGCATCGCATAGAGCTCCATCGTCTCGAAGGAGAGTTCCGCGAGCGACGGCGTCGCCGTCTCGGTCCGTGCGCCTGTCTCTGCGACCCAACCGGTCGATAGGCCGGCAAGCGCGAAGGGCTTCTTCAGCACATGGCCCGAAACCTGCCGCACCGTCGCCAGCGACCGGATCGGCGAGGCCACCGACAACCGGCGCCCGATCTCGCTGTCGGTCTCGTTCGGCACCAGGTAGCCGCCATCCGAGCCGGTCGCGGTCGAAAACGCCTTCTCCTCCAGCACTCTCAGCCCGCTGTCGTCGCCGCGGCGGATATAGGTCTCGAATGCCGCCTTGTGTTCCATCTGGTCGAGGCCCAATGCCCCGCCACCGCCGAGTACCGGCCGTGCCTTCTTGATCACCAACTGATCGAGCGCCTTCTTCTGTTCGTCGACCGCCTTGTTGATGCGATCGACCTTGTCGCGGGTCACGACATCCGAAGTCAGCTTCTTCTCGATCTCGTCGAGCCGCTTGTCATTGGCATCCTTGAACGCCTCGAAGGCGCCCATGAAACCGTCGAACGCATCGGCGATCGTATCCGGCACCGCCTTGATCTCCGGCGCGGCAGTCATGCTCTGGTTATCCATGTCTCAAATCCTCTTCGTTGAAATTCATGCAAACGTTCTTATCGAGCGGGCCGCATCCCGCATCGCCCGGATCAATCCCTTCTCTGTCAGGCTCATCGCGCTGCCGCCTTCCTTGACTTCGGAAATCCGGGCGCTCGGCAGCATCGGAAAGGTCACCACCGAGATCTCCCAGAGATCCGCCTCCAGGATCTGGCGAATCCCGGTCTTCGGTTCCGCCTTCGACCGCACCGTCTGGAAGCCGATCGACAGCCCGTCGATCGCCCTCGATTTCATCAGCTGGTGCACTTCCCGCGCCCGCTTGACGCCATCCGACAATACGCCTTCGACATAAAGTCCGCGGCCATCCTCGCGGATCACCCGCCAGGCGCCGATTGGTTCGGCCGGATCGTGCTGGAACAGCATCCGCACGCCGCTGGCGCCACGCCGTGCCAGCGATTTCAGAAAGGCGCCGCGCTCGACCCGGTCCTTGCCGAGATCGACTTCTCCGAACAGGCTGGCATAGCCGGAAAAAGCGCCGGCCTCGCCCAGCATCTTCAGTTCGATACGCGCGAATTTCCGTTCGCGCCCGGCGATGAGAGCGTCTGCGGTCATCTCAATGTCCTTATGCTATGGAAGAAAAAATCTGGCGACCGCAAGAACGGTCAAGCGCAGTCGGTATCGCCTCCGGTACAAAGGCGTCATCGGAAACGAGTTGTGTGCATGAACATCATCGAGAATGCCATCTGGCAGGTCGAAAGCAATCTTCGACGGCCCATCGCCCTGGAGACCATCGCGGAAATGAGTGGCGTTACGCCCACTTACCTCACCCGCGCTTTCGCCTCCGCGACGGGCAATTCGCTGATGCGTTACGCTCGTGCGCGTCGGCTTTCGGAGGCTGCCCGCATTCTCGCACTCGGCGTTCCCGATATCCTAGGCCTGGCGCTCGACGTCGGCTACGGATCGCATGAAGCCTTCACCCGCGCCTTTCGCGAGCATTTCGGGCTGACGCCGGAAAGTGTCCGCGACGCGCGCACGACAAGACATCTCGAACTTACGGAGCCAATGATCATGGACGCCTCACCAAAGCCCAACCTCGCTGAGCCGAAGATCGAAAAGCGCGACAAGATGCTGTTTGCCGGCCTCATCAAGACCTATGCAATGAAGGATATCGGTGGCATTCCCGCGCTCTGGGAACAGTTCAACGCCATGGAAGGCGGTCTGACCAACGTCGTCAATCCCAAGGTCGCCTATGGCGCCTCGCTCAGCTACACCGAGGAAACCGGCTGCGAATACATGGCCGCCGTCGAGGTCTCAAGCCTCGCCGATGTGCCGAAGGAATTCCAGACCGCGACCATTCCCGCCGCGACCTACGCCATCTTCTCCCAGCCGGGGCACATCACGCTGATGCGCCCGACGATCATGTCCATCTGGCAGGATTGGCTGCCGCGTTCAGGCTATACCGCCGAGGAAGCACCGCTGGTCGAATTCTACCCCTCGACTTTCGATCCTGTGACCGGCAATGGCGGGTTCGAGGTGTGGATTCCGGTGCGCAAACAATAACCTCTTGTTGTCCACTCCTTGCTGCATTACATTGTCATGCAGCAAGGAGAATTCTGATGGCCAGCAACGCACTCGTACAAACCCGGATCGACGGCAAGGTGAAGGACGAAGCCTCTGCCGTGCTCGCGGCGATGGGCCTTACTGTATCCGATGCCGTGCGCCTGATGCTCACGCGGGTCGCACACGACAAGGCATTGCCCTTCGAGCCGTTGATCCCCAATGCCGAAACCGTCGCCGCCATGCGCGAAGCCCGTGCCGGCAACCTCAAGAGCTACGAGTCCGTCGATGCGCTGATGGCGGATCTGAATGCGGAAGATTGAGCCGACCAGCGCCTTCAAACGGGACTTCAAACGCGAGGCCAAAGGCCGCCATGCCAAGGTTCTCCAATCGGAGCTCCCGGCACTTCTGCTATTGCTTGCCACCGACCTGCCGCTGGAAGCGCGGCTGCGCGACCACGCCCTCACCGGCGAGTGGAAAGACCATCGCGACTGTCATGTCCGGCCCGATCTCGTCCTGATCTATCGCAAACCAGACGAAGAGACGCTGCAGCTCGTCAGGCTCGGCTCACATTCGGAACTTGGACTTTAACCTACCCCCGCGCCCCACCCCATCTCCCCGCAACCCGCGCCAGCACACCCAGCCCCCACCAGGCCGAGAGGCTCACCGCAGCAGCCCCCGACAGCATGATTTCCGACGGCGACAGAAACGCAACGATCCCCAGCCGCGCCGCCAGAAACACACCCGCCGGCCCGCCGAACACCACACCCGAGATCAGGCCCGCGAGAAACCTGCACGCCGCCTCACGGCTGCCCTTGGGCAGCATGTAGACCAGCGACACGGCCGCTCCGGCCGAGGCACCGATCGCGCGTTCCATCCAGAACGCCCCGGAAAAATCAGCCATTGGTTAACCTCTTTATATTATGATCACCTCAAGTAGGGTGTATCGGACCGCAACCTTGCAACCGCCCGCTTCCGGGCATTTGCGTGGGCGCCGATCACCGAAAACAAAGCCGCCAGAATCGCTTGGCGTCATTTTCTCCGAAGTTGAATCCAGACGCTCTTGAGTTGATTGAGGTCGATCCGACTTTGATTCACTTCGATGTCGCAACCCGCTGATTTTCCCAGCCTCTGTCGCGCCGACTTCCATCGCTATCCGCAGAATTCGATTCCTGATTTCTGGACAAGCCTCTGAAATCCATGCACGATCCGGCTTTCCAGGAATCCGGAGCTTCATCCATGTCATTTCCCGTCTTCGACCTCGCCGCCTTCGAACGTTCCGACGACAATGGAAAGCGGCAGATGGGGCGGGAGGTGGACCTCATCTGCCGCACATCCGGCTTCCTCGCGGTTCAGAACCACGGCGTGCCGGACGATGTGATTTCAGGTGTCTGGACCCATGCCCACGATTTCTTCGATCTCGACCACGAGACCAAGAACCGCTCGAAGGCGCCCTATCCAGGCTACCCCTACGGCTATCTCGGCCCCGGCACCGAGGCGCTTGCCAAGTCCAAGGGCGTCGATACGCCGCCAGATCTCAAGGAAAGCTTCAACGGGGGCCCGCTGGCAGTCCCGCCCGGCCTCACCGACCAGGAGGCCCTGTCCTTCTGCTATGCCGAAACCATCTGGCCGGCGGCGCCGGACGGCTTCCGCCCGGCCTGGGAGGCCTACTATCGCGCCGTCACCGATCTCGCCTCCCGCATCATGAAGGTCTTCGCCGTCGCGCTCGAACTGAAGGAGGACTATTTCCAGTCCTATATCGGACAGCCGATCTCGGCGCTGCGCGCCCTCAACTATCCCGAACTCGCTGCCCCACCACCAGGAGGCCAGCTCCGCGCCGGCGCACATACCGATTACGGCAGCCTCACCATCCTGCTGCCGCAGCCCGGCTCGAAGGGCCTCGAAATCATGACGCCCGAAGGTGCCTGGCGCGAAGTACCGCCGGTCGAGGGCGCCTTCGTCATCAATATCGGCGATCTCATGGCCCGCTGGACCAACGACCGCTGGGTCTCGACGCTCCACCGCGTCGTCAATGTCGCTCCCGAAGACGGCGGCCTCGACCGCCGCCAGTCGCTCGCCTTCTTCCATCAGCCCGACTGGTTCGCCAATATCGAGACGCTGCCTTCATGTCTGGCACCGGGCGAGGTGTCGAAATACGAGCCGGTGCTGTCGGGGCCGTACCTGATGGGCAAGTTCAAGAAGACAGTGATGTAAGCGGGAACATTACTTGCGAACGACCTCGGTTTCCCAACCATCGTAGTCGCCGTTCAATCGTCCTGCATACTCGCTCAGAAGCGCTGTTTCACCGTCGATCTTGACGGGAATCTGGATCTTGGAAGAGATCACGGCCCATGCGTTCCTGCCTTCGGCTTCGTTATGCTCGTCGTCGATGTCGTAGCCGCGCGAGACCAGAAATTCGCGAAAACTGATCTGTGCAGCGGCATCAGGAAAATAGGCGAAATGTTGCACGGTCCGTGGCGATCTGCAGTCATCGCTATTCTCGCGCAACACTGACCGAACCCGTTCGTTCTTTAGAAATTCATCGACATTGTCGTCAGCCTTGGCCGGTAGGGCATCCATAAACCGAGATATCAAGCCGCGCAAAAAACTCATGAAGCAAAGTCATCCAACATCATCGAGATGACGACTATCATCGTGACATCGCCGATACAACCTTCACCATAGGCTCTCAGTACTGATCTCAGAGGTCAATCAGTACCCCACAGCCTCCCGCTTCTCCTCATCCGTCAAAAAACCCGCAGCCCCAACCCGTGCCCAGAGCGCATCCCGCTCCAGCGCCAGCCCCGGCACCTGATCGAGGTCGTGCCCCAGCGCCAGCCTTTCCTCGCAGATCGCGCTCAGCCAGCCCGACAGCGATGCCGCAGTCCGCGTCAGCAGTGGCAGCACTGTCAGCCGCCAGAAGGCCCGGTTGGCCTCGGCATAATTGGCATAGGTGTTGTCGCCCGGTAGCCCCAGCAGCATCGGCGGCACGCCGAGCGCCAGCGCGATATCGCGCGAGGCCCCATTCTTCGCCTCGATGAAATCCATGTCGCGGGGCGAAAGCCCCATCGCCTTCCAGTCCAACCCGCCTTCGAGCAGCATCGGTCGGCCGGCGCGGGCCGGGCCCGAATAGCCCTCCGCGAGTTCCGCCTTCAGCCGCTCATACTGGTCGGGCGAAAGATTGCCGCCCTCCTTGGGCTGGTAGACCAGCGCGCCGGATGGCCGGGCCGAATTGTCGATCAGCGCTTTGTTCCACTGGCTCGCCGTGTTGGAGAGATCGAGTGCGGCGCCCGCAGCCCCCAGCGGCGGAAAGCCCTGGTGGTCGTCGAGCGGATGGAACAGCTTCAGCTGCAGTACCGATCCCGGCCCCACGGCCGGATAACGCCGCAACCGGCTGCCGGCGCGATATTCATACGCCTCCGGCCAGCCATCGGCGCCTTCCAGCACCCGCATCCGGTCCGGCCTGAGCAGGTGTACTTCGGCCAGCCTCGTGCCCGCCATGACAGGCAGCAGAAAGGCGTTGCCTGATATCAGCATCTGCCCATAAAGCGCCTCGAAGAATTCGCCGCCGCCCTGGCGCCCGTTCGGTTGCACCAGCAGATCGAGCACATCGTGCTCGGTGGCCTCCGCGCCGTCGCGATAGAGCAGCCACGGCACTGATGCCGCAGCTTCCGAAACCAGCCGGATCGCCCGGTGCGCGACCGGGTTCCGCATGAAACCCTCGCGTGCCAGTCCGGCATAACTCCGCTCGTGGCCGCCGGAGGTGATGCCGCCAGCGATGCCGAACATCTGCGACAGCGCCTTGAGTTCAGGCACGGCGGGGGAAGCGCCGGAGCGCCTGGCGCCCCACGTGAGGAATGGAATTTTCATGGTTTTGCCTCGGTTATGAGTGCCGGCACGCGGCCTATGTTAGATCGAGCCGAATTGGAGGGCGCCCGGGCGTCGATCCCGCTGGTCTAAACCAGAGGCCTCTTCACTGCCGCGCCGCTATCGTAATCGGCCGCTATCCGGATCTCCCTGAGCGGCCGCACGATCTCGATCGAGCGCTGGTAATTATCGTGCGCCTTGTAGGCCGCGAGCGCGTCGGCATCGGCAAATTCGCCGTAGACCACCAGGTCCACCTCGCCGCCCAGCTGGTCGGTCTTTACGTTCTCGCCGATTTCTAAAACCCCTGCATGGGGAATCTCGGTCAGCAGCGACAGCCCCTTGCGGATCGTGTCGAGGTCGTTTTTGTCACGTGCGGAGAAGAAGACGATATGGCGGATCATGGTCGGTCCCGGTGAAGCATTCTCGCTTCGCCGCTACCATGCCCGCCAATCGCATTCAACGCGGCATGATGCCGTCACCCCGTCGTATAGCTGATGCACCGGTAGAAGGCCCGGCCGTACTTGCCGACCTGATCTTCGAGATTGCCCGGAAGGATAATCTCGCGGGCATTCTTCCAGTCTTCCTTGGTCGGACTGAAATAGTTCGATAGCTCCTTGCCGGTGAACAGGCCGTCGATCATGCCTTCGAACATGATTTGAACGGTCTTGACGTCGTTCATCGCATCATCGGGTGCGTCGGCGACACCGAATTTGGCATAGTTCGACTTGCCTGTGATCTGTACCAGTCCCCGGCCACGATATTTCCAGCCATCGCCGCTTGCCTCGTCGCCATTTCCCAGCTTGTTGGAATAGACCCGGTTGGCGATCCGCTCGCGGTGGCCGGCATAGCTCGCCGCCTGGGCCGCCGTGAAGCGGCTGGGAAACACGACCCGCAGCCGCGCAGCGGAATAGTTGAGGTTCTCTTCGACGGGCGCCATGGCGCGGCCGGTCTCGTGATAGGCAGTCGCCAGCATGTAAGCGAGCCAGCGGTCGTCCTTATCGAAATGGTTCGCATCCCATTCATCGAGAATGGCCTCCATCCCGTTGACCTGACCCTGCTTGAGAGCTCCGGAAAAAAGATTGTCGCGGACCTCCTCGAAAAAGAATTCGCGGTTCATCGGCATGTTACGTCCTCCCAGACATGCCGGAGCACACGGCGCGCGTAAGCCGCGCCGGATTTCCCCAGGCGTTGATTGATATGAATTCCGATCGCACCGCCCGCCGGCCAATCGACAGGATAAAAACTACTATAAAGTGTAACTATTAGCAATACACAACCAATTTCAACCAACGGACGCTAATGGGCCTTTATGCGTTGCGGTTCAAATCCCCCGCACCCTCGGCTCGCCCTGCCCGCCCAGCACCAGGCTGGTCAGTGCCCAGACCAGCGCATCGAGCCTGTCGGGCGAGGTGCCGCCGGACAATCCATCCGGCCCGAAGTCGCACATCTGGTCCTCGAGCGCCGCGAAATCCCCGGCATGGGCCACGCGGCCCTGTTCGTAGAGTGCTGCCACCGGCTCGGCGCGCAGATATTTGCCGCGCCGGGCATGGACGGTGGTCACCGGCAGCGTCTCGTCGACCGAGCGCAAGATCGCGCCGACCATGTCGCCGCCCTGGTTGACCTCGGCCACCACCCGGTCAGCCTGGTATTTTCTGAACGCCCGCACGACCGCATTGCCCCAGGCAGAGGGCGAAGCATTGGCAACCGAGAGATCGGCCAGCACCACCGCCCGGCCCGTCGCTTCCAGCCCCGCGACGACGATGCCGCAGCAGGAATCCCTGGCCCGTTCCGCCGCCGGCGGATCGACCGCCACGACGATCCGGCCGAGCGGCCCATGCGTCCGGATGCGCAACCGTTCCAGCATGTCACGGCTCCACAGCGCGTCTTCGCGGTCCTCGATCAGTTCGCCGCCGAGTTCCTGCCGGCCAAGCCGCGTGCCGCCATAGCGCTTCTCCATCGTCTCGACGAAGCCGGCGGCCAGGTTGGCGCGATTGCCTTCAGTCGAAAGCCGCGTCACCACCGTGCCGGCGTCCTTGATCAGCGTCCGCACCAGCGGAATAGCGCGCGGCGTGGTGGTCACCACCTGCCGAGGCATGTCGCCGAGCCTGAGCCCGAATTGCAGCATGTCCCAGGTTTCCTGCGCATGCTTCCATTTCGCCAGTTCGTCGCACCAGGCGAGATCGAACTGCGGACCACGCAGGCTGTCGGGATCCTCCGAGGAAAACAACTGCGCCACCGAACCGTTCGGCCAGACCAATCTCCGCCGCGTGATCTCGAATTGCGGCCGCCCGAACCTGGCGATCCGCCAGATGCCCGAGACACCGTCGATCATCACCTCGCGGGCATCGGCCAGCGTCTCGGCCACCAGCGCGATCCGGAGCGGCGCCTTGGCTCCACTCGCCATGGCATGCACCCATTCGGCCCCGGCCCGGGTCTTGCCCGAACCGCGCCCGCCCATGAGGAGCCAGGTGCGCCAGTCGCCGGCGGGTGGCTTTTGTTCGTCTCGTGCCCCAAGGCGCCATTCGCTGCCGAGATGCCGCACATGTCTCTCGGCATCGGAACGGGCGAAGCGGCTCAGCAGACGTCTAATCTCCCCCCTTGAGGGGGAGATGTCGCAAAGCGACAGAGGGGGGTCATCCACACTCTCGACCTGCACGGACCTTGCACCCTCTTCTCCCCAATGGGGAAAAGAGAGAGATTGCTGCACCGTGTCGGTCTTATCCTCGCTGTCCTGCGAGGGATCGTTGCATTCAGCGGTAGCGCGCTCAGCAGGACTGGCTCTGCGCATTATGCCGGCAGGATCGGGAACCGTTTTCATCATGTCCCCAGCATAAGCCTCGGCAGTCGTCTGCGCCCGCTTCATATGTGCTTTGGCTACACAAGCCTCAGCCAGCTTCCTACTGCGCGCACTTCTCGGGACCGTCGCCACTCCCGGGCGGACCGGTTCCTGCATCGGCGGCTTCGGTCCCACCGCCCACCTGCATTCTGGCACGCTCATCGACACGTTCGTTGATCTTGCGATCAATATCGGCAAGCAGCTGCTGGTATGCATCGTCATCGAAGCTCTCTTCCTCGGCCCGCATCCGGTCCTCGGCCAGCGTCCGCTGCAGCCCATCGACCTTCTCGATCGTCCGCACGATCAGCGACAACGCGTCGCTCGCCGATTTCACATCCGCCTTGGCAAGCTTGATCTCACCCTCGTCGGTGCCATCAAGCCGCCCCTGCGCATCAACGCGGATTTTCTTGAACACGTCGAACTGCGCCTTCAGCTCGCCCTGCATCTCGTTGAGCAGGCTCTGCAGCGCCTCGGCGGGCGAAGGCTCGGACTTGGTCTCGAGCAAAAGCCCGTCCACCGCCTCCACAATGTCGGCCCGATAGACCGCGCCGCGCCCCACCGGCCACGCGCCAGCCAGCGCCGGATCGAAATCATCCGCGTCAAACATGGAAAACATTCCTAATTCTGAAGATTGCTCCGACCGCCTGTACGGCACCGCCTGTGGCGCTCCGTCATCCGCAATTATCGGATCATGTCATAACCCTACCAAACGACCGTGACGCAGTCAAGGATTATTTTCCTAAAATCAGGATTTTCAATTATCCCAAGGCGAGATCAATTCCAGCCCCGTCGTTTCGAAATCACGCACGTTTCGTGTTGCAAGCTTGCCGCGATTAACGAGCGCAATCGCAGCGATCATCCCATCCTGCACCGACATCCGACGCCCTTGCCGTTCGGCGACCGACATGATCTCACCGTAAGCGACCGCCGCGTCTTCGGTCAGGCCGAATATGCGATTGGCGAAACGTTGGCGCCACCCCAGAAGCCTTTGTTCGAGCCGGTCGGCGCGCTGTTCGGGGCGGATTCTCTGAATACCGAAGGCGATTTCGGCAATCACGACGGTGGAAAGCGCGAGCTCCGCGTCGTGCCGCGTCAACCACGACAAGACTTTCGCTTCAGGCGTCCTCGTCATCGTTTCCGAAATGACGTTCGTATCGACGAAGATCACAGATCCAATCCGCCGTGGGGCTTGCGATTCTCGCGAATCAAGCGCTCAAGATCGTTGTCAATACCACTCGGATCGGCCATCCTCTGATAGAATGCGGCTGCCGGTTCGCGCCCGGCCTCGCGAACCTCGTAAGCTTCCAGCGCGCGCTCGACAATCTCGGCGACGGTCCTGTTCTCCCGCCGTGCAAGGCGGTGCGCAAGGTCGCGCGCCCTGGAACTTCTGACTGACAGTTGTGGTTCGGCCATGACAATCTCCTTACCGGAAATATAGCGCAATGGCGACTTGCCATCAAGATGGCAGCCTTGAAAGCTTGCGCCCCAGCAGCGGCCATGGTCAACTTGTGACCATGGAGAAGGCATCCCCATGACCCACGACGACATCACCACAATCGCCCTCACGCTCCCCGGCGTCACCGAATCCGCCCATTTCGGCAAACGCGATTTCCGGGCGCCGAAAATCTTCATGAGCCTGCCGACAGAGACCACGGCAAACCTCAATCTCAAGCCCGACCAGCAATTGATGCTGCAGGGCCTCTACCCGCTGGAATTCTCGGCCCTGCCCAACAAATGGGGCTCGCGCGGCTGGACCATGTTGCATCTCGACAGATGCAACAAAACGACCGCCGAGATGGCGGTCGAAATGGCTTGGCGCAATGTCGCGCCGAAGAAGCTGTTGGCGCAGAAGCCTTAGTCGAGCAGCGCCGACAAATCTTCCTCGCCGGCATAGCCGCGCACGATCCGGGCGACCATATCGCGCACCGCGGCAGGCAAGGTCTCGCCAGCGCCGGCAGCCGGAATTTCGCGTTCGTCGAGCACCGCCGAAAGCCGCATCGCATTGGCCTTGGGTCCGAGGAATTCCGCGAGCTTACGGGCTGCAAGGTGCCTATCGCCGAGGAAGTCAGCCTCGTAGGAGAGAAACAGCGGCTTGACCAGGCCTTCGCGCTCGGCCCGCTTCCACGAGAGGTGGAACTCGGCGATCCAGGCGGCGAAGCGTCCGGCGACCAGCATCAGCCGGTCCTCGCGGCCGAGGCTGGCAAAGCCCGCCGGCATCATCGCGGCCACAGCGCTGCCGTCGGTCAATGCAGCCACTTCGATCTCCGCGATCGTGTCGAAGATGTTGCGGGTGACGACCACCGGGCGGATGTTGTAGAGCGCCAGCATGCGCGCCGCGTAGGGCGTGCAGCGGGCGGCATGGCGGGCCACGTAGCCCGCGCCCATCATCAGGCCTTCGCGGATCAGCGCGAATTCATCGGGCTCCTGGTCGAGCGTCGAGGCGCCGAGCAGCACCGGCTCGGCGGCACCGGCGACGATGTTGGCGGTCAGCAGGCCAAGCGCGATCGACAGCGCGCCGTCGAGGAAATCGGGCGCCGCGCCGGGGGCAGCGGTCACAAGCACGTTGAGGCGGTCGTTGCGGGCCGCGGTGAGCT